>CAYPKP010000047.1:0-23686 GCA_964411345.1 uncultured Rikenella sp. | reverse complement strand
GGCTCCCTGGTATTGATCACGAAGCCCTTCACCACGCTGAAGCCCATCCCGCTGCCAATAAAATCGAGGTATTTGACTATCTCTTTTCCTCCGTAGACACCCTGGGCCACTATGCCGGTAAAGGTCTTCCCGAAATATTCAGGCCTGTGGAAGACATAGCCGAACCTGTCAAGGAAGACTTTCATAAGCCCTGATACCTGGAATGAATAGTTGGGTGTTGCAAAGATGATCCCGTCCGATTGGCGTATCTTCTCCAAAAGGATATCCCTGTCGTCTTTCAGCGGGCACAGCTCCTCACCCCTGTCGAGGCACAGCTTGCAGCCCCTGCAGGTCTTCAGGTTGTAATCGCTCAGTGCTACGATCTCATAATCGACGTCGCCCTTTTTATCAAGGCTTTTCAGGAACCTTTCCGTGGCCAGGTATGTATGCTTCTTTCTTGCGCTCCCGACAAATGCTGTTACTTTCATCTCATTCATTTTGAAATTATTGATGAAGCAAAATTACCCCTGCCGGGTGGAAGGATTGTTTGACAAAAGTCAAAAAAGAAATTTCAGATCGATTTTCTTATTCTGCTGAGGGTTGCGATATCGATGCCGAGGTAGGAGGCAATATGTTTCAGGGCCACCCTCTGAAGGATGTCAGGCTCTTTCTTTATAAAGAGCTGGTATCTTTCTGATGCTGTGAGGGTCTGGAGCTGTATCGAGCGGTTCATCAGGGCGTTGTACTTGAACTCGTCGACATCCTTTGCTATCTGGCGCCAGGCAGGCACCACCTCCATCAGCTCCTTCATGCGATCATAGGTGATGACGTCGATCTCACAGTCCTCCATGGTAATAATATACTCCCGCGACGGCACCTGGTCATTGAAGCTCTTCATGGATATCACCACCGTTCCCTGCCTGAAGAAGTGGGTCGTGATATCATTCGCGTTGTCATCATATATGAATGACCTCATCAGTCCTGACCGGAGGTATGCAAGGCGATCAGCGACCTGGTCCCTCTCGAGGAAGAGGCTCCTGGCGGGCAGAGTCTCGGGAAGGAAACGGCAGACTGTCTCCTCCCAGTCTTTCTCCGTGAAGCCGTAGTGCTCTATAAGGTTGTCCTTGAAGTCCATGGAGGACTAAAGATACAGTGGCTGCCAGTCATAACAAAATAAATCTGTCTTCGGCTGGTTCAATGAGCGGCGTGAAATGCTCCGGCTGCGTCAGGTAGGTTTTCAGGTTGCGGGAGGCTGTATGGCTGGAATTCATTGTTTTATAATATTTGGTGAATTCAGGTACACTGAAAATGCCGGGATAAAAAATTTGCGATAAATACCAAAAAATGGTATCTTTCGCAAAGAAGTACTTTCATATGAACAGTCAGAAGGAAATAAAGATAGTTGAATGGGTAGAGCTTCTTCAATCCAAAGGAGCATACTCATTTGCATTTGAATCGGCCAGAAGAGAATTGAAGGGTTACACTGAAGTTGCGCTAACAAGGGCATTAAGCCACCTGTCCGGGAAAGGCAAGATTATATCAGTTTACAAGGGCTACTACCTGATCCTGCCACCTCAATATGCCAGGAAAGGAATACTGCCTCCTCCGCTTTTTCTGGATGATTTCTTTCAATTTCTGGGAAGGTCTTACTATGTTTCGCTTCTTAGTGCAGCTGCTTATCATGGTGCTTCGCATCAGCAGCCTCAGGAATATTTTGTAATGACTGGTTTTCCGGTTATGCGTGCAACCCAAAAGAGGGGATTAAAGATCAATTATGTGAGCATCGACAGAATCCCTTCCAGGCTGTTGGAGAAACGTAAAACCGAAGCTGGATATCTTTTCATTTCGAATCCTGTCTTAACCGCAACAGATCTCATTCAGTACGAACGACGCATCGGAGGAATGAACCGTGCTGCAATTGTTTTATATGAATTAATTGATGCACTTAAACCATCTGATTTCAATAAGGATGTTATTGAGCACGCAAATTTGACGACACTTCAACGGATGGGATATCTGTTGGAGTATGCCTGTTCAAGCTCAGGGATATCGGATGCATTGTTTAACATTCTGAAAAGAAATAAACGAAGATTATTTCGTATACCATTAAAAGCCTCTGCGCCAACAAAGGGATTTTCTTCAGATAACCGCTGGAAAGTAATTGCAAATACTGAAATTGACATTGATCTGTGATACCTCAGGCATATATCAATGAGTGGTACCAGTCAGTGCCATGGCAGACAATGGAACAGGTTGAGCAGGATCTTGTTATTAGTCGCGTACTGGCTGCATTATTCTCCGATGCTAAGCTAGCTGAGAGTCTTGCATTCAGGGGCGGTACTGCTTTACATAAACTGTATCTATTTCCGCAGCAGCGATATTCTGAGGATATTGACCTTGTGCAGCTTACAGCAGAACCGTTCGGCCCTATAGTCGACAGAATAAGGGAAAGGCTATCGTTCCTTGGAGCGCCCAGGAGAAGTTCAGGGGCTCATAATTTCACTTTATATTATGACTTTGACTCAGAATTCCCGCCATCAAGAAAATTGAGGCTTAAACTGGAGACCAATACCCGGGAACATTTTCATGTAACAGATCTGGTTTTGAGGTGCTTCAGGGAGTACATGGCCTTTTCTACTGATCACCCTCCGGGTAAAAAGGAGTTTATTCTGAATCTGGAGGCAAAGATTACTGACCCCGAATTTCTCGGAGATATAAAAGGATTGCTCCGATCAGATGTAAATTATGATCCCTTGACTGCATGCGCAATAGTCAAATCTGAATTGATAGATAAAATTTGACAATAAGTTCGGGGCCTAACCACTATTCACTCTCCGTATATCTCCGGCAGCGTCAGGCATGTGTTCCGGCCGGATGCCGATAGCCTGAAGATAAGTCTTGTTCAGATCATGTTTTAAGTCGGAACCTTGAAACTGCCTTCATTTAGTGAATAAGATATAGGGCAGGATGCCACTTGCCCGGTCTTTAATGCATACAACGTGAAGCAAGTATTGCCTCAGAACCATACCCGGCATTAATATCCGATGATGAATCTGAATATCAGGGGCTTGTATCAGGCAAAGCATTGAAAAACACTGGGATGAAAATTAACTTAAAGACTGCGTCAATGAAAACCATAAGTATTGGATCGTTATCATTTCTCTTTTGTATTGCCTGTTTCTTCATACTTGTGTCCTGCGACAGAGGTAACCGGGAATCGCAGGCGTTTGACCTTGCTGCTGAAAGAGCAAAGGTAGAACAGACCATACGCAATAACCTGGGCTGGGCACCCACCAAGGACTTTGACATGCTGAAGTCCACGATCTGCCTCGACTCAGCCTACCTGGTCGTAAATCCTACAGACAGGGTAGCCATAGGAGTGGATGATTTCAGGGCCAATGAGGAGTTTTTCAGAAGCCCGGATTTCAAGGCAGTGGGATTCGAAATTTCGGATCTGCGGATAAACTTCTCACAAAGCGGTGATGTCGCATGGTTTTATTGTCACCTCAACGACTGGAACATATGGCAGGGGCAGCCGGCAAACTGGGAGAACGCCAGATGGACCGGCGTCCTTGAGAAGATTGACGGTGCCTGGCGGATCAGGCAGATGCACTTCTCATATGCCCTCTAGCGAGACCCCCCGGGCTATGAAGTTTCCCCGTTCATCCATGGAGGACTGATACTAACGAAATTGTCAGGGGAGGTATTCTTTGCTACAAATCCTTGCTCATATGTCTTAACCCTCAGACAGCAAGACGTTTATTGATTTTCTTCCGCACCGGGCCCGGCATTGTCCGGTACGGGGATGTGCCACAGGTTGTTCTTCAGGTCAATACCACCTTTCATCTCTTCCTGTACCACCCTGTCCGTCACCCAGATGCCTTTCATTGCCATATTCTCAAACGTGTCAATGCCGCCATTTTCAAATCCGTCTCTCGTCCTTTGAATATCAAACCGGTTTGAGAATTTCCTGTTGAAAGCCTTTTCAATACCTCCCCTGCCTGTCATAAATCCAAGCAGACCACTCCATGTAGCCGTCGGATTATCCGAATCCCATCCTGCCAGTGTACCGATTTTTATTGTCTCCATCAGATCGCCCCCGCCATAAAACAGGCTGACCAGGCTTGCGGCGAAGTTGATCCCGGCAGCGAAACAACCGTTGCAGTACAGATTCCGGGAGGTCATATCATACCCGTCCGACTGGTTGACCTGGTAACGATAGTAGACTGAGTCCCGTGCCTGCTCCCACGGCAATCCTTCATCGTATTTTGACTTCACGTAGTCATACATTTTGTATGGATAGGAGGTTTCCGGCAAACGCTCTTTGGCCTGATCAGCCATCCACAAAACCTGTTCTTTCATCGGTAATGACTCATCCACTGCAGATGCCAGCGAGAACATTGTGATATAGAATTCCGAAATCCACTGGCTCTCTTCCCGTGCGGTGGTCTGAACAGGCAGGAGGGCCATCTTCAGGGCAATATCCGGCCGGGCAGGGGCAAACAAACCAAAAATTTCAGTGGTCAGCTGTGCATCAATCATTTCGTATTCAGGATTGTTTGCCGGTTCGCCTGTTGCAGGTGGTATTATACCCTCTTTCATCAGATCGAAAGCCTTCTGATTTGACACCCAGAGATAGTTCTCCTCCTCGTGCCTGATATGCTTCAGCCAGCCATTGCGGATCTGATCTCCCGTAAGCACTGATGTCTGATTATCCAGCAGAAGTTCCTGGTAGATGTACTCTATATCGGAGTCGTCATCAGCTCCCCAGATGCTGTCAGGTCCGGCAAATACAAAGTCGATCACCGGAGAGAGGGCGCTGGGGATACCCTCGCTCCATATACTGGGCTGATCGGGCTTGCCCCAGTCGTCACGTGTGTAGAAATCACCTGTTTTTATCTCGCCGATATTTCCGATCCTGTCCATCTCGGTCACCAGGCCGGTCCAGTTCCCGATTGATGTTCCAAGCCAGAAGCCCTGCAGCTTGTCATAGTAGACTGCCCTGTTTATTACCCTGTCTGTATTGCCGGGGATGTACGTTTCGTATTCAAGGTCAGGGTTTTTGTCTATCACTTTTACTGTTGAGCAGCCTGCAATAACTGCAGCAAGAAGACCTGCAAACAAAAAGTGCGATACGTGACAGTTCTTTTTCATCCGTGCGAATTTTAATGTCCAACCGCTCTTTCAGCGGTAAGCGGTTTCCGATGAGGTTTGTCGGGCTAAAATTACATCATCGGTCTTAAATCCCTTCCCGTCCTGCTTAAAGATATTGGTTTTGTTTCTTTTTCCTGAGGTTGTTTTATGGATACTTCTTCCTCCTTCGGATCCTGCAATTCCTGTGTGTACTCCGGAAAACCGGTTCCCTTTTTCGAAAACTGACCGGTCTTTTCCAGGGGCGATGGCCGGCGGCAGATCTGATTGATCATACACCGGGTACGGTATTTGCGTTTTCCGTTAATCTGTATTGTCATTTAGCCGGTTCAGCAACTCATTCAGAGGTTATATACCAAAGTACCTTACCGGAGTGTAACTTACCAAAAAGTAACTCACTAATTTGTAAGTTATATTTTTTTCTTTACATTTATCAAAAAAATTCATGGAGACTCCATTTGTTTTTGGCAAAGTTGCTTCTGACAGGAATTTCACTGACAGGAAGCAGGAGACGGAAAGACTGGTTCGGAACTTCAGTTCAGGTGTCAATACCATCCTGATTTCTCCCAGAAGATGGGGTAAAACATCACTGGTTGTGTACTCGGCAGACCTGACGAAAAAAAAGAATAAGGATATCAGATTCTGTTTCGTTGATCTCAATAATGTAAGGACAGAGGAACAGTTTTACCGCTATTTCGCTGCCGCTGTTCTGCGAAGCTCCGCAAACCGCGTATCGGAACTGCTCGATAATGCCCGGAAGTTCCTGGGCAGGTTTATCCCTAACGTGACCTTCAGTCCCGGACCAGACAGTGAGTTCAGGCTGAGTATGAATTGGGAAGAGGTGAAAAGAAGCCCGGAAGATGTCCTGAATTTTGCTGAGAGGATCGGATCAGAGAAGAAGATCAGGATAATTGTATGTATTGATGAATTTCAGAATATTTCAGGTTTTGACGATCCTGCCGGATTCCAGAAAAAACTGCGGGCCCAGTGGCAGACTCACAGGATGGCTTCCTATTGTATCTATGGCAGCAAACGCCATATGCTGATGGACGTGTTCGCATCTCCGTCGATGCCATTTTACAAGTTCGGAGATATTCTCTTTCTTGAAAAGATCTCCGCGAATGACTGGATATCATTTATCAGAAAGCGATTTGCCCAAACCGGCAAAACAATAGAGAGCAAGGATGCGATATTGATTGCCGAACTCGCTGACTGTCACCCCTACTATGTTCAGCAACTGGCCCAACTGGCATGGTTCAGGACCGAAAAAATCTGTACGGGCGAAATAATTGTCTCGGCATGTAACAGCCTGGTTCTGCAGTTAAGCATGTTATTCCAGCATCTGACGGACGAACTGAGCAACACCCAGGTTAACTTTCTGAAGGCTCTGATACAAAATGTTGAGCAGTTAAGTGCGCGGGATGTAATTATTAACTATGGACTTGGAACTTCGGCCAATGTGACAAAAATAAAAAAGGCCCTGGTGTCAAAGGAGATAATTGATATCAGGGGTGACAAAGTCAGTTTCCTTGATCCTCTTTACAGGATGTGGCTGAGAGATCACTATTTTGTGAGACACTGACCTGCAGGGGAGTAACATCAGCGCATACCGGGCGCCGGGCGCCGGGCACTGATCTCACTGCTTCAATTCCACATTCAGGTACACCGAATGCCTGCCGTAGGTGTCGAAGAACGGCTTGAACACCACGCCGTCAATCATGAACTCCAGTTTCGAGGGGTCGCCTGTGACCGACTTGCCGATGTCCTGCGCATCCAGCGTCACCCTGCGCCACGAAGTGCGGGGCGCGGGCTCCTGCGCTGCCAGCAGCACCGGACCGTAAAAGAGACTGGCGATGTTCTGCTGATCCATCACCGGCTCTAACCGGAAACTGAACGGCATGCGCAGCTCCACGGTGTCGCCCTTCTTCCACTTGCGGCTCAGCGTCAGGTAGCTCCCGGGCACCGCATCAACCTCCACATCCCTGCCGTTTATCTTCACGAAGAAACCCTTCACTGCCCAGTGCGGCACGCGCACCATGAGGTCAAACCTGCCCCTGCCGTTGACGGTCAGCAGCGTCCGGTCCTCCTTCGGAAAGGCCGTGGACTGCGTCACGGTGAGATTCCTCGCGGCCCATGTCAGCGTCGAGGGCACATAGAGGTTCACATAGAGCGCCTGGTTGTCCGCACTCCTGAAGTATATCGTGTTCTGTAGCTTCGTGCTGCTCTCCAGTCCCGTGCCGTTGCAGCAGGTAAAACCCTTCATGTCAGGATTGTCAAACTGTTTCACGGAACCCGGCCTCAGTGGCACGTGATAGGTGTTGGCGGGGGTGTGCTCCGCCACGGAGGCGAGGATGTGATTGTAGAGCCCGCGCTCGTAATAATCCATATACTCCGGACGCTGGTCAAAGAGAAACAGGTTTCTGGTCAGCTTCAGCATGTTGTAGGTGGCACAGGTCTCGTTCTGTCCGCCTTCGGCGAAACCGTTCTTGTAGAGTGTCGACGGCTGGGCGGTGAAGCACTCGGGATTGTCGGGATTGCTTGCCCCGCCGACTCCGCCGATGCTGTACATGTAATCACCGGTTGCGATATGCCAGAAGTTGTCGGCTATGCGGTAGTATTCAGGGATCCTCGTATCACGGTAGATCTCTATCGCTCCGATGATCTGGGGAATGTGCTGGTTGGCATGCAACCCGCGGAACATATCTACGTTCCTGGCAAGGCCGTGGGAGTGATCGGCATCACCGAAGAACAGTCTTATGTTGTCAAATAGCTGCGCTGCTTCCATGTAACGGGCCTCGCCGGTGATGCGGTACAATCGTGCCAATGCCTCGTTCATGCCACCAAACTCCCCGGCGATGTAGCTGTTCCACATGCTCATCAGCGTCTCCTCAGGCAGCCGGCTCAGGCGTGCATATACCCAGTCGGCCATTCCTCTCACTATCTCCAGCGCCTTTGTGTTGCCGCTTAGTTCATAGACATCCGTCAGCCCTGTCATGATCTTGTGCAAAGTATAGTAGGGAGCCCAAATATGTGCATCCGACCTGCCATAGGTGGCTCCCTTCTCCAGCATGATGAACTGGTCGGGCGGATAGGCGCTGATAAAACCCCTGCCCCAGTTCCAGTAGTCGGTGCGGATGCCCTCCACGCTCAGGTCAGAGTCGTAGCCTGCCTTTCCAGCTGCGGGCGGCACGGCCGCCGGGTCAGAAATATGCTCTCCTCCGGTTGTCTGGGGCTGGCCCGACATCTGCGCCAGATCGTAGAGGGTGTTTACCATGTACTCTATCTTTCCGGCAAAATCAGCCTGCATCGCTGCATCATAGCCAGTACCAGCATATGACTGAGCCAGGGCGCTGAGGTAATGCCCTGTGGCGTGACCGCGGAGCTTGACCTCCTGGCTGTCCCATACACCCATCGGCTCTGCTCCCTCGGGCTGCGGCTGCCCGAAGGCGTTGCGGAACATATAGAGGAAGTTATCGGGGTTCGTGGCAGCCAGACCCTTGATGAACTTATCACGGTTCGCGATGAACTTCGTCGGACGGTCCTGGGGATCGGTGTTGAGCATGACCCGGTCAAGGCCGAAAGGCTCGACGCCACGATCCGGCACGGCAGGCTCGCCGGCCGCAACGACGGTGACGGTGGCTCGTGACCGGAGGGTTGATCCGGCGATCCTTCCCGTCACCGTGTATGTGCCGGGAGCAAGCACCTGGCTGTTATCCTCCGGTGCCGGCCACAGCACCCGCACCTCCGGCCATGGCGCACCCGTAATTTGCCCCGGCGCACTCACTCCCGACGCCAGCGCACTCACTTCAGGCTCCGGCGCACTCATCCCTGGCTTTGGCACACTAATCCCAGGCCCTTGGGCATTCGCCCCCGTCACGGGTGCACCCGCCCCCGGCCCTCTGGTATCTTTGCTGTAGACACCCTTCACAAAACGCGGCAGTCGTGGGAGATGTCCCACCGTGGTCCCGACCGTGACATCCTCCACGCTGATAAGGTAGGTGTTGTACAGCTGCGGGGTTGTATCGGGGAAGTGTGGCAGATCACCTTTCTGTGCAAGAGCAGGGGAGGAGCACAGCACACAAAGAGGTAGTACCAACCCGGTGAACAGCCTGTCAGTCATCATTGTCAAATCTTTCTTTTGTTTTCTCGTCAATAAAAACGCATGGTTAAATTTAATGATTCCCGCGAGACAAAACAGGTGATATCCTCAGCTCCTGACTTGTACCACCGGTTGGCATCCTCGCTGATGAGTATCGCAGAACCGCTGTTGTCAACGACAGGGTGACCGGACACGGCAGCTTCGCAAAGGACCGGTAACCGTTTGTCCCGGGGGAGTTGCCTTCATCAGGATTGTACCAGGGTAAATAAACTTGACAATCGCTTTCTCAGGATGTAAATTTGTTAACTGATGACATTCAATGCATTGCAGTGAGACTGCATGCCTGGCGTGTTACAGTTGACTGTGGTGGCATTGACAGGCTTTCAGGGCAAAACATAATCTGAGAAAATATGAAGAAACAGTTTTTTCATCTGTCTGCAGCACTGATGGTTGCAGTAATTCTGACGAGCTGCGAGAAGCAGGACCGGACTGATATTGTGACAGACCTCGAGGGGTATGGCTATGGCATTATCAAGATAGGGAACCAGGTATGGATGACTGAGAACCTTCGCGTGGGAGTCTACAGGGATGGCTCCGGAATACTTTCAAGACTCTATGCCGACTTTGAATGGGCCAGTGCCGGTCCGGCCTGTGCCGTATACCCTGATTACAGTATTGACGGGCTCAATTCCGAATCAGAGGTAATAAAGGCATACGGTCTGTTATATAAATGGACATGTGTGACAGATCCCCGTGGACTTTGCCCCCAGGGATATCATGTGCCCTCAAGGGCTGAATGGCAGGAGCTTGTAGACTACCTTGGCGGAGAAGAGGTGGCAGGGGGCAGGATGAAGAGCAAACGCACCGACCCCGACAGCCATCCGCGTTGGGACGAGCCTAACGATGGTGCCAGTGACAGTTATCATTTCCATGCGCTTCCGGGCGGATTCCGCAGTTTCATGGGCTGGTTCGACGGCGTAGGCTACAGCGGTGCATGGTGGGCCACAGATGAGCTCTCCGGTGCATTCGGAGCCATGATAGAGATATACTCCGATGAAGAGAGCGTAAGCCTTACATACCGCGATAAGGACTGTGGCTTGTCAGTGCGCTGCATCCAGGACTGACGGTCAGGTCGTTCACGGATCAAACCGGAAATGTTTAATAATCTCTTTCTGGTATCAGACCAAACCGGATGAATTTATCCATCAGAAAATCAGCATACCTTTGGAATCCGAGGTCTGTAAAGTGCACACCGTCAACAGTTCCTTCATGATCATCACCGATGGCATGCTCACTTTCTATGTAGAAGATATTACTGAAGCCTGCTTCAGTCATCTTATCATACTCTTTTTTCAGTGCGGCATTCTTCTCACTCATCCTGGAGTTCTCCGCACTGTCCAGGACCATTGATTCATAAATGAAATTCTCAACAAGGAGTATCGGTGTCTCAGGATGCTTTCCGCGGATGGTCTCTACAAGCGGGAGAGTTCTCTCAATAACCTGCTCCCTGGTCATGTTGGGCAAACATTCAATGACATAGAACAGCGGATCAAATTCGGATATGAGCTCACTGATCGGTTGCTCCATCCTTCCGTTGCCGCTGAACCCGAAGTTAATGCAGTCAATATTCAGCTTCCTGGAAATAATGTTGGTGTGTGCCATCCCGGGACGGGACGCGCAACCGCCCTGGGTGATGCTGGTCCCGTAGAAGATTATTGACCTGCCTTTGCCTGCAGCAGGTTTTTCAATCACGCTGTTGGAATCAATCCCTACTTCGATGCTTTCAATGCCATCATAAAGCGGCAGGTACATTCTATACTCTCTCATGGCTGCCGGCATATTCTTTATCAGCATGAATTCATTTTCAAAATCAACCGGCCTTGCAGTATTGAGGTATTGCCATTTGCCGTTATTGTTAAAATAGAGATCAACACCCTTGATACCTGTTTCGGCCATGTGGTTCATCCTGAGGTTGTTCAGAAGAGTCCATTTCACGCTGATGCTGCCCGAGCTGGAACGAAACCTGATCGACAGTCCGGCTGAATTCTTTGACAGATCCCAGAGGGGTTTCCGTACAGTTTCCTTATATGAAAGCGGCAACCGGTCATAGGGGTTTTCTTTAAGGGAGTCAGCAATTTCGGTGCCTTCCAGCAGAAAGTAATCCCTGCCGAAATATTTCATATCCTTCAGCTCCTGTGATCCGGCTGACAGGGAGACGGCTGAAAGCAACACTACTAATGAATATCTGAATGCCGGTTTGTATCTGGCTGCTGTCATGTTTACTGATCTGTTATGGTTAGAATCCTGCCTGCGTCAGGGGACGGTAACAACAAAAATATACAAATAGTGCTGACCTGTCATTGCCTGCAGGGCAGTTTGTCAAACTCCTGATATTTCAGTAATCATTGTTCCGGGACCGCAACAAGGGTTAAGTGAAATTAATTCGGGCGGGGAATGATGCACTGGCTGTGGCATGATGCCCTGGCTGTGGCAGGAAATGAACCCTTGCCCATCAGTAACATTCTCAGCCTTCTGCAAAATGGCCAACTATTCGTTTCTGAGGTTTTTAGCAGGATTGGCGGATGATTCCCGGTAGACGATGAGTGTAACCGCAGCTCCCGCGTAAACCAGTAATAATCCAAGCGGTATCAGGAACATTGAAGGCTGAAGCTTAATATGTGCCGGGAATGTTTCCAGCCAACGCGACAGAATGATCCATCCTGCCGGCACCGCAACCAGGGATGAAACAATTATCAGTATCAGGAATGACTTTACGAACCTGAGTATTATTCCCACAGAATTGTCTCCCATGACTTTGCGGATACTGATACTCTTCCTTTGCTGCTCAAGAATGTATTTTGTCAGTCCCGTGACACCCATAATAAGGATAATAAGAGAGACTATTGTGAACAAGGCGAAAAGCTTGCTTGTATCTCTTCCCTGTTCAAACTGGTCAGCATAATAATCCTCAGCGAACCAGTAGTCAAAGGAGTTTCCCGGGAAGAATTCAGAATAGACCCTCCTGATACTTTCAATGACGGCAGTTGGATTTGGAGTATCGGTTTTTACTAATATGTTGCCCATAAGATTTCTTCCTTCCGGAAGGAATCTGATCAGTGTCGGTTCAGGTTCATACATGGCTGACCGCTGCCTGAAGTCCTCCACTACGCCAATGATATGATAAATCTCGTCCCAATAATTTACTTTTGCACCAATTGCCTCTTCAGGCGATTCGATATCCATCCATGATGCGGCCTTTTGTGTCAGGATAAGGGCCATGCTGTCAGAAGGAAATTCAGGAGAGAAGTTTCTGCCTGCCAGGAATTTAAGGTCGAAAATCACAGAGTAGTTGTAATCCACTCCGAGTATCTGGTAATTTTTGCTTTGATCTGAACCGACTTTGAATATGCCTCCGGCATCCCAGTACAGCTGGCGGCCGGGTATCTCTGTTGCCATGGCGACGGATGTGACTCCGTTAAGTTTTCGCAGTTCTTCTGCAAAACCGGTGATTGCCGGGCCATAGTTTGCCGGCCTGATCCTGGGTGCCTTTACGGCAATGATGTTATCAAGATCTATACCCCTGTCTGCATTTTCAATATGGGAATACTGCAGCCAGATAACCAATGTTGAAAAGCTGATTATCAGTGCAATGCCATTTTGCAGTACGACCAATATTTTTCTCACTGTAACATTCAGGCGTGATGCAGACTGTCTGCCCTTCAGTGCCAGGGTCGTATTTGCCGAAGAGATCAATATGATCGGGTATAGACCGGTAAATATTATGCCTGCCGTGAAAAACAGCGGCAGGCTCAGCAGAACAAACCTGTCAGTGACCACCTGCTGAAACGGGAATCCGGTCAGTGGCTCAAGCAGGGGGGAGGCAATGAGGATAGCCACGACCGACAGCACTATTGCCATCAAATTCACTACGGTTGTCTCGGCAAGCAGTTCAAGCATGATCTCCTTTCTTCCGGCTCCCAGGATCTTTCGCAGGCTGGTTTCTGACATCCTTCGGATCAGCTCTGCCGTATACAGGACTATAAAATTTACCCAGGCTATAAAAATTATCAGGATTGCCACAATCAGCATTCCGGTAACAGTTCTGTTGTCGCCGTTTGGCTCCGGCTCCTGCATATACCCCGGACCGAAATGAATCTCTGAGAGAGGCTGCAGGGGCAATGTCATTTTGAGCTTATAGTGTTTTAAAGCCTCGCCGAACTCCTTCTCCACAAGGTTGTTCAACTTTACCCCGGTTGTTCCGATATCGGTCCCGCGGTGCAGCAATACATAGGTGAAGACGCCAGTATGGCCCCATGCCTCTTCAAAAGAGGGGCCATAGATATTCCTTACATCGGCCCAGGAAATAAGAAAATCGAATTTCAGATGAGAGTTTCGCGGCGGGTTTTCAAGAACACCTGCAACCGTGAACACCCATTGGCCGTCGAGCCTGAGATTCCTGCCCACAGGATCGGTAACGCCAAAATACTTTCTGGCCATGTCAGAGGTAAGGAAGATTTTTCCCTGTTCACCAAGATCCCTGGCCGGGTTCCCTGACAACGTCTTAAAATCAAATATTCCCAGGAACTGCGGCTCGGCGAAGAAAATCTTCTCTTCATAATATGAAAGATCATCAAATGAGAGGGTTCCCTTGTATCGCAGTAACCTGGCAACAGTTTCTGCTTCCGGAAACTGATCTCTTATTCTGTTACCCACCGGAGGCGCTGTTGATGCAAAATTGACACTCTCGCCCGTCTCGCTTACCCTTTCAACCCTGACCCTGTATATGTCATCAAATCTGCTGTGAAACCTGTCGAAGCTTTTCTCATACCTGACAAAATGAAGTATCAGTATGGCGCTTGTTATGCCGGTCACAAGACCGACCAGGTTGATGAGGGTGTAAACCCTTTGTCTTGCAAGTCTTCGCAACGCAATTCTGAGCCGGTTCTTCATTGAATACAGATGATCATAATAATCAGGACAAAACTAATAAACCGAAACATTAAAGTGCCAATATCAATTACTATTCCTGTCTGAGTATCTCTGCCGGGTTTCTCAATGCCGACCTGCGGCTGATGATGTATACAGTACCTGCAACAAGCAGGGTGATCAGCAGCAGTGAAGCTATAAAGGGAAACACCCCGATGGTTATCTTTCCGCTGAACTGACTAAGCCACTTCTCTGCAACAAGATATGCCACAGGCCAGGCAACCATATTCCCCAGCACAACGGGCAGGCCTATCTCATAGATCGACCTGACGGTTATCTCGCCTTCAGAGGCGCCAAATACTCTCCGTATGCTGTTTGGCCTGAGTTTTCTGCCGGCAAGATACATGGCCATGGCGTATGCCCCGGTGAGCGAAAGGATTATTGCTATTATCCCGCAGATAGTGATAATGTTAAAGAGGTTTGTCTCCTTTTTGTACAGACCCATGACAGCGTCATCGAGGTTACTGTATTCCGGGGAATAATCAGGATCAAGCTGCGTCAGCAACGCGCTGATCTCATCCATTATGACCTTGACATCACCGTGATATTTCACAGTCACCTCGGAACAATGATCAGAGGTCTGCAAATATAACCGTGGCATCCTTTGACTGCTGAGAGAAATGAAATCAGCATCTTCCACAAGCCCGATTACCTCCAGTGTCCTCCCGAGACCCTTTAGTTTTTCCCCCACCGGGTGTTCCAGCCCCAGCGTCGCGGCAGTAAACTTATCCATTACAACAAGACTTGAATCCCTTCCGCTGATATCATTAAAAGTGTTTCCCCCGAGAAGTTTTATGCCATAGGTCTCAAAAAAATCATCTGCCACATTGTATCCGAAAACAAAAAAGCGATTTTCAGGGGTGTTCTCTCCCTTGAGTACCGACATTGCAATATCCACATTCCCGAACGCGCTGCCCCGGCCGGTAACCATCTCAATCCCTGTAAGATTCAGCAGCTCGGTCCTGATTACCTCATATTTATCGGCCAGCACGGGCGACAGTTCAATGAGCAGCCTGTTCTGCGGATCGAAACCCATGTCAGTCCTTTTAAGGAAATTAAGCTGCTGGTAAAGAATGATCATCAGTATTATCAGTCCGCCCGATATGGCAAACTGAAGTCCGATGAGGACCTTCCTGATGTAGCTTTTCTCCGCCCTGAAGAGCCCCCTGATAAGATCGATGACATTATAACCTGAGTACCTTACCGAGATTATGAATCCGGCTGTCAATCCCAGCAGCAGCGTTATGGCAACAACTATTGCATGGATCTTCCAGAGACCGGGTCCGTACAGCTGCACCGTGACAGAAGTGAGCTTCTGAAAATAGCCCAGGGACAATCCTGACAGAATCAATCCCGCAACCGCTGCAATCAGTGTCATGAGCAGGGTCTCCGCAACAATCATCCGGATAATTGTCCCTCCTGATGCGCCGTTGACCCTGCGCATTCCTATTTCCCCCGTTCTGGTCCGTATCCTTGCAAAGTGAGTATTCAGGAAATTCACCATCGAGGTAAACAGCACCAGCAATGTTACAGAAATGAAAATCAGGAAGCTTTTTTCCGTCCGTGAACCGTACTGATGAAGATCCTCAAGTGCAATCAGCTCGGTTTTCTCCTTTTCCCTGCCTGCGGATATGAAATACCCGTCAAGACTGTTCTGAAGGCTGGTTTTTTCTGTTTTTGCTGTTTTGGTCAGTATGTAGAGGTTCACTTTCTCCGCATCCTTTTGGGTACCTGCTGCAGCTTCTGCCTGAAGCTCAGGCAACAGAAAATCAAAATCGAGGTTTGAGTTTACCGGCGGATCTTTTACTATGCCTGAAACAGTATACGGTTTGCCAGCAATCATGATAACCCTCCCGGAACAGTCAATTCCTCCGAACATCTTCTCCGCCAGCCCGACTGTCAGGAAGATTGTCCCCGGCTCTGCCAGCAAGCCCGGATCGCCGGACAACAGCCTGAAGTCAAACAGGGAGAAGAATCCGGGCTCGGTAAAGTATCCGTCAATCCCCTTGAAAACACCGTTTTCCAGGGCCAGGTCTGCAGTTGTTTTCCTGACAATGCATGCCGTCTCCACCGCTGCAACATTGTCCTCCGCGTAAGACTTCATCCCGGATTCAACTGCAAACGACACCGGGCTTGAACCCTGCAGCACATACCTGGTATAAACTGTAAAGATCCGGTCTGAGGCGGTGTGAAAAGTGTCATAGGATGATTCAAACACCATGTATGATACTGACAGTATTGCCACCATCATGCCCAGTGAAAGGCCGGCGATCGAAACCAGGTTTTCCTGCCAGTTTCTGGCGAGGCTGCGGATAAATAATCTTATGTTCATTGGATCATGTTTTGTTTGGTATGTCTGCTGTCTGGCTGAAATTATGCTGTTTATTCATTCTGCCCGGTTAATGCAGGGTTAAAGCACGGTTAATGCAGTCTCCCGCTGTACAGTGCCGCTGCGGCGCCGGTGCAAATGACTGTCTCTTATCCACATGCAATAATATGGACATTATAGGTTATTCCGGCAATCGATTCTCTTTTGACCGGCAAATGAACGGATTATGGTACAGCAGGTTATATTGCCGGCACTCATGCATCTGCATAACTGTCGCGCTGAAAGGAATTCAAGGCTCGTCGTCTGCTCCCTGAAGCTTCACGAATGCTGAGTCATTACAGGTTGAACAGGTACTGCAGCTTCACAAAATACTGGTGACCGGTTGTCTTGTAAAAATCACTCGCGTCAAGGTTGTACTGCTGGTAGTCGCGGGTCATGCCGGCACAGAACATCGTGAAGGCGTTGAACTTGTAGCTCACCAGCGGATAGATATTGAATGAGCTGCTGAAGGTGTCATACTCCCCGATCCCCCTGATGAAGAGCTTCCTGGTGAACTGGACCGTGGTCACGTTCCTGAATATGTGACCGTTATAGAATTCATCGCCGCTCTCAGTGCTTTCCAGCCGCGCTGTGGACCATGAAAAGGATGTCCTGAGCCACGAGGTAGGTTCCAGGGAAAGATCGGTCTCTATGCTATATCCCTTGCCCGACTCAGGTACTGATGACCGCCTGATGTATTTGCCGGCAGAGCCGGAGAATGAGATGCTGACTCCTTTCAGGGGGGTGGTATTTACTGTAAACAGTGACCTGTTGACTCCGGTGAAGAGCACATTGCGGAACCGCTCCCGGTTCACCGCCATATATGAATAATTCAGCGAGGTCTGCCCGATCATGCTGACACTGACACCCGGCTGAATGGCAAATTCCTTGAATACCCCGTCATAGTTATACCCCAGTGATGCCGAAGAGAAGAGGTTTATTCTCTGTATCACTTTCCCGTTCAGATGAAATGTGTACCTGTGGTATGTGTAGGTGTTTCTCCCGTTGACCTCGGGGAACATCCCGTTATAGGTCTGGTAGGTGGGAGAGAAGTTGTTCTGGACCAGGTTGAAAGTATATTTCCTTCCGGCTCTCACCAGGGCGAGGTGCACACCTGTCCCGAGATACTGTTCACCGTTGAAGGCTGCATCCTTCCCTGTTGAGCCGAACTCCCTGGTGTTGCCGAACAGTCCGGTGTTGTTCATCTCACGGGTGTGCGACAGGAACAGCTCGCCCGACCAGTACCAGTTCTTCCAGAACTTAAGGTTCCAGTCGAGCCCTCCCAGGTAGTTGTGTCCGTCACTGAAGTTCCTGTTGAGAAACAGAGCCCCGACGAAGTTCTCGTTCTCCATGTCGTACCTGACTCTTGCCGCGCCTGCTATTGACCGTTTTTCGGTGGTTACTGTATTGCTCTGTTCCTCGCCGGGAACGATGACCGAAGTGTTCCTGTCGTCGGCTGCCAGCGCCAGGTAGGAGAATCTCCCTGCCTTGCCGTTGACCTTTGCGGCAAACAGCGGGTTGTTGATCGTCCTCGAATAGTACATCGGTGTCTGCAGCAGATCCATCCCTGACATGAAGAAGGGTCTTCTTTCAGGGTAGTAGAGGGCGAAGGTGGAGTTTACGCTGATCTGGCCGGCATCCGACTCTATCTGGCTGAAATCGGGATTGACAACCGCATTGATAGTTGTATTCGGGCCCGGCGAGTATGTAATGCCACCGCCCACCCTGGCTTTCAGCTTACTCAGTTCCATCGGCGATTCAGGATCTGAAATGTCGGTTCTTTCTCCTTTCTGTTCGATCATTGTATAGGGGAGGAATGAAAGCGATTTTCCCGGTTTGATCCCTTCGAGTCCCTTCAGCAATCCTCCCTGTCCCAGCCACGACGGGTTATTCCTGTCGAGCGTGGTCCATGACAGCAGGTAGCGGCTGTCGCGCGGCATGCTGCGGCAGAGGGTGATGGTCCAGTCCTGTATTTCTGCGGAATTGAAGGAGAACACGCTGAACGGGATAGCCATTTCGGCTGTCCATCCCTTGTCGTCAAGTGATGCTGCCGAGTGCCATACCATGTCGTAGGAGGGATCCTCGCTGCCTGACCCCATCATTATCAGGTCGCCCTGTATCCCGTGAGGATTGACTGCGAATTCCAGCCCTTTCTGGTAGTTGTTGTAGGTGTCTATTGATACGACCACAAAGTCGTCTCCGAACATCTTGTCCCTGTCGGAGAGGTTGGCTCTTATGGCTGAAGGTACAGAATCATGGCACCTGAATCCGAAATAGAGATAGTCATTGTTATAGAGCACCCAGGCTGTGGTTTTCTGCTTTGCCGGCGTATTTTCGGCAGGCATGATCTCCCAGTTAAGCTCCACGGGCATTGCCTGGAGCCACAGCGGGTCGTCCATTTTGCCGGTGAGGTTTATGCTCCCGTTTATCCTGACGGCCGGAAGGGAGGGTTTTGGAGTTTCTGTTGTGCCTGTCGATGCACCTTTCGCGGTGACGGTTGATGCACTTTCTGACGTGCCAACAGAGGCACTGATTGCAGTAACGGCGAATGCCAAAAGCAGAGCTGCCGCAAGTACTGTCTTTTTCATTCTTTTCATGGATCGGTTACAGGGCCTCCCTGTAAGCTGTCAATCAGGAGGAGGTCTCTGCAATAAAGACCGGCAAATCTGCCAAACGCCGCATAAGGGATTGTTAATGTGGTGTTAATGGCCAGCCGCCGAAAGAAGGATCTCCTGGTTCTCTCAAGTGTTTAACCCGGGATCACTACATCGGCTTCAGGTTCCTGTTAAGCCTGTCGATGATTTTTTCCAGGCGGGCCTGGCGTGTCTTGTCAGATTTGGCATCAAGATAGAACCCGGTATATGTACGCTGTACCGAATGCGACATGGCCAGGAAGTTGGAACAGGCAGGCTCATATGGCCGGATGATTTCCCTGAACTTCTCTATTTGTTCATCATCGATAAAGGGGCGTCCGGCACTGTCCCAGGCCCCGTTTCTTCTGGCGTTTTCTACGGCTTCCAGGCCCTCCCGGGTCATCAGTCCCTTTTCAATGAGGATTTGTGCCAGCTCCTTGTTTTTTGGTGACCATCTGCTTTTTGGCAGACGTCGTGCAAAGTACTTTTTATAGGACTGTTCATCAACGTACTGTATCTGTCCGTCAATCCATCCGTGACAGAGCGCCTCTTCCAGTGCTTCTGCGGCGGAGAGTGTGACCAGCTCCTCTGTCTTGCTGAAGAGCAGCCATATGCCCTCGCTCTCTGTCCCGTGCCTGCCAAGCCATTCCCGGAAGGCCTGCCGGTCAGTAAATGTCAATATTTTATCCACAGGGCAATTCTCTTTCCGGTGCGATTCACCTGACCCAGTTCACGATCTCCTCCTTTGCCTTGCGCGGTGATGCGCCAGAGACGGCGTCAGTGGTTTTCTCCATGTTACCCACGCGCAGCATGATGACCGGGGTGAATCCTTCGGGTATCTGCAGTGCCTCCCGTCTTTCCCTGGCCGCAGCTATCGGGCCCCCGTATATTCTTGCCCCGAGTCCCATGGATGTCGCGGCGACGAACATATTCTGTGTCGTCAGCCCGCAGTCGAAGTCTGGTGTGGCCCCGCTCTGTGACATTTTCCCGGAGACGACTATGATCACATTGCCCGGAGTGATATTGGAGATGATCTCCTTCATCATGGCCTCATTCTTCAGCACCGTGAAGTGCCATGGCTGTCCGTTGCGTGAGCTGGGCGCCTTGATGCCGCACTGCACAATCATATCAATCTGCTGGTCTGTGACGGGCACCTCTGTATAATTGCGCGGTGACCACGCAGAGAGCAGGAGGTCGGTGACAGGGTTGCCAACCGGCTGCGCAGTTGTAACGCCACAGGAAAGAATGAATATTGCAAGCAGGAGTAATGATGATCTGGTTTTCATGGTATAAGTGTTATAATTGGGTTCCTGATAAATCAGGATAAAGATAATCACAATAGCAGTTGTGAAGTCAGTCCCGGGCATCGGAATTTTCACAAGTTGGATTATCCTTCTTTTTGTCTGGCAGGCGCAAGCCCTTGTGCAAAATCACGAAAGCCTGCCCGACCCTGTCGTTGGTATACGGCATCTCTTTAAGTTCCTTGAGGAACTTATCTCCGGCGCTGAGTTCCCGTTCTTCCGAACCATCCCTGGCCTTTTCCTCATTTTCCATAATGCGATTCAACTTTAGAGTTATACAATATGCCTTCAGTAAACATAGAAGTATGGATTCGCCAGCTAATAATCCGGTCAGGATTAGTCCTTGTAGATCTCCGTTTCGCACTCCATGCACTTCCACGCCGGGTCATCACCGGTGATGCAGCACCCTCCGATAGCCACCCTGCCGGCTTTCAGGTCAGCCTCAAGTTCTGCCGAGTAGGCGGGGAAGCCGTACAGGATCCTGGCTATTCTCAAAGACCCGCATTCAGGGCATTTTGAGGGCTGACTCCTCGATTCGTGTCTTTTGTTCATTACGATTTCTTCGGTTCATCAGGTTCGTAGAAATCGTTATCCGTATTCTCCTTGTTCCTTATTTTATTGCTGAACATGGCTCTGGCATTCCTCTCCTTTTCGAACATGTCCCGGACACCTCTGGAGTCTTTCTTGAAATACATCACGTTTGTTATGGAAATGCTGGTGGCAATCGACTCAACATCGTGGTCCGTTCCGATGTATGTGAACGTCCACCCTGCCATCTTCATCTCCTCAACCAGTTTCTTGATCGCTTTGCCCGTATACTCTTTGGATGCGTTCTCAAAGCCGTCGGTAAGGACAGTGACGAGAACATTGCAGTCAGACTGGTTCTCAAGTGCCTGTCTCAGGCTGGTGATTGAATTTCCCATTGCGTCAAAGAGTGGCGTCAATTCATGGGGTTTGTATGTCGAACCGTTGATCTCCTTGAGGTTGGCTACGGGATCCATGAAGTGTATCACCTTGCGCCCGGCACTGTTGAATGTCACGAAGGTAATAAAATGCTCCTGCTCGGGAAATTGCTTCTCGATGCCCTGAATGGACTGGACCAGCTCATTAAAGCCGCTTATTATCGGGTTCTTGATAGACTCCATCGAACCGCTTTCGTCGAGGATGATGAGATTGTGTACCTGGTGCTTCTTTTCCATATCTGTACGGTTTAATTGTTAATACTGGAAGTTTACTGCATGATCCTGCCTTTTGGCCCGAATCTGCCGCAAATAAACAACCTCACCTTGCAGCCTATCTGCAATGTGAATTATTTAATAAAAATTACAACTCAGTTTTGCTGTATGACAATGGTTGAATATTACCTGTCTCATAAGACGAAGTGTCTTTTCTTTCAGCATTTTCTGTGCAATAATCATTCGGTATTTGCGTACATAAAATAAAGTGTATTCGTGATAAATGATCTTTATATACAAGCCACCAACAGAAGTCCTGAGGTATGCTTGTCGGCCAGCGGCAGGATAAGGATCTCAGGCCGCTGTATCCCCGAAAATCCGGATGAGTACTTTGCCCCGGTAATGGACTGGGTCAGCCGGTACTGCGAGGAGCCCGCAGAGGAGACAGTAATTGAGGCTTCAATAGATTACATAAACGGCACCAACCAGGGCAAAATGTTCTGGCTCCTGACAAAACTGAAAGGGGTAACCGCATCAGGCAAGAAAATGGTTATAAACTTTACCTATGAGGCTGATGATGATCAGATGCGTGACCTCGGCCTTTACTGGGCTGAAATCCTGAAAATGCCAGTCAACATGATTCCTGTGGAGACGCTTGACCTCCCTGAGATGAAACGGCCTCCTGCCGTCGGAAACACAATACCGCCCGCTGAATGAGAACAATAGGGAAGCTTCTTCTTACAGTCGCCGCATTATTTACTGCGGCTTTGATTTTATTAAAGAACGATGCGGCATTGGGTCAGCGAATGGCGGCGTGGGCAGACAATACGGTCCGGCATATTGAGGCCATTCTGGAGGAGCGCGATTCTGAGGCAGGAGAGAAGCCTGACAGCGGAGTCCCCTTCTATGATGTTCAGCAGCCGGACTGGCGTGATAATCCTGCTGAAGATGACCTCAGCTACCTAGACGGGACTTCAGTCATTTCGGGTTACAGCATCTCATCCGAGCTTACGGTTTCGGGAAACGATGAGTCGACTGGCAGGAGAGATGTGTTTGAGGGGGAGGCAATGAACGGGACAGTCTCTGAATACATGTCATGGGTCAAAACGGTTACTCAGCAGTATGCTCCGCTTTCATGGGAGCTAATGATGCTCTACGATGACCTGCCACAGCACATGGAGGCTGAGACCGTCGACGGTTTGACCATGTCATCGCATAAACCCATGGAATCATTCAGGTTCCTGAAGGGAAGGTCTGCCCTGGATATCCTGGGTAGCATGCCTACCAATGTCCACGAGACAGCCCACGGTTATTTCGGCAATAACATCTTCAGGTATGCGGAAGAGAACCGTATGGCGCTGGACTGGGACAATGTCAACGGATTCCTGTATTTGTCACCGACCCAGACCTTCTTCATCGCTTTCCCCAAGAATATGCTTTTCCCGTCCCGGGAGCTGGTGGGTGAGATACCCCGTGAACTGAGGACCTTCAGGTTTGACACTTACGTTGCAGGCACTACATCAACTCAGGGTCAGGGTGTCATTGGTCTTCTCGATGAGTTTCATGCCTATTATCACGGTGCAAGGTGCGGATTTGACCTTTTCCGTGCCTATGCCGAGGCAGAGGGTTCAGAGGTCAACGGGCTGCTGGAGTGGATAAGGGCTATCCAGAGTGAAATGACGGCGTACTATGAGTTTGACTTTTTCATCAAGGAGTATCTGCTTCGCATGCGGGCGGTATATCCCGATGATTACGAGGCTCTCAGGCAGTGTTCCTCATTCGTCAGGGCATACCGCAGTGTGGGCAGGGAATATTCTAACCTGGTCCGAAGTTATGAGAAATTCATAAATGATAAGATGAAAGAGATGAACGGCTCCGGTGAAGCCATGGCAGAGATCAGGGATGGCTCCCTGTGGATTTCTTCCGCTGACGGCAGACAAAGCCGTGGTACGTCAGTATTCTCTGAAGACAGGGGAACCCTTGAGAGGGTGCTC
>CAYPKP010000046.1:3543-24434 GCA_964411345.1 uncultured Rikenella sp. | reverse complement strand
GGTCTGTTCAGTGATGCCTCCCTCAACCATCTTGCCCGTTGCCGGGTCAATTGCCACCTGCCCGGATATGTAGAGTGTACCGTTGGCCTCCACGGCCTGGCTGTAAGGGCCTATGGCACCCGGGGCAGCCGTTGTGCTGATAATTCTTTTCATTCCTGATTGCTTTATTTCGTTAGTAATTCTCATGGTAGTCCTTGCGCCTTTCGTACTTGAGATCCTGGAGCATGCTTGATTTGGCCCTGATGGTGAAGTTCCAGCTTTTCATGTAGCCCGTCGGTATCCATGAGAAGCTCATCTCCCAGCAGTGCAGATCGCGTGATATTCCGACCCTGGTCATGGTTATCTCCTTCTGCTTGAAGTCGAACCCGGTATTGTATGTGACGGCCATCTTCGGAGTAAGCCTCAGATCTCCTGACATTGTAAATGTCTGTGATATATTGGAGCGGAGTCCCGGTTTGCTGTAGCTGAAGTTGTATGCCATCCTGAGCGACCAGGGCACATCGAACTTCACGTATCCGTACTCGTCAAAGCTGTTACCTGCAAGCGGCAGGTTGCTCTGCGACCCCGTTCCTTCAGGCTGCATACCCCCCTGAGCTCTGGCCATACCCTGAGAACTCCCGGTTGCAGAGCTCTGCTGCCTGCCGCTCTCATTACCCCTGAGCAGCCGTCCCAGGTCGAAGTCGACACTCATGTTGAGACTTGTCATCCTTGCCAGGCCACGGCCCTGGACAATGGCAAACTCCTTCACAGCCCCGCCCTGTTCATTGATGCCGTAGAGGTTGAAGCTGCTGCTTGCCTGGATGTTGATATTCTGAGCAAGGGTTGTTCGGAACGACATGCTCACCGGTGACCAGTGCAGGGAGTCTGCAAAGATATTATATGAAGTATTCAGTGACAGACTCTCTATCAGCTTGATTTTCTTCGGTTTGCCTGTAGTGTCATTCCTGGCATACACCTTGGCCTCAACTAGGTTGGTAAGGCTGAAGGTGACCGAGCCCGAGCGCCGTCCCGATGAGGGTGTTCCGAACAGGCCTCCCTCGTAGATTGAATATTCCCGCGTGTTTCCGAGGGTGTCATACTGAACGGTCCGGTACATGTCGCTCGAGAGCCTGTCGGTCTCCGGGGAGTAGGAGAACCCCACCGAGGGCTTCATCACATGCCTGATTGTTTCTATTCTTGAACCCTTGCCTGTAAACTGGAATGTACCGTAGAGCTGCGGGTTAAATGAGGCGCTTATTGCAGGAACAAGGGCATGTCCGTAGGTAAGGCCCCTGATCGTATCATTTACGACGGAGGGAACGATCTTGTTGCGCGACTCGTCATAGAAGTCGGGTACCCATCGCTTTTCGATCCTTTGAGTGTAGAGAACGCCGGAATAGCGCAATGAGGGAGAGATCGAGAAATTATTGAAGGGCCTTATCTGGAGGCTCAGCGGAATCTCATGCTTGAATCCGTTCTTCATCCCCCTCCACATTGCACTGGTAAAAAAGAGACTGTCATAGGTGTCGATCTTGTTGTCGAGAGAGGCAGTGTACTGCGTTGTCAGGTCGTGATACCAGCGCTGTTTGACAGGAGGTTTTTTCGGCTTCAGGGGATAGATCCGGGCAACGGTCAGGCTGGCCTTGGGAAGGTTCAGCATCATTGTCTTGTTCTGGACGTTCTGCGACTGGTTAAGGCTGGTGGCAAAGCTGAAGGGGGTGCCTGCCCATGTGCGCGAATAACTTACACTTGACTGCCTGGTGGTTGTGACATGGTCCGTCACGTCATAGCTGTTGTCCCTGTCATAACCGCTGGAGCTCATGTTGACGCTTGCCGAGAAGCGTGAACCAGGACTGGCCTTGGCATCCTGTGAATGTGACCAGCTGATGCGGTAGTTGGTGTTCTTGCCGTAGTCCGGCATACCCTTGTAGCTTGTGACGTTGTTGGCATAGCTGAACCCGAAGGAGCCTGAGAACCTGTATCTCAGGCGGTATGAGGTAGCTGCGTCCGCAAGCCATGTGCCGTTGGTATAGACGGTGCCCGTAAGTTTCAGGTCAAAGTAGTCGTTCAGGGCAAAATAGTACCCTCCGTTGGAGAGGTGATAGCCCCTGCGTGCTTCCTGGCCGTACCTGGGCATAATGATTCCTGAAGCCCGTCTCTTCTGTACCGGGAAGAATCCGAAGGGGAGGATCAGCGGCAGGGGGATGTCGGCAACAACCATATAGGCGGGACCGGAGACGATCTTTTCGCCCGGATAGACCTTTGCCCTGGGCAGCGAGAGATAAAAGTGCGGCTCCTCGGCATCACAGGTGGTGAACTTGCTCCTGTTTACATGAAGAGTGCCGTCTTCATGCCTCTTTGTCTTCAGGCTTTGCAGAAAGCCTCCCTCCTGCTCCGTGGTGACATTCCTGATGACACCCTTCTGCGATTTGAAGTTATAGGTTAGCTCCCGGGATTCAAACTCTTCCGACTTATCCTTGTATACCGGCTTGCCAACCATCTGTCCCGTGGAATCGATTCTTCCGGTAGCATAGACAGAGCCTGTCTCCATGTCCAGGACAATGGAGTCAGCGGTCAGTTCTATGGTGCCATAAGTGACCCTGGCATTCTCAACCAGGCTTACCAGCCTGGTTCTCAAATCTGTCTTCATATAGCCGTCGGCAGTATAGACTATTGTTTCCTCGACGGCATCAGGAGATATTACCAGAGGCAGGTTTGCACCTGCAGTATCGGGTAGCCCCAGGTATACCCCCGCATAGAGCGAGTCAGGTTCTTCATATCGGTCGGTAAGCATCTCAGGGGTGGGGAAAGGAACGGAGTCAGGTTTGGCAACGGGGAGCGTATCAGGAATTGCTGCCGGGAGCGTATCCGGAATTGCTGCCGGGAGCGTATCAGGCCTGTGTGCGGTGAGCGTGTCAGGCAACTGAACCTCCCTGACACCGGCCCTCACCGGGTCCTGGGCACTGAGTGACGCCGAGAAGAGAAGCGGCATGAAAATTGCCACTAACAATCCGGATGCGTGAAAATGCAAGTTAAATGCTATTTTTGCGTAGTTGTTGTGCATCTCTGACATGCCAGCGACAAAACTAATTAAAATTCTCAAGGCTGTAATGCGGCATATTACCAAAATAAGAGGGTTAAAAGATATTCTGACAACACTTCTTCTGTTGGCTTCAATTACCATGCCACTGACCGGATGGTCACAGCCGGTACCGGAGAAAAAAGAGTGGGTGGTTGTAATAGACCCGGGCCACGGCGGACGTGATCCGGGCACCCACGGAGCAAAGGCCAGGGAGAAGGACATTAATCTTGCAGTAGCCCTCAAGACGGGAAAATACATAAGTGAATATCTCAAGGATGTGAAAGTCATTTATACGCGTGATGATGACACCTACCCGGGGCTTGATGAGAGAGCAGATGTTGCAAACAGGCACAAGGCCGATATCTTCATTTCGATACATTCAAACTGGTGGTCTGACAAACGGGTGGCTGGCTCCGAAACGTATGTCCTGGGACAGACCATGGACGAAGCAAACCTCCGTGTTGCGATGAAGGAGAACTCCGTTATCACCCTGGAGGAAAATTACGAGACCAAGTACGAAGGTTATGATCCCAACTCGGTAGAGTCTTTCATTATCTTCTCTCTGATGCAAAATACCTATCTGAAACAGAGCACTGAGTTTGCTTCCCTGCTGCAGCAACAGTTCAGGGACAGAGTGGGAAGGAAGGACAGGGGGGTAAGACAGGCAGGATTCCTGGTGCTGTGGCGTACCACCATGCCCTCGGTGCTGGTTGAATTAGGGTATGTCAGCAATGCCGAGGAGGAGAAGTTTCTTATGTCAGACCAGGGCCAGGATTATCTCGCCTCTGCCATTTTCAGGGCATTCAGGGACTACAAGCATTCCATTGACAGCCGTTCAGGAATCAGGATAGATAACTCTGCGCGCAGCGTTGCTGATCCGGTGACTGCCAGCGGCAGTCCCGGTGACGGGAGCTCCGGAGTGGCAACGGCTGACCTGAAGAGTGATCTGCAGGCTGCATCGGCCTCCCAGGCCGGTGTTGAAGCTAAGTCAGCAGCAGTGGCTGCGGATGTCCCGGGGCCTGAGCCAGGCGGGGAGGCTGTCCCGGGGGCAGCCGGCACCTCAGGCGGGTCAGCTGCCTCCGCCGCTGCCGACATATTCTTTATGGTGCAGATAGCTGCCATGCCCGGAGACAGGGAGATGAGCCCGGAGATGCTTGAGAAGATAGATACTGTAACCAGGATAAAGGAAGGGGAGATGACCAAATACGCTGCGGGCAGATTCCCCGTTTATAATGATGCCCTGAAGTACAGGAGGATCCTTTCATTAAGATTCCCCGACGCATTTGTCATAGCTGTCAGGAACGGCAGGACAATGCCTCTCAGGGAGGCCATACAGGCAAAAAAAACAGAGTAACGGAATGAAGATATCACACGAGGTTAAAGTAGGGGCCGTAGCGCTTGTTACCATTATTGCATTCATACTTCTTTTCAGTTTCCTCAAGGGCACTGCCCTCTTTACAAGCACTGACACCTATCATGTCGTCTACGGCAACATTGCAGGGCTGACCGAGTCAAATCCTGTTGAGATAAACGGCTACCAGGCAGGTGTCGTGCAGGACATCAGGCTTATAAACGACGGTTCCGGACGGATACTGGTATCTCTCTCCGTCGACAAGCATTTCAATGTCCCCGCTGACACCAGGGCTGAGATTACAACGGCGACACTGATCGCAGGCATGAAGATCATACTTCGCATGGGGCAGAGCAGTGAGATGTGCCACAATCACGACACACTTGACGGCTATGTGGCGACACCCATTACGGAGAGGCTCAGCGAGGCGCTGGCACCTGTAGAGGACAATCTTGCGGGTATGATCCTTAAACTTGATTCCGTTATCTCATCGGTCAATGCGATATTCACTCCGGAGTTTGCAGCCGGCATCAGGTCGGCAGTTTCAAGTGTCAACGGCCTTACTGCCAGCCTGGAGGAGATCACGGAAGGCAAGAAGGATGCCCTCATGGCTTCGATAGAAGATCTCAGGGTCTTTACGGCAATGATGTCAGCAAACAGCGCATCGCTTGATTCTACGATGAAGAACCTGGAGCTGATCTCGAAGGCTTTTGCCTCGGCTGACCTGGAATCGGCGCTCACTTCCCTCAAGTCATCGCTTGTCAGCCTCGATGAACTTGCAAAGGGCCTGAGTCAGGGCGAGGGATCGGCAGGCAAACTGATGAGGGACGACTCCCTCTACACGAATCTCAGCAACACCCTCAGCAGTCTCGATCTTTTGCTTCAGGATATGAGAAACAATCCCTCCAAATATGTTCACTTCTCCCTTTTCGGCAAAAAGAGCGAGTGAAATGTCCGAAAAGTGTTAAACGATAATGTATCACCCTGTTACAGGAATATTTCCGGAAAACGGTCGACATCCAAATATAAAGACGGAAATATCCTCTTCTTTTAAGTCGTTGGGAAACATAGCCTTCCCCATAATGTACTGATTAACAATATATTATTTTTTTTGAATTTTCTTTCCTCCTATAAGGACCTGAGGTTCATTACCATAAAGAATAAATGTAAAAGTCAAGAGAAAAAAAATTTTTTTTTACCTTTTTTTTTTACAAATATTGTCACGGGTTTCGTCACCTGAAACAGGATAAGATCTATTTTAATTTCGATTTTAATGAACAAGTCACACGATGAGGTTTGGAACAATTGTCTGGAGATTATTCGTGACATAATTCCTTCGGCCAGTTTCAAGACCTGGTTTGAGCCTATCGTTCCTCTCAGGCTCGAAAAGAACATACTGACCATTCAGGTGCCCAGTCCTTTTTTCTATGAATATCTTGAAGAGCAGTATATTGACATTCTCCGCAAGACCTTGCGGCGTGAGATAGGCAATGAAGCCAAGCTTGAGTACAACATCATAATGGAGAATGCCGGGTATGCCAACGGGAAGCCCTACACCGTGCGTTATCCTTCAAGGAACAAGAGTGATCTGCACAACAAGCCCATGCAGGTGCCGTTTGAGGCTGCCCAGCCTGCCATCAGGAATCCTTTCATCATACCGGGCATCAAGAAGCTTCATTTTGATCCAAGGCTCAATCCCGATTACTCCTTTGCAAATTTCATCGAGGGTGAATGCAACCGTCTGGCACGGTCGGCAGGCATAGCTGTCGGCACCAATCCCGGAGGCACAGCCTTCAACCCGTTGATGATTTACGGTGATTCCGGCCTCGGGAAGACCCATCTTGTACAGGCCATAGGTATCCTGGTCAAGGAGAAGTTTCCGGACAAGACGGTGTTGTATGTAAACGCCAACAAGTTTCAGACGCAGTTTGTTGAATCGATACGGAACAATAACAAGAACGATTTTCTCCATTTCTACCAGATGATTGACGTACTGATCATTGACGACGTTCATGAGTTTGCCGGGAAGGAGAAGACGCAGGATACTTTCTTTCACATTTTCAACCATCTGCATCAGTCGGGCAAGCAGCTGATACTCACCTGTGACAAGCCTCCGGTAGAGTTGCAGGGTATGGAGCAGCGTCTTCTTTCGCGTTTCAAGTGGGGTCTGCTTGCTGACCTGCAGAAGCCCGATTACGAGACCAGGCTGGCCATACTCCGCAAAAAGGCCTACAATGACGGCATAGAGCTTCCCGATGAGATCTTTGAGTTCCTTGCCGAGAACATCTCGTCGAACATCAGGGAGCTGGAGTCAGGACTTATATCGCTCTATGCCCAGTCTACCCTCAACCGCAAGGAGGTGACGCTGGAGCTGGCTCGTCAGATGGTTGACAGGCTCGTCAACACCCAGCGCAGGGAGATAACCATTGACTACATACAGAAGGTTGTCTGCGAGTATTACAAGATTCCCGTTGATCTGATGCAGGGCAAGACACGCAAGAGGGAGATTGTTCAGGCCAGGCAGGTCTCAATGTATTTCTCCAAGAGTCTCACCAAGGCATCACTGGCAAGCATAGGTTCCTCCATAGGAGGAAAGGATCATGCCACCGTGCTGCATGCCTGCAAGACCGTCAATAACCTTATAGATACTGACCGTCATTTCAGAAGTCAGATACTTGAAATAGAAAAAAAGCTGAAGGTATGAAAGCAGATCCGGACCTCCTCAGGGAGGAATTCTTCAAGATATACGGGGACAGGGCAGCAGAGACTGTCCTTTTTTATTCGCCGGGGCGTGTCAACCTGATCGGGGAGCACACAGACTACAATGGGGGATATGTATTTCCCTGTGCGCTGGATTTCGGGACGGTGATGGTGCTGCGGCAGACGGGCGGGAACACGGTCAGGCTCAACAGCCTCAACTTCCCCGGTGAGGTGGAGGTTCCCCTGGCTACCTCATACACGCCCATACCGGGAAGCTGGACCAACTACCCGATAGGAGTCATCAACGAGTTTGCCCTGAAGGGCATTGCAGCTCCCGGGCTGGAGCTTCTCTTCTACGGGGACATCCCGAACGGAGCGGGTCTCTCCTCTTCAGCATCCATCGAGATGGTGACAGCCGTAGCCGTGAACGAGATCACCGGGGCAGGTTTCGGCATGATGGAGCTGGTAAGGATGTCGCAGAGGGCCGAGAACATCTTTGCGGGGATGAACTGCGGAATCATGGACCAGTTTGCGGTAGGTTTCGGCAGGAAAGATCATGCCATCAGTCTCGACTGCGACACTCTGGAGTACAGGTATGCGCCCCTGATCCTGGGTGACCGCAGGCTGATCATTACCAACACCAACAAGCGCAGGGGTCTTACCGACTCGAAGTACAACGAGCGGCGTGCGGAATGTGAGAAAGCCGTGGAGCTGATATCCCTGCACCATCCGGTCAGGAACCTCAGCCAGCTCACCGCCGATGACCTCTGGATGACTGAAAGATACATTGACAGCCCGGTGATACGCAGCAGGGCCAGGCATGTCATTACGGAGAACGGCAGGACCCTTGAAGCCATTTCGGCGCTGGAGAAAAACGACATTGAAACATTTGGCCGGCTGATGAACGAATCACACGATTCTCTCTGTACCGATTATGAGGTTACGGGCACTGAGCTTGACACCCTGGTTTATGAGGGCCGCCGGCTTCCCGGCGTCATAGGCACCAGGATGACGGGTGCGGGGTTTGGAGGTTGCACCGTCTCGATTGTGGAGAGCAGGTACGCTGATGATTTTGTTGGCCGTTTGGGTGATATCTATACCTCAAAGACAGGTCTTAAGGCTGACTTCTACATGCCCGGCATCGGCGACGGTGCAAGGAGAATTCTTTGACAGTCCACAGTCGCCGGTCCACAGCCCACAGTCTCCAGATAATCAATTAGTTATATACTGCCAACTGCCGACTGCCGACTGAAGACTGCCGACTGCCGACTGGCCTACAGGTCCATCACGCACCTGAATCCCACTGTCGCGCTGCGGTCATATCCGGGTGAGACGAGAAGCTGCATCTGGGTTTTTGTCAGCGGCTGGGGGCCGCCCTGTATGTACCACCAGCTTGATTCCGGCTTGAAGTAGCTCCCTCCCCTGATAATATTAAAGTAATAGGCTCCGTTGGAGTAGACGTCGCCGGTCATCTGCCACACATTGCCCACCAGGTCTGCCACTCCGTAGGGGCTCTCTCCTTTCGGGAAGGCATCAACGGGTGTCGGCCTGCCAAATCCGTTATTGCATTTTGTCGCATGGAATTCGCTACCCCACGGCCACTCGCGACCGTCGGCACCCTGTGCAGCCAGCTGCCACTCCGCCTCCGCAGGCAGCCTCTTGCCGGCCCAGAGGGCATAGGCCCTGGCATCCTCCAGGCTCACCCAGACCACCGGGTAGCGCTCCTGCCCTGCTGCCGGCAGTCCCATTTCCCAGTGTCTGAGGTAGTTGGTTGTATCATCAGGTATGTATCTTGTTTCCCTTATGAAACGCAGGAATTGCTCATTGGTGACCGGGTACCTGTCAATAAGAAAGCTGTCAGTCTCAACCGTAACCACCTTGCCAGCATTGGGATAGGCAATAAACTCATCATTGGCATCAAGCCTGTAGCTCACCGTCGCAGCCGGCACAAGGACCATATCGTCCGGCATCACCACCGGCGGGGGCGTCCTTCTTATCTCTGAGACCAGCCATGGTGTTCCTGTCCTGGCTTCAATCACCCTTTCATCAAGCAGCAATCCCTTATCCGTCAGTTCGATGACGATCTTTTCCCCGGATATCCCGAACAGTCTCTCCAGGGGAATCAGTGAGTCGGTCGGCGACCTGAGCTCCATCAAGGGATTATTGCCGTAACCCGGTGCTCCGCTGTAGACTGACAGAAGGCCGGTGGTTTCACAGGAGAGATGCAGGCTGTTGCCTTCCATGCGGCTGCTGATAAGTTCAGGCAGCAGGGCTATGCAATCAACGGAGCTCTCCTTTCTGGTTCCGTTATGTGCCCGGCTCCATCCTGCGGCCTTCACCGGCACCATCAGCTGACCGTTGATTACCGACGGCAGCAATTCTTCATGCCTCCATAGCGAGACAAGGTGTTTTCCGGCGGTATCGCCAACGGAGAAGAGAGGTCCGTCGTAACCCAGGTTATCCATGTTCAGGACGGTATATATGCTCTTCTCCCCTGCCCTCCAGCTGTTGACATAGAGCCTGTCCGCCATGCTTCTGACCAGCGGGGTCCACATCATGTCGAGGAAGGCGTCGCTGTTTCTCCTGAGTATGTATGTTGTTGAGGCAAGGTACTCCAGGTCTGCCGTGTATTCTGCATTGCGTCTTCCCGGCCTGTAGAGGTTCAGTTCGGTCCCGTAACCGTTGAAGAAGGCGACGGATATTTCCCTGTGCAGGATATCCTCTCCCACGTCAGCAACGCGAAAGATGGCAAAGTCAGGTCGTATCAGCTTATTCAGGTTCAGCTCAGGGCTCAGGAAGAGTGCATTATGTACCCGGGCGGCAACGATACCCGGCATATCCCTTACAACCGGCATACCTTCGGAATACATCACCACGCCCTGGCGCACGGTGTCTGCCGCGTACTGCAGCTCGGCCGATGAACGTCCCTCCGTGTCAAGCACCACGCCGTCAGCTTCCGTGGCGGCAATGATGGCAGCCATGCCCGAGAGGTGGTCTTCTCCCCTGGTGCTGCGGTCCCAGGGGTTATAGGCGATAAAAAAACGGCAGCCGTTCAGCCTCGCCTGCCGGCTGACAGCTCTCAGTCTCTCCGTTCCTCCGGGCAGGTCGCGGTAGAGGTCCCACTGGTTTCTCTCATCCAGCCCCAGCCTGGGCCATGTGGGCCACATGCCGAACACATCGACATGTCCGAAGAGGCTGTTGTACTGTGAAAGCAGAGTGCCGAAGTTATATTCGCCGCTGAAGCGGTCATGGAATTCCCTGTCCCATGCCATCTGCAGTATCATCAGGTAGCTTTCCCGTATCCATTTCAGGTCATCGCGTCTGTACAGGGCATCATCAAAGAGAGGCAGGTCGTAGAGCCACCGTTCTGAGAACATCAGTCGCAGACCCTCCTGCCATGGCCCTCTGCAGAGGTCAGCCCAGATATGGTATGTCACCCTGGCTCCCGGCGGCAGGATCGTTTCATACCGTCTGACTGTTCCGTTATCGGTGCCAATGCGTCTGGCAATGGCACTCACCGACATTCCCCCGCCGGCCTCGAAGGCTGCAAAACCTGTCTCCCAGGCATTGTCCGGCAATATCACCCTGACAGGGCTCTTTCCCGGCAGGAAGAGGTTTGCCCTTGCAAGTCCCGGCGGACCGTAGCCGGTGATCCAGGCGCTGTTGCCATTCTCACCGAAGGGAACAACATCACTTATGGTAACCGTGTCATTCCAGGTGTTTCTCAGCACCAGCTCGGCTAAAAAACCGGGATGAGATCCGCCCCTTGGAGTATATCCGGCCTCCACACCACCGGGAAATATCATCACAAAACGGTTACCCGTCAGTCCGGCCGGCACATCGTCAGAATCGAAATAGACACCGTCGAGCCTGAAGCTGAAGAGAGGCTTTGGAGCAGTGAGGATTATCCGGCTGCTGTCTTCGAGGACCAGGGCTGCAACATCTGCTCCGTTGTCCTTCACAATGCCGAGATTTTCAAGCTTCTGGGCTGAAAGAGGGGTCAGAAGGAGCAAAAAAAAGGCGAATATTCGAAACTTTAAGCAGTACATTGGAGTATAACCTGAAAAATAGCTGTCCGACTTTACGGGAATGCAATTTAGGATTTTGTATCTGAAAATAAAAGGGGAAGGTACAGTCAATGAGCTATTTTAGGCAAAGAAGTTAATTTTATCAGAATGTCAGTGATTTTATTACTACTTTTAGATGCCGAACCGGGCTGAACCGATGAAAAGAAAAGAGTTCAAGGGCATATCATTGATCATCTTGCTTCTGGCGGCCATCCTGCTTATGCCTGGATGTGCATCGACCAAAAAGAATACTTACCGCGAGGCAAGAAAGAACTCATACATAGACACCTCGCAACTAGGCCGCAATAAATATTTCTTCTCAAAAAAATACCAGAAAAAACTGTACCGCTACAAGAAGCGGTAATTCACTCATCACAGTTCACCTCCAGGCCATCCCATGCCAGTGTGACATTTACTGGCAATTCCCTGTTCACCTCTTCATGTTTTCCCATCTGATGGCTGATATGGGTAATATAAGCCTTCCTGGGGGAGATTTCCTGAATAAAACCGACTGCCTCTCCGAGGCTGAAATGTGAAACATGCTTCTCTCTCCTCAGGGCATTGATCACCAGATACTTCACTCCCACCAACCGTTCTTTTGTCTCCTCCGGAACGTAGTTGGCGTCAGTAATGTAGGCCATATTTCCTATACGGAAGCCAACTATCGGCAACCGGTAATGAAATACCCTGAGGGGTATCACTTCAACGCCATTGATCTCAAAGCTCCGGTCACTGATATTGTGCAGTTCCATCCTGGGCACACCGGGATAACGGTTTTCCGAGAAGACGTAAGCATACTCCTTTCTGACGGCATTCTGGACCCTCTCCTCTGCATAGATGTCAATTGCCGCCTGGCTCCTGTGGTTAAAGGCGCGAAGGTCGTCCATCCCGGCGATGTGGTCCTTATGCTCATGGGTCAGCAGTATGGCATCAACCTTCCTGACCCTGGCGGTCAGCATCTGCTGCCGGAAGTCAGGACCTGCGTCAATGACAAGGTTATTGTTGCCCGTCTCCACCAGCAGCGAGGTTCTGAGCCTCTTGTCCCTGCTGTCAGCCGACATGCATGTAGAGCATTCGCAGGCAATTACCGGCACGCCCTGGGAGGTTCCCGTTCCAAGAAAAGTTATTTTCACTGGCATTCGGATTCGTTTTGCAAACATAACCCGAAAATAAGAGAAGAACAATATCGGTTGTCACTTTGCCATGAGCGGAGGCTTTTGTCTATCTTTGCCGCATGACTGTTCTGTCCGTATGAGTGGAGTAGTATATATGGTGCCTGTGACGCTTGGCAATCCCGACCATGCGCTGACAATACCTGCAGGTGCACGGGAGCTTGTTCTCTCACTAAGGTTGTTTGCCGTTGAGGATCTGAGGAGTGCACGCCGTTTTCTAAGAAGTCTCGACAAATGTTTTCCGCTTGACGACACTCTCTTTTTTCATGTTGGAAAGCACTCTGAGCCGGCTGTGATCACTGATCTCCTGGGGAGGGTGTCATCAGGTGCTGATGCCGGGGTCATGAGCGAAGCAGGTATGCCCGGGCTGGCTGATCCCGGAAGCCTGGTTGCTGCTGAGGCACACCGAAGAAATATCAGGGTCATGCCTCTTACCGGGCCCTCTTCGGTCATGCTGGCCCTGGTCTCCTCAGGACTGAACGGGCAGAGGTTTGCATTCCACGGATACCTGCCCGTGGAGAGCACAGCCAGGCAGAAGGCTCTCAGGAATCTTGAGAAGAGGTCTGCCGGAGGAGAAACGCAGATATTCATGGAGACGCCCTTCAGGAACGGAAAGATGCTGCATGATATTCTTTCAGTCTGCAGACCCTCAACACAGCTTTGCATAGCAGCAGACATCACCCTGGACACCGAGTTTGTCAGCACGAAGAGCATAGCTGCCTGGCGGGAGGCGCCGCCCGCTATTGACAAGAGGCCTGTGGTCTTTCTCCTGCAGTCGTGACAAGCTCTCTCATATTGTAAAACACATATCGGCAACTGCTTCTTTTTGTTTTTATTGGTTACATTGTGATCCCTAAATGCTATTGCCATGTTCAGAAAAATCTTTTTATCGGCTCTGATTGCATCTGTTGCGTTCACAGTTGCGGCACAGAAAACAGACATGAGTCTCTTCAACGGCATAAAGCCGAGGAACATTGGTCCGGGAGGCATGAGCGGCAGGGTGACTGCCTTTGCCGTCGATCCCAGGAATGAGAACATCTTCTATGTCGGCACTGCCTCCGGCGGTCTCTGGAAGACCACCAATGCCGGCACCACCTTTAAACCCATCTTTGACAACGAGGCGGTGGCGTCAATAGGTGCCCTTGCCGTTGATCCCGTAAGGCCCGACATCGTCTGGGCAGGCACGGGGGAAGGCAATCCGCGCAACAGTGTCACCGGTGGTTACGGTATTTACAAGAGCACCGACGGAGGTATAAGCTGGAAGTGCATGGGTCTGGAGCTTACCCGTTACATTCACCGGATAATCATTGACCCTATTGATCCGGATATCATCTTTGCCGGTGTCATTGGCAATCCATGGGCACCTCATACCGAGAGAGGATTATACCGGTCCACCGACGGCGGCAATACCTGGAAGCAGATTCTCTTTACCAATGAGACTTCCGGGGTGGCTGACATGGTGATGGACCCCTCCAACCCCGGCAAGATCTTTGTGGCCATGTGGGATCACCAGCGCTGGCCCTGGTTCTTCAGGTCATCACCCGAAGGGTCGGGCCTCTGGCTTACGCGTGACGGAGGGGACACCTTCACCGAAGTGAAGGGAGGGCTTCCCGAGGTGAAAGGGAGGATGGGGCTGGCAATAGCGGCATCGAACCCCTCATATGTCTACGCCTATGTCGAGTCAAAGCCATCGGCCATCTACCGTTCCACTGACGGCGGCGTCACCTGGGAGAAGCGGGGTGAGCGCAACATCGGAAACAGGCCGTTCTATTATGCGGAAATATATGTTGATCCTCAGAATGAGAACAGGATCTATACGCTTTATTCAGGTGTCAACGTGAGTGAGGACGGTGCTCTGACCTTTGACAAAAGCACGGCTGAGTCGGTACATCTTGATCATCATGCCTGGTACATTGATCCCGTCAATCCGGACCGGATGCTTGACGGCAATGACGGGGGAATGGGCATCACTTACGACAGGGGGGTCACCTGGAGGCACATAGAGAACCTGCCTGTGGGTCAGTTTTATCATATCAGCGTTGACAACGAGCTTCCCTACAATATTTACGGGGGATTGCAGGACAATGGGTCATGGAGGGGTCCGGCCTACTCTTGGCATCGTGGTCCGCTTATCAATGAGATGTATGATTTCCTGATGGGAGGTGACGGCTTTGATGCCCTCCCCGTCCCCGGCGACAGCCGCTACTGCTATGCTCAGTCGCAGGGAGGTTCATTGCAGAGAATAGATGTGACCACAGGGTGGAGCAAGAGCATCAGGCCGGTGGCCGAAGGTGAGGAGAAGCTCCGTTTCAACTGGAATTCGGCACTGGCGCAGGATCCCTTTGACAACAACACCATCTATTTCGGAAGTCAGTTTGTGCACAGGAGCACGGACAGGGGCGACAGCTGGACCAGGATCTCTCCTGACCTGACCACCAATGACCCTGAAAAGCAGAAGCAGGAAGAGAGCGGGGGCATCACCCATGAGGCCACCGGTGCGGAGAATCACTGTACTGTGATCACCATCTCTCCGAGTCCTTTGCAGCGTGACATAATCTGGGCCGGAACTGATGACGGCATGATACAGGTCACCAGCGACGGTGGTGCCACATGGAAGAACAGTTCGCAGAATATCAGGGGCATGCCCCGCAACGGATGGGTACCCCAGATCACAGCATCAATGCATGATGCCGGTGAGGCTTTTGCCGTAGTAAACGACTACCGGCAGGGCGACAATGCAGCCTATCTCTTCCGGACGAAGGATATGGGCAAAAGCTGGAAGCGGATCATAGACGATACTGATGTCTGGGGTTATGTGCTCTGTTTTGCCCAGGATCCCGTTGAACCACGGCTTTTGTTTGCAGGTACCGAATACGGCCTTTATGTGTCGTTTGACGGCGGTGAGGAATGGAACAGGTGGACCAGCGGTTATCCCACAGTCTCGACCTACGACATGGTCATTCACCCCCGGGAGCATGACCTGGTCATCGGGACCTTCGGGCGGGCCGTCTGGATCCTTGATGACATAAGGCCCCTGCGGGCCCTCGCGTCAGAAGGAAACAAGCTGCTGGACAGCAGGATTACGGCCTTCGAAGCCCCTGAAGCCTATATGGTTTCCACCCGCAATCTTCCCGGATACTATTTCTACGGCGATGCCATGTACCAGGGTGATAACCGGCAGCAGGGAGCAATGATCTCTTTTTACACAGGTGAACCCGCGGGCAAGGTAAAGGCAGAAATAAGGGATGAGAGTGGCAGGAGTGTCAGGACGACAGAGGTAGATGCCGTACGCGGTTTTAACCGCCTTACCTGGCGGTTTGACCGTGATCCGCTCCCTGTGGCTTCATACCCGTCGGCACAACAGCGTGAAGATCCGAGATCGAGATGGTACAGGAACTTCGGCGGGGTTGTCATTCCCGGGACATACAGCGTGACCCTGACCAACGGAGAGGAGAGTTCCACCACCAGAGTAAAGGTAAGTGCCGATCCTCGCAGAGAGGCTCCGGACGTTGATGCACTGAGGCAGAATTATGAGAAGGCTGAGGCATTCAGTGCACGTGTCGCGGAACTGAATGACAAGCTCAGGAAGATCGCCGCCATCAGGGAGAGCATTGCGAAGGGCGACAGCCTGATATCAGGATTGCCCGACTTCGCAGCAGCGGTATCTGATATTCATAATACTGTCAAAGAGGAGCTTGCGGGGCTTGACAGGACCTTTGGGAGAAGGGAGGAGGGTCTCATCTCCCGGATCAATGGTTACCGTGCGCTGCTGATGGCTTCAGGTGTTCCCTCGCAGCAGGAGGAGAAGAGCATGGCCGATGCTGAGGCTGCACTTGCGGAAGCGGTGAAGCTGATTGACGGATTTCTGGAGGGACCGTGGGCAAAGTATGCCGATACCCTGAAGAGGATAACCGTCACGGGAGATGCAGTAGTCATAGGAAGGTAAGAAAACCATCCATCATGGTGTTTCCTCTCCCCGGCAGAAGAGGCAGCACTGCCTTTGCCACCGTGAGCGGAGAGGCTGATTTATTACAGCTTAAGATTATTTCCTGGCCCTGACAAGTTCAACCACCTGCATCTGGTATAGCAGAGGGGTGTAGCCCGGGATCACCGAGTAATAGTTGCCATAGTAATCGAAGTACCCAAATCCCATGGGTCCGTATGCCAGGCCGGAGGGAAGCAGGATCTGTGCCTTCGTGCCCAGTTTCATATACCTTAGTCCCAGTGACCATCCCTCAATGACCTCATAGGATCCGACCCTCAGCCTGTATGGGGTGTCTGTTCCCGCATTGCTCTGAACCTGTTCCCCGTTGAGGAAGAAGAGGGTATAGTAGACCCCGACGGAATCTCCTGGTTTGATAAGCTCGCCGGTACCGGGCACCTGTTCAATATAGTAAAGGCCGTCAGCGTCAGGAGCAACATTGATGTTATTTTCAGCGATATAGGAAGCTATAAGGCTCTTCTCCTCCTCCTCGTACGCTTTTGCCGGGTTACATGATATCATTAATGCGGCAAGGGCCACGGTTGCGATTGCATATAGTGAACTTCTCATCCTGTTTTTCAATGTTTCCCCCATTACCGCAAAAATTGTTCCAAACTAATTGATCTCCTTGATTCTGATCCTGTAGAGCAGTATTGCACGGCCCGGTATCATATCACCGTCGCCGGTATGACCGAAAGCAAGGTAAGGGGGTATGATGAAGAGATAATCGCTGCCTTTTGTCATCATCTGGAGTCCTTCAGTCACTCCGCTCCCGGCATCAGCGTAGCCCACCCTTATTGTCTGAGACCCGCTGTAGCAGCGTTCTCCGTTTATGAGGGTGCATTCATAGTCAAATGTCACATTGTCGCCCATGGCGATTTTGTCTCCCGTTCCCTCGGTGATTACGTTGTACCATAGTCCGGTTCCGGTTTCGGTGAAGGGTATGTCGCTTTTGCCGATGAAGTCAGTAATCTCCCCACGGTCACGCGTAATCAGCGACCTGTTCATCTCTATCAGGTCTGCCTCAGATGGCGACTTTGAGCTGCTGTTGCTGTCAGGCTTGTTCTGACAGCTGACAGTGATGAGGAGAACAATTATGGTAATGATCTGTTTCATTTTATTATATCGGCAGCAGCAGCCTCAAGCTCATCCCTGAAAGAGGGAAGGGTATTTTCAAAGTGGCGCACCACATCTTCAATTGAGCCTTTCATCTCACCACCTGCCGCATTGCGGTGTCCGCCGCCGTTGAAGCACTGCCGTGAAAGCTGGTTTGCATTGAAGCTGCCCTTGGACCGAAGGGACATCTTGACAAACCCGTTGCGTTCCACGAAGAGCACGGATAGCACTATTCCCCGGATAGTCAGCAATACATTTGCAAATCCTTCGGTATCGCCCTTGACATGGCTGAAACTTTCAAGATCCTCGCGTGTCAGCCATATATAGGCGGTATGCAGTGCCTCGTTGACCACCATCCGGTTATGGAGTGCGAATCCCTTGAGACGGATCCTGTTTTCCGAGAAGTTGCTGAATATGTGATTGAAGACTTTCTCCTTGTCCACTCCCATATCGAGCAGGTGGCCAACGGTTCGCATGGTATCACCCGTATAGTATCCGTGCTCGAAGTTGCCGGTGTCGGTAATGATTCCGACGTAGACGGCGGTAAAGAAATCGCTGTCGCTGAACTCCTCCCCTTCCATGCCGTTGACAAGAAAGTATATTAGCTCCGATGTAGAGCTTCTTCCGGTATCGGAGATGACGAGGTCAGCAAAGTTGCCCGGATCGGGATGATGGTCTATCATCACCTTCTTCGCATCGGAGGCGAGCACCAGCTCTTCAGCCTTACCCATCCTGGAGGTTGAGTTGAAGTCGACCATGATGATTAGATCAGCAGCGCGGATCATTTTTGACGCCTCTTCCTGGTTGTGGTGGAAGTCGACAACCTTATCCACATCGTTCATCCAGAGCAGGAACTGCTGAAGTGCATTGGGAGATATCATCCGGGGATCCTTGCCATGGGCAATGATCCATCTCCTGAGCGCCAGCATGGCGCCGACCGCATCACCGTCAGGATTGATGTGGCATATGAGCAGAATATGCTCTGCTCCCTCAATGAGCTTCTTTAATTCTTTTGTATATTTACCAAACTCTGGCACAGCAATGGCTGTTGAAGGCGACAAAGGTAAGAAAAATAACAAGGTATTGAAATATTGGCTTACTAACACTATCACAATCTGGTTATGGACTCTGACATGACTTTTTCCATTATTAAACCTGACGCCGTAAGCAAGGGATATACGGGTCAGATACTGACAAGGATCACCGATTCAGGTTTTGCCATTGCGGCACTCAGGATGGTGTGGTTAACCAGGCAGCAGGCGGAGGATTTTTACTCTGTGCACCGTGAGCGTGGATTCTATAAAGGGCTTGTGGAGTTTATGTCGTCCGGACCGGTGATAGTGACGGTACTGAAAAAGGCCAATGCCGTTGAGGAGTTTCGCAGGCTGATAGGCAGCACCGATCCGGCCAGTGCTGACCCGGGAACCATCAGGGCAGATTTTGCCACCGACGTTCAGAAGAATGCGGTTCACGGATCCGACTCGCCGGAAAATGCTGCAAGAGAAGCTTCATTCTTCTTCCCTGCCGTAGAAATCTTCTGACGACAAACAAAAGAACCGTTCTGTTGTTCTGATAAAAAATATTCATGACTTCCAGACTTTCTCCTGACTTTTCTGACAGGAAGACGCTTGAGAAATACTCTTCCGCCTATACCCTCTCCGATATGGAGATATTTATCTTCCCGGAGCTCTTCTATCCCCTGGTGCTTGCAAATATCATGTCGCCACTGATATGGCGATGGCGTGACGACCCATGGTTCAGGGAAATGCACCGCAAGAATTTCACCAGCAGGGCAAACCGTATCAAGCAGTATATCATTGACAATTACATCTTTAACCTGGATCTTGAGACCTGGGGGCTTACTGAAAAGGAGAAAGAGATTGCCAGATTCTCGGATTTCTTTGATACTGAGTTACTGAAACAATCGAATGCTCTTTTCGGATATGAGGGAGACAAGTATTATTTCAGCATTGACATCCGGAAGCATTTCGGCCTTGACAAGTATGATTCTTCCGTCATTCCTTACTGGAAGACAGAGACCGTGGAGGCGATGGATGCCTTCAGGCACAGGGAGCACTACACCACGGGAGCCGGTGAGTGTGTCAGTCTTGCGGCGCTTTATGCTGCTGCCATGTTCATTGTAGGTGAGATACCCCTTGAGAAGATATTTATGATAGCCACGCCCCTGCACTCGCAGAATTTCATAGATGAGAAGGAGGGGCTTCTCACCAACAACCGCCGTATCATGACCAGGAACATGTGGTTCAACGGCACCTCGCTATCGGGAAAAGCGCGCAGGGCACTTGAGAATGAGAAGGTTACCATAGTCTCACACATCTCGGGCCATATTCATACCGTCTATGACAGGGCGACCATCAACAGGGATGACTACCTCAGTTTCAGCCAGAAGCTGAGGAGTTTTATCAGCACAACCCTTACCCCGACAGTTTTCATTAATTTCCTGAGGTTCAAGACGGAATACAAATGTCTGTTCCAGTATAATTATCTACGTACCGGATCCACCTATTATATCACCCTTGAAAAGCTCTTTGAATATGAGCACTCTTCAAAGGCCGGGATGAATGAGGAGACCCGCGACAGGCTGCTTGCGGAGGTGGACAATGAAGAGTTTTTCCCCGATCCTGTACCGGGCAAGATCATTCTGAACGATGTTGAGAGCTTTCTCAGGGAGCGGGCGGGTTCAGACCTTAAGGAGCTTGAGGCAGGATTCCTGGAATCATTTCCAACGGAACATACCGACTGTGTCAGGAGGATGTTCAGCGATATCAGGACATTCACGGTAACCGAGCCAAGGCTTCCCTCCGCTGACAGGGAGTTTGTTTCAGCAGTTTCCCCGGAAATAGCTGTCACGGACAGCCGTGATGATATAATAGCAAAGATAAAGGCCTCGGCATCAGAGTCGGAGATGTCGCTGCTGGCACTCTATGCCTACCGTGACATGAATTATACCGACTGGAGGCCGTTCATCAAGGCAGCAATGGAGAGGAATCCGGTATCGGCTCTTGCAGGCGGACCGGCTGACGCCATCTATAAAGTGCTGTCAGGCATGAAAAACAAGTCTATTTATGATTCGGGCAGGATGGCCCAGCCGGATGAGGTATGGAACTTCGGGCGCGGCGACGGTGCCGAGAAGGCATTTGTGATGGCCAATGTGCTGTTGCACGACTACCCCGGAGCAGAAGTAACGATACACCTGGATGAAGGAGGATCCGTGGTTCTCGGCTTTGGAGGAAGAGAGTACCATTTTGTCAGTTCCAAGGGGCACCACCGCAGGATCGAGATACGGATGGGTGATTACAAGGCAACTGAGATCTGACGGCCCTCCGTCAGATTCCGGCAGCCGGCCGGTCTTGATATCCGGGTGATGAGCAGGCCTGAACCGGAAAACGTTGATGTCTGAGTGCTAAGCTGGCCGCGACCG
>CAYPKP010000046.1:0-3443 GCA_964411345.1 uncultured Rikenella sp. | reverse complement strand
GACCGCTCAGCGTTAACCATTGATTGTCAGCAAGTCAGCTCCGGCCGAAGAGTGCCGGTCAGTGAACGACGATCTCTTTTACCACCACCTCTCCTGCCCTGCTGTTCAACTGGCTGCAGAGAGACTCCCGCAACATCATCAGTTCATTTTTCACCACTGAGGAGGTGACGTAGATGTGAAGCATACCCTCTTTCAGGTAAATCTTTTTTGTGCGGGCGGATATCACCTTGCCCGTGATCCCCTCCCATAGGTTAATGACCGATGCCTCCTTCAGCTTGGGCTCCAGCCTGTATTCCCTGACAAGGTCATTCAGAGCCTCTCCAAGGGTTATGGTCTTATTTCTGCGCATCTGGCTGTTTGCTTCCGTTTGTTATCTCCTCCTCAATTCCCCCCCGTCCGATTCGATATAGCCTGAAATCGACGCCGGTGGTATCGAGAATACGGTGAATGCGATCCTGCTGCGTGTCTGTAATGAACACCTGTCCGAACTCTCCGGAGCTCACCAGCCTTATTATCTCCTCCACCCTGTTGCTGTCGAACTTGTCAAAGATATCATCCAGCAGCAGTGCAGGCGCAAAGCCGTTCATTCTTCCTATCAGTCCGTATTTTGCCAGCTTGAGTGCCACGATGAACGACTTCTGCTGGCCCTGGCTTCCCGTGGTGCGTGCCGAATAGCCGTCAATTTCGAAGTTAAGGTCGTCGCGATGTATGCCGAGGGTAGTGAACTGCATGGCCTGATCCCTGTCCCGGACATTGGCAAGCTGCTGACGGTAATCCCCGTCATTGAGATGCGACCTGTATCTTATCCCCACCTTCTCGGCGCCACCGGATATCTGGGCATAATAGGATGCAAAGAGAGGCACAAGCTGATCCGTCAGGGCCTTGCGTGAGCGGTTTATGACCTCTGCCTCAGGCTGCATCATCTCGTCGTAGACCTCTAGCATGCTGGTGCTGTCGCGTCCACCCTCCCTGAGTATCCTGTTTCTCTGCATCAGTGCCTTGTTGTATCGCATCAAAGCGTCAAGGTATACCGGATCATACTGACTGATGATCATATTCATGAAACGTCGGCGCTCTTCGCTGGGACCAGTGATCAGGATGCTGTCTGCCGGTGAGAGCATCACCACGGGGTACCTGCCCACATGGTCTGACATGCGCTGGTACTCCTTCCCGTTGAGCCTGAACACCTTCTGCTTCTGTCTCTGAAAGCCGCAGGAGAGTTCATCGGTATTGCCATCCCTGACAAAAAGACCCTTGAGAATGAAATAATCCTCACCGTGCCTTATACTGAGAGCATCGGAATTGTTGAAGAAGCTCTTGGTGAGAGAGAGGTAATGGACTGCGTCGAGTATGTTTGTCTTCCCGACGCCGTTGTTTCCGACAAAGCAGTTGAAGCCCGGAGAGAGGTCGAGGGTTACCTCCCCGTAATTCTTGAAATTGGTCAGTTCCAGCCTGGCAAGATGCATCTCCTGTGATCGCTTCTGATGGAACTCCAAAGTTAAGAAAAGAAACGGCTGAGGCAACCTGCGGGTCAGTAAGAGGGGTCACTGCCGGAGCAGCAGCCGTTAAGAGTGCAGGGTCAGGTGCAGTGGGAGCTGCGGGAGCAGCAGCCGCGCAGAGTGCAGGGTCAGGTGCAGTGGGAGCTGCCGGATCAGCAGCCGTGCAGAGTGCAGTGTCAGGAGCCCCGCCGGCCGCCGCGACGCCTCCCGCGCTCCCAATCACCCTGCTGCCGCTTGCCGGAGCATTTTTTTATGCTTTTATTTTTTCATAAGTACAGAAATACTACTTTTGCGGAGTTATTTTTTGACCTGTAAGAGAGAACATTGAAATGAGCAAGAAAAAGGATACCGGCAACAAGGGAATGGAGAATGTCGAACAGACACTTTCAAAAACAGAACAGTTCCTTGAGCAGAATTACAAGCCGCTTCTGTACGTACTGGCCGGCGCTGTTGTCGTTGTGGGACTTATTTGGCTGATCAGGCTCTACAACAACAAGAAGAATGAAGAGGCTCTCAGCCAGTTATTCATGGCTGAGCAGTATTTCGGGCAGGACTCCCTGAAGCTGGCTCTTTACGGTGACGGCAACAATCTAGGCTTCATAGACATAGCCGATGAATACAAAAGCACCAAGTCGGGCAGGCTGGCTAACTTTTATGCCGGAGCCTCTCTGATGCATCTTGGTCAGTTTGAGGAGGCACTCGAATATCTTAACAAATATAAGGTCAGCGACGAGATACTGGCCCCCCAGGCCAAAGGACTGATAGGCGATGCCAATGTTGAGCTGGGTGATACCGGTGAGGGTATCAAATACTACCTCGAGGCTGCCGATATGGCTGACAACTCGTTTCATTCCCCCATCTACCTCATGAAGGCAGGAATGCTCTATGAGACGGGAGGTGACTATTCCAGGGCACTGGAGATTTACATGCAGATCAAGGACAAATACCCTGAGAGCAATGAAGGGAGAAGCATTGATAAATACATTGCCAGGGTAAAGATGCATATCGACTGACAGGTGGCAACCCGCAATCTCTCTGAATACGATCCTTCACAGATCCCCGATGCGACCGGGATGAGGTTCGGTATTGTCGTGGCCGACTGGAACAGTGAGATCACCCATGCTCTGCTGGAAGGGGCTGTCAAGACGCTGAAAGGACACGGAGTATCGGAAGATGATATTGTTGTTCATCATGTACCCGGCACTTTCGAGCTGACGCTGGGAGCGCAGTGGCTGGCTGAGTATGACGACACCGACGGGATCATATGCCTCGGGTGTGTGATACAGGGAGAGACACCACATTTCACCTACATATGCCAGGGAGTCACCCAGGGCATCACGCAGCTCAACCTCGATTACAACATACCTTTCATCTTCGGTGTGCTTACCACCCTCACGCAGCAGCAGGCGCTGGAACGTGCCGGGGGGATACACGGCAACAAGGGCGATGAGGCGGCAGTCACGGCGATACGCATGGCAGCACTTCAGCGCCGGATCGAAAAATAAGTTTTCTGTTCCTATCTCCGGCAGAGTGCCCTGTACGGACACCACGTGCAGCGCCGTTCAAACTGTGTCATCCTGTATTCCTCATCCTCTGAGAAAATACTCCCGAGTGTCCTATCCAGCTGTTCCGAGAACCTCCCCATGAACTCTTCCCAGGCGTTCCGGTCAGCGCCGGGACCATTGAGGCCCGCCACAGGGGCATAGGGAGTGAAATCAGCCGAGGAGATCTGCTGCACCCAGTAAATAGCAGGGATAACCATTCGGTCTTTATGCAGGTCACGGATCAGGCAACTGTATATCAGGGCCTGGAGAAATGCATCATTTCTTTTTTCCTTTTCCTCATCAAAAAGATCTTCCGGTGTCACAGCCTCCTTCTTCGGTGCTCCGGTCTTATAGTCGACAACCCTCACCGCACCGGCGGTGCTGTCAACCCTGTCGGCCC
>CAYPKP010000045.1:15322-24513 GCA_964411345.1 uncultured Rikenella sp. | reverse complement strand
TCTTCAGGGCCGCTGCGCTGCCTCTTATCATGGCTGCATACACGGCAATCTCATTTGTCTCCGCCCTGGCCCGCAGAAGGGCACCTGCCTCTCTCCCTTAGATCATCCATCACCTTTTCCTGGCACCGTATCGACTCCTCATGGATGATGCGAATCAGCTTCCCTACGAACTCCCTGTCGAGCTCTTCGGCAACGCCGTGATTTGTTCTTGTCTCCAGTATTTCCAGCCATCTCTCGAGCTGGAAGATGGTTATATCGTTCAGGCACTTGAACTCTCCCATTTCCCTGCTGATCCTCATGCGTGACGCCACAAGCTCAATGATCTGGTTGTCAATGGAATCTATTCTGTCCCTCATCTCCCCGAGCCTGTTCCGGAAGCCGGTATCATCGGATGTGGGAGCCCGGAATACCAGGTCTTCCATCATTTTGGTGAAAGCGGGTATGTCGAGCTGCTGATCCCTGTCGCTCAATGCGTTCCGGGGGTCGTGATGCACCTCCACCATCAGTCCTGCCATATTCAGATCGAGCGCCTTCTGTGCCATCCCGGGCACGAGGTCAGCCCTGCCGGTCATGTGACTGGGGTCGCACAGCACAGGCAGTGAGGGAATGCGGCTGCGCAGTTCAATGGCCAGCTCCCACTTGGGTATGTTACGGTATCGGCTTCTCTCATATGGTGTGAATCCGCGATGTATGGCAGCGATCTTTTCAATGCCTGCCGCGCGGACTCTCTCGATGGCACCCTGCCACAGATCCAGGTCGGGACCCAGAGGGTTCTTAACCATCACCGGTTGTCGGGTGCCCCTGAGGGCAGCCACAATCTCATCAACACTGAAGGGGTTTGACACGGTGCGTGCTCCGAGCCACACCACCTCTATCCCTGCCTTCATGCATGCCTCAGCATGCAACGGGGAGGCCACCTCCACGGCAACAGGCAGCCCGGTCTCCTCCTTCACCGTACGCAGCCACTCGAGGGCCCTGTAGCCCTCGCCGCCAAAGGAGGAGGGCCGTGACCTCGGTTTCCAGAGCCCGGCCCTCAGGATGTGAACCCTGCCCGTGGCTTTCAAGGCCCGCGCTATCACAAGGAGCTGCTCCTCACTCTCGGCGCTGCAGGGCCCTGCAATGATCAGCGGGGCCTCTCCGAACCCCCATGTATCTATCCCTGCTGTCTCCATCACACTACTCCCGGGCCGGGCTCCTCACTGCTTCACGAGGGTCAGTACATATGATCATCACCGCCCATCTCCTCAGAAGTTATTCTTTTACGGTTGATGGAGCTCCAGGCATACCAGATGTAGGCAACAACAAGGGGAATGATAAAGGAGACATACATCATGGTCTTGAGAGTGAACTGACTCGATGATGCCCTGGCCAGCGTCAGCGAACTCTGCAGGTCGGCAGAGGAGGGATAGAAGGCTGTATCCCCGTAGCCGGCCATGAAGAAGAGAGCCATCACCACGGGTACTGTGCCGAAGCCCGCATACCAGATGGCCCTGTCGGAACTCCTGAAGAGAGCCAGCCAGAGAGAGACGAGAACCAGCACCACCCCGCCGGCAAAGAGTATCAGTGTCAGAGGATTGGAGACAAGGTTATGAAGATAGTGATACTTCACCAGTGTTACCTCCCCTGCTGCAGTGGTCATAAATCCCTTTCCGGTGAGTATGACAGCCACGAATGCAAGGAAGAAGATCAGAAATGGAACGGCATTCCTTGCCAGGGCTTTTCTTATGGTGACTGCCAGCTCCGCATCATCAATGGTATTTGCCAGGTACATCAGTCCCAGCACCCTGACCAGGAAGAGCACGGCAAAGCCCAGAAGCAGGTTGACCGGGTTGATGAGCGCCTCCAGGCCGTGCCACCCTGAGCCCCAGGTGACCCTGTTGAAAAGATCGAGGGTGAAGTCCGACCCGGTAAAGAAGGTAGCCACGGCCACACCAATAAGGAAGGGACCTACGCTGCCGTTGATGAAGAGGAAAGTGTCAAAGAGGCTGGTGCCGTATATGTTGGCAGGCTTGGAGCGGTACTCGTATGCCACCGCCTGGATGATAAAGCTGAACAGTATGGCCATCCAGACCCAGTATGCTCCCCCGAAGCTTGTGGCATAGAAGAGGGGGAACGATGCGAAGAAGGCGCCGCCGAAGGTGACCAGGGTGGTGAAGGTGAACTCCCACTTACGGCCGAGGGCATTGACAATCATCTTGCGATGCATGTCGCTGCGCGGCAGGGAGAAGATGAACGACTGCCCTCCCTGAACGAACATCAGGAAGACCAGCAGACCGGCGAGAAGAGATATTATCAGCCACCAGTAATTCTGCAGAAATGCGTGTGATACAAGGTATGTCATGACTTACTCCTCCTTCTGTTTTGGTCCTGTCTTGATCTGTCTTACCATAATGGAAACCTCCGCTATTAGCAGTGCGGTGAAGAGCACGGCGAACAGCCAGAAGGTTGTCTGCACCGCACCGGTGCTGATATTCGATACTGCCACGTTAACCGGCATAAGGTTCTGAATAATCCACGGTTGGCGGCCCATCTCCGTAACTATCCATCCCAGCTCGCTGGCAAGGTATGCCAGGGGTATCGAGATCAGGGCCAGCCAGAGGAACCATTTGTTGCGTTCAAGGCTCTGCCGGCGGTAGAACCATAGTGCAAGGGCAAAGAGAAGTATAAAGAAGAAACCAAGCCCCACCATGACGCGGAAGCTGTAGAAGGTTACGGGCACCGACGGTATCACCTGCCAGGGATGTTCAAAGTAGCTGTAGCCGAAATACCTGAAGAAATTGTCGACGAAATCGCGGTCTTCAAACATTGCCGCCAGTGTGGCCATGCTCTCCGTGTCGCCAATCTCCTTTGCCATCTTGTAGTCGGTCAGAACCTGCCGTGCATATGTCCCGCGGTTGATCATCTCCTGCACCGAGAGTATCCCCCTTTCGGGATTGCCGTTCACGAGGTCCTTTATGCCCGGGACATAACCGCTCCCCTTGCCGGTTGTCATAATGGACAGCAGCTTAGGTATCTCTATCTTCAGTTTGACATCATGGACCTTCTTCTCGCCTATTCTCTCCCCGCTGTCAGCGAGGGCACCGATGACCGTCAGTCCGGCGTCCGTCTTTCCCTCGTAGAGAGCCTCCATCGCGGCAAACTTGACAGGCTGAACCTCTGCCAGGGTGCGGGCTGAGGTGTCGCCGGTGAATGCCACCAGCAGCGAGGAGACCAGTCCAAAGATTCCTGCAATCAGAATGCTTTTTACAGCCAGCGTCTGCTCTCTCTTCCGTATCAGGAACCAGGCGCTGATGCCAACGACAAACACTGAGGCCAGGACAAAGCCCGAGGTCACGGTGTGGGTGAACTTGTCAATGGCCACCGGGTTGAATACCACCTCCCAAAAGCTGTTCATCTCATTGCGGGCGGTGTCGGGATTGAATGCCATGCCGACGGGGTTTTCCATCCAGGCGTTGGCAATGAGTATCCAGAGTGCCGACAGGTTGGCTCCTATCGCCACGAGCCAGGTAGATGCCAGGTGAAACTTTTTGCTCACCTTGTTCCACCCGAAGAACATCACGGCAATGAATGTGGATTCAAGGAAGAAGGCGAGTATGCCTTCAATGGCCAGGGGAGCCCCGAAGATGTCACCCACGAACCAGGAGTAGTTCGACCAGTTGGTGCCGAACTCAAATTCGAGGATGATACCCGTGGCCACTCCTATGGCGAAGTTGATGCCGAAGAGGGTCATCCAGAACTTGGTGATCCTCTTCCACATCTCATCGCCCGTGCGCACATAGATGGTCTCCATGAACGCCAGGATGAACGAGAGGCCCAGCGTGAGGGGAACGAAGAGCCAGTGGTACATGGCCGTCAGGGCGAACTGCGCCCTCGACCAGTTTACGAGTGACAGATCAAAGTTTTCGATCATATTTTCAGCTGTTACCGGTTAGTTGTTCCAGAACATAGTCTCCCCGTTCCCTGTCAGTACTGAAATTTGTCTTCAGGAAATCGGGGAAGAAGAAGAGTTTAAGAATCAGAAACATAATGAATAGCTTGACGAGGATGATGATCCAGACCCTGTTTCCCCACCACGACATAGTGCGAAACCCGTCATAATAGAAGCGTACAACTCTGCCAGGGGCGGAAAACAGCCGTGCCATCTTTCAGTCTGCCGATTTTTTTGTCTCTTTTCCCAGGCCGGAGGTTATCTTGCGCACCGGCCCGAAGTTGTTGAAGAATTCACGTGCGAAGACCCTCAGCGCAGTATAGGAGGGTACCGCCACGATCATGCCGGCAATGCCTGCGAAGCTCCCCACAGCCAGGATCACCAGGAAGATCTCTATAGGGTGGGCATTGACGCTGCGCGAATAGATCATCGGCTGGATGAGGTTGTTGTCAATAGCCTGGGTAGCGGCGATGACTATAACCATATAAATGAGCAGCAGCCAGATCACCGGATACCCCGCTGTCGTCACTGCCGTGGCCATGCCCATCAGCACGGCCACCGAGCCTCCCAGCCAGGGACCCACGTATGGTATCACGTTGAAGATGCCGATGATAAGACCCATCACCAGTGCCTGCTGGAACGGAAAGCCCACTATCGTCATGCCGATGGTGATGTTGATCAGCACAATGGAACACTGGATGATGATTCCAATAAAATACCTTATCAGAAGATGCTTGATGGAGTGAAGGACATTACGGATACGCTTTTCATACTGGTCGGGCACCATCACCATCACTGTCTCCTTGAAAAGCCCCTCATCCTTGAGGAAGAAGAACGAGAGAAAGGTTATCGCCACAAAGGCCACGACAAACTTGCTTATTACCGTGACAATGTTGCCTGCAAAATCGGTTATTGATGCAGGGTTGAGAACATTGGAGATGGTGTCGACGGCAATATCATAAAGCGTTTTGTCAGCCGGCATCTCCTTGTAAACCTTCCTCAACAGGAGGTCCAGCTTGTCGATCTGCTCACGCAAACCTTGCACCAGTGAGCTGGCATCAAAACCGGAAAGTGCATCTATCTGCTTTGATATCAACGGTATGAAGATCACAAAGAAGAGAGCCAGAAGCCCGTACAGGAACAACAGTGTTATCAGTGAACTCAATGCCCTCGGGAATCTGAACTTCCAGATCCTGATCCCGTTCAGGAGATCAACAATGGGACGCCCTACCAGTGATATCACCCCGGCAGCGAGGATGTAAACGAAAATGTTCCGGAAATACCAGAAAATATAGACCAGCAACGCTATGCCTACGATGATCAGAAAATTACGAAGTGTGGTATTCATAGGTCATCAGGGTCTGAGTGTTGATCCATCCGCTGCATTCACCGGGTCTGCTCTGCATCTCAAAAATAATAAGAATTCCCGGTTATACAACCAGTCGTTTAAAAATGCCATTATGTCACCCCGCGGTCATTGTTTCACGCCATTATGTCACCCGAGGGGCAACGGCATGCAGATTGAAATATACGGATTGTAAACGTTAATAATGTCAAACAATATAAAAAAAGGAGGTTGCTATGTTACCAGTGATTACCAGAAGGAACTACAAACCGCTTACATTATCGGATTTCCTAAATGAGGATTTCTTCCCTGCTTTCAACAGGAATACGGGCAGTCTGCCGGCTGTCAACATCAGGGAAAGTGAGAAGGCTTTTTACCTTGAGCTTGCCGTTCCAGGCATGGACAAGAAGGATCTTCGGATCGAAGTCAAGGATGATGTCCTGACGATATCTTCGGAGCACAAGGAAGAGAGGCAGGAGGATCTGGAAGGGTACAAGCGCAGGGAGTTCAGCTTCAGTTCATTCTGCCGTAGTTTCTATCTGCCGGAGGATGTTAACGGAGAAAAGATCGGAGCCACCTACAAGGATGGAATTCTGAATGTTGAGATTCCCAAGCTGGAGGAAGAGAAGAAGAAGGAGAAGATCCGTTCAATCTCGATATCGTAATCCGGTTTTTCCCGGCCGCCAGGCGGCTGCGTTAAAGGAAGAGGGTGTCCGTTTGAGACACCCTCTTTTTTTCCAGCTGTAACGCTTATTTAGAACCAGTCACTGTCAGGCCTCTGCCTCAATGGCCGTCAGTGCCGTTGCAAACCTCCTGCCGTACTCTATCAGCGGTTCCTCCTTGTCGCTTTCCGGAACGAACTTGTATGCTGCAGGTTTCTCGAAGAGCTTCAGCTTAAGGTTTCCAAGCATCTCCGCTATCAGCGTGGGAGCTTCGCCGCTCCAGCCGTATGATCCGAATGAGCCGGCCAGCTTGCCCCGGTCACGCAGCGGGCTGACCATGGCCATAAGCTTATAGACGGGCAGCAGGGTATTCTGGTTGATGGTGGGTGACCCCACGATGATTCCGTCAGCTATCGTAAGCCTGGAATCCATCTCTCCTATGTCGGCACTCTCGATATCCATCACCTCCGTCACCACATTCTCAACGACCGAGGCTCCGCGGGCCAGCAGCTCTGCCATCTCTTTGGTGTAGCCGTAAGCAGACACGTAGGTTATGAGTATCCTCTTCTGCCTCTTTTCGGCAGTAAGAGCCATGTATTCCTGTGCCAGGGCCATGGTTTTGCCGACTGTCTCCCTCCAGCTGCTCCGCAGTACCGGACCGTGGCCCGGGGCTATCATGGATATATCAAGGGGCCTGATCTTCTCTATGGCCTTGATCATGAATTTGCTGTAGGGCTTCAGTATGACATCGAAATAGTACCTGAAATCCTCAGAGAAATCTTCAACCAGGTCATCAAACATATCCTCGTGGCAGTAGTGGGCACCAAAGGAGTCACAGGTAAACAGTATTTTGTCCTCAACGAGGTAGGTATAGATACTGTCAGGCCAGTGCAGGTTGGGGGCAGAGATGAATTTCAGCGTCTTGTTTCCGAGGTCAAGGGTGTCACCGTCCTTCACCACCAGAGACCGGAACGGTCTGTTGACGATATCAGAGAGGTATCTTATGGCGTTGCCGCTGCCGACAACCACGGCCGACGGGGCCAGATCAAGAAGCTGTCGCATGGCACCCGAGTGGTCAGGCTCGGTATGGTCAAGCACTATGTATTCTATCTCTGCAGGGTCGGTAACCCTCCTCAGCTTGCTGATATATTTCCCGCTGAACTTCTCCTTGGCAGTCTCAATGACTGTCTTTTTTTCAGCATTGATAAAATAGGAGTTGTACGTGGTGCCGTGATCGGTGTGCATCACGATATCAAAAGTCCTGATATCATAGTCAAGTACCCCGATCCATTTTACGTCGGGGGTAAGGTCAATTATCCTGTTGTCTTCTTTCATCCGGATACAATTTATTTATCAAAGGCCTGATGAAACCCACATGCCCGGAAATTATTCCCATGCTCTTTTGCGTATGCAACAGATGTGGGTTTCATCATGCAATATACTATACAATACGGGCAAGCACCGTTCTGCTGGCCCTCACCTGCCTGAACATCTGCACCCTGGGTTCAGTCCCCGGAGGCAGGAAAATATCCACCCTCGACCCGAACTTGATGAAGCCGATCTCGTCGCCCTGCCTGACCTGCTCTCCCTTTTTGGAGTAGGTCACAATGCGGCGGGCAAGCGCACCGGCAACCTGCCGTACAAGTATCTCAGTGCCGTTCTCTGATGTAACAACTACAGAGCTCCTTTCGTTCAGTACCGACGACTTGGGGCTGCGGGCATGGAATTTCTTGCCTGGCTGATAGTTGGTGTAGACAACGGTACCGGATATCGGATATCTGTTGCTGTGCATATTGAATGGCGACATGAAGATGGATATCTGCAGCCTGTTGTCCCTGAAATACTCCTTTTCGTAGGTCTCCTCCATCACCACTATCTTGCCGTCAGCCGGTGCGTAGATCAGCAACGGGTCAGGCTCAACGTGCCTGGCAGGTGTGCGGAAGAACATGACCACAAAGGCCAGCAGCAGCACAGAGGCTCCCAGGATAAGATTATGTGCCAGCGGCAGCCCGGGCCATATTATTCGTGCGGCGACGTTGACCGTCAGCAGCACTGCCACTGCCGTGAGTATGATTTTGTAGCCTTCCCTGTGTATCCTTATCTTTTTTGCCATGATATTATACTGCCAGCATCAAATATAGGTAAACCAGCGGGAATGCCACGACCACGCTGTCAAACCTGTCAAGAAAGCCTCCGTGACCCGGCATCACGGTTCCGGAGTCCTTCAGCCCGAGACTCCTCTTGAGCATCGATTCCAGGAGGTCGCCCAGGGTCCCTGCCACAGACACGATAAGGGCAATTACCATCCACCCGGCGGTTCCGGTTACTCCCAGCCATCCGGGGAGAAGCTGTGCAACGATCAGTGTCAGTACAATGCCGCCGGCAAAACCCTCCCATGATTTCTTCGGGGAGATACGTTTAAAGAGAGGATGCCGGCCCAGTGCCGATCCAACGAGGTAAGCCCCCGTATCATTGGTCCACAGAAGGAGGAAGAACCCCGTCAGTATGCCCGGGGAGTACAGTACTCCTTCCATCTGCAGCAGGGGCTCCGCACCGGTACGGCCAAAGGCGGCGAAGGGAAACATGGAGAGGGGAACAGCAGTGTAGAGAACGGAGAAGAGGGTATGAGCCAGAGAATCAAAAGGTTTCTCCTCCTTCCTGAAGAGCTCAATGGTCATCACTGTCACCATCACCGGGATGAGAACCAGAAAACCCTTCATGGAAAGCCATCCCACAGCTATCATCGAGGATGTTACATAAAGGATGAATCCGCTGACAATACCTGTCACCGGCTGGGGACGCACGCCTGTGCTTCTGACCATGAGATAGTACTCGTGCTGTGTGCCTGCCAGCATCACTGCCACGACAACGAAGAAGGAGACAGGATGGAGCCACAGCCCGCCCAGAATGAAAATCACTATGAAGGCACCGGTGACGGTTCGCCTGAGAAAATTGGTCACCTCACAGATCCTTGATTATTTCCTTGGCAGGAAGAACATTATCACGGTGGACATAGAGTTCTATCTCGCCTATCTTGTAGAAACTGTCACGCTTGTCAATGGCAACGGCATCTATGCCATTGGCAAGCAGCCGGTCAACAGCTATCTGGCTTTTGACATCGTCTGTAAACCCTGCTATGACAACCCACTCATTTTCCATTATCGTCATCTGATGCCGACGTTCCTTCAGCACTGCTCTTTACTTCACCCTTCTCACCGGCAGTTTCAACCTGATCAGCTCTCTGCCCTGCGGATTT
>CAYPKP010000045.1:11430-15222 GCA_964411345.1 uncultured Rikenella sp. | reverse complement strand
GTGGTTTGCTGCCCTGCGGATTTCTTCCCGACAGGATTCTCCTCACTCTTCTGTTCACCGGCAGGAATCTCCTGAGCCTTCTGCTTTCCGGCAGGGTTCTCTTCAGACTTCAGCGTTTCGGGCGGAGTATTATCTGTCAGGTCCCTGCCGTGGTCACCCCTGCGTTTGCCGAAGATCCGCTCAAGATCTTCGCTGAAGATGACTTCCTTCTCGAGCAGCTGCTCGGCAAGCTGCTTGAGTCCGTCAATATTGGCCGAGATCACCTCCTTGGCCTTTTTATACGACTCTTCCACTATCTTCTTGGCCTCGGCATCAATCAGCTCGGCCGTACTCTCACTGTAGGGCTTTGTAAAGCCGTAATCTGACTGTCCCGACGAGTCGTAGTAGCTCATGTTGCCTACCTTGTCTGACATGCCGAAATAGGCAACCATGGCATAGGCCTGCTTGGTCACCTTCTCGAGGTCATTCAGCGCCCCTGTTGAAATCTTGCCAATGATGAGCTCTTCCGAGGCCCTGCCGCCGAGAGCATATGCCAGTTCATCGAGTATGTGTTCGCGGGTGGATATCGATCTCTCTTCAGGGAGATACCATGCTGCCCCCAGGGCCTTGCCCCTGGGAATGATGGTAACCTTCAGAAGGGGGCTGGCATGCTCCAGCAGCCAGCTGACCGTGGCGTGACCTGCCTCATGATAGGCTATCGTCCTCTTCTCCTCCAGGGAGATGATCTTGTTCTTCTTCTCCAGCCCTCCTATGATCCTGTCGATGGCATCGAGGAAGTCCTGCTTCTCAACCACCTCCTTGTTACGACGCGCCGCTATCAGTGCGGCCTCATTGCATACGTTGGCTATGTCAGCACCCGAGAACCCCGGCGTCTGCTTGGCAAGGAAGGCGATGTCAAATCCCTCTTCCAGCTTTATGGGACGGAGGTGCACCTTGAAGATGGCCTCGCGCTCTTTCAGGTCAGGAAGCTCCACGTGTATCTGCCTGTCGAAGCGGCCGGCACGCAGCAGCGCCTTGTCGAGTATGTCAGCCCTGTTAGTGGCTGCAAGTATTATCACTCCGCTGTTGGTGCCGAAGCCGTCCATCTCCGTCAGCAGCTGGTTGAGGGTATTCTCACGTTCGTCATTGGCCCCCATGTTGGGATTGCGGCCGCGGGCACGCCCCACGGCATCGATCTCATCAATGAATACTATGCAGGGAGCCTTCTCCTTGGCCTGCTTGAAGAGATCCCTCACCCGCGATGCACCCACGCCAACGAACATCTCCACGAAGTCGGATCCGGAGATGGAGAAGAAAGGCACGTTGGCCTCTCCCGCCACTGCCTTGGCGAGCAGCGTCTTGCCTGTTCCCGGAGGACCCACCAGCAGTGCACCCTTGGGTATCTTGCCGCCCAGGGAGGTGTACTTCTTCGGATTCTTGAGGAAGTCAACGATCTCCATCACCTCGGTCTTGGCCTCCTCAAGCCCTGCCACATCGTTGAAGTTGATCTTGATGTGTGTATCCTTGTCAAAGATCTGAGCCTTCGATTTGCCGACGCTGAAGATGTTGCCGGCACCGCCGCCGGCACCGCCGCCGGCCATCCTTCTCATGAAGTATATCCACAGTGCCGCTATTATCAGAAACGGCAGAATGACTCCGAGGAATGTGGCAAGATAGTCCTTTCGCTTCTGGTAATCGAGATAGATGATTTCATCCTCGGTGTAGCCTGCCTTCTCCTGTGCCTGGGTGAAGAACTCCTCAAAGAGCTCCACGGTGCCAAACGTATGGTAATAGTGAGGCTTCGGAGGCTGCAGTCCGAAGCTTCTCTTCTGTGCAAAATCAGGATAACGCCCGCTCTTCAGCGAGTCAGGATGAAGATAGATCTCAGCCTGCTCCTCATTGATCACGACCACACGCTCAATGTCGCGGTTCATCACCATCTCCTCGATCTGCCGCTGGTCAGCCTTCTGGGTATATTTTCCCTGGAAAAATATGTTTACGATGATGAATGAAAGAATAAGTATCGCAAAGAACCAGCTGGAACTGAACCATGATTTGCCGTTCTTCCTGTCATCCTTGTTTGGTCCGGTGGGGGGCTTGCTTTCTGCCATCAGTTGCTTTTGTTTTCTGAACTGTCCTCCAGTAAGGTCATATGACCGTCGGCCCACAATGATTCGAGGTCATAAAACTCCCTGTAGGGCTGCTGAAAAATATGCACCAGGATGTCACCGTAATCGAGAAGAACCCAGAAGCAGTTCTCCCTGCCTTCGATATGAAAGGGCTTCAGGCCTGTCTCTCTTCTCACCTCATCCTCAACGGACCAGGCAAGAGCGTCTACCTGCCTTGCGGAGGCGGCATGACTGATAACGAACCAGTCACAAACCCTGTTTTCAATTTTTCTCAGATCGATAAGCGCCACCTTCTCTCCCTTCTTTCCGAACAATCCCCTGACTATGCTTTCAGTGACCCGGGTGGCATCTTTTCTGGTTTTTCCCATCAATAATCTTTTCAGTAATAAACAGTTCCTTTTAACTGGCGCAAAATTACGAACATTTATCCGTATTTTCGTGCAGCACAACCTCTTTTTACAATTGTGGTGCCAATTTGTTCAGACTGCCGTGCAACCTGCGTATGCACCCGGCATGAGCAACATATATATCTTAAAATCATGATAATAGGATCAACCGTCATCCACTATGACAGAGTGTCATCAACAAACAGCGTGGCTTCGGCATTGATGAGGGAGGGGAAGTCTGAGGATGGCACCGTTGTCACAGCCTCTTTCCAGGACAGCGGGAGGGGACAGGCAGGCAACACCTGGGAGAGCGAACCGGGCAAGAACCTGCTGATGAGCGTCATACTCCTTCCTGCCGCAGTAAAGCCGGAGGAGCAGTTTGTCATCTTGCAGTTCGTCTCCCTTGCTGTCTGTGACCTTGTTGGCGGATATATTTCTGATGTGTCCGTCAAATGGCCCAATGACATCTATTGCGGGAACAGGAAAATTGCAGGCATCCTCATTGAGCACAGCATCATGGGCTCCAGGCTGGCTGGCAGTGTGGCAGGGATAGGGCTTAATGTCAACCAGCTGGTCTTCACCGGAGGGGCCCCCAACCCGGTTTCACTTGCCATGCTCACAGGCAGCAATCACGACCTGGCACGAATCACCCGCGAGCTGACGGAACGGCTCGACAGCCGGTACCGGATGGTCACCGCCGGCAGGTGGACACGGCTTGAGGAGGATTATCAGCGGGCCCTCTACAGGCGGGGTGAATGGCACAGTTACAAAGAGGGCAGCGGTCTCTTCACAGGTATGATAGAGTCAGTCAGAAACGACGGAATGCTCATTATGCGCCGTGAGGATGGCACCCTCAGTGAATACGCCTTCAAAGAGGTCGACTACATCCTCTGATCCTGTCGTAGCCGCCGTAACCCTCAATGGCATCAATGAGTTTTTCCAGATAGGTGCCGGCGGCATCGCCCACCAGCATGCGTACCAGCGGGTTCATGTTCAGGCCGGCGGTGATGTAGAATGACGATCTGTTACGTGACAGAGGCTCTATCACCACCTGCACCGCGATCTTGCCGGTGAGGAGTGTCTCTGCACTGTAGCTTATCATGGAATGGGGCAGGGCCTCATGGAGTGTTGCAGATATCCTGCCGGCCTTATCTGCCCTGAAGCTGCACCGGTCTTCCGTGGCCTGCCAGTCATCAACATAACCGTCAGGGATGACCGACCTGAAGTTGCGCATGTCAGTGAGAAAGGCATAGAGGTCGTCATCGCCTACCGGCACCTCTCCCTTCCTGCTGCTGTAT
>CAYPKP010000045.1:0-11330 GCA_964411345.1 uncultured Rikenella sp. | reverse complement strand
AAAGGCATAGAGGTCGTCATCGCCTACCGGCACCTCTCCCTTCCTGCTGCTGTATATCGTCATCGCACACATCCTGCCCCCTTTACCCTTTATCCTTTATACTTAATACTTTATACTTTGACCTTCATCCTTCCCTACCCCACTCTGACGGCTCTTTTCTCCACTCCCTGAGGGTCTCCACATCTTTCCCGGAGATATATCCTGAGTCCAGGGCCATATCCACCAGTACCGGGTAATTGCCCAGTGTGTCAAGTCGGCACTCCCCGGCGGCAAAGGCCTCCTCTGCCTTTTTGAATCCATAGGTAAAAATCGCTATCATGCCCTCTACCCTGCATCCTGCAGCGCGCAGTGCCCTTACGGCTCCCAGGCTGCTTCCTCCCGTGGAGATGAGGTCCTCGATCACCACCACCCTCTGGCCCTCCTCATAATAACCCTCTATCTGGTTGCCCAGGCCATGGTCCTTGGCCCCCGACCTGACATAGATGAACGGCAGGCCGAGAGCGTCAGCCACCAGTGCACCGTGGGCTATGGCCCCGGTGGCAACCCCTGCTATCACTTCAGCATCAGGATATAACTGCCTGACCTTTGATGCAAAGGCATCCCTGATGAAACTGCGCACAGCGGGAAACGACAGGGTCTTGCGGTTGTCACAATATATTGGTGACCTCCATCCTGAAGCCCAGGTAAACGGTTTTGCCGGTTGTAATTTAATTGCTTTAATTTGCAGAAGGTATTCTGCGGTTTTCTTTGCGGTTTCGTCCATATGCTGAGATATAAGATATACTTTGACAACAGGGTCATCACCCTCTCCCCCGAGCCCGACCGGGTGCAAAAATACGCCCTTTTCCATAAATACGGTGCCAGGGAGGAGCTCTTTGCCCAAATATCAGAGTTTGCCGTCAATAACGAGATACCTTCACTCAATATTTATTCAACCAATATCAACAACCTCTGGAAGGTCTTCTCCTCCTGGTTTACCGTCATCGAAGCTGCCGGCGGCCTGGTGGGGCACCCCTCGGGGAAGTATCTCTTTATCATGCGCTACGGAAGGTGGGATCTCCCCAAGGGCCATATCGAAGAGGGTGAGACGCCGGAGCAGTGTGCCCTCAGGGAGGTGACCGAAGAGTGCAACATCAGGGGACACGCCATAATGGGCACTCTCCCTCCCAGCTACCATACCTATCTGTTCGACGGCAGGCCGTATATGAAGAAGACATGGTGGTTCCGCATGAGCTACAGCGGGGAGATGATAACCGAGCCGCAGGCCGAGGAGGGCATCACCCATGCCGAGTGGCTTGCGCCACAGGAGATAGCACGCATCAAGGACAATACCTTTCAGTCGTTGCTCGATCTTCTGAACTACACCCTGAGAGTCAGGTGATCATCTTCCGAGGTAATCGGACAGATTTATTGAGGAGGGGACAAACGGTGATGCATCACCCCCGTTCTTGATGATATCACGCACTATGGTGGAGTTGACGGGAGTGTGTTCCGTGCTTGTAAGCAGGAAAACAGTATCTATCTCGGGAGCCATCTTCCAGTTCATATGACCCATGGCGCGCTCATACTCGAAGTCGGCTGCGGTCCGCAGTCCCCTGAGGATATACCTTGCATTGTGCCTGCGGCAGAATTCAACCGTCAGTCCGCTGAAGCGCGTGACCTCCACCCTCTCTTCGCCCTCAAAGACCTTTGATATCATCCTGAGTCTCATCTCAATGCTGAAAAGGTTGTTTTTCTCAGCATTCTCACCGACAGCGATGATGACCTTGTCAAAGAGCGGCAGCGCTCTCCTGACAAGCGCTTCATGACCCACGGTAAAGGGGTCGAAGGAGCCGGGGAAAACAGCTGTTTTGTTCATGATCTGGTTTTTGCGGTTAATCGAATTCAATAGCCCTGGCATCTGAAACCTTCTGCCTGAGCAGCACATGGTCAAGCACGTCCATGATCGTGTCAACATACCTGAACTTCAGTCCGCGGACATACTTCACCTTGATCTCCTCCACATCCTTGCGGTTCTGTTCCGAGAGCACTATCTCCCTGATGCCGGCACGCTTGGCTGCCAGTATCTTTTCCTTTATGCCTCCTACAGGCAGCACCTTGCCGCGCAGTGTGATCTCGCCGGTCATGGCCACATATTTCTTCACCTTACGCTGGGTGAAGGCGGAGGCTATGGATGCTGCCATCGTTATTCCTGCTGAGGGACCGTCCTTGGGTATGGCCCCCTCCGGCACGTGGACATGTACATTCCATTTCTCCGCGAAGGTGTCAGGCAGTGCCAGCATCGATGCGTGGGCCTTCAGGTATTCGAGGGCTATCACCGCCGACTCCTTCATGACATCGCCCAGGTTGCCGGTGAGGGTGAGGTTGCCCTTGCCCCTGCTCAGTGAGGTCTCCACGAAGAGAATCTCACCGCCGGTGGCTGTCCATGCGAGACCGGTGACCACCCCGGCCTGGTCATTGCCGTCATAGATATCCCTGAGATATTTTGGAGGACCAAGTATTTCAGCCATTTTCTCAACGGTTACAGCAGCATCGGGCTTATCCCCGAAGGCTATCTCCCTGGCCCTGTACCTGACCAGCTTGGCTATACGCTTGTCGAGCTCCCTGACGCCTGACTCACGGGTGTACCGCTGTATCAACTCCTCAATGACATCACCCTGCAGCAGGAACTGGTCATTCATGACGCCGTGGGCCTCCAGCTGCTTGGGTATGAGATGCCTTATGGCTATCTCCCTCTTCTCCTCAACCAGATAACCTGTCAGGGGAATCAGCTCCATCCTGTCGCGCAGGGCAGGACTGACGGTTGAGAGGGTGTTTGCCGTTGCTATAAACAAAACCTTTGAGAGATCGTACTCAAGCTCCAGGAAGTTATCGTAGAAATGTGTATTCTGCTCAGGGTCAAGCACCTCCAACAGTGCCGAGGAGGGATCTCCCCTGAAGTCCTGTCCCACCTTGTCAATCTCATCAAGGATGAACACCGGGTTTGATGACCCGGCCCGGCGTATGTTCTGCACCACCCTGCCCGGCATGGCTCCTATGTAAGTCTTGCGGTGACCGCGGATCTCCGCCTCGTCATGCAGTCCTCCCAGCGACATGCGCGCATACTTGCGGTTCAGGGCCCTGGCAACCGACTTGCCCAGGGAGGTCTTGCCCACTCCGGGAGGCCCGTGAAGGCATATGATCGGCGACTTGAGGTCGCCCTTGAGCTTGAGCACCGCCAGATGCTCCAGTATCCTCTCCTTAACCTCCTCGAGCCCGTAGTGATCTTCATCAAGCACCCGCTGTGCATTGACGAGGTCCAGGTTGTCATCGGTATATTCATTCCACGGCAGCTCCAGGAGTGTCTGGATATAGTTGACCTGCACGGAGTATTCCGCGGCGGCGGGGTTAAGCCTCGCCAGCTTGTCGAGCTCACGGGTGAAGACCTTTGCCACATCCTCGCTCCACTTCTTCTCCTTGCCCCGGGCACGGAAATCCTCCACCTCCTTGTCAACAGGATTGCCTCCCAGCTCGTTCTGTATGGTCTTCATCTGCTGGTGAAGCAGGAACTCACGCTGCTGCTGGTCTATCTCATACTTGACCTTCGACTGCAGTTCGTTCTTCAGCTCGAGGAGCTGGATCTCGCGAACGAGATGCTCAAGCAGCCTCAGCCCCCGGTCACGGAGTGTGGCCGCCTCAAGAAGCTTCTGCTTGTCATTGACGTTTATCTCAGTATTGGCACAGATATAATTTATGAGGTAGGTGCTGTTCTCTATGTTCCTGACGGCAAAGGAGGCTTCGGGATTGATGTTGGGATTGAGCTTGACTATCTTCACCGAAAGGTCCTTGAGCGATCCGATTATCACCTCGAAATCCTTTTCATCCTCTCCGCCCCTGGCCTCGGGAATGGCCTGCAACTGCACCGTCATGTAGGGTTCGGTGGTGACGACATTGACCACCGAGACGCGCCTGCGCCCCTGTATGATGGCCGTGGTGGTGCCGTCAGGCATCTCCAGCAGCTTGACCACCTGCCCCAGTGTGCCCACAACATTGAGGTCCTGTATCTGAGGATCCTCAATCTCTGCATCGAGCTGTGCCACAGCGGCGACGAGCTTGTTGCCCCTGTAAGCCTCGCGTACCAGCTGCACTGACCTGGAACGACCTACGGCGATCGGTATCACCACGCCCGGGAAGAGCACCGTGTTGCGCAGCGGAAGCAGAGGCACGTTTCCGGGTATCTCCACATCCTCAAGCTCATGGTCATCGCCGTCAGACAGAATGGGAATGATCTCCCTCCCTTCATCTATCAGCTCGTGAAGGCCGACACCACTCCATTTCCCAAAAGCCTTTTTCTCCATTGTCATTGTAAACGATGCAAATTTAGTTAAATTATATCACTTCTGCTCCTGCCGCCGGGGGCACCGTGGCACAGGCATCACCATTGCAACAAAAAAAAGGCCGCCTTGTTTAAGGCAGCCTCCATGATATTTGATTCCATCTACTTCGACTTCTTGCCCAGATGGTTCTTGTAACGGTTCATGTACTTGTCAACCCTTCCTGCAGTGTCTACAAGCTTCATCTTGCCCGTGTAGAACGGATGCGACGTGTTTGAAATCTCAAGCTTGATGAGCGGATACTCATTGCCGTCCTCCCATTTGATGGTATCACGTGACGAAGCGGTTGAACGTGTCATAAAGGAAAAACCGTTTGACATATCCTGAAATACAACCAGCCTGTAATTCTTCGGGTGTATACCTTCTTTCATCTTATGCTATGGTTTGTTACTGTAAAAAATCGTTTTCAAAGCGGAGTGCAAAGATAATGAACAATAACCAAATTACAAGCAGGGAGTTAAAAATTTTTTACTCCTTCGCCCTGGCCTGCCGCTGAGCCAGGTTCTCCTTCATCTCATCCTTGTACATAATGAACGGAAGTGATTCATCAATCATGTATCTCATGGTAAGGTGGGTCTTTGCCCTTGTGGCCCCGATGGCCTCATAGATAGATATCATCTTGGGATTGAAGTCGCCCACCCACGACAGCTCCAGCTCCCTGTAGAACCGTTTGCGGCGAAAGACATGAAATAACTCAAGGAAGATCGGCGACTCGATGCCGCTGTTCTGGTATGAGGGGTGGACACCGGCCACCAGCGCCCTCATGCGGGTCATCTCGTGTGTCATCTTGTACCAGATGAACCTGATCATGTTCCACAGTGTCAGCCTGCCGTTGAAATGCCTGAGGATCTGGTTGAGGTCGGGAAAGATGATGAAGAAGGCCACAGGCTTTTCGTTGTGATAGGCAAACCATATCAGCTCAGGATCGATAAAGGCTTTTGCCTGCTGGAGGGTGTTGCGCAGCCTGGCCGGGTCGAGCGGGGTAAAATCCTCCTTGAAGACCTTCCAGGTCTCATTGTAGATCTCCACCATGTCAGCAATGAACTCATCACGCTTTCCGTAGTCAAAATGGCGGTAGCTGTAACCCGGCTTCTTCGAGATCCACTCGGCAATCTTCATGAACCGTTCCGGGAAGACCTCCACGGATGCCACATCCTTGTGATAGCTGTACTGCTCAAAATAGGTCCTGAATCCGTATTCTTCAAAGAAGCTCCTGTAGTACTGCTTATTATACGGCATGCCGAATCCCGGCTGCATGAAGCCATCCACCAGCAGACCCCAGTGGTTGTCGTTGTCGCCCAGGTTTATGGGGCCGTCCATAGCCTTCATGCCCTTGCCGGCCAGCCATTGCCTTGCGGTGTCCAGGAGCATGAATGCCGCCTCGCGTGATTCGACAACCTCGAAGAATCCGAGGCCACCTGTAGGCTGCCTGTTGGCTTTCGACCGCACCTCGTCGACAAAGGCCGCCACCCTGCCCAGGGTTTTGCCCCCGTCATCGAGCAGCAGCCACCGGGTGACCACGCCGTGGCTCAGGGCGTAGTTCTTTTCGGGATCGAAGAGAGCCTCAATCTCACTGTCAAGCGGGCACACCCAGTTGGGGTCATCCCTGTAGAGCCTTTTGGGAAAGTTGATGAACTCTCTCTTATGTGCCTTAGTGGTTACTTCCGTTATCTTCATCTCCTTCAGCTGTTTAGTTTAAACCACGACCTGACCGTCTCCCTCCCTGAGCCATTGTCATCACGGTGTCTGTATTCGTTGGTACGCCTGTTGTATATGTAGTCACTGCTCCATTCCGCTCCGTGCTCCCTGATCTCACCCAGGGCGGCAATGATCCATTCCAGCTCCTCGCCGGTCATGGTGGGGTGGAGTGACAGCCGGACCCATCCGGGTTTCTCGGAAAGGTCTCCCCTGTTGATCATCTCGGTGATGCGGTGGCTGTGGTCATAGGTCACATCGAGAAGAAAGTGGCCGTAGGTGCCGGCGCAGGCACATCCGCCCCGTACCTGTATTCCGTACCTGTCGCTCAGCAGCTTTACAACCAGGTTATAGTGCAGGTCATCCATGTAAAACGATATGGATCCGAGCCGGTGCCTGGCCTCCGGAGCCAGTATGTGAAGGCCGGGGATGGCCGTGAGGCCCTCCATGGCGCGTGTCACCAGCTCATGCTCCCTGGCGCCGATATTGGTGGTGCCCATCATCTGCTTCAGCTCCACGGCCAGCGCCGCCCTTATCATCTGCAGAAATCCGGGAGTGCCTCCATCCTCCCTCGACTCTATGCTGTCAACGTACTTGTATTCGCCCCACGGGTTGGTCCATTCGACGGTGCCGCCGCCGGGCTGGTCAGGGGCTGAGGAGCGGTAGAGCGACTTGTCAAAGACCATGACTCCCGAAGAGCCCGGACCGCCAAGGAACTTGTGGGGTGAAAAGAAGATGGCATCCAGCTTCTCCATCGGGTCTTCAGGGTGCATGTTGATATCGACGTAAGGGGCGGATGCAGCAAAGTCTATGAAGCACAGTCCCCCGTTCTCATGCATGATACGCGCAAGAGTGTGGTACGGCGTATAGATGCCGGTGACGTTGGAGCAGGCGGAAAAGGAGCCGATCTTGAATTTCCTGTTTTTGTACTTGTCGAGTGCCTTCTGCAGGTTGGCGGGGTCAACCGTGAGATTTTCCCCCGGCTCTATCATGACCACGTCGGCCATAGTCTCGTACCATGAGGTCTGGTTGGAGTGATGTTCAATGTGAGTTATAAAGACAACAGGGCAGTCACTCTCTTTCAGGCACCGTTCCGGCCTGGGGTAGTTGCATCCCTTCAGTCCGAGTATCCTCTGAAACTTGTTTATCACGGCCGTCATGCCGGCCCCGGCGGCTATCAGCACATCATCAGGTCCTGCGTTGACATGCTTCTTGATTATCTCCTGGGCCTGATGGTATGCCCAGGTCATCACCGACCCTGTCTCGGAGGTCTCGGTGTGGGTGTTGGCCACAAAAGGCCCGAACACCTCCGACATCTGTCTCTCTATCGGCCTGTACAGACGACCGCTGGCAATCCAGTCGCAGTAGACGATCTTCTTCATGCCGTAGGGAGTGGCATACTCCTGGTCTATGCCGGTGATGTTCCTCCTGAACTCACTGAAATATTTCTCCAGCCGGTCGGTGTTGTCATGCATCTGAACCAACATCTTTTGAATGGCTCAAAGATAATTCTTTTTGATATCACTCTCCCGGAACCGGGTCACTCCTTAGTGCAGGTCGATGATGCGGTGGTCGATGAGCACAAAGACCAGTATCAGTATTGCCGAGTGTATCAGCCAGCTGACGATGGGGATATACTGCCCCGGCGGTATCTTCATCTTCTTCCAGACATACCAAATAAGGAACAGCTTCTCCAGGGAGTAGACGATGAATGTTGCCAGCGCCACGCCCACGACTCCGTATGGTCTTATAAGCATGAGGCTCAGCGGTATGTTCACTGCCAGCTCCACCGCTGCCGCGATGAGGGTGACCCTGGTCTTGCGGCGGCCGATGACTATTGTCTGCGGAAACACCAGACGCGGTATTATCAGCAGCAGGTATATCATGAAGACGTCGGCGCTGCGTGTGAACTCAGGGGTGAAGAGGCGGGGATAGACCCACCGTGCCACCAGCATGGTGACTATTACGAGGGGGAAGAGGTATTTTATGAGCCTGTCCGACCGGGCGCGGAGGGTCACCAGGGCTGCCCTCATCCCCTCCCGGGTGCTGAACTGCGGCAGGAGGGCGTTGCTGAGGCCGTTGGCCAGCAGCAGCACCAGGGGAAACTCCTTGGCGCCGTAGCGGTACATGGCAAAGACGCCGGGGTCGGCATAGCGTAGCGAGATGATGATGCCGTCAACATACTGTGCAGAGCCGCTGATCAGGAAGGCCAGTATCAGCGGCATGCCTACCTTCATATGCTCCCTCATGAAGTCAAACGATATCTGCGGCAGGGTGTACCTGCGCAGGAGTATCAGCAGCCATACCCATCTGATGCCCGTGATGATGAAGAGACCCCATACGGCGCTCTGCTCGTCGAACCCGGCCAGCACAGGTGCCAGCACCAGCAGCAGCTGTGCGGAGTAGGTATAGATGCCGTACTGCAGTATACGGTGAGGCCTCTTGTTGAGCAGGTATATATATTCTATCAGTGTAACCGGATTGCTCAGCAGGATATAGAAGAGGAGCATATTGGCGTACGGTATCTCCGGGGACCTGCCGGGGACGGCCAGGATGAACTTCAGCGGTATGCCCAGGGTGAAGACCAGGACGCTGAAGAAGAGTATCAGAAGAAAGGCGTTGAAGATCTCGGGCGACTTGCGCCCCTCGGTCTCCCCGTCGGTTCTGTAAGTGCGGTTGCGGTTGTAGAGGGTGAGCAACGACTGTATGATACCGGTGACCCAGAAGAAGCTGAGGAGGCTGGATATGAAGAGGAACAGTTCCCAGTTGCCTATCTGTGCCCGCGACAGGTGGCTTTTGGTAAATACTATGCTTATTATCAGGAAGGTGACAAATCTCAGCAGCTGCACAGCCTGCAATCCCGATATATTGTCTATGACTCTGAGCCTGGTCAAACTTTCCCTGTTGTTGAAGCAGATGGGCTAAATGCAGCAAAAAGTGTACCGCATCATTTTCGGGGTTCTAAGATACGATTTGCCGCTCATGATAACAAAATAAAGAGAACTATTTGCGGAATGCTTTTTTTGATGTTTCTTTGCACTCCGTAAAACGGTGGTTGTAGCTCAGTTGGTTAGAGCGCCAGATTGTGGCTCTGGAGGTCGCCGGTTCGAATCCGGTCTTCCACCCTTCATGAAAAAGGCTGACCCGCGCAAGCGGGATCAGCTTTGTTTTTTCAGCGAAGGCTGAAGCTGGCTTCAGACTGAGAAGGAAAAACAAAGATGAGCCACAGGCGCAAGCCTGTGGTCAGCTTTTACAGGAACAGGTGCCCTCAGCTGCGGATGCCGCTGCAGCCTGGCGGAAGCGGCAATCCGGACTTCCACGGATCACCACCCGGGCATCGCACGGGTGGTAATCCCCACTCTGCAGCCTTATCTCAGCTGACCCACGCAAGCAGGATCAGCACCGCGAGCCCTCCCCAGCTCACATTACCTAAACCGGCTTTCAACTGAAAAGTCCTAACAGAGTGTCCGTAACAGCATCCTGTTTTAGAGGTCCACGCCTCCACATCACACCTCAGAAAAGCCCCATCTGCAGGGCCTGCGGTAAAAAAACCGGGTTTTCTCTTGTTTAATTAAAAAGAAAATCATTATCTTACCGGCTCTATTTTAAACCTAAAACTTGAACGTATGAAGAAACTAATTCTGTTGTTAGTATTGTTTCTGTGTACTGGTGTCACAGCACTGATGGCACAGACAAGAACTGTTACAGGCACAGTAACCTCCGCAGTGGAGGGGGAGGGCCCGATACCGGGCGTATCAGTTACTGTTCCGGGTACGACCCTGGGGGCCTTTACCGATGCCAACGGTAATTTCTCCCTGACCGTGCCGGAGAATGCCAGAACCCTCGTCTTCTCATTCATAGGGATGAAGACACAGGAGGTGAATGTCGCCGGACTGAACAGGGTGGACATTGTGATGGAACAGGACCTGCTCAACCTTGACGAGATCATCGTCACAGGTGTGGCAGCAGGAACCCCGAAGAAGAAACTGTCGGTATCAGTTGACAGGGTTGACGCGGAGAAGCTGAAGGAGGTTGTCGCTACCTCAGCCTCATCAGCACTGCAGGGCAAGGTGTCAGGCCTCACGGTCATCAACGCCAACGGCCAGCCGGGTTCACAGTCAACCATCCTCGTCCGTGGCGCCACACAGATATCAGGATCACAGGATCCCCTTATAGTCGTCGACGGAGCCATAATGGAGGGATCATTTGCAGATATTAACGTTGATGATATTGAATCAATAGAGGTTGTCAAAGGTGCTTCTGCAGCTGCTCTCTACGGATCTCGCGCCGGTAACGGCGTCATCGCCGTGACCACCAGGCGTGGTAACCTGCTCACAGAAGGCAAGACGGAAGTCACCATAAGGAATGAATATGGCATCAACCAGCTGTCAAAGAGATACTGGCTGTCAGAACATCATGCCTATGTCCTTGCTGACGACCAGGCCAGCTATCCGTTTACCAAATATGCGGGCGTCACCTATCCTGCAGGCTACAGCGGCACGGAACAGGGAATTACCGGTACCCGCCGGCTCGAGGATGACCACTATATGGATAATGAGTATGCTGTACTCTATGACCATGAGGATGACATCTTCGCCGAGAACTCCAACTACACCAACTATGTGGGCGTTGCTTCAAACCTCGGCAAGACCAACTTCCTTGCCTCATTTGAAAACAACGTGCAGTCGGGTGTACTTGTTGAAACCACGGGTTACAAGAGGAACTCCTTCAGGCTGAATGTCGACCATAACCTGACACCCAAGCTCTCCATTTCGGCCAGCAACACCTATATAAAGGTAACATCCCAGGATCCGGGCGGCGTAAGCGCCTACAATGGTGGTATGTTCTTTGACGTGCTGCTGACGGAACCTGATGTGGATTACTACTATCCGAACACGGACGGGCAGCCTTATAACTACCTCCCAAGCGTATGGAACATGGAGCAGGAGAACCCGCTCTATCAGCTCTGGAAACCGGAGGACATGGATAAGCGCGGAAGGTTTATGGGCGTATACCAGGCCAAGTATAACCTGACTGACTTCCTGAACTTCGAGGCAAGATATGCTTTCGAAAAGCAGGAACAGAACAATATGACCTACAACCCCTATGATTCTTATACAAGAGCAGGAAGCACACCTGTCTATTCACTGGGCTCGCTTTACATATATGACTCTTATCGCACTTCACAGAACACCCAGTTCACCGCCAACTTCAACAAGAAGTTCGGTGACTTCAATACAAGGGCCAAGCTGAGCTACCTGT
>CAYPKP010000044.1:13907-24604 GCA_964411345.1 uncultured Rikenella sp. | reverse complement strand
AAATCATTATGGAAGAAAAAACTTATGCAATGCCCCGCATCGGCGACAAGGCACCGGAATTCAAGGCAGTGACCACCCAGGGTGAGATCAATTTCCCGGGTGATTTCTCAGGTAGCTGGGTCATCCTCTTCAGCCATCCGGCTGACTTCACACCTGTCTGCACATCAGAGTTCATGACCTTTGCCACGATGGCTGAGAAATTTGAAAAAGCCAATACGAAGCTCGTGGGTCTCTCTGTTGACGGACTTTACAGCCATATCGCATGGCTGCGTACCATCAAGGAGAAGATCGAATACAGGGGGATGAAGGATGTGGAGGTGAAGTTCCCTCTAATTGAGGATATCACAATGGAAGTTGCCCAGAAATACGGCATGATGATGCCGGGTGAGAGCAACACGAAGGCCGTCAGGGCTGTCTTCTTCATTGATCCCAAGGGTATCATCCGCACGATTCTCTATTATCCGCTGAGCCTCGGACGCAACTTCGAGGAGATCTACAGGGTCGTTCTCGGCCTCCAGACTGCTGATGCATTCTCTGTTGCATTGCCTGCCGACTGGCAGCCGGGCGACGAAGTAATCGTCCCCACGGCCGGATCATGCGGCGTGGCCAAGGAGCGCATGGAGAGCAAGGAGGAGATGAAGTGCTACGACTGGTTCTTCTGCACCAAGCCTCTTGACAAGCAGAAGGTACTGGATACGGTGCTGAAGAAATAGGCTGTCCCTATCTACGGACCCAAACCTCCTTTTCTCCGCGGAAAGGAGGTTTTTTTACTTCCCGCTACCGACGCCCTGGCTTAGGTTGCCGGCTGAAGACTGCCGTCCCGAGATTTCATGTGCGGGATGGAGTCTCCTCATGCTGCGTCGGCGCCTCAAACTGCCGGCTGAAGACTGAAGACTGAACTACTTCCTTTGATTGTACTTGTCAAAAAAATCGTTGCCCTTGTCATCTGTCAGTATGAAGGCAGGCATGTTTTTTACTACGATCTTTCTGACAGCCTCCATTCCCAGTTCCTCAAAGTCGACCACCTCAACCGACAGGATATTCTCGGCAGCCAGCACAGCTGCAGGACCGCCTATGGATCCCAGGTAGAAGCCACCGTACTTTTTGCAGGCGTCGATCACCTGTCGCGAGCGGTTGCCCTTGGCAAGCATCACCATCGAGCCGCCGAGGCTCTGGAAGAGGTCGACGTAACCGTCCATGCGTCCTGCTGTGGTGGGCCCGAAGGATCCTGACGCCATACCCTGGGGTATCTTGGCCGGACCGGCATAGTAGACAGGATGGCTTTTGAAATACTCCGGCATTGGTTTCCCTTCATCAATCATCTGCTTGATACGAGCATGCGCCATGTCGCGCGCCACTATCAGCGTTCCGCTGAGGCTGAGCCTCGTCTTCACTGGGTACTGCGTCAGCTGCGCCAGTATCTCCTTCATGGGTCGCTCAAGATCTATCTCCACTGGCCTGTCGAGCTCCGGAGCCTGAGCCGGCATGAACCTCTCAGGAGCGGTCTCAAGCTGCTCAAGGAAGATACCTTCCGCGGTGATCTTGCCCTTGATGTTGCGGTCGGCGCTGCAGCTTACACCTATGCCCACCGGGCAGGAGGCAGCATGACGCGGAAGACGTATCACACGCACATCATGAACAAAATATTTACCGCCGAACTGGGCTCCCACACCGTATTCCTGGCATATCTGCTCTACCTTCTTCTCCCACGCCAGGTCACGGAAAGCCCTGCCGGCAGCATTACCTGTCACAGGGAGGTCATCAAGGTAACCCGCAGAGGCCAGCTTCACCGTCTTCAGCGTCATCTCCGCCGAAGTGCCGCCTATTACTATGGCAAGATGATAGGGCGGGCAGGCCGAGGTGCCAAGATCCTCAATCTTTTCACGTATGAACTTCGTGAGTGATGCCTCGTTAAGCAACGACTTCGACTGCTGATAGAGGAACGACTTATTGGCGGAACCGCCACCCTTGGCTATGAACAGAAATTTGTACTCCCCGCCCTGACAGGCAGAAATATCTATCTGCGCCGGCAGATTGCTGCCGGTGTTCTTCTCCTCGAACATCGTCGCAGGCACTATCTGAGAATACCGCAGGTTCTTCTCACCGTAGGTCTCCCAGATGCCCCTGCTCAGATGCTCCGCATCATCAAAACCCGTAGCCACATCCTCGCCTTTCCATGCCATGACTATGGCCGTGCCGGTATCCTGGCACCACGGAAGCTTACCCTCGGCCGAGATCACCGTGTTCCGCAGCATCACCCACGCCACAAAACGGTCGTTGTCCGTAGCCTCCGGATCGTCAAGAATAGCCGCAAGCTTCTCAAGATGCGAGGTGCGCAGGTAAAAATTGACATCATCAAATGCCTGTCGTGCCAGCATCCTGAGAGCCTCTGGCTGCACCTGCAGCATCCTCCTGCCGCAACACTCCGTCACCCTGACATGATCCGCAGTCAGCAGACGATATTTTGTCTCATCCTCCCCATGCTGGAAGGGTCTTTCATAGATGAACTCTGCCATGATACTGATTTTAAATGAGTGTCTTTCAAATATAGCAAATCAATCCGTTGCAGCAATATCAAAATTGCCAGAAGCTCAAGGGACTCTTCTGCCAGGGCTCCGGTGTTCAGGGCACTCCCATGCCAGGGCTTCAGTGCTCAGAATCCTCCACCGCAAAGCTATGGTGTTCAGGGCACTCCCATGCCAGGGCTTCGGTGCCCGGGACCGTCCTCGGTCAAGGATTCAGGGCTCGGGACAATCCTCCGCCCAGGATTCAGAGCTGGGGGCACGGTAAATAATGAGGCCAGAAATATTGCACTCCTGCACTCTTGTTAAGCGCAAATCTGCATCATATTATTTAGACTGAATCTAAATAACGTAAATACCTGAAAAAAACAGCTCAGGCCGAAAACGTTTGAAATAACACAATGAACGCAAACGCCCGAAAAATCGGGCTGCAGGGGCTTTTCAAGGGTATTGCCGAACCGGATTTTCAACTAATTTTGAATAGGTTATGGAAATCGGGTAATAAAACTAACAGCTAACTGAACTATGAACGTGATCTACAGGCGTAAGCCCAGGCTTTCATTCTGGCAGATATGGAACATGAGCTTCGGCTTTCTGGGCATACAGTTCGGGTTTGCCCTCCAGAACGGCAATGTAAGCCGCATCTTTCAGACACTCGGCGCTGACATAGACAATATTCCTATCCTCTGGATAGCAGCACCTGTCACGGGACTGCTGGTGCAGCCCATCATAGGGCACATGAGCGACCGCACCTGGAACCGTCTAGGCAGACGGCGACCCTATTTTCTCACCGGGGCTGTATTTGCCTCCCTGGCCCTGGCGATCATCACCAACTCACCGACCTGGATCTTTGCCACGGCCATGCTATGGATAATGGATGCCTCAATCAACATATCCATGGAACCGTTCCGTGCATTTGTAGGTGACATGCTATCATCAGAACAGCGCACAACCGGTTTTGCCATGCAGAGCTTCTTCATAGGCATAGGGGCCGTCGTTGGCAGCTTCCTGCCATGGATGCTGGCCAACTGGTTCAACGTGCCGGAAGTGCCGGCCGAGGGCAAGCTGATACCGTTCAACCTGAAACTTTCGTTCTATATCGGTGCGGTAGTACTGCTGGCAGCAGTGCTCTGGACAATCATCCGTTCAAAGGAATATTCCCCCGCCGAGCTCGAGGAGTTTGAAAAGGGAGAGAAGGTCGCACGCGGAGAACTGACCGGGGAGCTGAAAGCGGAGAGCAGAGAATCCTCCCTGGCCAGATCATCGGAGGATATGGCCCAGGGTAAAGACCCGCAGAATCACCAGGCAATCCCGGCTGATAAAACAGGGGCCGCCTCTCATGGCGAAGTGAATTTCTACCGGCCGGGTCTCATCTGGCTCTCTGTCGGCCTCATACTGACTCTCATACTGTCAAGAGTGAACCTGGAGAAGGAGTTGTACGTTGTCACCGGCGGCGTAACACTCTTCGGCCTGCTCCAGATCGTGGCAGGCCTGCTCAGGTCGGGCGGCCGGGGAGGAAACGGGCTTAACAGCATACTCACTGACCTCAGGCAGATGCCTGCCACAATGGGACAGCTGGCCGTGGTGCAGTTCTTTACATGGTTTGCTCTCTTCTCACTGTGGATATATACCACCGCGGCAGTCACATCACAGGTGTACGGCACCACCGACACAGTCTCGCTGGACTATAACAAGGGAGCCAACTGGGTCGGAGTGCTCTTCGGTGTCTATAACGGCTTTGCCGCCGTGGTGGCATTCCTGCTGCCGGTACTGGCCAAATTTACATCCAGGAAGATCACCCACGCAATCTGCCTTATCATAGGCGGCATCAGCCTTATCTCCATCAGCATGATCCATACCCCCGGGATGCTCATCCTTCCCATGCTCGGCATCGGCCTGGCATGGGCCAGCATCCTCTCGATGCCCTATGCCATCCTCACCGGATCACTACCCCACAACAAGATGGGAATCTACATGGGGATATTCAACTTCTTCATCGTCATCCCACAGATCCTCGCCGCCAGCATACTGGGAAGCATGGTGAAACATCTCTTCAACGGCAATACCATGCTGGCTCTGGTGACCGGTGGCATATCGATGGTCATTGCAGCACTCTCCGTCTATTTTGTCAGGGACGTAGACGACAGAAGATGACCATGGAGCTCAGAGGATGCATATTCGATCTCGACGGTGTCATTGTTGACACGGCAAAATACCATTTCATGGCCTGGCGGCGCCTGGCAAAGGAGCTGGGATTTGAATTCACCGTGGAAGATAACGAGGCTCTCAAGGGCGTAAGCCGGATGACATCACTGGAGATACTCCTCAGAACGGGAGGCGTGACCGTGAGCGAAAAGGAGAAGGAGGTGCTGGCCGCCCGCAAGAACGGCTGGTATGTAGAGTTTATCTCGGGAATGACTCCCGACGAGATTCTTCCCGGAAGCGTCAGGCTCCTGAAATCACTGAGAAGAGCGGGCATCATGACAGCAATAGGCTCGGCAAGCAGGAACGCAGGAACCATCCTCGACAGGATCGGGCTGCGGGAGATGTTTGACGTGATCGTCGACGGCAACAAGATACATAAGGCTAAACCTGACCCTGAAGTATTCCTCAGGGGTGCAGAGGAGATGAACCTTCCCCCCGCCTGTTGCATCGTGTTTGAAGATGCACAGGCAGGAATAGAGGCAGCCATTGCCGGCGGAATGAAGAGCGTGGGAGTAGGCAGCCCGGACCTCCTGGGACGTGCCGACCTGGTCATCCCTGACCTGAAAAAAATAACGTTAAAAGAATTGAGAAACCTATAGAGCGTAATGACAGATTCACGATTTCAGTCCGATGAATGGAAAATCATCGAGACAAGATTTGAACCTGAGAGGGGCCGCGACTCGGAGAGCATCTTTGCCCTGGGCAACGGCATGATGGGACAGAGGGCCAATTTTGAAGAAACATACTCCGGCGATACACTGCAGGGAACATACGTGGCAGGCATCTACTACCCTGACAAGACCATGGTCGGATGGTGGAAAAACGGCTATCCTGAATATTTTGCCAAGGTGCCCAATGCCCCGTCCTGGACAGGCATCAGGGTCATTGTTGACGGCCAGGAGCTTGACCTGGCAACCTGCAGGGTAAGATCATTCCGCCGCGAACTCGATATGAGACGGGGAGTGCTGACACGCACTTTTACCGCAGTGATGCCCTCGGGAAGGGTGGCAGAGGTGACAGCCGTACGGTTTCTCTCTATGAGTGAACCCGAGCGGGCAGCGATAAAATACAGCATACGCCTCACCGGCGGCAGCGGCAAAGCAGTTATTACTCCATGGCTTGATGCCGATGTCCGGAATGAAGATGCCAACTATGAAGAGAAGTTCTGGGAGAACGAGTCGGCTGCGACGGACGGCATAAAGGCCGTGGTCACAGCCCGGACACGCAAGACCGCCTTCACTGTTGCCACAGCCATGCAGAACAGCTTCACCGTCAACGGCAAAGCGGCAGGAGAGAGAGCTGTCATGGCAAAGAACGTCATGACCGCAAGTGCCAGCTTGACAACAGATTATTCAGACGGTGATACAATAGAGGTATCCAAATACGTTGCCGTCCTCTCATCCTTCAACCACCCCGTCGAGGGTCTGGCAGCCATGGCCATGACTTCAGCAGCCGGTGCTGCCGAAAAGGGCTTTGATGCAATGCTCGCGGAGCATACAAAGGCGTGGCAGAAAAAATGGGAGCACGGCGACATAGTGATCAAGGGAGACATCGCCGCACAGCAGGGTATCAGGTTCAACATCTTCCAGCTGAACCAGACATACACCGGTGATGATCCCCGCCTGAATATCGGACCCAAGGGATTCACCGGTGAAAAGTACGGAGGCAGCACCTACTGGGATACCGAAGCCTTTGTCTTCCCCTTCTATCTCAGCACGGCTGACACTCATGTAGCACGCAACCTGCTGCTGTACAGGTACAAACACCTCCAGAAAGCGATAGAAAACGCTCAGAAGCTGGGCATCGGGGGAGGAGCCGCCCTCTACCCCATGGTGACGATGAACGGCGAGGAGTGTCACAACGAGTGGGAGATAACCTTCGAGGAGATACACCGCAACGGGGCCATCGCCTATGCCATATTTAACTACATACGGCATACCGGCGATCAGGATTACCTTGCAGAGTACGGACTGGAGGTGCTCATTGCCATCTCGCGTTTCTGGGCACTCCGCTGCAACTGGTCGCAGGAGAAGAACCAGTATGTCATCCTCGGCGTCACCGGTCCCAATGAATACGAAAATAACGTCAACAACAACTGGTACACAAATACCCTGGCACGGTGGACACTGCGTTACACCGTCGACTCCCTGGCGTGGCTCAGGAGCGAAAGCAGCATAAAATACAACTCCATCCTCGCCCGTACAGGCCTTGATCCCGAGTGTGAACTCAACCTCTGGCTCGAGATCATCAACAACATCTATCTCCCTGTGCACTATGACCTGGGCATCTTCCTGCAGCAGGACGGCTTCATGGACAAGGTACAACAGACTGTCAGGAACCTTGATCCGGCCGAGAGACCCCTGAACCAGCACTGGTCGTGGGACCGCATCCTGCGGTCGGTATTCATAAAACAGGCTGACGTGCTCCAGGGTATATACTTCTTCGAGGATGAATTTGACGAGGAGACCATAAAACGCAACTTCGACTTCTACGAACCCCGGTGCGTCCATGAATCCTCCCTCTCGGCAAGCATCCACGCAATACTGGCAGCCAGGCTCCGCGATACCGAGAGAGCCTATAAACTGTACCTGCGCACGGCCAGGCTTGACCTCGACGACTACAACAGGGAGGTTAAGGACGGTCTGCATATCACCAGCATGGCAGGCACATGGCTCGCCATCGTCGAAGGGTTCGGCGGAATGAGGGTGTGCAGTGACAGGGTATGCTTCAACCCGGTAATCCCTGATGCGTGGGAATCATATTCGTTTATTATAAGATACAGGAATAACCCTCTCAGGGTGGAGGTCAACAGCTCTTCCGTCACGGTGATAAACCTGTCGGACACTGTTATCCCGCTTGCCGTGTACGGCGACAGGACGGAGACTGCTCCCGGGGAGGCAAAGAAATTCGAAAGATCATGAAAAGGCTGAAATTATCCGTTACGCTCCTGCTGCTGCTCTCAATGCTGCAGCTCAGGGGACAGGTGATAGAGCGCATTGACCCTCCGTCATGGTTCACAGGCATGCATGACGGCGCCCTGCAGCTGATGGTATACGGCAAGGGTATCGGCGACTGGCAGGTGAAGACTGACTACCCGGGCCTGGAGGTGAAGACCCTTGTCCGTACTGACAATCCCAACTACCTCTTTGTGAACCTGAATATCAGCAGCGAGGCCCTTCCGGGTACAGTCAGGCTCACTTTTACAAACGGAAAAAAGAGCATGACACATGATTACCCTCTGCGCGAAAGGCCTTCAGGACCGGCAAGGGGGTTCAACAGTTCTGATGTCATTTACCTCCTCATGCCCGACCGCTTTGCCAACGGTGATCCCTCCAATGACAATGTCCCCGGAATGACCGAGCAGCTCAACCGAAGCCATCCCGGCGGAAGGCACGGCGGAGACCTCAGGGGCATCTCCGATCATCTCGACTATCTTCACGGCCTGGGCGTCACCGGCATATGGCTCAACCCGTTCCTCGAGAACAACCAGGAGCGCTATTCGTATCACGGATACTCCACAACCGACTTCTACCGCTCAGACCCGCGCTACGGCTCAAACGAGGAGTTCAGGGAGCTCGTGGCCGAAGCCCACAGAAAAGGGATGAAGGTAGTCATGGACATGATCTTCAACCACATCGGTTCATTCCACTGGTGGATGAATGACCTGCCGTCAAAAGACTGGATTCATCAGTTTGATGAATTCACCCGCACCAACTACAGGGCATCGACATACATGGACCCCTACGCTGCTGATCGTGACATCATGCTGATGGAGAAGGGATGGTTTGACGTGACCATGCCCGACCTGAACCAGAGTAACCCGCTGGTGGAGACATATCTCGTTCAGAACAGCCTGTGGTGGATAGCCTACAGCGACCTGGACGGCATCAGGATGGACACCTACCCCTACCCCGAGCCAAAGATGATGGCACGTTGGGCAAAACGGGTGGAAGAGGAGTTCCCGGGATTCTTTATCGTGGGAGAAGTGTGGTATGATGATCCCGCTCAATCTTCTTACTGGGCATTGAATAAGATCAACCATGACGGTTATCAGTCGAACCTCCCCTCGCTGACAGATCTGCCGGTCTGCTTTGCCACACACAGGGCCTTCGAGGGGAAATTAAATCCTACCGAAGGACTGTCTAAGCTCTATAATGTACTGTCTCAGGACTTCCTCTACCCGGAACCCTTCCGAAACGTGATCTTCCTCGACAATCATGATATGACCCGCTTCTATACCCAGACAGGAAGCAGCCTTGAGGCATACAAGCTGGGCCTCTCGTTTATCATGACCACCAGGGGAATTCCTCAACTCTACTACGGAACAGAGATAGTGATGGAAGGCGACAAGAGCAAGGGTGACGGTCATCTGAGGCAGGAATTCCCCGGCGGATGGCCGGATCATGAGAAAAGTGTCATTGCCGGAGAAAACCTGACCGCGACAGAGCAGGAGGCCCTCGACTTTACGCGTAACCTTCTCAACTGGAGGAAGCATAAGGAGGTGATACACACTGGCAGGATGAAGCACTTTATCCCTCAGGATGGCCTTTATGTCTACTTCAGATACAATGACGACGAGAGTGTCATGGTCATACTCAACACCAACAGGGAGGAGAACAAAACTGTCAGGAAGGAGAAGTACATCGAGTCTATGGAAGGCTTTACCCGTGGCTTTGATGTGCTCACAGGTCAGGCCATTGAAGATCTCTCATCATTTGAGATAAGTCCAAAAAGTGCAATGATAATTGAACTGAAATAGCCTGATGTCAGGCAGATCTATATCATGCCCGCAATGCATCACAAAACTCTGCTGCCAGTCGTGCGGGTCAGTGAAAACAGAAAAACTTAAACCCAATATCATATGAAAGAAAACATTATCAGGATTGTAATACTGCTTGTCGGAATAGCCGCCGTGGCGGTTGCATGCCGGCCAAAGGCGGCTGCAGTGATAGAGCCGCTGAAGACATCCATTGTACACGCCGACTGGACCCGCAACATGGTCCTTTATGAGATCAACACCCGGCAGTTCTCCGATGAGGGAACCTTCACCGGCGTACAGGAGAAGCTGCCCGAGCTGAAGGAGCTGGGAGTGAACGTTCTCTGGTTCATGCCCATCTATCCCATCGGCGAGGTGAACAGGAAGGGTGAGCTCGGAAGCTACTACTCCATCAGCGACTACAAGGGCATCAATCCCGAGTTCGGCACTATTGACGACTTCCGGGCGCTTGTAGACAGCGCTCACTCCATGGGCTTCCACGTGATACTCGACTGGGTAGGCAACCACTCTGCCTGGGACAATCCACTGGCCACTGAACACCCGGAGTGGTATGCGAAAGACTCCCTGGGCAATTTCATCTCGCCCTTCGACTGGACTGATGTGATTCAGTTTGACTATTCTGCAGAGCCGCTGTGGGACTATATGGTCGGCGCCATGAAATACTGGGTGGAAGATGTCGGTGTCGACGGTTACAGGTGTGACTTCCCGGGACTGGTGCCGGAGGAGTTCTGGTACAGGGCCACCACCGAGCTTAATGCCGTCAGGCCGGTACTGATGCTTGCCGAGGATGAAGACCACTCCTACCTCCTGGAGCGCGCCTTTGACATGAACTACGCCTGGGCACACCACCACCTCATGAATGCCGTTGCTGCCGGTGAACGTCATCCGATGGCCCTCGACAGCATGATGCAGTATGAGCTGAAGCGTTATGACCCGGAGTCGTACCGGCTGCGGTTCATGACCAACCACGACGAGAACTCGTGGAATGGCACCATAGACGAGAAGCTGGGTGATGCACAGAAGGCCTTTGCCGCCTATCTGTTCACAGTGCCGGGAGTACCGTTGCTATACAATGGTCAGGAGGCCGACCTCGACAAGAGACTCGAGTTCTTCCAGCGTGACCCGATAGAGTGGAAAGATTCGGAGCTGCGTCCCTTCTACACGAAGCTGGTTCACCTGCGTACCTCCCACCC
>CAYPKP010000044.1:12722-13807 GCA_964411345.1 uncultured Rikenella sp. | reverse complement strand
GAAGGTCGGATGTCGGAAGGTCGGATGTCGGAAGGTCGGATGTCTGAAGGTCGGATGTCTGAAGGTCGTCTATTCTTACTGACCTTTAGACCTGAGACCTTCAGACCTTTCCCTAGTACCTGACCAGACGCTTTACAGATGACACACTGCCCGAGGTGACCTTCAGGTAGTATATTCCGGATGCCAGGTCTGAACCGTCAAGGGTTACCTTATCGATTCCCGCGGGTGCATTGATCATTCTCACCACGGCGCCTGAGGCTGATATCAATTCCACCCTGTGCGGCTGATATTGATGATCGCCACTGAATTTGACCATGGTAGCTTCACGGAACGGATTCGGATAGGCATCAAAGAGAACTCCTCCCGCATCATCTGCATACCGGTTCCCGATACCTGTCAGAAACGACGGCCGGTCAACCCGCTTCGAGGTGTAAAGCCTGTACTCCCCCTGCAGCAGTGATACAGGGGTATTCTGATTGGCGGCACTTACATCCAGGGACGTGCCCCTGAAGAACTCGTACCAGGTGCCTGTCCGCGTGAAGTTGGGTGATATCTCCCGTGGAAAGATGTCAAAGTTTCCGAGGACAACGACATCCATATCTGAATGCTGAATATTCAGCCTCTTGGTTTCACCCGACTCGTAGATGCTGAAGTTATCGGATGAGAAGGCAGGCTCACTCTTCTTCAGTCCGGCCAGGGCTGAGAAATTGTCATAGAGATTCCTTCGCGCTGCGATATTATAATAATCCCACCTGATAGGTTTGGGCCCCAACGGATCATCATTGTAAAATTTCGAGTAGTCATACCCCAGCTCCTGGAACTGCCAGAGCATCTTCGGCCCCGGAATGGTCATGAAGAAGGCTGCCGTAAGCTTGATCCTCTTCAGTGCGATGTCGAGGGTCCTTATGTTGTACCCGCCGACAGCCTCGCCTTTGTTGAGGTTCCACCACATGATCCTCTCCTCGTCATGGCTCTCCATATAGTCAACTATGCCAGGGACGGTCCATCCGCGATTGATCCATGAAGCGTCTCCGGCTATCATCAGATTGTCATCGCTGATACTCGCTGAGGCAGCCTGGTAACGG
>CAYPKP010000044.1:10418-12622 GCA_964411345.1 uncultured Rikenella sp. | reverse complement strand
ATGTCCATGATCACCGCGATACCCCGGCTGTGACAGGAATCAATCAGCTCCTTGAGATCGTTGGAAGTGCCATAATACTTGTCAACCGCAAAATACATCGAGGGGTTGTACCCCCAGCTGCTGTTACCCTCGAACTCATTCACCGGCATCAGCTCGATGGCATTCACCCCAAGCCTCACCAAATAATCAAGTGTATCCCGTATCGTTTTAAAGTCGTGCTTCTCCACGAAGTCGCGCACCAGCATCTCATAGATGATGAGCGTGTCTGCTTCAGGGGCCGTAAAACTGCTGTTCTTCCACACGTATTCCGGCGGCATGGTCTGGAAGACCGAGACCAGCCCGTCAGCAAAGCCGTCGGGGTAAGGTTTCAGATCAGGATAAGTGGTCTCCTCAATCCACTTGTCGTTCCACGGGTCAAGCACCTTGGTGGTATATGGATCGGGGATCCTCAGCGTCTCATCTATCAGGTACTGGAACCCGTACTCCACATCAGGATAGAGCCCCGTCACCTCCAGCCAGTACCAGTTGCCGTCAGGGCTTCTCTTCATGAAACCCTCGCTGCTGTGAGCCCAGTCATTGAAATCGCCCATGACAAAGACACTGCTCTTTGACGGTGCGTAGAGCAGGAACGCAGCCGAATTGTCGCCGGTGATGTTCACCCCGGGCTTCAGGCCTGCAGGCACAGACTCCGTTACCGTGGCAGTGCGGATGAAGTAGTAAGCTGAATCGGCTTTCATGACATTGTTGTGCCATGCCTTTACCAGCAGCTTGAATCTCCCTGTGCCGGTGGCTGAAATGTTATGATTAAGCGATGTCTCCGTCACTTTCCTGATGAGGGTGCCGTTCTGGTACAGAATGAGAGAATCAGCAACCGATGCCGATGCCTGAACGGGTATCACCTGCCCGGCATAAACCAGGGTGCTGTAGAGATCAGGCTGCAGGAGCTTCACATCAAAGGCAGACTCCTGGCTGACATCGTAGAAGATATCGGCACCTCCCACGTCGCGACCCGTTCGTGATGCATCGTTGTTTCTGAAGACAAAAGCCAGCTTCAGTATCTGCTCTTCTGCGGGCACCGCATAGAACTCCCTGATTGATGGCGCTATCGTCAGGGTATATATATTGGCACCTGTCCGCGTCATCTTTACCTTGTCAGGTGGCGACCAGGGTGTCCAGTTGCCTGTGATCACATGTTTCCAGTCAGTGGGTCCGGTGCTGAGATTAGTGATCAGTCCTGTATAGGCATAGACATCATCACCTGTATAATCTTTCATCCCCATGTCTCCCTTGTCGGCATGGAAGGTTATCACCACCTGGCCGGATGCAACAGGAAAGACGGGATCAGCAGTCACCACCTGTGCTGATACAGCCAGACTCCAGCACGAGAGGATTAATGTCAGTATGGGCAGTTTTGCTTTCATCATCATTGATTCAGCTTGTGAATGTTTCTAAATATAATCAAAAACCTCTTCCTGTCACAGAAGAGGTTTTTGATTTTCAGGGTTGCTACGGCATGAGGCCGTAACCTTTGGGTTCTATTCCGTTCAGTTTTTGGTTACCGTGCCAACTCTCGTCCATGGGTTGAGAGTAACGGTGTAGTTACCTGCCTCGCTAATCGGGATATTGGCTCCGCCCGGGCTGAGGTCACTAAGGTCACCGCCGAAGTTGTAACCCCAGTCGTCATTGGCCCTGTACTTGATCTCACCAGCTACCAGGTCAAGAGTAAGGGTGAACACTCCGTTAACGGCATCCCAGCTCATGTTCTGGTCATCGCTCCAGCTGCCTGTTGCATCACCGATGAGTCCCCAGCGGTCAGCCCGGTAGGTATACTCATTCGGATGGCTCAGGTCAAGGGTGATGGCATAGTCATCCTCTACAGTTGTGGCTATATTGTCACCGCCGGCCACCAGGTTATTGCTGCCTGCCGGTGCACCGTAGTTGTAATCCCAGTTATCGTTCGCCCTGAACTTCCATCCTCCTGCGGGCATATGAATGCCACCGGTCCACAGCCGCAGTGCGGGATCATACGTCAGAGGAACCTGGCCACCCCAGCCATTGAGGTCACCAATCACTCCCCAGGTGGTAGCGACAACTGAATAGGTCATGTTGGTAATATTCGCCTTTATCTTAAGGTATCCTGCCGGAGCGGTTATGTCGCTGCCCGGATTTGTCAGTCCGCCTGATCCGTCGTCACCGAAGGTGTG
>CAYPKP010000044.1:0-10318 GCA_964411345.1 uncultured Rikenella sp. | reverse complement strand
ACATCACCACCCGACACAGCAGATGTTTTGGTTATCTGGGTAACTGCTGCAGTTGTTACTGCGGGGAAGTCTATCTCAGTCTTGAAGTTTACGGTTGGACCGTAGCCTGTGCCTGCGCTGTTGGTCGCATAAGCCCTGACATAATAGGTCTGGTTTCCAAGGAGTCCGGTGAGTGCGCTGGTGAAGTCGCCGATATCTTCGCCGTCAGTTGTCTTGCTGTCATCAACTGTCGGGGGATCAGTGAGGCTCCAGCATACACCGCGGGCAGTGACAGCGGCTCCTCCGGCAACGGTGACAGATCCTCCACCCATGGCTGAATTACCCGTTATCTCAGTGATATCTAGCGTCGTGAGCGTCGGAACCACGGGTTTAGTGGTAAAGGTGAGCTCCTCACCGTAGACAGTACCTGCCGGGCCCGTGGCATATGCCTTTGCATAATAGGTGGTGGCATAAGAGAGGCCTGTCAGGGGGACATGAAAGGCAGCCTTTGTCGCTGCACCGGTGTACGGTGTCTTCGACTTGGCTATGGTCGGGTTTGCCTGCGTGTCATAGCAGACTCCCTTCTCGGTAAAACCGTCACCCTCGGCCACCACAAAACCTGTGACCGTAGCTGAGCTGGAAGTGATGTCAAGCACCTTGGTGGTCCCGAGCTTGGGATCAAGCCTGACTTCGGATGTCTCCTTGGTGCAGCCGGCGATAAGTATCGCCGCTGCAACCATGAGCATCATTATTCTGAATATCGATTTCATTTTCATATATCTCTTTTTAAAATCCCGGAACTAGTTGTTCTTCACAATCGTACATGAACCGGCTTCATCCGGACCGTTAGGCTGCGTTATAGTCAGCGTGATGGTATAGTTGCCGGCTGTAACGGCGATGTTGTCACCGTTGTGGAAGAGATCGGTCAGGTCCTTGCCCCCCGGACGGTAACCCAGGTTCCACGCCCACGCGTCATTGAGCCTGAACTTGATCTCACCGTCAACCAGGTCAACGGTTATACTCCATGTGCCTGTTGCCGGATTGTAATCCATCTTCTGGTCAGGTGTATCCCAGCCATTGGGTGTTGCCGAGCCGACAAGCCCTATCATATATGCAGAGATGTCATAGGTCATGGCATTGACGTCAACATTAAGCCTGTGCCATCCGTTGGCCGGAGGATCAATGCCTGCCCCGTTCACTGCAAGCGCTGCTCCGCTGGCACCGTAGGAGGTGTTCGAGTCGGGATCCAGCAGCGTGAAGGGCTGTGCCTTATCAAGCTTCACAAGACCGGTGTACTTGCCGTCTCCCAGTGCAGATTCCACCTTCTGTGTCATGCCCGAACCGATCAGGTCGAGACGCGGCAGACCGTAGAGGGTGACGCTGGCATTCTTTACTGCCGACGAATAGGAGAAGGGGTTGGTCCCCGTTCCCGGTGCTCCCGTGCCTGCATCAACAACCAGGACTCCCCTGAGACGGAAGTCTGCCGAGGTTGTGGCATCAGCAGGAAACTTCTTAAGAAGGACCCCGTTCAGGTCACTGACCGTCATCTTAATTGAATTGGCCTGGGTCCCTGTCCATACCGTTACGGGATCAGCAAAATCAGTACCTGCAGCGCATGCCTCAAGATAATATGTTGCTGAGGCAACGAAACCGGGATCAACGGGCGTGCCTGTAAACTCCAGTACCTGCGTGCCGTTCGTCCTGCTTAAAGTCAGATCGGGCATAGTCTGAAGTACCGGAGCCTTCGGATTGGAGAGCATGGTGACCATCTCACCCTCCTTTTCACATCCTGCGAAAAGGGCAGTCAATCCGATGAATGTCAGATATATCAATATATTCTTCTTCATTTCTCTACTCTTTTATTATTAATAACCGGGGTTGTTTATCCCGTTGTAGTTCGGATTGGCTGAAAGCTCGTCACCGGGAATCGGGAAGATATTCAGGTGTGATGGGGTGCTGGCGCCGGTATAGGCACCGCCCTTCCACTGCCACAGGTAATCACCGCCGGTGAATTTGCCGAAGCGTACAAGGTCAGTACGTCTCTGTGCCTCGTAGTAGAATTCACGTCCGCGCTCATCAATCAGGAAATCGAGATCGAGATCATCAGCGGTGATGTTGCCGTCCTGGTTGCCGTAGGCACGCTCCCTTATAAGATTGATGTCATTGACTGCAGCTTCAATATTGGCAGCACCGCCAAGTCTGTAAAGTGCCTCAGCCCTCATCATGTAGGCGTCTGCCAGGCGGAAGACCGGAAAGTCGGTGCAGGCGTATGCTGCATGGTAGTTTGCCGGCAGGGTACCGTCATGATTGCGTGCCGTGAACTTGTATACCCCTATGCCATAATCGCCGCTGGCTGAAGGTGACGGGATGTTCTTTGATTTTTTCCTCTTAACGAATACTCTGGTATCATTGGTCTGAAGAAAGAGAGAATCAGCCTCAGGTGTCGGAACATTCCCGTAGGTTGCAACAGTATCGACAAGAACGTTCAGGAACTGCACCCTGGCACGGTTACCGTTCCAGTTGGTGTTCTCGGTGAGTCCGTGGAAGTCCTCAGCCCTGATATACCGTGCATCGCTTGACGATTCAATGACAAATGTTGTTCCCACATAACCCTGGGTATTCTGTCCGTCCTGCTCCCAGGCAAAGATCATCTCAGGGTTGTGGTTGCCGTCATTGTCAGCACTGAAGTTCTGCCTGTAATCGGTTGCCAGCGAGTAGCCTGCGCTGATCACGTTGCCGGCGTAGGTCACCACATCACTCCATCTTGCCGTGCCGGTATAAACCTCAGCATTGAGATAAAGCCTGGCAAGCAGCATCCAGGCTGCAGCCTGGTCAGCCTGGGGATATGAGTATCTCGGGGCGCCCAGGTCATTTTCGATCTCTTTCAGCTCAGATTCAATATAATTGAATATCTGCGTCCTGGTGCCTATCTGCGGGAAGAACTTGCCGACACCGTCCTCTTCAGTGGTGAAGGGGAACTGGCCGAAGAGGTCTATTGCCCAGTAATAAGCCAGAGCCCTCAGAAAACGGGCCTCGGCAACATACCTGGTCACATCTGGTGAGGTGTTGCCCTCGGCGTTCTTGATGAAGTCGTTGGCATACGTGATGCTCAGCGCCAGACGCTGGTAGAGAGCCGTGAGGAACGGGTTGCTGGGACTCCACGTCTGGGTGTTGAGGTCGGCAATGCCGACGTCACCCCATGCACATATAGCCTCATCGGTGGTGATCTCCTGAAGATTCCAGAGAGCTCTCGTGGTGGTGAAGAAGTTACCGTCAGAAGCAGCAATGTCATCGCCACCGTTGGCACCCTGGCCAGAGATGATGAAGCTTGCATAGATCTTGCCGAGGGCCTGTTGCATATATAACGGATCATCGCCCAGGTTCCCTGCAAGTATCTTGGTCGGGTCCTGCGGGACGACGTCCAGGTCTTTCACGCATGATGAAACCATCAGCGCTGAAAGTATTATTCCGAATATAAAAATCTTCTTATTCATATCTGCTTATCATTTATTCGTTAGTAGGTAAGCCCTATGCCAAGCATGAATGTACGGGGCCTCGGGTAGAAATTATTGTCAATACCGCCCTGCACCTCCGGGTCAAGACCGCTGTATTTTGTCATGATCAGCGCGTTCTGCACCGTGAAGCTCACACGGGCACCCACCGCTCCGAAGAGATTGTCAAACCTGTACCCTGCACTTATGTTGTCAAGCTTCAGGAAGGAAGCATTCTCCACAAAATAGTCGCTGGTGAACTGACGCTTGACAAAATTGGTCTCGGCAAGCGCCCTGGTGAAGTTCTTCCAGTAGCCAATCTGCTGCATCTGGTCATATGATGCTCCGGCAGCCACCTGGTTGTAGACATAGTTGCCTATGCTTGCGCGGGCCGAAGCTGACAGATCAAAGTTCTTGTATTCAAACCTTGCCGAGAGGCCCAGCAGGTAATCTGCCACAGGATTGTGATAGATGTACTTGTCGGTATTGTCACCGTTGACCACACCACCTTCGCCTGACTCATCAACATAGAGCCCCTCGATGGGATTGCCGTTGTTGTCGTACACCTGCCTGTTGACGAAGAATGAATAGGCCGGGAAACCAACCCTGGTGACCTGCTTCTGCCCTGTGAAGGCATCACCGTAGAGGATGCCTATATAATTGGGATCATCCGTGAGCAGGAGCTTTGTGATCTTATTTTTATTGTATGTGGCGTTGAGCCCTATGGTAAGGGTCATGTCATTCGTAGAGACAGGTATGCCGTTCAGGGATACCTCGATACCGTTGTTCTCAAGGCTGCCCACATTGGTAAGCAGAGTGTTCGAGAAGTTGCTGCCGCTGGAGACAGTGACAGAGTTCAGAAGATCGTCTGTGACCCTCTTGTACAGGTCTATCGAGCCAGTGATACGGTCATTTACAAAACCGAAGTCCAGACCGGCGTTTAACGTTGTCGTCTCCTCCCATTTTATGTCGGGGTCATAGGCATCAGGACGCAGTGTCGGGAGAAATACTCCTCCAATAGGATAGTAACTGCCTTCCGAGGCCACACGGTAAAGGGCCTGTGCGGGGTAGTCGTTACCAATATCCTGCTGGCCCGTGATACCCCATCCCAGTCTTAGCTTAAGGTTGGTAACAGCCTTGACGTTGCGGAGGAAGCTTTCGTCGTTGATTTTCCATGCAAGAGCCACCGACGGGAAGAGACCCCAGCGATTGTCCTTGGCAAAACGCGAGGAGCCGTCCTCACGTACAGTGACGGTAACAAGATACCTGTCCATCAGTGTGTAGTTGACACGCCCGAAGAAGGAGACAAGATAGTTCTCTGTTACAAAAGATGAGCTGTCATCCATCTGATAGGGATGCTCGGCATCCACAATGCCTCGCCTGTAGTTTTCTCCATCCCTCTTGAAATGCTGCCACGAGTAACCTGCGGTAACATCAACCGCACTCTGGATGCTGGCCAGATCCTTATTGTAGTTCAGGTAAAAATCAAGAAGGCTGTTGGTGTTGGTACCGCTGTAATCGCTAAGCCTGCCGTTGAGAGGTGCCGTAAGAACCGAGGGTGAGGTCTTGGGCCTGTTGTTATGCCCTTCACTCTCTGAATAGTCAGTAGCCAGGTTGAGGTTGGCCCTCAGCTCGGGAAGGAACGGAAGGGCATAGTCAAACTGTATGTTGCCTATCACCCTGTTGACCACTGACCTGTTGTCAGCCTCGAGAGCCTGCTCAACGGGGTTGGCCGTTCCCAGGTTGGCACCGTAGTTGGCCCACTGGAAGTAGCCTGCCGATGCAGCATTGCCGTCCATGATCACCTGTGTCGGATCCATGTTCACCGCAGAACCGATGGCACCTGCGTCACCGTAGTTGTGATGGGTGTTCATCCCCTTGACATTAAGGTTTATCTTAAGGCTTTCATTGAAGAAAGTGGGATTGAGGCTTAATGAGCCGGTTATCCTCTGCATGTCGGTGTTCTTGAGGATACCGTTCTGATCAGTATATCCAACCGAAAAACGATAGGGAAGGGTGCTGACAGCACCAGACAGACTCAGGTTGTGGTCATGCGATATGGCAGTGCGGAAGATCTCCTTCTGCCAGTTGGTGTTCTGCGTTCCAAGGAGGTCGAGATTGTCAATCCCAAACAGATCCTTCTTGGCAAGAGCCAGCTGCCTTATCTCATCACCGGAGAATACGTCAACAAAGGCTATGGCATTGGCAACAGAGACATTGCCGTCATACGAGACGGTCAGAGGGCTGCCGGCCTGTCCTTTCTTGGTTGTGATGAGGATGACACCGTTTGAAGCCCTCGAACCGTAGATGGCGGTTGCAGAGGCATCCTTGAGAACCGTGAAGGTCTCGATGTCATTCGGGTTTACAAATGAGAGTATGTTCGAGCTCCCGGATACATTGTTATTGTCGATGGGCACCCCGTCAATAATTATCAGCGGGTCATTGGAAGCATTCAGTGATGATCCTCCGCGGACGCGAATGGTGGCGCCGCTGCCCGGAGCACCGCCTGCAGTGGTGATGACAACACCGGCGCTCTTTCCCACCAGCAGATCCTGCGGTGAGGTGATGGCTCCCTTGTTGAAGTCCTTTGAGCTTACAGCTGCCACCGAACCGGTGGCATCACTCTTTTTCACGGTACCGTAACCGATGACTACTACCTCGTCCAGTGCCTGAACATCAGTACGCATCGCCACGTTGATGACTGCCTGGTCACCGACGGGCACCTCCTGCGGGAGGTAACCGATGAAGGTGAAGACAAGCACATCCCCCGGACTGGCCATGAGGGTGTAGGCTCCGTTGATGTCAGTGATGGTTCCCGTCAGCGTGCCCTTTACAACGACGTTCACTCCCGGTAACGTCATCCTGTCGGCAGCATCGGTAACTGTACCTGACACTCTTACCTGTTGCCCTAAGACAACAAGACTCATCATTATGCCGAAGGTCAGCATGAAGAGCCGTTTTACAGTTAGTTTCTCCATAAATAGATCAGTTTAATTGCAGTTTACAGAATTGTTGTTATTACTAATATTTGCTTGCTCAGATTTGGGATCATAAAATTCGGGCTTTTTTACTAGTTAACCAACTCTTTTTCAGCTTTTTTCCGCAATCGTTACCGCAAACGTTTGAATAGGGCATCTGCTAAAATTCTGACATCCTTCAAACAGTGAGTTTTTTTATTATATTTACCGGAGTGAGACTTTTAGGCAGATGAGCAAGGAAAATATCACCATCAAGGATATAGCCAGGGAACTGGGTATTTCTCCTTCAACAGTCTCGAGGGCGCTCAAGGACCATCCTGACATCAGCCAGGCCACCCGCGATGCCGTAAACGAGCTGGCCGACAGGTGGAACTACCGTCCCAATCCCATCGCTCTCAGCCTCAAAAGCGGGTCATCAAAGACCATCGGCGTGATCATCCCTGACGTTGTCCACTATTTCTTTTCAACGGTCATCAGCGGCATCGAAGATATACTTTACAGGAGAGACTATAACATGATCCTCTGCCAGAGCAACGAGCAGACGGAGCAGGAGGTGAAGAACATCAGGACACTTCTCTCAAGCCGCGTTGACGGCATAATGGCATCAGTGGCCAAAACCACGCGGGAATTCAGCCATTACCAAAACATCATCGACAAGAACATCCCCCTTGTCTTCTTTGACCGTGCCGCAGAAGATCTCAGGACTGACAGCGTGGTGATTGATGATGAGACAGGCGCCTACAAGGCCGTGAACCACCTTCTGCGCATGGGCAAGAAGCGCATCATACACCTCTCCGGTCCTCCGCAGCTGGCAATAGCACAAAACAGGCGAAACGGATTTCTGAAGGCTATGAAGGAGTACAGGCTGACCCCTTCCGACGATGATATCGTCAAGTGCGATGACATCCAGACCGCTGAAAGGATCATCCCCGAACTGCTTAAGCGATCACCGGCACCCGAAGCTTTCTTTGCGGTCAATGACCTTACCGCCGCACAGACCCTGATGATTATCAAACGCCACGGACTGCGCATCCCTGAAGATATTGCCGTTGTGGGTTTCACCAACAGCCAGATAGCCACACTCACTGATCCGGGGCTCACTTCCGTGGACCAGAAAGGCTATGAGATGGGGCAGATAGCGGCCACCCTGCTGCTGGAACGGATAGAGAACCCTCGCAAACCATTGGAAAACAGAGTTATTACCTCAGAGCTGGTGATCCGTGGCTCCTCCTCCTCAAAGTAACTCTACCAGCCTGACTCTTGTACCCGCCCGTATTCCCTTCGGGGTCTCCGTCACCGTACAGCACTCCGTCACCGGATCATGCTGGAATATGAGCAGGTGACCGAGGCGCAGCGCCTCCTCAAGGATCTCCTGCTTCTCGGCTATGGTGGCCAGCGGCAGCAGATCGTATGCCATGTTCCACAGGAGAGGGATGTGAGCGGCAGTGGGTATCAGGTCTCCGGCAAACACGAAGGTGCGGTCATGGTACTTTATTACCGGCACTATCAGCCCCGGGGTATGCCCGTAACAGATCCTGAGCGTCACTCCCGGACAGAGCTCGCCGTTCTCCTCAATAAGGTTCAGCCTGCCGCTGTCGCCGAAAGGCTTTATGTTCTCCGGCAGAAAGGCATCCTCCTCGCGCAGGTTGGAGTCGTTGGCCCACTCCCACTGCTCCCTGCTGATATGGTATGCGGCATTGGGAAACAGCGCCTCCTGCTCTCCCCCGGCACCATTGACAAAACAGCCGCCGCAATGGTCGGCATGGAGATGAGTTATCAGCACGTCAGTGACATCCTCCGGCCTGTAGCCGCACTCTGCCAGCCCGCCAATGAGGCCTGAGCCGCCGTGCAGGTAAACATGCCTGAAGAATTTCTCCGGCTGCTTGTCGCCCCACCCGGCATCAACAAGTATGACCCTTCCTCCTGTCTCAATAACCAGTGTATTGAGTGAGAGCACAACGGTATTATTCTCGTCCGAGGCTGCCTGCCTGCTCCAGAGTGCCTTGGGAACCACGCCGAACATTGCCCCGCCGTCAACCCTGAAATTTGATATATTGAAAAGTGATAATTTCATTGGATTACTGGTTAATTAGCATAACTCAATCTGCATAAAGCCTGATAATCAATTCTTTGTGAGCTACTGCTCATGCAGGATTCATCTGAAAAAACATCATTGACAAAATGACCGGGGTCAACCTTCAGGAGGTTCTTCATCAGAACAGACCGGAGCTCCAGGCCGAACAATATTTTTTTTTAGTTCCAGGAACCGGGCGCAAGATAACCAATTTTGGTATTTTTGCGTGAACCATTTCGAAGTGAGACTGGCTTCATGAACACCGACTTCAACTCAGTACTCTTTGCGTTCCTGCTTACGCTCTTCGCCGGTCTTGCCACCGGTGTGGGAAGCACCATTGCCTTCTTCGCCAAAAAAACCAATACCAGGTTTCTCACCGTAAGCCTTGGCTTCTCCGCCGGGGTAATGATATACGTCGCCTTCGTGGAGATCTTCGTCAAGGGCCGCGAGGTACTCACCGAAGCCATGGGCATGCGCCAGGGATGGTGGGTGGCCGTGCTGGCCTTCTTCGCAGGGGTCGCCCTCATAGCCATCATTGACAAGGTAATACCCTCACAGGAGAACCCTCATGAGGCCAGAAAGATCGAGGGAGGAGAAGAGGAGGAGAAAAGCGGCAGGCTGCTCCGCATGGGGGCCATGACGGCCCTGGCAATTGGGATACATAACTTCCCGGAAGGCCTTGCAACATTTACCGCAGCCCTTTCTGAACCCCAGATAGGTATAGCTATCGCTGTCGCCATAGCCATACACAACATCCCGGAAGGGATAGCTGTCTCAGTGCCGGTCTTCTACGCCACCGGCAGCAAACGGAAGGCCTTCAGGCTCTCTTTCCTCAGCGGCCTCTCCGAACCTGTCGGCGCACTGGTCGGTTACCTGCTGCTGCTCCCCCTGATGACTGATACGCTCATGGGCATCCTCTTTGCCTTTGTGGCAGGTATTATGGTCTTCATATCGCTCGACGAACTTCTTCCAGCAGCCGAAAAATACGGTGAACACCACCTCTCAATTTACGGTCTCGTCTCCGGAATGGCCGTTATGGCACTTAGCCTTTTGATGTTCAAATAAACAAAAGCCACCCGATTCTGTTAGTTAAATGTAATTTTGTGTCAGATCCGTTACCAACCAAAAACAAAATATTATGAAAAGAACAGTGACAATCCTTGTGATCCTGGCTGCCCTCGCAACAGGCATTCAGGCCCAGACTTACAAATCAGCCATCGGTCTCAGGGGCGGCGATCCCTCGGGTGTGACCTTCAAGACCTTTATCAACAGCGTAAACGCAATTGAACTGATTGCCGGAACAGGTTACTGGGGACACAACTTCGTAATAACGGGGTTCTACCAGTGGCAGCAACCCACGGACTGGACACCGAACCTCGACTGGTTCATTGGCCCCGGAGCACACCTGGGATTCTGGAACGACTACTACCGTGAAGACTACGGCACAGGAATTCTGCTGGGCATCGACGGCATCGTGGGACTCGAATATACTCTTGATGATATCCCTCTTAACTTTTCTGTTGGAGTAGGGCCAAGCTTCCAGCTCACCAGCGGTCCCGGATGGTATTACTGGAACGGAGGCTTTGCCGTCAGGTATGTATTCTAGCTGACAGCATACCGCCCATAGAATGGCGGATGCAGGGGCGGTACCGATTTTTTGAAAAATATTTTGCAGTTAAAAAAAAAGACGCCATCTTTGCATCCGCTTTTTTAAGTTCTTTAAGGTCCATTCGTCTAGTGGTTAGGACGTCAGGTTTTCATCCTGGTAACAGGGGTTCGATTCCCCTATGGACTAC
>CAYPKP010000043.1:0-26572 GCA_964411345.1 uncultured Rikenella sp. | reverse complement strand
AATGAGATTGCCGTGTATGCAGCCATGATAAGAGGCAGCGCAGCGGCCCTGAAGAGAACCAGCAGCAGGACAACGGAGGCTGCAAAGATATAGCGCTCTTCGTTCCCTTGCCATTGCAACCCGGTGATCTTCAGCGAAAACATCCTCGTCCTGATAAGCATCAAAACTGCAAGGGCGAGCGAGAGGAGTGAAAGAAACCAGGGCGAGGCTGTCAGCGAGTCATAAATGGTGTTGTCACTGTACTCCGCGGCCAGCACAAATGAGATGACGGTGAAGGCGCTGGCCGGCGTGGCCATACCCCGGAAGGAGCTTGACTGGGTAGTGTCATTATTGAATATTGCCAGCCTCAGAGCCGAAGCGGCGGGTACCAGCGCGGAAACCGCAAAGGCGGGCAGATCGGACATGCCGGCAGTGACAAGCAGGCTGAAAAGAACAGCACCGGGGGCAAGGCCAAAGGTGACCACATCAGCCAGGCTGTCCAGATCCCTTCCAATGGAGGACCAGGCTTTCAGCAGCCTGGCAGCAAATCCGTCGGAAAAATCAAGCAGCATGCCGGCCATGATGCAGAATGCCGCATACTCGTTGTAACCTTTTACAGCATAGATGGTTGCGGCAAAACCGGCCACCAGGTTAAGAAGCGTCAGGGTGTTGGGTATCTGTTTGATCATTATACTAATTGAAGCACTGCTAAATTACAATATTCCCGGCAACTATTATTTGATTATTTTTGTTGACGGATTATGAGAGATCTGACTAATATTAAAATTGCAGTTGATTTTGACGGTACAATCGTCGACCATGAGTATCCTGCCATAGGCAAGGAGAAACTCTTTGCCTTCATCACCCTGAAGGAGTTGCAGAAGAGGGGGGCGCTGCTCATCATGTGGACCTTCCGTACCGGCAGTGAGCTGGAGGAGGCGGTGGAATATTGCCGGCAGAACGGCATTGAGTTCTATGCCGTGAATAAGAATTATCCTGAGGAGGTGTGGACGGAAGATACCCCCCGCAAGATCAACGTCGACATCTTCATCGACGACAAGAATGCCGGCGGTTTCCCCGGGTGGGGCGAGGTGCTCAATATGATCGACCCGTGGTCAGAGAGAGAGGAAGAGGCCATGAGGGCTATAAAAACCAGGCGGTTCAGCCTGTTCGGAAAAAAATAGATTCTCCGCCATGAAAAGAGACACCCTGAATGCTTTTCTGTTTCTCCTGATACTGATATCCGTGATATCATGCTCCGGCTCGGCGGGCAAAACCAAAGAGGCTGCCGCCGTCAAGAGTGACAGCATACCAGATGCCATGCCTGCCAGGAGACTCATAGAGGTGCTGGCGCCGGCTGACAACTCCACCTTTGCCTGCAATGAAAAGATAACATTCTCAGTGACCCGTGCCGCAGGACAGAGCAGGGTGGATTCGGTGCAACTGTGGGTTGACGGCATCCGCAGGGGCACCATGACGGACCTGCCGGCAACCCTGGAGATCGGGGGAAGCGGTTCGCCCGGCAGGCTTTCACTGAGGGCCGTGGCCTTCTCTCCCTCTGCAAAGCCTCAGACAGTGACCCTCTTTGTCACCGTGCTCTCCGACATCCTTCCGGTGACCTGGCGTTACCGGGTTGTCAATAGCTACCCGCATGACAGCCGTGCCTATACACAGGGGCTGGTCTATGACGACGACTTCTTTTACGAGGGCACCGGCCAGCTGGGAGAGTCGTCGCTCAGAAAGGTGGAGGCAGAGACAGGCAGGGTGGTGAGCCAGGTAAACCTCGACGGCTCACTGTTCGGTGAAGGAGTGGCGTTGCTGGGTGACAGGATATACCAGCTGACCTGGACCACAAAGGTGGGCTTCGTATATGAGAAGTCAACACTCAGACAGATAAACAGGATATATTACCAGACCCAGGGGTGGGGACTGGCCACCATCGGAGATTCCCTGGCCATGAGCGACGGCACGAATGTGATATGGTTTCTCGATCCTGACTTCAACGTTCTCTCATCAGTTGATGTCTGGGATAACAAAGGCATGGTTGACAACCTCAACGAGATGGAGGTGATCGACGGCGAGATCTGGGCAAATATCTGGCAGACCGACCGCATTGCACGGATAGACCCCCTGACGGGTAAGGTGCTTGGCTATGTCGAGCTGGGCAACATACTGCCCCGTGAGGAGCAGACACGGGAGACCGATGTTCTGAACGGGATAGCCTGGGATGAGGCAAACAGGCGCATCTTCGTCACGGGGAAATACTGGCCAAGGCTCTTCGAGATTACCGTCTACGCCCAGAAGAGATGACCCGGCGGATGGCCCCCTCGCTGTTAAAAACGTGTTAATAATCGTGCAGAAAATGTTTACAATTACAAACAGGCCTGCGTCTCCCGGCATGGGCATTAATTGTAAATTTGGAGCTCATTAATCAAAGGACGAAAGGTATCATATGTCAAGGATAATAGCGCTTGCCAATCAGAAGGGAGGAGTAGGAAAGACAACCACGGCGATCAATCTGGCCGCAAGCCTGGCAGCTCTTGAAAAGAAGGTGCTGATAGTTGATGCCGACCCGCAGGCAAATGCCACCTCGGGCGTGGGCATTGACGCCAAGCAGGTGAAGACCACCATCTATGACTGTCTCATTGACGGTGTCAGTCCGCGTGGGGCAGTAATGCCCTGCTCCATTGACAACCTCTCTGTCATACCTTCAAACATTGACCTTGTGGGTGCGGAGATTGAGATGCTCGAGCGGCCCGAGAGGGAGAAGACGCTCAGAAAAGTGCTGGCGGGGGTTGCGGACGAGTATGATTATGTTCTCATCGACTGCTCGCCGTCACTGGGTCTTCTGACCGTAAACGCTCTCACTGCTGCCGATTCGGTCATCATCCCCGTACAGTGCGAGTATTTTGCCCTTGAGGGTCTGGGCAAGCTGCTCAACACCATCAAGATCATCCAGACGAACCTCAACCCGGCACTTGAGATCGAAGGTTTTCTGCTTACCATGTATGACTCCCGTCTCCGTCTTGCAAACCAGGTTGTTGAAGAGGTGACGCGTCATTTCCAGCAGATGGTCTTCAATACCATCATCCAGCGCAATGTGAAGCTCTCCGAGGCTCCCAGCTATGGGCAGCCAGCCATACTCTACGATGCGGAATCGAGAGGTACCGTGAATTATCTCAGCCTGGCCCGTGAGCTGCTTGAGCGTGTGGAGGTCAGGCAGAAGAACCAGTAAAAACCGTTTTAGCAGCATCATGAATACAGCCAGGAAGAGCCCTTTGGGCAGAGGTCTCGGCGCCCTCATCGACGGCGTGGAAAAAGAGGCGCTTGAGAAAAAGGTGGAGGCCAACCTGCAGATAGACATCAACTCCATTGACGGCAACCCCTTTCAGCCGAGAACCCGCTTTGACAGCCAGACCCTCGAGGAGCTGGCAGCATCAATAAGGCAGGTGGGTATAGTGGTGCCCCTGACTGTCAGGGAAACAGGTGACGGCCGCTATCAGCTCATCGCCGGCGAGAGGCGACTGCGCGCTGCCCGCATGGCCGGGCTGACACACGTGCCCGCCTATGTGCGTACGGCTGATGATACTGCCATGCTCGAGATGGCCCTGGTGGAGAATATCCAGAGAGAGGACCTCGATGCCGTGGAGGTAGCCATAACCTACCAGCGGCTGATAGAAGAGTGCAGCCTGACACAGGAGCAGCTCAGCGACAGGGTCGGCAAACAGCGGTCAACGGTCTCCAACTACCTGCGGCTTCTCCGCCTGCCGGCCGAGATACAGCTGGGAATACGAAACGGCAACCTTTCCATGGGGCATGCCAGGACCCTCGTCAACATAGAAGACCCCGCAAAACAGATAGACATTTACTATCACATCATCCGGGAAGACCTCTCCGTCAGGGCTACTGAAGATCTGGTGCGGCATTTGCAGAGCGCAGCCACCCGTGACCCGGCCAAAGCCGAGAAGAGGAAGAAGCTCAATACCGAGTTCGAGGAGCTTGGCAGACAGCTTAGCGGCCTCTTCGGGACAGAGGTGCAGTTCCGCATCAATGAGAAGGGAAGAGGCAAAATTACCATCCCCTTTTCCGACAGTGATGAGATGGAACGCATAATCGCAATGCTCGATAAACTTAACAGGTAAATGGTTATATTTGCCGGCAAACAGAAACGGTTTGCCACTTGGAACTGTTCGGCAAAATAGCACTCCTCTCACTTCTTCTCTTTGTTGCGGTCCCCGGTGCCGCGGCGCAGGACAGTGTCACCGTCAAAAAGGAGAGGAAGTACCTCATCGAACCGGTGAGATCAACCATGTATGCAGCAGCCCTGCCCGGGCTGGGCCAGATCTACAACCGCAAATACTGGAAGGTGCCGCTGGTGTATGCCGGATTCGGGGCCCTGGGATACGCTGTAACCTTCAACACCAGAAACTACAACAAGCTTATCAGTGCTTACCAGGATTTCACTGACATCATTCCCGGAACCGACAGTTACATCGACATTCTGACAGCCCTTGACCCAACGGAGTACGATCCCGTTCTGCACCCGGAGACATACAATCCCTCCACCGAAGCCTGGGTCAGGACCCAGCTTATCAACGGGGTCGATTATTACCGCAAATACCGCGACCTCTCCTACATTGGCATCGTGGCCTGGTACCTTATCACCATTATCGATGCCCATGTTGACGCAAGCCTTTTCGATTATGACGTCACCGATGACCTTAAGGCCACGATAATCCCGGCAGCCCCGACATTTGCCGGGATGGCCCCGGGTGTCACCTTTTCAGTTACCAGGACCTTCTAACAAAGATGAACATGAATCTAAAACCGATAATAGTACCGCTGCTCTTTCTGCTTCTCCCTCTCTCACTGCGCGGGGTGAATGACACCATCATCATACGTGGCGACGGCTCCACGGAACAGATTGAACGTGATCTCGACAGTCTGCTGAACAACTGGTTCATCCGAATGTCTGCCTCCGGGAACGAGATTGGGCCGTCGGACTCCACGATAACGGAGTTCAGTGACTCAGTCTATATTGACCGTCTCGGCAGGATCAACTCAGTCATTACCCTTCCCTACAATACCATCATCAGGAATCACATACATGTCTATACCGGGCGCAAGCTTGACAGGTTCCAGGTGATGCTCGGACTGCAGGATTACTATTTCCCGATGATAGAGGATATCTTTGACTCCTACGGCCTTCCCGTGGAACTGAAATATATGGCCGTCATTGAGTCTGCCCTCAATCCCAATGCCGTCAGCCGCGTGGGTGCCACGGGACTGTGGCAGTTCATGTACAGCACGGGACGGATGTACGGGCTCACCATCAACTCTGTCGTGGATGAACGTCGCGACCCGGTTAAGGCAACGCATGCTGCCGCGAGGTACCTGAAAGACCTCTACGGCATCTACAATGACTGGATACTTGTCATCGCCGCCTATAACTGCGGCCCGGGCAATGTAAACAAAGCCATCAGGAGATCGGGCAACCGGAAGGATTACTGGGAGATATATTACCGCCTCCCCCGTGAGACCCGCGGTTACATACCGGCATATGTGGCTGCCACCTATGCGATGAATTACTACCGTGACCATAACATCACGCCGCTGCAGATAAGCATGCCCCTTTCAGTCGACACCGTGATGGTATCCCATGATGTGCACCTTGAGCAGATAGCAGCGGTGCTGGAGCTTCCGGTGGGGGAACTCAGGGCCTTGAATCCGCAGTACCGCACGGGCCTGGTCCCGGGGAATAGCAAACCGTATCCCATAATGCTTCCGGTTGACAGGCTGGGAGAATTCATATCACTGGCCGATACCATCACCGGTTACAGGAAAGAGGATTATCTGACCCGGGTTAACCAGACCTCCACCCCGCAGCAGTCGGCATACATACCCCCGGATGTCAAGGGTAAGACAAAGCTTACCTATGTGGTCAAGGAAGGCGACAACCTGGGATTTATCTCAGAGTGGTACGACGTTGGCCTGTCAGAGTTGAGGTACTGGAACAACATCTACCGCAACACCATCAGGATAGGGCAGAAGCTTGCCGTATATGTTGACCCCGGCAAGGCGGAGAGATACAGCAAAGTCAATACGATGAGTTTCGCCGAGAAGCAGAGGCTTGAGGGCAAGAGTGTCTCCCCGGCCCCTGTTGCGGCAGCTGTGCCGGCAGCAGCAGACGGTGACTATGAGGTCTATACCGTGCGGAACGGAGACACCGTCTGGGATATTGCAAAGAAGTACAGCGGGGTATCCGCCACTGATATAATGAGCCTGAACAACCTCTCCGACGCTTCCCGTATCAAGGTGGGGCAGAAGCTGAGGATCAGGAAAAAAAGCTGACAAGAAAGTTATGCGCCCGGGCAGAATATTTCTCTTCCTGCTACTGTTGGTCGTAACGCTCTTTTTGCTGAGCCTGTCGATCGTTCACCTTAACAGGGAGGGCAATAGCCTCTTTCGCTCAACACCGTATGATACCGTTCTTAACGATGTCAGTGACAGCGTATGGGCAGCAGGGGAGAGTACGGAGCCGCCGGAGCCTGACAGCGTCACTGCTGCAGAAGAGCCGTCATCCTCAGCTTCTGCGGAGGCAGTGACGGGCGTTTCTTCCCGGCAGCCGCCATGGCCGGGAGATGTTATCAGGGATTCACTGGCCGCAGGCAGGCAGGTGCGAGTGCTCTTCTTCGGCGACTCCCAGCTTGAGGGTGACCGTGTGACATCACTGTTGCGCAGTGAGTTGCGCAGGGAGGGCAGCGGTACAGGACCGGGACTGATCTCGCCCTTAACGCCGGTGATGTACACCCGTTCGTTTGTGGTCAAATCATCATCCAACTGGAAGAGGTATACCCTGCTTGATTACCGTAACGGTTCGCTGCCTCACAACAGGCTGGGTCCGATGCTCTCCGTATGCCGCTTCAGCCCGCCGGATGACTCACTGACCTCGCGATCCTTTGCCACCGTCAGGGTGAGCCCTGTTCCCGGAGCTGACCCCTCTGTTGCCGTGTATGAGAAGCTGAGGATATTCTACGGCAACAATTTCGACACGGTACTTGTTGGCATCAGGTCAGGCAACTCGCTGGTCGATTTTGCAATGCTGCAGATGGGTGCCGGAGTGATGGAGTATGCCGTTCCCCTTCCTGCTGTCTCTGACATTGAAATTGAGTTTACAGGCCGCAACTCACCTGACATATATGCTTTCAGCCTCGAGAGCGAAGGCGGGGTGATCATTGACAACATTCCGGTTCGCGGCAGCGCCGGACTTGAGTTTGTAATGACTGACCCTGAGGTCTTCGGCGAGGCAGTGGCCATGCTGGACCCTGACATCATCTTCATGCAGTTCGGTCTCAATGTGGTCAGGAATGTAAGGAGCGAATATCATTATTATGAAGAGGGGCTTGTAAAGCAGATAGAGTACCTTAAGAGGGCTTCCGGAGGAGTGCCGGTGATACTTATCGGTGTCACTGACATGGCCCTGAGAACCAATGACACCATCAGGCGGTTCTCCAACATCAGGGCCATAAGGGATGCCCAGCAGAAAGCGGCATCGCGCAGCGGAGCCATCTTCTGGGATGCCTGGGAATCCATGGGAGGTCCGGGCTCGATACTCAAATGGCGGAATCATGTGCCGCCGCTGGCATCACCTGACCTTACACACCTCTCAAACGCAGGCGCTGACACCATGGCTGCAAGGATCCGCTCCCAGCTGCTGACCGCAAGGAGTGAAGTACCGTCAGCTTCCGTTGCCGTTGCCGGCGGGACTGCCACAGGCAGCACCGGGGCTGACATGATTGCCGGGGGAGGCACTGCAGCCGGCAGTGAAGAGGTCAGTGGCACTGCAGCCGGCGGGACCGCCGCAGGAGATGCTGACGGAGAGACTGCTGATGAGTCCGCTGAAACCCCCGTGGAAGCCGGTATGGATGCTGATGTTCCCCGGAGGGAGAGGGCTGACGGCAACAAATGGTTTGCTGCCGTCGGGTCTCTGCTAAGCTACAACCCAAGACAGACATTCATCTTCACCACCTTCAGCTTCTGGATCTTCTTCCTGGTGGTCATGGCCGGTTTTGCACTCATGCACAGGAAGCGCGCCATGTGCCACACCTGGCTCCTGCTGGTGAGCCTTTACTTCTATTACAGGGTGGGTGGGCTCTTTATAATACTGCTGATGCTGACTACAATACTGACATGGTTCACAGCCATCATGACAGCCAGGGCAGAGAGAAAGGCAGGCAGGAGATTCTGGCTGATCACCAATATAGTATTGCTTCTTGGTTTCCTCAGCTACTTCAAGTATGCCGGCTTTATCACTGAAAGCATCAACTCACTGTTCAACACATCACTGGTGGCGCGTGATATCTTCTCTTCGTGGTCAAACACTCTCTTCGGCACCTCCTTTGACGTCAACACCATAATACTGCCGGTGGGTATTTCCTTCTTCACCTTCCAGGCTCTCAGCTACAGCATCGATGTATACCGTGGCCGCATGAGTCCCGAAAGAAATATAGCCGACTTCTCATTTTATCTCACATTTTTCCCGCAGCTGGTGGCAGGGCCCATTGTCAGGGCATCGGAGTTCATCCCACAGATGAAGGGCGAGTATACCATCAGCCGCAATGAGTTCGGTTACGGGCTCTTCCTGATACTGCAGGGGCTGATAAAAAAGATGCTCATCTCTGACTTCATCTCTGCAGGGTTCATAGACAGGGTCTTTGACGCACCGGCACTCTACTCCGGATTTGAGAACCTGCTGGCGGTTTACGGCTACGGATTGCAGATCTACTGTGATTTCTCGGGGTATACGGATATTGCCATCGGGGTGGCAATGCTGATGGGCTTCCGTCTGCCGCTGAATTTCAATTCGCCATACAAGGCTTTCAGCGTCAGCGATTTCTGGAAGCGCTGGCACATATCGCTGTCGAGATGGCTGAAGGATTACCTCTACATCCCCCTCGGTGGCAACAGGAAAGGTTCCGTACGCACAGGCATCAACCTGATGGTCACCATGCTCCTCGGCGGCCTGTGGCACGGTGCGGCGATGCGATTTGTGGTGTGGGGCGGGCTGCACGGCGTTGCCCTGGTAGCTGACAAGATACGCATGCACCTCTTCCGCCGCTCAACGTCCAGGAGCAGGGCAGCGCAGATAGCAGGCATCTTCCTTACCTTCAACTTCGTCAGCTTTGCCTGGATTTTTTTCAGGGCCGGCACAATGGAGGATGCAGGCGTGATGCTGACGCAGATATTCTCATCGTTCACGCCCGGAAATTACGCTACGGTGCTTATGGCTTACCTGCCGGTGGTTGTGCTCATTGTCTCCGGATATATCCTGCACTTCCTTCCGGTAACCGTCAAGGAGGCATACCGCGGACTGTTCATCAGGATGCCGCTGGCGTTCAAGTTCCTGATTGCGGCCCTTACTGCAGTGTTGCTTTACAAGGTGGGTACCGATGTCGTTCAGCCCTTCATCTACTTCAGGTTCTGAGTAGTCTTCTGTGCCAGGGTGGGTACGGATGTCGTTCAGCCCTTCATCTGCTTCAGGTTCTGAGGCGTCTCCTCTGCTGATGCACTTTACCTGGTCTCAGTCATTATCTCCGCTTTGGCGACTCCCTCGGCGGCGGCCCTGATCATCACCCTCCCGGGATTGGTGCCGGCCCTGAGGAGGATAGACGCTATTCCCGCCTCAGCCGTTGCAGGGTTGTCGCCTATAAGTTCGGCGTCACCTCTTACCGAGAAGAGAACAGGCAGGCTGCCGTCATATACGGGATTGCCGGCTGAGTCGACCAGGCTGGCATAGACAAAAACGGCATCGGCACCGTCGGCCTTCAGGGGCTTGTTGCTGAAGTCGGCTGCCAGCCGCAGTGCTGCCGGTGAACCGGGGGTGGTAACGCTGTGCGAGGCTGTCTCAGCTCCTTTTTTTGAGGCAGAAGCCCTGATGGTGCCGGGTATGTAATCAGGTAACGTGAAGGTAAAGGGCGGGTGCGGGAGATTAACGGCAGCAGGATCGCTGTCAGGACCCTGTACCGCCAGCAGTGAGTCATTGCGGTAAAGCATGACCGTATCGGCGTTGCTGAATACCCTTACTGTTTTTCCTGACGAAGGCAGGTTATGGTGGGCTATAAAACAGACAGGGCCCTTCACTGCCTGGCTGCGGTAAAACCAGTAGGAGAATTTCGGAAGGCGGAAGATGTCCATCACTCCTGATGTCTCAACATCAGGCGCATAACCGCGGTTGTAGTCGAACATCAGCCAGTTGGCGTCACCGAAAGCTGGACCGAAGAGATTGTCATTGTGTGCTTCCTGAAAGTTGAAGGCCTGTTGCAGCAGTGCGCCGTCGCCTGCCCCGCGCGACTGTCTTGAGCTTGTTGCCGTTGTCGCTGAGTCATCTGCTGCGGCCTGGCTGAAGCCTGCATCCCGGGCATAGTATTCCCAGTCGCCGTACTCGGCAATGAAGAGCGGCTTGTTTTTCGTATAGTTTTTCCAGTAATCAGGGGCCATGGCATGCTGCCGTGCAGGGATGAACAGATCGCATACTGCATCCATCCAGCTGCATGTATAGTTATTACCGTAGGGCAGCTCTTCCTTCACTGTCTCATGCAGGGCAGTGAGGAAATTCAGTGGCATCTGCGTCTCATTCAGTGAGGCCTCCCACATGATCACCGACGGGTGATTGCGGTCGCGGCGGCACATCATGCGGGTGTCACTGAGTGATGCCTGGCGGAACAGGGAGTCTCCCATGAACTGCCATCCGGGTATGGCATCAATAACCATCAGTCCGATCTCGTCACAGGCATCAAGGAAGGCAGGCGAGGGGGGGTAATGTGAGGAGCGGACAAGATTGAACCCTGCCTCCCTGATCTTGAAGGCATCACGGTAGCTCGCGTTGTCAGACAGGGCGTAGCCTATGTAGGGGTACTCCTGATGCCGGTTGGTGCCGGTCACGGTGACAGGCTCGCCGTTGATGAGCAAACCCTGCCCGGGAGTTATCTTTACAGTCCTGATACCGGTACGTGTCTCCCGTCTGTCTGTCACCCCCTTTTCTGACAGCAGCTCGGTCACAAGGGTATAGAGGAAGGGTTTGTCGGGCGACCAGAGGGCAGGATGCATCACAATCATCCTGGTCATCAGCCTTATGCTCTGTCCCGGCTCCAGCTCCGTAAGGCCGGAACGGGAAGAGGCTGTCTCCAGGCCGGCGGCATCAAGAAGAGTGTTCTTCATCCAGAACGAGCGGGGAGTGTTGTCATCATTTCGTACCTGGACAGAGACGGTGAGTGTGGCTGCCTCCCGGCTTATGTCACGGGCTCCGGTCATAATGCCGCCCCCGTAAACGGAATGCGACTCCGGCGGGGCGGTGATATGGAGCCTGTCTGTCACATAGAGGCTGACGTTGCGGTAGAGCCCGCTGTACCACAGGAAGTCGAGCTCGTCAAGTGGCTTGCCGGGGGGTATATCCGGATTCTCCCTGTTGTCAAGCCTGACAAGTATCTCGTTCTCCTTGCCGTATTGCAGATCTGATGAGAGATCAACGTAGAAGGGGAGATATCCGCCGCTGTGACGGGCTATCTCGGCACCGTTGATGTAGACAATGGCATCATGCATGGCACCGTCAAACAACAGTCCCGTATGCTTGTGACGCTGTCGCCGTTCCGGCCGGTATATCTTCCTGTACCAGCAGATACCGGTCCACTGCCTTCCGGCAACCGTTAGCGGCTCAATATATGCCGTATGGGGCAGGGATACGCCCTCCCACTTGTGGTTGGGGATGTTGCCCGGCAGTATCTGGTCCATATTGGCTGAGTCCTGCCTGATGAAATACCAGTTGTCATTGAACAGTACCGGAATGCTCTCCTCAATCCTCCCGGAGCACCCTGACACAAGGGCCAGGCCCAGGGCCAGCATGACAGGGAACCATATCCGCGGCCTCCTTTTCATATTTCACCGAAGCCTGAGACAGGATGGGCATAGGCTATCACATCCCTGCCTGTTATTGCCTCCGGACAGAGGATGATAAGTCTTTCGAGGACATTTCTGAACTCCCTGACATTACCTGTCCAGGTGATCTTCTGAAGCTCACTGATGGCGTCAGCGGTGATTTTCTTCGTACTCATGCCGTACTCCCCGCATATCAGGGTGTTGAAGTGCTCTGCCAGGAGAGGTATGTCATCACCTCTCTCATTGAGCGTAGGCACATGTATCAGTATGACGCTCAGCCTGTGGTAAAGATCTTCCCTGAAGGTGTTGCGTTCGATCTCATCCCTTATATTCTTGTTTGTTGCGGCGATGACCCTGACGTCTACATGTATGTCCTTGTCTGACCCAACACGGGTGATCTTGTTCTCCTGCAATGCCCTGAGCACTTTGGCCTGGGCTGCCAGGCTCATGTCACCCACTTCGTCGAGGAAGATGGTGCCTCCGCCGGCCTGTTCAAACTTGCCGATACGCTGTTTGATGGCTGAAGTGAATGACCCTTTCTCATGGCCGAACAGCTCACTCTCGATCAGCTCCGACGGGATGGCGGCACAGTTGACCTCCACAAAGGGTCCCCTGGCACGGTTGCTCTTCTCATGTATCTGGTGTGCCACCAGCTCCTTGCCGGTGCCGTTGGCTCCGGTGATAAGCACGCGTGCCTCCGTTGGAGCCACCCTGTCTATCATCTCCTTGACGGCCATGATGGCCGGCGACTCGCCTACTATCTCAAACTTCTTGCTCACCTGTTTCCTGAGCACCTTGGTCTGGCTGATCAGCGACCCTCTCTCCAGGGCATTCCGTATGGTTATCAGCAGCCGGTTGAGATCCAGAGGCTTCTCGAGGAAGTCAAAGGCACCCTTCTTGATGGAGTCAACGGCAGTGTCTATGTTACCGTGACCTGATATCATTATCACGGGCACATCTGCAGATATCTCCTGGATCTTCTGGAGCACCTCGATGCCATCCATCTTTGCCATCTTGATGTCACACAGCACCACGTCATAGGTCTCCTGCGAGAACATGCTGATGCCGGCGGCACCGTCCTCGGCAAGATCAACCTCGTACTTCTCATATTCCAGTACATCCTTCAGGGTGTTACGGATCGACTTTTCGTCGTCGACAACCAGTATCCTTGCCATTTCAGTTTTTGTTTATCCTTTGTATGTCAACCATTTCCAGAGCTCCCTGTAAGATGTCTTCTTGCCGTACATGAGTATGCCTGTACGATAGATCTTGGCTGCCATCCATACTGCCCCGAAGATGGTGATAAGCATAAGGCCCATAGAGAGTCCTATCTCCCAGAGTGGCACGTCAAACGGTATACGGGCCATCATGACAATGGGTGAGGTAAAGGGTATGATGGAGAACCAGAATGAGAGTGAGCTTTCCGGATTCTGCATCGTGCCCATTGCCACTATCAGCCCCAGTATTATGGGTATGGTTACCGGCAGCATGAACTGTTGCGTCTCTGTCTCATTGTCAACGGCTGAACCGATGGCTGCAAAGAGTGATGCATAGAGCAGATAACCGGTCAGGAAGAAGAAGATGAAGCTGAAGATGATGAGTCCCCATGGCTGGTTGAGGGCCCCGGCAAACAACTGCTGGAATTCGTTGAGCTGTTCGGCTGTCATGGTTGAGGCTCCGGCATCCGGCATCGACTGGTTGGCCTCGGCAAAGTTCTGTGGCAGCTGCTGCAGCTGTTCCATTGCTCCTTCAGGAAGGAAGCTGGTCTTGATAACAATCACGATGGCCAGGGTAAGAACGATCCAGAGTGCAAACTGGGTGAGACCCACCAGGGCCACACCGATGATCTTGCCAAGCATCAGCTGAACCGGCTTGACAGATGAGATGATGACCTCGACGATACGGTTGGTCTTCTCTTCAATCACGCCACGCATCACCATGGAGCCGAACATGAAGACGAGCATATACATCAGAAATCCCCCCAGATACGCCAGCGCCATTGATATGCCGGTGCTTGTCTCCCTGGCGCTGCCCGACTCATCCATCTTGATGGTCTGTATCCTCACGCTGGTGTTGATGGTCCGGAGAATCTCATCGAGGTTCTCGATGTTGTAGGCCAGCAGCTTCTGCTTCTCTATCTCCTTCTCCAGGGATCCGGAGATATGATCCAGCAGGCCTATGGGAGGCTGTTTTTTCGATATCAGCTGGATGGCATCAGGTGTTGTGACGATCTGTGGAGAGATGTAAAGCACTCCATAGTAACCCATCTCAGAGAAATTGTTCTTTATGTCATTCAGCCTTACGCCCGGGAGGTATTCAAAGTCAGCATCCCTGGTATCGGGAATGACGTTGGTGAAGAGATCCGACCCCTCTTCGATGACTGCTATCTTCTTGAAGTCCTTGTCCTCATTGTTCATCACCAGCATGGGGATGATGAAGATGAGGGCAAAGAGGAAGGGGGTGAGCAGGGTCATAATGATGAACGACTTCTTGCGAACCCTTGTCAGGTATTCCCTGCGGATAATTAGTGATATCTTGTTCATGGCTCAGTTTTTTGCAGCTTCCCTGTTTCTTGTCTCCACAACCCTGATGAATATCTCATTCATCGACGGCAGGGCGGGATTAAATGAGACAACCCTGCCGGCGGCGGTCATCGCCTTGATGATCTCGTTGGTGTCACCCGATTCTGTGGCTTTGATGCGTACCGTGCTTTTTCCGGCTTCGAAGAGGGAGCTCATGACGGTGAAGTGGCCGTTGCCTGCGGGGGTCACCTCCCCTTCAAAGATGATGTTGAATTCATTTGCCGCCCAGTCGTGCCGTATCTTCTCCACGCTCCCCTCAAGAATGGTATTGGCCTTGTTGATCAGGGTTATGTGGTCACAGAGCTCCTCCACCGAGCCCATGTTGTGAGTTGAGAAGATGATGGTAGCCCCGCGCTCACGCAGAAAGAGTATCTCTTCCTTGATCTGCTTGACGTTTATGGGGTCAAAACCGGTAAAGGGTTCATCAAAAATCAGCAGCTTCGGTTCATGCAGCACCGTGGTGATGAACTGTACCTTCTGCTGCATCCCCTTTGAGAGCTCCTCGATCTTCTTATCCCACCAGCCGGTTATCTCCAGCTTCTTGAACCAGTACTTAAGCCTGCGCATTGCCTCGGAATGGCTTAGGCCCTTGAGCTGAGCCAGGTAGAGTGCCTGTTCACCAACCTTCATCTTCTTGTAGAGGCCACGCTCTTCAGGAAGATAGCCTATGTTATGGACGTCGTCGGGTTTTATCGGACGGCCATTGAGGAAGATGGCCCCGGTGTCGGGGGCGGTGATCTGGTTGATGATACGGATCAGAGTTGTCTTTCCGGCACCGTTGGGCCCCAGAAGCCCGTAGATGCTCCGTTCCGGGACGCTTATGCTGACATTGTCCAATGCTGTCTGGGTAGCAAAGCGTTTTGTAACGTTTTGTGCTTCAAATAATGCCATTTTTCTTTCCACGATTAACCCGCAGATACGGGAATTTCAAAGATATAAAAAAGGTTGATACACTGATTATATCAGCTATCAACCCTTTGCTCCCCGAATGTCAGCAAGCTATGAGAAGTAATTCTTCACCCTGTCGAAGAAACCTTTGTCGTTCGCGTCAGGCCTGGGTGTGAAGGTGGATGACGACCGGTACTCCTCCATTATCTTCTGCTCCTCTTTGGTGAGGTTTTTTGGTATCCATACGTTGACGTTTACCAGAAGGTCGCCCTTGCCGTATCCGTTCACGTCAGGCAGTCCTTTGCCCCTGAGCCTGAGTATCTTTCCGCCCTGGGTGCCGGGATCGATCTTGATCCGGACTTTTCCTTCTATGGTCGGCACCTCGGCGTTTGCCCCGAGGATGGCGTCAGGAATGCTGATGAAGAGGTTATAGATAATGTCATTGCCTTCACGTATCAGCTCGGGGTGAGGCTCTTCCTCAATCACCACTATCAGGTCACCGTTGATGCCGCCACGTCTGGCGGCGTTGCCCTTGCCGCTGACCGACAGCTGCATGCCCGGTGCCAGGCCTGCAGGTATTGAGAGAGGGATCACCTCTTCAGCCTGGACGATTCCTTCACCGTAGCACTTGGCGCATTTTTTTGTTATCACCTTGCCCTCGCCTCCGCAGACATTGCACGGAGCGCTGGTCTGCATCTGCCCGAGGATGGTGTTCATCACCCTGGTGGTGTGGCCCGTTCCCTTGCAGGCGGAGCAGGTTGTCACGTCACTGTCGGAGGCAGCACCGGAGCCATGGCAGGTGTCGCAGGTTACATACTTGTTTACCTTCACCCGCTTCTCAGCCCCGTGGGCAAACTCTTCAAGGGTGAGCTTAACCTTCAGCCTCAGGTTCGTGCCCTTGTTGACGCTTCGTGAACGTCCGCTGCGCCGTGAACCGAAGGCACCCCCGAAGGCATCACCAAAGATGTCGCCAAAGGATGAGAATATATCTTCCATGGTCATGCCGCCGCCAAAGCCGCCACCCATGTTGTTGCCCATACCGGCATGCCCGAACTTGTCATACCTGGCCCGTTTTTCATCATTGCTGAGCACCTCGTAAGCCTCGGCGGCCTCCTTGAAATTCTCCTCAGCCTCCTTGCTTCCGGGATTCTTGTCAGGATGATATTTCAGCGCCTGCTTGCGGTATGCCTTCTTGATCTCCTCTTTGGAGGCTCCCTTGCTGACTCCCAGTACTTCGTAATAATCTCTTTTCGACATCTTTCAGTGCAGAATGATTCTTTTACTCACCCACAACCACCTTCGGAAAACGGATCACCTTCTCATTGAGTATGTAACCCTTCTGGGTGACCTCTATTATCTTGCCCTTCATGGCTTCATCCTCCACGGCGACACTGGTCACTGCTTCATGCAGGTCACTGTTGAAAGGCTCGTTGACGGCCTCTATCTCCTTCACGCCGTTCTGCCTGAGGAATTCGTTTATCTTGCTGTATATGAGCTCCAGGCCTACTTTCACCGCGCCATAGTCGTCAGTGGTGTGCATAGAGGTCATAGCCCTGTCAAAGTCGTCGATGATGGGAAGGAGACCTACGATTACCCTTTCTCCCCCGGACTGGGCAAGCTCAATTTTTTCGCGCAGGGTACGCTTCCTGTAGTTGTCAAATTCAGCTGACAGCCGGAGGTACCTGTCCTGCATTTCTGTCAGTTTTGACAACAGCTCCTCTTCGGCACTGCTCACTGCTGCAGACTCAGTTGCTACAGCAGACGCAGCCTCCGTCTCCGATGACGGCCGGGTGTTTTCTGTTTTATCTGCAGGCATGGGTTCATCATGCCTCTCTTCGGGACTCTTCTTTTTTACCATGATAAAAAAATTAACTACAGCCTTTCAAACAAAATGCCGGCCATAATGAAAAAAACTGACAAAGTGGCAAGTTACTTCAGGAATGCCACCGCTTCAATCTCAACGAGAAATCCGTGATGCAGGGCAGCCACAGTGATGATGGATCTCGCCGGATGCACAGAGCCGAAGAAATCAGCATAGACCCTGTTGATCTCTTCCCAGTGTTTTACATCCGTGCTGTAGATGGTTGTTCTGGCTATGGTGGTGAGGTCACCGCCGGCAGCCTTCACAATGCTCAGCACATTTTTGAGCGCCTGAAGGGTCTGGTCGCCTATGCCTCCCGTTATCTTCTCTCCGGTGAGGGGAACCATAGGCAGCTGACCGGAGACAAGTATAAGCTTGTCAGCCACAACAGCCTGCGAATAGTGTCCTCCCGGCAGAGGTGCGTCATATGTGGAAACGTTGGTGATAGTCATGGCACTGATGGTTTGTTGATCTCAATAGCCGTTCTTATGCTTTTTCTTGCCCTGCTTGTTTGACCTGCCCTGGTATTTGTCCTGTGACCTGCCCTGGTACCTGCCCTGGCTTTTGCCCTTCGGCGGCGTCACCAGCTCTTTGATCTCAACCATTCTGAAGTTTTCCGGTGCCTTCAGCCGGTTGCCGGACAGCTGTTCCATGTCCCTGATGATCTGGTCATCATTTACCAGTCCCTTGTTGTTCCAGGTGACGTAGTCCTTCTTCATCTGGTTTAGGATAAGGCCGGTAAGATACTCTTTCTCCTCACCCTCATCCATCGCCACTGCCACTTCGATCAGGGCCGGTACTATCCTGCCGTAATGAGCATAGCTGATGCCGCCGTTATGATAGGGGACCTTGTTGGGCTTGGCATCAAGCTTAATACGGTCAGGGGGAGGATAGGGCGAGTCGACATCAAGGTCGAAATCAGCAATTATCATCAGATGATCCCAGAGCTTATGCCTGAAGTCAGTGACCTCCTTCAGGTTCGGGTTGAGGTTGCCCATGATCTGTATGACGGTGCGGGCTGCCTGATTCCTCTCCTCGGGGTCCCTGATAGTCTTGATATGCTCTATCATTTTAAGGACGTTCCTTCCGTATTCCGGCAGGGACATTCTCTTTCTCTGGGTATTGTAATCGAAACTCATCTGGTAAATTTTCTGCAAAATTACTAATAATAATTGACTCCGGCAGCTTCCTGTCGGGGGAGAGATATCCTTCAGCCGTTTTCAGGTTCCGGCGGGGGCTCATCATCCCTTTTCACCTCTTCCCATCGTCCGTTGAAGGTCATCTCTCTGAATCCCGTGTTCTCACTGTCAAGAAGTCTCCTCGCATCATTCACAAAGAGCATCATGGCATTGTAGTCTGATTCGGACTGAAAGAACTCCGGCTGATTTTCGTATTCAGCACAGGGAAGGATGTAATATTTGCGTTTGCCTGCCTCAGTGGGAGTATAGACCCAGGTGAGCAGGTAACCGGCGCCGGTGATGACGGCGCTGTCACCATGCAGCGTCATTTCAATCCTGACCATGGCTCCTCCGTCCCTTCTCCTGGTACGCTGGTTTGAGACGAAGTTGCCCAAAGACCATACTACGGGATTTCTGATCTGGCAGGAGGAGGTATCAGCAATCATAGGCTGCAGCACATGCGGATGCGAGCCTATCACCATGTCTGCGCCGCTTCGCAGGAAGGCAGCAGCCGTCTGCTTCTGCAGCGGGGAGGGCAGGGTGTCGTACTCTATGCCCCAGTGGACGAATATCACGGTGGCGTCAGCGTCTTTACCGTCAGCAGCGGCTATGTCGGTGGCAGCCCTTACAGTATCTATATAGGCTACTGTGGCAGGAGGCGGAACCACGATGCCGTTGGTGCCGTAGGTATAGCTGAGCAGTGCAAGCGTGATGCTGTCACGGTTCATCATCAGGGGAGACAGAGTGTCCCTCTCCTCACTGCTGTTCCATGTGCCGGTATGTCTTATGCCAAGACTGTCAAGCACCCTGATGGTGCGAAAGATGCCCTTCGGCCCGCGGTCAGCAGCATGGTTGTTGGCCGTCACCAGGATGTCAAAGCCTGCATTCCTGCACGCCACTGCCAGTGCATCCGGAGAGCTGAACCGGGGATATCCTTTATAAGGGGCTCCTCCCAGGGTAACCTCAAGGTTGCCGATGGCAATGTCTGCATCACTGATCAGCGGGGCGACGAAACTGAAGACGCTCTCATATGACCAGGTCCCCGTTGAATCATCGTAGGCAGAGGCTATCTGACCGTCATGCCCCATGATGTCACCGGCAAAGAGCAGCGTCAGCACACTGTCACGCTCCGGCCCTCCCTGAAGGCAGGGAGCAAGGGTGTCGGGCAACAACACGCCGCAGTCAGGAACAGGAAGGGTGTCATGCCACTCTTCTGCCATGGCAGGCCGGGGAAGGTTTTCATGCTTCTGGGCCTCTGATGCAATGGTCAGCAGGAGAGCGGCAAGCGGCATTATGATTTTAATGTATCTCATGCGGTTCGGAATATGCATTTGATTTACCAAACATACGCAAAAACAGTTTAATCTGCATATGCCGGCAAGGATGAACGCCACCGTCCGGCGCTGCAGCTGCACCCCGGGTGATAAAGCCGGCTTGTCCGGACAATTGAAAAACAGGTATGGCGTCCGGGTATAAAGAGGAAAAATAGTGATACCTTTGCAGCTTCAAAACAGACGGCACTCATGACAGAATTTCTTAATTCAGAGCTTGTTGCATATATCCTGCTGCCTCTTTTCATATTTCTGGCCAGGATTATCGACGTGTCGCTCGGCACCCTCAGGATCATATTTACCACCAAGGGGATGAAGAGGGTGGCCCCCTTTGTCGGTTTCTTCGAGATTCTCATATGGCTCATGGCCATCAGCCGCATCATGCAGGACCTTGACAACTGGGTCAGCTATATTGCCTATGCTGCAGGATTTGCCACCGGCAACTTTGTGGGCATGTACCTTGAGGAGAGGCTGGCCATAGGCCATGAGATGATACGTGTCATTACCCGCAAGGACGCCACCGCACTGATAGACGACCTCAGGGGCGCTGGCTATGGCGTCACCTCCGTCAGGGCCCAGGGTATCGAGGGAGATGTGGCGGTGATTTACATCATAGCCCGCAGAAGTATGATTAAGAATGTTCTCGACAAGATCAACCACTTCAACCCGCGCGCACTCTATACCGTTGAGGCAATCAAATATGTCAACAGGGAGATATTCCACAGGGCCGAAGAGGAACGTCACCGCAGGAAACCGGCAAACCAGTTGAAGAAATGAGATGACGGAGAGCTTACTTCTCCGGCGTGATCACTTCCACTTTTATGGTGTCCAGCTCATTGGATGTAGTACTCATCCAGGTGACTATAACGTAGTCTCCCGGTGCCTTGGGCTCAAAGAAGAGGAGGGTGTCAGCTGTCACCATTACCTCAGGGCATGCACCCGTACCGCTGTTGAAATCAGCCAGCGAAAAGAGTTCGTACAAATATTCCTCCTTTTCCGAGAAGAAGAAACGGATATTCGACCAGCAGCCGTTTGGCAGCTGGGCGTGTGCGTAGATTGACAGCGGTACATCCACGTACCCTCTCTCGGGCACCGTTCTGGTGTCAATGGGAATCACCACATTCGTGTAGACCTCACTGCCCGGGTCCATCTGGCAGGATGAGAGCATCAGGGCTGTCACCAGGGTTGTCAGCGCAATTGTTTTCATTATATAATCCAGTTGTTACTATGTTGGTTTGATGGAACTTAAATAAAGCAACAGATACATTTGCTTTTACGGTTTGCTGCTCGTTTAAGTTTCATTTGTTCCTCTGTCGCCAATAATCTGTTTTTAATCAGAATGTCTCCCGGCCCTTGTATACTCCTTTCCCGGTACCGGTCCAGGGCACAAGCTTGCCGCTGAATTCAATCCGGCTTCCCCAGTTTGTGCTGACTCTTGCCGTAGCCCTTTCACCTGTATTGCTGGCACTCATTACTATTGTCATGTTGCCTGCGTTGCCGGTGGCATTGATTACAATATTGTAAAAATCGTTCCTTTCCTCACGGTCAATATCGATCGAGTTTATTTTTCCGCGAAGAGTTATGCCTCCCAGGCCGTTGAAGCCCATCCCTGAAGGTGATGCCAGCTGAACATATGCATCTTTTCCCTCAACTGCCACAAAGTTGATTGTCGGGTCAGAGTGGAACAGGTATCCGTTGCGTCCCCTGACCTGGTCAGCCTTGAGCACAAACTGCCCTGATCTGATGGCCTGATCGGTATTTACGGCAAGCACGGCCTCCTTCTGCCTCTTCTGTTCCTCCCTCATGGCTTTCTTCTCCTGCCGGGTGAGGGGAACCCGCTCCTGTGCCACAGCTGTTGCAGCCAACAGCAATATCATGGCTGTAGAAATTATCTTTTTCATAGCTTCATTACTGTTTAATACAGTAATCCAGGAGCAACAACCGTACCAAACTATTCGGCGTAATAGAGGGCAAAGGTGCTTATGTTCGGGGTGGCTCTCGATGAGGCTATGGTTAGCCGGATCTCATCTGCCTTTACCTCCGGGAAACGTATCAGCCTCTTGTATCCTATGGTCGTCCCTGTGGCAATGGTATCCCACTGCTGCTCAGAGAGTGCCTCTATGAAAAACTTCTCCACACGCTGTCCCCTGCTTATGTCTTCCTGCAGCATGGCCACATTGAAGGTGGCAGGGATCGAAGGAACGAAGGAAGCTGTTCGTTTATGGCGGGGGCTCCATGAGGTGGAGTTGTTGCCGTCAATGGCATTGGAGGCTCCCCTGCCGTATGGCCGTGCACCGTTGAGAAGGTCACGGTCATAGAGTGCATCAATCCATGCCTTCAGTCCCATCAGGCTCTCGATGTCACCGTCGGTTATCAGTCCCCGGTTATCCGGAGGCACATTCAGCAGCAGAACGGCGTTGCGCCCCACGGAGCTGAGATAGATATCCGTCAGTGTCTCCACACTCTTAACCAGGCTGTCCTCTGATGCATGCCAGAACCACCCCGGGCGTATAGATACGTCCACCTCGGCCGGATACCAGTAGACGCTGCCGGCATCCTGCAACAGGGTGCTGCTGCCAAGGTCCTCCGACATCGCCGTCAGTCCTGTCTTATCATTGACAGCCCTGCTTTCCGGGCTTCCCCCCGGGGCCAGTACCGTTACGCTCCATTCGGTTTTGCGGCCGTAACCGCTCTCTGTACCTACCCATCTCACATCTTCGCCCATGATGGCCGTCACCGCCTCAGGCTGCAACTCCCGTATGAGATCATAGTATGCCTGCCAGTCATATTCCTGCCTGCGGCCGTTGGGTCCTTCACCGTTGGCGCCGTCAAACCATACCTCATCCACCTTCCCGTACCAGGTAAGCAGCTCTGTCAGCTGCTCCATGTAGAATTTGTTGTAGGCGGGCGAGTCGCCGTAGCACCCGGCATTGCGGTCCCATGGTGAGAGGTAGACACCGAATTTCATCCCGTATCTGTCACATGCATCCCTGAGCTCCCTGATAACATCTCCCCGGCCCTCCTTCCATGGGCTGGAGGCTACCGAATGGGTGGTGGTCTTCGTGGGCCAGAGGCAGAAGCCATCATGATGCTTGGCAGTGATGATTACCATCTTCATCCCGGCCTCGCTGAGGACCCTGACCCACTGGTCGGCATCCAGCGCAACAGGATTGAACAGCTCCGGTGATTCTTTGCCGGTACCCCACTCCATATCTGTGAAGGTGTTGACAGTAAAGTGAATGAAAGCTGTCATCTCGAGCTTCTGCCACTCCAGCTGACGGGCGTGGGGGATCACCCTTGCGGCCATGGCCTCCTTCACACCCATGTTGGGCTTAACGGGGAACCTGACCATCCCCGTGTAATACTGCTCGTTCCTGTCGCCCCTGCACGATGCCAGCAGGAGGAGAGCGGCAGTTATCAGCACTCTGTTGCTCATGAGCCCTTGTCTTTAGATGAACTTACATATTTGCTGTTCCGGAAGCGCAGCGCTGACCACTCTTCGTCGATCGCCACCTGGCTCACACGCCTGAAGCCCGACTCCTCAACGGCATCCCATCCGTGGTCCCGGTTGACACCGGATCTCTCTTTTGCGGTGCCGCCCTTCTGGTAAGCCATCCAGAGCTTGCCGTCATCACTCAGGTTGTGGATGCATGACGGCGCAAGCTTCCTGATATCCTCCGGTTCGGGGGTGAAGGCAATCATGAAATCATATAGGTAACGCGCATTGATCTCCGTGTCTATCTGCACCCCCGGCAGCAGACCGGCAACGCGCTCCCTGAAAATTTCAGGAGCGTTGAGCACGGCAATACGCTCCTGGTCGCCGTATCTCATCTTCTTGAGTATGTTATCCATTTTCTTCCCGCTTTCCACAGGGCAAATATACAAATTAGTGTCCACGGAGGATCATTCGGTGTCCGGGAGCCAAATCCCGGCAAAATGTTGTATCTTTGTGTTGTCGAATTACGGGGTGCCTTACTTAACAGGCTGAGATCATACCCTTATAACCTGATCCGGATAATGCCGGCGTAGGGAAGAAGAGTAATCAATTCAGGCCTGCACGCGGAACCCTCACTTCTGACAGAGAGTACAGTATTAATGTTAATGATCATGGTGAGGAAACTCTTTTTACCGGTTTTTATTTTGCTGATTGCCTGTCACGACCTTAGCGGCCAGCGTTTTTTCGGCACCATCACCGGCAGTGTCACCGATGATGAGGGTCACCCGCTGGCAGGAGCTTCAGTGGTAATTGAGAGCCTGATGACTGGCGTGGCGACGGACAATGAAGGTCGGTATGCCCTCCGCGGCCTGCGCGATGGCTCTTATGATGTCCGTATAAGCTACACAGGATATGAGCCTTTTGACACTGTTGTTGCTGTCAGAGGCACCGTCATGGTTGATGTCATGCTTGACGAGGCTCTCTATATCGCCGAGGAGGTTATTGTCAGGGGCAGCCGTGCAGGCGCACGTACGCCGATGGCTTACAGTACGGTGAGTTCGGAAGAGCTGAGAGAGAAGGATCTGACCCGCGATATGCCCTTCCTGCTGTCGCTGACACCCTCTGTGGTGGAGACTTCCGATGCAGGTACGGGCATAGGCTATACCTCACTGCGCATTCGCGGCACTGACGCCAGCAGGATAAACATCACCCTTGACGGCATCCCGCTCAACGACTCTGAATCACAGCAGGTGTTCTGGGTTGATCTGCCTGACCTGGCCTCCTCTACGGAGAGCATACAGGTGCAACGCGGTGTCGGCACCTCCACCAACGGCGCCAGTGCCTTCGGCGCCTCGGTAAACATCAGCAGCATGACCCCGCCCTCTGAGGCGGGTGCTTCGGCAGATGCATCATACGGCTCTTTCAACAGCTCCCGGCTCTCGGCAAAAGCGTGGACCGGCATGCTGGGAGACAGGTTCAATATGATGGTGCGTGCCTCGCAGATACAGAGCGACGGATATGTTGACCACAGCAATGCCGACATACGCTCCGCGATGGTGACAGGGATATGGTCGGCTCCGTCAGACCTGTTCCGCTTCAATGTGATCACCGGAGACCAGAAGACAGGAATAAGCTGGTGGGGCGTGCCGGCTGAGGTGCTGCCGGAGAACAGGAGATACAATCCTGCCGGTGAGTACGTTGATGCCAACGGCATCACCCGTTACTACGAGGATGAGAAGGATGTCTACACCCAGAACCACTATCACCTCTTCCATACACACATCTTCCCCGGCATGGTGACGCTGAACACCGGCCTTCACCTGACGACGGGCAAGGGCTATTACGAGGAGCAGAAGAGCGACAGGGATCCTGAGGAGTACGGGATTGCCGGCCTGATGCCTTATGACCCGCCTGTTACTGAAACCGACATGGTGCAACGCAAGTGGCTCGATAACCTCTTTTACGGTGCCGTGTGGTCACTGATCAGACAGGGTGACAATACCGAATGGACCCTGGGGGGTGCGCTCAACAGATATGACGGCGACCACTTCGGCAGGGTGAAGTGGATGGAGTACCCGGGAAACCTTATGCCGGGATATGAGTGGTACAGGAACAGCGGATTGAAGGATGAGTTCAACATATACGGCAAGATGAATGCCGTGGTCTCGGGCAGCCTGAGCGCCTTCCTCGACCTGCAGCTACGGCATATAGGTTACCGTTTCGAGGGACCCGACGATGACTTGAAGGATCTGACCGGCAGTCACAGCTTCCTCTTCTTCAATCCCAAGGCCGGTCTCTTCTGGAGCAACGGCAGCGGCAGCGAGGCTTTTCTCTCCGTTGCCGTGGCGCACCGGGAACCCACCCGCGCTGACTACAAGGATGCTGCCGGCGATCCGTCGGCCACACCAGACAGGGAGCGGCTCACAGATTTCGAGGGAGGGTACACCTTTCGCAGCTCCGGTGTCATCCTGGGTGTCAACCTCTATTACATGTGGTACCGTGACCAGCTCGTGCCTACCGGCAAGATCAGCAGCACGGGCTACCCCATCATGACCAACGTCCCTGAGAGCTGCAGGAGAGGCGTGGAGCTCTCCGGCAGCTACCGCCCGTCACCCGTGGCGGCACTGATGATGAACCTGACACTGAGCAGGAGCAGTATCAGGGACTTCAGAAACTATTACTTCAACTATAACACGGATGACTGGAGCGAGGAGTACCTGTACAAAGAGCTCGGCACTGTTGACATAGCCTACTCGCCACGGCTTACAGGCTCTGCCGGGCTGGAGCTCAATCCTGCAGAAAACCTGTCGTTCCGGCTGACAGGCAAATATGTAGGGAAGCAGTACTTTGACAACACCATGAGCCCTGAGAGAACCATTGATCCCTACTTTGTCAGCAACCTGGCAGCGTCATACGGCGTCGGGTTGAAGAAGGCCGGCGAGCTGACATTCCGGTTTATGGTCAATAACCTCTTCAATGCCCGGTACGAGAACAATGCCTACGGCGGCATGTGGACCGAGGACGGTGTTGAAAAGACGTGGGCCTACTTCTTTCCGCAGGCAGGAATAAACTACACAGCCGGTATTTCATTATCTTTCTGATACGATGGTGACAGGCTGGTTTTCCGAGAATTTTATCGAGCTCTTCGGTGCGGTCACGGGCATTGCATATGTCATCCTGGAGATTAGGCGCAACATCTTCCTCTGGCCGCTGGGGATCATCACCTCGGCAGTTTATGTGTATGTCTTTGGCCGCGAAGGGTTTTATGCCAATATGGGATTGCAGGTTTACTATCTTGTGATCAGCGTCTACGGCTGGTATTCATGGCACGCTGAGAGCGGCAGGGTCATTAAGACAAAGAGTGGCTCCTCAGCTGCCGCAGAACC
>CAYPKP010000042.1:0-26649 GCA_964411345.1 uncultured Rikenella sp. | reverse complement strand
ACTGCCGACTGCCGGCTGCCGGCAGTCGGGGCAGGCTCTGCATGGAAAGGCTAGCATTCACCATTGCCTATTGCCTACTCCCTACTGCCTGAAATATCACATTCATTATTATCTTTGTGCCTTCATAAGCACGTACCGATGGCCGAGAACAAAAAACGGAGAGGGAAATGGCGCGACAGGTTCCGTTTTGCCATTTTCAATGACACCACCTATGAGGAGGTATGGCGTGTACGCATGACAAAGTCGAATGCCCTTGTGGCTGCTGCCATGCTGTTTCTGCTCATCATCGGCATCAACACCTCGCTGATAGCCTTCACCAACCTGCGCGAGTTCATCCCCGGCTACCCCGATGTGACACTGAGGCGCAACATCATCATGAATGCCATACTCCTTGATTCTCTGGAGAGGGAGCTTGAGATCAGGGACAAGTATTTCTATGACCTCAACGCCGTCATATCAGGCAGGCAGCCCATAGAACATATCACGGTACGTGACACCAGCCGCGACTACAGCAACATAGTCTTCAGGCGTTCTGTGGAGGACTCTGTCTTCAGGGCACGTGTGGAGCAGGAGGAGCAGTACAGTCTCTCTGCCCGTGATGAAGGTCCGGAGCGGGGCACCAGCCTGGCCAGCATCCACTTTTTCCCGCCCGTAAAGGGAATCGTATCGAGCAACTTCGACATGCGTACCAGGCACTATGCCACTGACATTGTAACCCAGCCCAAGGCTGTGGTATCGTCGACTCTCGACGGCACGGTGATAATGACGGGCTGGACCATGGAGACAGGCTTTGTGATGATGATACAGCACAGCAACAACATAATATCGGTCTACAAGCACAACGCCAGGCTCCTGAAGGAAATGGGCGACAAGGTGTGGGCCGGGGAGGCGATCTCGATAGTGGGAGACTCCGGTGAGCTATACACCTCCGGGCCTCATCTCCATTTTGAGCTGTGGCACAACGGTGAGCCCCTGGACCCGACACAATACATCTTTTTCTGACAGGAGGGGCACGGATGCATAAACGACTGGCAATCCTCGGCTCAACAGGCTCTATAGGCACGCAAACCCTCGGCATCGTCTCGCAGTATCCCGATCTCTTTACTGTTGACACCCTCGCTGCCGGCAGCAACGCTGCGCTGCTGGCCGGGCAGGCGAAACTCTACCGGCCGGCAAGGGTGATAATAGGCAACGACGCCTTTTACGGTATGCTAAGCAGCGAGCTGTCAGGTACGGGCATCGAGGTCCTTGCCGGGCAGGATGCTATTGAGGAGGCAGTAAAGGCAGGTACCGTCGACACGGTCGTTGCAGCCATGGTGGGCTTCGCCGGGCTGCGTCCCACAGCCGCGGCGGTGGCAGCAGGCAAGGAGGTAGCCCTGGCAAACAAGGAGACACTGGTCGTTGCCGGCGAGATGATAACAGGCACAGCGGCCTCCACAGGCAGCCTTCTGCTGCCGGTAGACTCGGAACACTCGGCCATAATGCAGTGCCTCAACGGTGAGCCTGCAGGCTCGGTGGAAAAAATAATACTGACGGCATCGGGAGGCCCCTTCCGCGATACGCCCGCACACCGGCTGGCCAAAATGACACCCCTGGAGGCACTACGTCATCCCAACTGGACGATGGGCAGCAAGATAACCATCGACTCTGCCACACTGATGAACAAGGGTCTGGAGGTGATAGAGGCACACTGGCTCTTCGGCACCCCCGAAGACAAGATAGAGGTGGTCATCCACCCTCAGTCCATCATTCACTCACTGGTACAGTTCACCGACGGGTCCGTGAAGGCACAGCTGGGGGTGCCTGACATGCGGCTCCCCATCATTTACGCACTGACATACCCTGAGAGGATTGCCACCGGGCTGCCGCGACCGTCGCTGACAGAGACAGGCTCACTTACCTTCGGGGAGCCCGACACGGAGCGCTTCCGGTGCCTGCCGCTGGCACGTGCGGCACTGAAGAGAGGAGGAAACATGCCTTGTGCCCTCAATGCTGCCAATGAAGTTGCAGTGGCTGCATTCCTTCACGAAAAGATTGGATTTAACAATATAGCAGGCACTGTTGAACATGTGCTTGAAAAAACAGAGTTTGAAAGCGGGGCTTCACTTGAGGTTTATGAGGAGACCGACGGAAGAAGCAGAAGCCTTGCCTCCGAGTATATAAGTAAACGTAAGAAGAGATGACTGTCCTGATAAAGATACTGCAGCTGCTGCTGTCACTTTCAATACTTGTAATCGTTCATGAGTTCGGACATTTTCTCTTTGCCCGTATTTTCAAGACGCGGGTGGAGAAGTTCTACCTTTTCTTCGACTGGCCCTTTGCGATCTTCAAGCGCAAGTGGGGAGAGACGGAGTACGGCATCGGGATGATACCCCTGGGCGGTTATGTCAAGATCTCGGGCATGATTGACGAGTCCATGGACAAGGAGCAGATGAAACAGCCCCCGCAGCCTCACGAATTCCGCTCCAAGAAGTCGTGGCAGCGACTGATGATCATGCTAGGAGGTGTCTTTTTCAACTTCATCTTTGCACTCCTGATCTATGTGGCAGTGCTTAGCCTCTGGGGAGAGACCTATCTTGCAGCCCGCGATGTGAAATACGGAATACTGACTGACTCCACCGGCTATGCCATGGGGCTGCGCAACGGTGACAGGATCATTGCGGTTGACGGCGAGGAGCCGGAGAACTTCTACGGCATCATCCCCGATATTCTGCTCAACGAGCGCCAGGTGATTACCGTTGACCGCGAGGGTGAGATGATAGATATACCCGTAACCCGGGAGTTCATTCCCCTGCTGCTCAAGAACCCTGATGTTATAGATGCCAGGATACCGTTCGGGCCCTTTGTCATTGCCAGTATCATGGAAGAATCACCGGCCATGAACGCCGGCCTGGCTCCCGGTGACGAAATCATCAGGATTGACAGCCTCTCATTTGCGTGGTACGATGAGTTCCAGGGATACCTTGCCTCGCATAAGGGGCAGCCCATAAACGTCACCGTCAGGAGGCAGGAGGAGCTGGTCGACTTCACCGTCACTACCACTGAAGCAGGCATCCTGGGTGTTTTCAGGGAGATGGGCGGAGTCTTTGAGATGAGCACCAGACACTACAGCTTCTTCGAGGCAATACCCGCAGGCATTGCCAAGGGCTGGAATACAACCGGCGATTACCTGAAGCAGTTCAAGCTTATTTTTTCAAAGGAGACCAAGGCGTATGAATCGCTGGGCGGATTCATAACCATAGGCAGTATCTTCCCGGGGAAATGGAACTGGCAGTCGTTCTGGAATCTTACCGCCTTCCTCTCGCTCATCCTGGCAGTGATGAACATCCTTCCCATACCTGCGCTCGACGGAGGTCATGTGATGTTCCTCATCTTCGAGGTGGTCACCGGCAGGAAGCCCAGTGACAAGTTCCTGGAGTATGCACAGATCACAGGAATGATCATTCTCCTTGCATTGCTTATCTTTGCAAACGGGAATGACATCCTCAAACTGATAAGAAAATGATTAATCAGCTGCTGATAGCCGCTGATATGAAAGAATTCGTACATTTGTTCAATAAAAACAGAGAGCTATGGGAAAGATCGGTCCAACAGAAATAATCCTTATCCTGGTGGTTGTGGTACTGCTCTTCGGGGGGCGCAAGATCCCCGAACTGATGAAAGGGATAGGTCAGGGAATGAAGGAGTTCAAGAAAGCCAAAGGCACTGACAGCACTGACGCCTCAAAGAAGGGTGTTGAGGAAGAGAGCTAGCAGCGACATAAGTTCACTATCAGCCTGCATGTGAATGCAGGCTTTTTATTTAAAAATCAGATCATTATGAGATTAAGCGTGATTCTTCCTGCACTGCTTGTGCTGCTTCTGGCCCCATCCTGCGGTGACACATCGCTCACACGCACACTGCCCAACGTCACCGGCTCCAGCGGTGAGGTCATGGTTGTCATCGAGAGGGCCCTGTGGGGGGGCGCTGCCGGGGCAGCCGTCAGGGAGTATGTAGGCGCCAACCTCATCGGCATGCCCCAGCCCGAGCCGGCCTTCGGCCTTATGCCTGTCAATCCTGAGGGCTTCCGTGATATTTATGTGGCTCACCGCAATGTCATAATCGTTAAGACTGACAGTGGGAAGAGCGGGCCGGAGGTCACCTTCTCACGCAACCGGTGGGCTGAGACACAGCTGGTAATTGAGGTGACTGCTCCTGACTCACTCTCGCTGGCTGCTGCCATAGTGGAAAACGGGGAGGTCATCAGGAAGAAGATCAATGATGTTGAGCGTGAGAGGCTTACAGCCTGGCTGACAGAGTCGGCAGGCAAGGAGCGGGTTCGTATCACAGCGGATAACGGCAGCTGGGAGCTTCTGCTGCCGGCCGGGTACAAGCCTGACTTTAACCGCAGGGGAGTGATGATGATATCAGCCGAGACACCCTCCACAACCCAGTCGGTCATCGTATCGTTAAGTGACAGGAGGATGTCACGGATGGATTGTTTTGAGCTTGCTGATCTAACCGAGAAACTGATCTCTGCAGAGGTCAGCGGTCCTGATCCGGGGTCATACATGGTCATCGAGAAGAGGGCGCAGACGAGCTGCCGCTCTTTCCGGCGTGACAGCACCGACTACATAGAGATGCGGGGTCTCTGGACCCTCGAGGGAGGTTTCATGGGAGGGCCCTTCATTTCGTATGCCTTCATAGAGAAGGAGAGCTCCCAGCCGGTGGTGGTGACAGGCTTCGTATATGCTCCGGGGGATGAAAAAAGAGAACTTCTGCGGCAGGTTGAGGCGCTAATGTACACGCTGAAGGAAGTATCTGACTGACACACTGAAGCAAACAGCCCGGCCTTTCAGCTCTTCCCTTTACTCCACAGGCATATAGCGCTGGTCGCGCCGCACGGGGATGAAACCGGCATCCCTGATTATCTCCCTGACGGTATCGGGGTCCACCCGGAAGGGATCGCCTGCTGCGCTTACCACATTCTCCTCTATCATCACCGATCCCAGGTCGTTGGCGCCGGCGTGAAGCGAAACCATTGCCGTCTCCCTGCCAACGGTGAGGATCGACGACTGGATGTTGGGAATATTGTCAAGCACCAGTCTGCTTATGGCTGTAAGCCGGAGATATTCTGCCGCCGTCACCGTGCTTCTTATGCCGTCACGCTCTGCCAGCAGGGTGCCGCGGTCCATGAAGGGCCATGCAATGAAGGTGATGAAGCCGTCGTGACCTTCAGGTTTCTCATCCTGGAGATCGCGCAGTTTCACCAGGTGTTCCATCCTCTCTGCCACCGTCTCGGCATGTCCGAACATCATCGTCGCCGAGGTGGGAAGGTTAAGCCTGTGAGCTTCGCGCATGACGCCCAGCCATTCATCAACGGTGGCTTTTGCCGGCGAGACGACCTTCCTGACCCTGTCTGAGAGTATCTCCGCACCTGCTCCCGGAAGGGAGTCGAGCCCCGCATCATGCAGCGCAACAAGCACTTCGCGGTAATCCATCTTCTCTTTCCGGGCAAGAAAGGCCACCTCAGGAGGACCGAGGGCGTGCAGCTTGAGTTGCGGCCACCGCTGCTTCAGCCTGCTAAAGAGTGAGGTGTAGAAATCGAGTCCCAGGGCAGGGTTCATACCACCCTGCAGCAGCAGCTGGTCACCGCCGAGAGCCATGAGTTCGCTGATCTTCCGGTCATATTCCGGGTCAGTTGTCACATAGGCGTCGTCACTCTTTGCCGTGCGGCAGAAGTTGCAGAAGCGGCACTGTGAGAAGCAGATGTTTGTGATATTTACATTACGGTCTATCATCCACCCGACCGTGTTGTCAGGGTGCAACCTCCGCCTGACGCCGTCGGCAAGGAATATCAGGGTTGCCAGGGGTGCCTCCTCCCAGAGGACAAGGGCCTCCTCCGCAGTGATCCGCAGACCCTCCGCCACCTTCAGGTATAAATGTTCTGTGACACCCATTATTAGGCATTGTGCGCGTTGCCGCAACAGACCGTAAAGGTAATACTTAAAAGCTAAATCATTCAATAATTTGATTAACTTTGAGGCGCTGAACAGCCTCCCGGCTGTTCACCATGGAGGAAACACAATGGAAAACAAACCTGTCATTGTCGGTATTACCCAGGGAGACATCAACGGCATCGGATATGAGGTCATCATGAAGGCGCTGGATGATGCTTCCGTCACCGATCTCTGTACTCCGGTTGTGTACGGCTCACCCAAGGTTGCCGCATATCACCGCAAGGTACTGGATATGAATAATATAAATTTTAACAATATCAAGTCGGCCAGTGAAGCCCACTCCAGGAAGTTAAACCTGGTTAACTGCCTCAGTGATGAGGTGCGGGTTGAGCTTGGCAGGTCAACCCCGGAGAGCGGTGCTGCTGCCCTTGCTGCCCTTGAGTGTGCTGCCAGCGACCTGCTTGACGGCCGGATTGATGTACTGGTGACGGCCCCGATAGACAAGCACGGCATCCAGTCGGACAGCTTCCGGTTTGCCGGTCACACAGACTGGCTCAGGTCGAAGGTCAGCGCTCCCGATGTGCTGATGCTTATGCTGAGTGAGAGTATGAAGGTCGGGTTTGCGACCGGTCATCTGCCGTTGAAGGATGTTGCAGGTGCCATCACCATACCCCTCGTACTGGGTAAGATCAGACTGCTGAACAGGTCACTGCTTCAGGACTTTGCCATCCGGGGGCCGCGGATAGCCGTGCTGAGTCTCAATCCCCACGCCGGCGACGGAGGTCTTCTCGGTGCCGAGGAGAATGAGATCATCATCCCTGCCATTGCGAAGGCAAATGAGGAGGGGATACTTGCTTTCGGGCCCTATGCGGCCGACGGTTTCTTCGGTTCGGGGGCTTTCAGCCGTTTCGATGCCGTGCTGGCCATGTACCATGACCAGGGGATGAGTGCCTACAAGGCCCTGGCCTTTGACACCGGCGTCAACTACACTGCAGGGCTGCCCGTCGTCAGAACCTCACCGGCGCACGGCACGGCCTTTGACATCACCGGCAGGAACGAAGCATCAGGCGCCTCAATGCGTCACGCCATCCATGCAGCATGTGATATATTCCGAAACAGGCAGATGTATGATGAACTGCTGCGGAACCCTCTTCAGCCGCAGAAGATAGAGATACATTCCGATCATGACCGTGTAGACGAGCTGCCTCCCGAACCTGAAAACTACGACCAGGATCTATGATCGATTATATCACGGGCAGAGTGACCGAGCTTAATCCCGCCTTTGCGGTGGTTGAGTGCAACGGCATCGGTTACAGCATCAACATATCACTCAACACCTATGCTGCCCTTGAGCGGGCTGACAGCTGCAAGATCCTGATACACGAGGCCATACGCGAAGATGCCTATATCCTTTACGGTTTTGCCGATGCCGACGAGCGTGATCTCTTCCGGCATCTTATCTCTGTCTCGGGAGTAGGAGCAGGCACGGCACGGATGGTACTCTCTTCAATGAAGCCGTCTGACCTGCGGCAGGCGATCACCGAAGGTGATGTCAATATTATCAAGGCAGTCAAGGGCATAGGCCTGAAGACTGCCCAGAGGATCATCGTTGACCTGAAAGACAAAATTGGAAAACACACCGGTTCCGGTGAAATAATTGCATTTTCCGACAATACCGCGCGCGAAGAAGCGTTATCTGCATTAGTGATGCTTGGATTTGCCAGGAACAGCGCCGGGAAGGCCGTGGACACTCTCCTGAAGGAGGAGAAGTCATTGCCTGTGGAGGAGATAGTGAGGAGGGCGCTGAAACTGTTATAAACAGACGTGCCGGATTGCGTTTTTCATTACGAAATAGAGATCTTCCGATCAGGGTTGCACTATTTGCCATCCTGCTTATATTTTCCGATACTTTATCGGCTCAGACTACTGCCGGTGACACTCTCCTGAGACTCAATGCCGATCCTTCCTATCCCTGGAATGCGAAGCCGTCATCACCCCTCTTCCTCAACAAGCCATCCAACATCACTACGAGGGTTGACTACGACGGACGCAACAACCAGTACATAATCTACCAGAAGATTGGCAGCCTCGATTACCGCAAGCCTGTTTACATGAATGCCGACGAATACCGCAGGTATGAGTTCGAGCAGGCCATGCGTGAATACTGGGATGCGAGTCTCAGGGGAGATGCCTCCGGTTATCGGTCGTCACTGATACCGCAGATTGAGGTGGGAGGAGAGACTTTCGACCGCATCTTTGGCAGCAACATCATCAACATCGTGCCTCAGGGCTCTGCCGAGCTCATCTTCGGCATCAACATCTCGCACACGGAGAACCCGACTCTCTCCGAAAGGCTGCGCACCATCCCCACCTTCGACTTCCAGGAGAAGATACAGATGAACGTCACCGGCACCATTGGTGACAAGATGCAGCTGGGCATCAACTACAATACTGAGGCCATGTTCGAGTTTGAGAACCGTACCAAGCTCGAGTATTCCGGCAAGGAGGACGAGATCATCAAGAAGATTGAGGCAGGCGACGTGACGCTGCCGCTCAACGGCACCCTCATCACCGGCAGCTACAGCCTCTTCGGGCTTAAGACCGAGCTGCAGTTCGGCAAGCTCACCATGACCACCGTCTTCTCACAGCAGAAGGGGGAGTCGTCGGTGGTGGAGGTCAAGGGAGGATCTCAGCTCACCGACTACAGCATCACTGCTGACGCTTACGAGGCCAACCGTCACTTCTTCCTCTCGCAGCACTTCAGGGACAATTTTGACGAGGCCCTCTCCAATCTCCCCATTGTGAGCACCGGGCTGAACATCGAGAAGATAGAGGTCTGGATCACCAATGAGACCAGCCGGTTTGAGGATGTCAGCAACCGCAACATAGTTGCCTTCCTCGACCTTGCCGAGAACCAGGATAACATCTACACCACTGTACCGGAGTTTCAGGGCATTCCGGGCATGCCGGTCAATCCCTCCAACAACACCAATGGTCTCTATGAGCAGCTGAACACGGCATACGCCGGTGTCAGGAACATTGACCAGGTGGCTGACGCCTTTGCCCCACTCTATCCGGCTTTCCAGATAGGGCGCGACTATGAGAAGATTGAGAATGCCCGCAAGCTTACCGAGCGTGAATATACCGTCAACAGGCAGCTGGGTTATATCTCCCTCAACATAGCGCTGAACAATGACGAGGTGCTGGCCGTGGCCTACGAATACACCTTCAACGGCCAGGTCTTCAAGGTGGGAGAGTTCTCCACCGACGGCATCACGGCTCCTGACGCTCTTATGCTCAAGCTGATCAAGGGTACTACCCTGAGTCCGCAGATACCCACCTGGGACCTCATGATGAAGAACATCTACAACATCGGGTCAGGGCGCATAGAACCCAGAAACTTTGAGGTTAACATACTCTATGAGGATGACAGGACAGGCAACGCACTCAATTACCTTCCCGGAACGCCTCTTGACGGGCAGGTTCTGCTGCAGGCCCTGGGCCTTGACCAGCTCAACTCGCAGCTCGACAGGAAGCCTGACGGACTCTTCGACTTCGTTGAGGGCGTCACCGTCATGGCGGAGCGCGGCAGGATAATCTTCCCCGTCCTTGAACCCTTCGGCCGGCATCTGCTGAAATACCTGACTGACCCCGGGCAGATTGAGAAGTATGTCTTCACGGAGCTGTATGACTCGACGCAGACGGTGGCGAGGCAGATGGCCGAAAAGAACAAGTATCTGCTCAGCGGACAGTTCACCTCAGCCACCGGCTCCGAGATAAGGCTCAATGTGGCAAACATACCTGCAGGCTCGGTCAAGGTCACTGCCGGTGGTGTGACCCTCACCGAGAACGTTGACTATACGGTTGACTACAATATGGGCTCCGTAAAGATCATCAACACGGCTATCATCGAATCACAGACGCCCGTCCAGGTGTCACTGGAGAGCAACCAGTTCTTCGGTCTGCAAACCAAGACGCTGGTAGGAACCCATCTTAACTACAGGTTCTCCGAGAGGTTCAACCTGGGGGGTACGGTGCTGCGGCTTACCGAGAGGCCCTACACACAGAAGGTCACCTATGGGGAAGACCCCATCTCCAACACCATTTACGGTTTTGATGCTTCATACCGTGCTGAATCACAGTTTCTTACCAACGCCATCGACTGGTTGCCGTTCATTGAGACCAGCGCCCCCTCCTCCATTAATTTCTTCGGCGAGTTTGCACATCTCATTCCCGGCCACAGCAAGGCCATCACCTCCGAGGGGGCGGTGTATATTGACGACTTCGAGGCAAGTGAGATATCCCTTGACCTGCGTGCCTTCAACGCCTGGTCACTCTCGAGCGTACCGCAGGGACAGGATCAGTTCTTCCCTGAGGCCAGGCTGAGCAAGGATATCACATCAGGCTTCAATAGGGCACGGCTGGCCTGGTATGTCATCGATCCGCTCTTCCTTCGCAACGGATCCACCACTCCTGACCATATCAAGGCCAATGCCGACCTGCAGTCGAGCCATTTCGTCAGGGAGATATATGAGACGGAGATCTTTCCCTTCAAGGAGTCACCCAGCGGCATCCCCACGAACATCTCGGTGCTGAACATCGCCTTCTATCCCTACGAGAGGGGCCCCTACAACTTCGACGTGCTGCCCGGACTGTATTCTGCCGGCCTCGGTGCCGACGGACTTCTCAATTCACCCCGCACACGGTGGGGAGGGATGATGCGTGAGCTGCTGACCAACGACTTTGAGTCGGCCAATATTCAGTACCTCAAGTTCTGGGTCATGGATCCCTTTGTGGAGGATCCCCTGCATGAGGGCGGTGATCTCTACTTCAACCTTGGCAATATTTCGGAAGACATACTGCGCGACTCGCGCAAGCAGTTTGAGAACGGGCTGCCCACCTCCCCGCTGGTGGTCAACGTTGACACCACGGTTTGGGGCAGGGTGCCCAACGTGCAGGCCGTGGTACAGGCCTTCGACAACAATATCGACTCACGCCGCTACCAGGATGTGGGGCTGGACGGACTGGGCAATGAGGACGAGGTCTCCTTCTTCGACAGCTACCTGCAGGCTGTCGGGGCAGTGGTCAGTCCCGAGGTGCTCGATATGATCTTCAGGGATCCTGCCAATGACGACTTCCATTATTTCAGGGGCTCAGACTACGACCTGCTTCAGCTGGGCATCCTGGAACGATACAAGAAATTCAACGGTTCTGAAGGCAACTCGCCCACTTCAGAGATGTCAGCGGAATCATATCCGACCAGCGGTTCCACACTGCCGGACATGGAGGACATAAACCGCGATAACACGCTGAGCGAGACCGAGAGCTATTACCAGTACCATGTGAGCATGAGGCCTGAGGATATGGTCGTCGGAAAGAACTACATCGTCGATGAGCTTGAATATACTGCCACCTTTGCCAACGGCGAGAAGTCGCCGGTGAAATGGTACCAGTTCAAGATTCCCGTTACAGATTATGAAAGGGTGGTAGGCTCGATCCGTGATTTCAAGTCGATCAGGTTCCTGCGTATGTTCATGCGCAACTTTGACCAGGAGATCATCATGCGTTTTGCCCGTCTCGAGCTTGTCAGGTCGGAATGGCGCAAGTACAACCTCACCTTCTTCGAGGGTGGTGAGCGCATCACCATACCCGAAGAGGATGACGGCACCTTTGAGATCAGCTCGGTGAGCATTGAGGAGAATGCCGGCAAGGAGCCGGTGAACTATGTTCTCCCTCCCGGTTTTGACCGTGTCATTGACCCTGCCAATCCGCAGCTCCGTCAGCTCAATGAGCAGTCCATGGTTCTTCGGGTGAGGGAGCTGGCCGACGGCGATGCCAGGGCTACGTACAAGAATGTCACCCTTGACATGCGGCAGTACCGCAGGCTGAAGATGGAGGTTCATGCCGAGGCGCTGATAGGCCAGCCTCTTCTCAATGACGAGGTGACGGTCTTCGTCAGGCTGGGGTCAGACTACAAGAGCAACTTCTATGAGTACGAGATACCGCTGAAGCTGACGCCCTATGGCAGGTACAGCAATGATGACGAGGATGACAGGGCGATTGTCTGGCCCGAGGAAAACAAGCTGGACATCGATCTCTCCCTGCTGCTTGATGCCAAGCAGGAGCGTGATGCTGCCATGAGGGTGGCGGGGTCATCGATCAGCGAGGCGGACATATATACCATTACCGTGGGTGGCGCCCGCATCTCCGTCAGCGGCAGCCCCAACCTCAGCAATGTGAGGGTGGTGATGGCCGGTGTCAGGAATCCCATCAGGACACGTGACCCGGCGAATGATGACGGCGCACCCAAGTCGGCCGAGGTATGGATCAACGAGCTCCGGCTGAGCGACTTCCGGGAGGAGGGAGGATGGGCTGCCAACGCACAGATGCAGGCACGGCTGGCTGACCTCGGGACGGTCAACCTGGTGGGACAGACGAGCACCCCGGGGTGGGGCAGCATCGACAAGAACGTCAGCCAGCGCAGCATGGAGCAGGTGATACAGTACGACCTTTCGTCGAACCTCGAGCTGGGCAAGTTCTTCCCCGAAAAGGCTGGCATCAGGATACCTGTCTACATGGGTTACTCCGAAAACCGCGTCAGACCGCAGTATGACCCGCTCAATCCCGACATACTGCTTGATGAGTCACTTGACAACGCACAGGACCGGAGAGAGCGGGACTCGCTGCTCAACCTGGCGGAGGAGTACTCGAGGCGTCGCACACTCACTGTCAGCAACGCCGGAATAACCAAAAGGGGAGAGAAGCCCCATGCCTGGGATCCGGCAAATGTCACCGTCAGCTATGCCTTCAACGAGGTTTACAACAGCGATCCCCGTACGGAGGTGGATGTGGAGCGGACCTACAGGGGGGGCATCGCCTATGACTTCGATGCCCGGCCGAAGAATTTCTCGCCGTTCCAGAAGTCAAGGTTGCTGAGCTCTCCGGCCTTCAGGCTGATCAAGGACTTCAACCTCTATCTCTTCCCGAAGCACATCACCGTGCGTACCGACCTCTACAGGTATTACAACGAGGTCAAGACGCGCAACATCAATAACCCTGATTTGCTTATCGACCCTGTCTTCACCAAGGACTTTCAGTGGACCCGGTTTTACGATATCAAATATGACATCACCAAGCAGCTGAAGGCGGACTTCACCGCCAGCAGCATTGCAAGGATTGACGAGCCGGCGGGAGGTGCTGACCGCAGGCGCTATCCGGAGCTGTTTGACACATGGCGTGATTCGATCATGGCCAACCTTGGAGACCTGGGCCGCACCACCAACTACTACCATCTGCTGAATGTCAACTACAATGTCCCGGTCAACAAGCTGCCGCTGCTCTCATGGGTGACCTCCAACGCGCGTTACAGTGCACGGTACGACTGGCTGGCGGGCACCATTTTCCCCGATTCGGTGAATATCAAGCCTGGCAATACAATCAAGAACTCCAATAACGGGCAGTTTACAGTGCAGGCCAACCTCACCAACCTCTACGGCAAGGTCAAGTTCCTGAAGGAGATCGAGGCCAACACCCAGCCGGGGGCGAAGCGCCGCATGAGCCTCGGCTACGAGGAGGTGACACACAACAGGCGGGGGTTGATACTCAAGGCCGACAAGCCGCGTATCATCAACCACAACCTTGGCACCAGGGATGTAACGGTGACGGTCACCGACCGTGACGGTGCTCCCGTGAGCGGAAAGTTCAACATTGTCTCTGACGACCGGATTGACTATATCGCTGATTCTGATGTCTCCAATGTAAGTCTCTCCGTAAAGGGCAGGGTGGAGAAGAAGCCCGGTGTTGCCAGCATGGCAGGGCGCTATCTGGTACGCGGACTCATGGCATTGCGCAACGTCTCAGCCACATATACCATAGAGCAGGGGCATATCCTTCCGGGCTATCTCCCCGGCACCACCTTCCTGGGCCAGGAGAACTACGGGGGCATGTCGTCTCCCGGCTGGCGCTTCCTCGTCGGGCTTACCGACGAACGCTTCTTTGATGAGGCTGTCATCAACGGCTGGATCACCACTGACACTCTGCTCAACAATGCCGCTTCATACAGCAAGCGCGAACAGTTCAACATCAGGGCTAATGTGGAGCCGTTTCCGGGCTTGCGCCTCGACCTGACAGCTGACAGGCGTTACTCCGAGACTGTGGCATCATACCTGCGCGCCGACCGCAACGGCAACTTCCCCGACAGCACCCGTAACACGCGTGTCACGGGCAACTTCACCATCTCGGTGGTCTCATGGGGCACTGCCTTTGAGAAGATACCCAAAACGGGCGACTATGTCTCCCCGACATTCGAGAGGTTCAGGGAGTATACCTCGGTCATATCACAGCGGAGGGGCAATGAGCGCCGTCTCGTCGACAACAGTTATGATCCGTGGTTTGACCCTGTCACGGGAGAACAGATAACAGGGCCCTATATGAGCGGATACGGCCAGACATCGGCCGAGGTGCTTGTGCCGGCCTTCCTGGCTGCCTATACCAGGAGGGACCCGGGTAAGATCACACTGTCACCCTTCCCCTCGATGATGCATATGATGCCCAACTGGAGAATCAATTTCGAGGGGCTGACGAAGTTCGAGGCAGTACGCAAGATATTCAACTCGGTGAGCCTTTCCCACCAGTACAGGTCTACCTACACCATCGGTTCGTTCAATACCAGCCTCTATTATGATCCTGATGCATCAGGCATCAGCCGGATACGTGACCTGCAGTCGAACTTCATTCCGCACTATGAGATCAACACGGTGACCATCAACGAACAGTTCAGTCCATTCATAAACATAGACCTGGGGTGGAAGAACTCGCTGACCACCAGGATAGAATACCGGAAATCGCGCACGGTGACCCTCAACCTGGCCAGCAACCAGGTGGCTGACATCAGGAATGAAGAGATCACCATTGGAGCAGGGTACCGGTTTGATGATGTGGCCATCACCCTCAGCTCACGCACAGGCCAGCGTGCCCTGAAGAGCGACCTCAACCTGAAGGTGGACCTCTCCATCAGGGACAACAAGACACTGGCGCGGAAGCTGGTGGAGGCTGTGAACCAGCCTGTGGCAGGACAGCGGGTCTTCACCGTGGGTGCAACGGCAGACTATGTGCTGAGCGACAGGTTCAACCTGCAGATATATGCCGATCATTCCATGAACGATCCGTTTGTTGCCAACACCTTCATGACCTCCAACACCAACTTCGGATTCAGTCTCCGCTTCACCCTCGTGCAGTGACCCTTCGCGCCCGTGACGCAGGAAAAAAAGAGGCAACCGGCCTTAAAATCTTAAAAAAGATGTATTTTTGACATCCTGACAACAAGAACAGAAGTCTAACAAAAAAATATCAAGTGATGAATGTTCCGGCAAACCTGAAGTACACCAAGGATCATGAGTGGGTCCGCATCAACGGCAATGAAGCAGTAGTGGGCATTACTGATTTTGCACAGCATGAGCTGGGCGACATAGTATTTATTGAGATCGAGACCGTGGGCGAGAAGCTCGGCCACGGCGAAGTCTTCGGCACGGTGGAGGCCGTCAAGACAGTATCTGACCTCTTCATGCCTCTCAGCGGCACTGTCACCGAAAAGAATGAAGAGCTTGACGCCACGGCGGAGCTGGTCAACAGTGATCCCTACGGACAGGGGTGGATGATCAAGGTAGAGATTGACGATCCCTCTGAGGTAGAAGATCTGCTGGATGCCGAAGCATATAAGAAGCTCATAGGTGCCTGACAGATAATGTCACAGCACAAAAAAAGCTGCAGGGATGCAGCTTTTTTTATTTGCGATTGCCGATTTGCGATTGTCGAATTGATTGGCGATTTCCGATTCAGAAATTCAATAGCTAACCGTAAGTTTCAATCTCAAATCTCAACTCTTCAGCTGCAAGTCGCAGTCCCAAATCGACAATCGAAAATCGCAATTCGAAAATTCTAAAGTGTCTTCTTGACCTGCACGGTCTGGTACCCTTCGATGACATCACCGACCTTGATGTCGTTGAAGCCTTCGATATTCAGTCCGCACTCATATCCTGAAGTGACCTCCCTGACATCATCCTTGAACCGTTTGAGTGATCCCAGTTCACCGGTGTAGATGACAATGCCGTCACGTATCACCCTCACCCTGGTATTCCGTGTCACCTTCCCGTCGCGGACGAAGCATCCGGCGATGGTGCCAACCTTTCCTATCTTGAACACCTCGCGTACTTCGACGGTAGAGACGATCTCCTCCTTGATCTCGGGTGACAGCATGCCTTCCATGGCAGACCTGATCTCCTCGATGGCGTCATAGATGATAGAGTAGAGGCGTATGTCAATGCCCTCCTTCTCTGCCAGCTTCCTGGCGCTGAGTGAAGGCCTCACCTGGAAGCCCACAACGACGGCGTTTGAGGCGGCAGCAAGGAGGATATCGGATTCGGATATCTGACCTACGGCCTTGTGTATGATGTTGACCTGTATCTCTTCCGTGGAGAGCTTGATCAGTGAGTCGCTCAGCGCCTCCACCGATCCGTCGACGTCACCCTTGACGATGATATTGAGTTCCTGGAAGTTGCCGATTGCAATACGGCGGCCGATCTCATCGAGAGTAATGTGCTTCTGTGTGCGCAGTCCCTGTTCACGCTGCAGCTGTGCCCTCTTGGTTGCGATATCCTTGGCCTCCTTGTCGGACTCCATCACATTGAACTTGTCGCCTGCCTGCGGCGCTCCGTTGAGTCCCAGGATAAGCACCGGCATTGAAGGTCCGGCCTCGCTGATCTTCTGGTTGCGCTCATTGTACATCGCCTTCACATGGCCGTAGTAGCTGCCTGCGATAACCACATCGCCCAGCCTGAGGGTGCCGGCCTTGACCAGTATGGTAGCCACGAAACCGCGTCCCTTGTCGAGTGATGATTCTATCACCGTTCCGAGAGCCAGCTTCTCAGGGTTGGCCTTCAGCTCAAGAAGCTCAGCCTGCAGCAGCACCTTCTCAAGGAGCAGCTCTATGTTCACGCCGTTCTTGGCGGAGATCTCCTGCGACTGGTATTTGCCCCCCCACTCTTCAACCAGGAAGTTCATGGCTGCCAGCTCCTCACGTATCTTGTCGGGATTGGCGGTGGGCTTGTCAATCTTGTTGATGGCAAATATTATGGGCACACCGGCGGCATGGGCATGATTGATGGCCTCGCGCGTCTGCGGCATCACGCCGTCATCAGCCGCCACAACGATGATTACGATATCGGTTATCTGTGCTCCCCTGGCGCGCATGGCGGTAAAGGCCTCATGGCCCGGTGTATCAAGGAAGGTTATCACCTTATCATTGTCAAGCATGACGCGGTATGCACCAATATGCTGTGTAATGCCCCCGGCTTCTCCGGCGATGACGTTGGTGTTGCGTATGTGGTCAAGCAGCTTGGTCTTACCGTGGTCAACGTGTCCCATGACTGTGACAATAGGCGGACGGGGCATGAGGGTCGATTCGTCATCTTCCTCTTCCTTAACGGCTTCCTGCAGCTCGGCACTCACGAACTCCACGGTGTATCCGAACTCTTCAGCAAGCATGGCCATGGTCTCGGCATCGAGCCTCTGGTTGATGGATACAATGAGCCCGAGGCTCATGCATGTGGAAATGATCTCTACAACGGGCACATCCATCATGGTGGCCAGCTCATTCACGGAGACGAACTCGGTGACCTTGAGGGTGCTCTTTTCGAGTTCCTGCTTTTCGGTCTCATCCTTCATTCTCTGGCTGACGGCATCTCTCTTGTCACGGCGGTGGCGTGCCACCTTCGACTTGCTCTTGCTCATCAGGAGGTTGACATCCCTGATGTTCTTGTCTACATCGTCCCTGTCAACTTCTGGCCTGAGTGCGCGGAACGACTTTTTCTTGTCGCCGCCGCGGTGATCCCTCTGTCCTTGCTTCTTATCCTTCTTCTGTTCGGGTGCCGCCTGTCCGGGTGCTGCATCCAGGGCTACCTTCTCACGGCTCTTGGGCTTGATGCGTTCACGCTTCTTCTTGTCGTCGCGCTTCTGCCGCCCTTCTGCCGACTGATCCTTGCTTCTCTTGACTTCGGGGACAAGCTCTATCTTGTCAATGATCTTTACGCCCGACAGCTTCTCGTATCCCGGACGGAAGATCTCCGTCTCCTTCGGCTCGGGTGGCCCGGCGACGACCGGAGGCTCCTCGGGAGCCTTCTCACTGACTGCCGGCTTCTCCTCAGCAGGAGCAGGGGGAGCCTTCTCTTCTGCCGGTTCGCTCTTTTTGGGAGAGCTCTTTTTCGGGCTCTTCTCTTTTTTGGGCGCCAGAGCCTCAAGATCCACCTTTCCGACCACCTTGGGCTTCCTTGCCTCAACAACAGGGGTCTGGGGGATGACAGGCTCAGCAGCTTCAGGGAGATCACTCTTTGCAGGAGCAGCCTCGGGCTCAGCCGGTTTGGCTTTGGCCGCGGGAGCCGCCTCTTCCCTGGGCTTTGGCTCCGGCTTGGTGATCTCAGTGAGAACATCCAGATGCTTCTTGTTGCCGGAGATATCCGTAATGAGAAACTCTTCGTCAGGCTCACCGGAGTCGCCGGCATGCCCTGCTTCAAGATCCTCAATCGAGAGGGACTTCTTAGGAGTTATCTTCTCCTTGAGAGCCAGTTTCTCGGCATCCTTCTTGACACTGAGGTCGCCACTGTATTCCTTGACTATCAGCGCATAAGCCTCAGGAGGAATCTTGCAGTTGGGATCAGTGCTTATCTCGAATCCCTTCTTGTGAAGAAACTCGACAATAGTCTGGATCCCAACATTGAATTCGCGGGCTGCCTTGCTTAAACGTATGGCTTTCTTCTCTTCTGTCATATATCTTCTTGAAATCCTCTGATTTAATATATCGTTGCTTCTCCGGGGGGAAGCTGGTTGTTACTTGTCAAATTCCGATCTGAGGATATTGACCACTTCCTTGATAGTCTCCTCCTCGAGGTCGGTACGCTTGACCAGGTCATGGACCGTCAGCCGCAGCACGCTGCGTGCGGTGTCGCAACCGATAGCCTTCAGCTCATCAATGATCCATCCTTCGATCTCATCGGCGAATTCATCAAGTGAGACATCCTCCTCATCCTCATTGTCAGGCTCGCGGTAGACCTCGATGTCATAGCCGGTAAGCTGCCCGGCAAGCTTGATGTTCAGTCCGCCCTTGCCGATTGCCAGTGAGACCTCACTGGGCTTCAGGTAGATCTCTGCCTTCTTGTCAGCCTCAATAAGCTTTATTGAGGTGATCTTCGCGGGGTTGAGGGCCCTGGTGATGAACAGCTGTATGTTTGAAGTATAGTTGATGACGTCTATGTTCTCATTGCGCAGTTCGCGGACGATACCGTGGATGCGTGATCCCTTCATGCCCACGCATGCACCGACGGGGTCAATGCGCTCGTCGTACGACTCCACTGCCACCTTGGCTCTCTCACCCGGCACCCTGACGATCTTCCGTATGGTGATCAGCCCGTCGAATATCTCAGGCACCTCGAGCTCGAAGAGCCTCTCCAGGAATACAGGCGAGGTGCGGCTGAGGATGATGTTGGGAGTGTTGTTCTTCATCTCTACCCTGATGACCACGGCACGGATGGTGTCTCCCTTGCGGAAATGGTCTGACGGGATCTGCTCACCCTTGGGAAGAATAAGCTCATTGCCATCGTCGTCGAGCACCAGGGTCTCACGCTTCCACACCTGGTACACCTCGCCGGTGACGATATCACCGATGCGGTCCTTGTACTTGAGGTATATGTTGTTCTTCTCCAGGTCGAGTATGCGCGACACCAGGTTCTGCCTCAGCGCCAGGATGGCCCGGCGGCCGAAGTCGAGAAACTTCACCTCATCCGAGACCTCTTCTCCCACCTCGTAGTCTTCATCGATCTTGTGGGCCTCGGAAAGGGGTATCTGGGTGTTGGGATCGGTAAACTCCTCGTCATCAACTACCTCCCGGTTACGCCATATCTCAAAGTCCCCCTTGTCAATGTTGACGATGATGTCAAAATTATCGGCCGAGCCATATTTCTTGGCGAGCATACCCCTGAACACATCCTCCAGCACACTCATCATGGTAGGCCTGTCGATATTCTTCAGCTCCTTGAACTCTGAAAAAGTATCTATAAGATTAACGTTTTCCATTTTGACAATCTGTTCTGTTATTTAAATGATATTATTACTTTAACTGTCTTTAAATCTTCATAATTAAACGACCGGACCACGGTTTCAGTCTCACCCTTCCTGATCTTTTTCTCGCTGCTGAGTTCAAAGCCGCCACGGGTGACGTTCATGAGAGTGCCCTTCAGTGCTTCACCTTCGGCAGTAACGACCTCTACCATCCTTCCCTCGTTCTTCAGGTACTGCTCATAAACCAGGAACGGCATGTCAAGACCCGGTGAAGAGACATTCAGATCGTAGTCACCTATCTCTTCGCCCACCTCAGCACTTACCGCCTTGCTCAGCGATGCGCAGTCGTCAATGGTCACACCCTCGGGCCTGTCAATCAAAACGGTTATCCGTCCGGTGCTGCTCAGCCTTACGTCAACAAGGAATATGCCGGTTCCCTTTATATGGCTCCCGGCTACTCTTCTTATCTGCTCCTTTGTGACCATAGTATTTCTTTTGATAATAAAATAGGGGACTTTTGTCCCCTAGGCCATTCATACCCTTCTGTTCGGGTGCAAAGATAATATCATTTTTTCAATTGACAATGGACCGTTGAGGTGAAAAATGATTGACTGTCTTGTATCTGAAGCTTTTCTGAGGTGATTTTGGTAATTATTCCATAAATTTGCATTCATCAAATCTGCAACTCTTGACCAACTGGAGAAAGATCATCAATGACCCGGTGTACGGATTTATAAGTATGCCGAGTGATCTTGTCTTTGACCTGGTGAGTCATCCATGGTTTCAGAGACTGAGGAACATAAGGCAGCTGGGGCTGACAAGCTATGTCTACCCGGGAGCTGTTCACAGCCGGTTTCAGCACAGCCTGGGGGCGATGTACCTGACAGGACTGGCGGTGCAGACGCTGAGGTCGAAAGGGGTGGCGATATCGGCCGCGGAAGAGGAAGCTGTGCTGGTGGCAATACTGTTGCATGACATCGGCCACGGTCCCTTCTCGCATGCGCTGGAGCACTCGCTCATCAGTGATGTGCCTCACGAGCAGATGTCGCTGCTGATCATGGAGGAGCTCAACCGCCAGTCGGGAGGCAGGCTTGCAGACGCAATCCGGATATTCCGGGGCAGATACCCGCGGCAGTTTTTCCATGACCTGCTGAGCGGGCAGATGGATATGGACAGGATGGATTACCTGCGGCGCGACAGCTTCTTCACGGGAGTGATAGAGGGGTCAGTGGGCTCCGACAGGATCATCAGGATGCTCAATGTGTCAGACGATCGGCTGGTGGTTGATGAGAAGGGAATATACTCGGTAGAGAAATTCCTGATTGCCAGGCGTATGATGTACTGGCAGGTTTACAACCACAGGACCGTTGTCTCAGCCGAGAAGCTGATCACCAGCCTGCTGGTCAGGGCCCGCGAGGTGACGGCTGCCGGTGCCGGTCTCTTTGCCACGCCGGCATTGAAGTACTTCCTGGAGCACCGCGATCTGGCCGGCACCGACGATGACAGGGAACAGCTGGTGAAGCATTTCACCATGCTCGACGAGAGCGATATAATCTCGGCGACGAAGGCGTGGATGGAGTGCGACGACAGGGTGCTGGCCGACCTCTGCAGACGTTTTGTCTACCGTGATCTGCTGGGTATAGAGCTGCAGCGGAAACCTTTTGAAAGCCACAGGGTGGCTGAGATGAGTGCACGGGCGCAGGAGAGGCTGGGGCTGCACCAGGACGAGGTCCGGTTCTATGTAAACACGGGCGATGTCTACAACCAGACCTATGCCCCGGGCACACCGGAGGTCCGCATCCTGCTGAAGAACGGTACCACCAGGGACATAACCGCAGTCTCTGACCTGTTTGACAGGGAGGCACTGTCGGAAAAGGTAACGAAGTATTACCTCTGCTACCCCAAAGAGATAATTTAAGATCAAAAACAGAGAAAAAGATGGAATATACAGCTGAGATGATAGCCCGGTTGCTGAACGGGACGGTTGAAGGAGACCCCGGCACGAAGGTGCATACGGTAGCCAAGATTGAAGAGGGGAAGCCGGGAGCACTCTCCTTTCTGGCCAACCCAAAATATGAACAGTATATCTATACGACTGCCTCGTCGGTGGTGCTGGTGAAGAACGAATTCAGGCCTTCGCGGGAGGTCAGGACCACCCTCATCAGGGTTGACGACCCGTACCAGTCGGTAGCCCGGCTGCTGCAGATCTATGAGGCAGCCCGGCCGGCACCGAAGGGCATTCACCCCACGGCAGTCATAGATGACACTGCCACGGTAGGGGAGGATGTATACCTGGGAGCTTACGCGGTGATTTCGGCAAATGCAGTGATAGGAAGCGGCAGCAGCATCTATCCCCATACCTGGGTCGGGGATGGCGTGAAAGTGGGTAAGAACTGCACCTTGCATGCAGGGGTCAAAGTGTACAGCGACTGTGTCATAGGCGACAGCTGCATTCTGCATGCCGGGGCAGTCATCGGGGCTGACGGGTTCGGGTTTGCACCCGTGGCTGACAGCAACTTCATCAAGATACCGCAGATAGGTAACGTGGTGATTGAAGACAATGTTGAGATAGGTGCCAATACATGCATTGACAGGGCCACGATGGGCTCCACCGTGATACAGTCCGGTGTGAAGCTTGACAACCTCGTACAGGTTGGCCATAATGTGGTGATCGGAGAAAATACCGTTATTGCCGGACAGTCAGGAATTGCCGGTTCAACTAAGATAGGTAGGAACTGCATGATAGGAGGTCAGGTGGGTATCGTGGGTCATCTCACGGTAGCCGACGGCTGCAGGATAGGTGCGCAGACAGGAATCATCGGGTCGGTAAGGGAAGAGGGTTCGACAATCGTAGGCACACCGTCGCTGGACAGCAGGAAATTCATGAAGAGCTATGCCTTTTTTGCCCGTCTGCCGGAGCTGAACAGGAGAGTTGACGAGATGGCAAAAACGGTGGAGTCATTAAAAGACAGATAGTTCAGCAGGCACGTTCTAAAGTAAAAGATTTGAACATCATATAGATGTGAGCTTTTCTCTTGTGCCGTTCGGAAAAATTTCCGTTTATTTGCATGACAAAAACAAACCGGGAATGATTGAAAAGCAAACGACGCTGGCGAGTGAAGTTAGCCTGAACGGCAAGGGACTGCATACGGGTGTGGAGGTTACGCTCACCTTCAAGCCGGCGCCTGCCGGTCACGGGTATAAGTTCTGCCGTGTGGACCTGCCCGGCAGGCCTCTCATAGATGCCCTTGCGGATCATGTTACAGAGACATCAAGAGGCACCACGCTGGTGCAGGGTGAAGCCTCCGTGGCCACCATAGAGCATGTGCTTGCAGCTCTCTCCGGCATGCGTGTCGACAATGCCCTGATCGAGATAAACGGTCCCGAGGCTCCCATAATGGGCGGCAGTGCCCGGATGTTTGTTGAGGCCATCAGGAAGGCTGGAATAACCGAGCTTGACGAAGAGCGGAACTATTATGTCGTCAGGGAGAAGATAGCCTTTTCTGACGAGGAGCACGGTGTTGACCTGATCATCTATCCCGATGACCATTTCAGTGCACACGTGCTGATCGACTACAATTCAAAGATACTCGGGAACCAGTATGCCATCCTTGATCAGATTAACGACTTTGAGAAGGAGATAGCCGGCAGTCGTACGTTTGTCTTTTTCCATGAGCTGGAGCCGCTGTTCAGGATGGGTCTGATAAAGGGCGGCGACATGGAGAATGCGGTGGTGATACTTGAGCGCGAGGTTGAGCAGGAGGAGATAGACCGCATAGCGACGATGTTCAACAAGCCCGGCATCACCGAGCATCATGCCGGTGTTCTGAACAACACCAAGCTGAGGTATCCCAATGAGCCCGCCAGGCACAAGCTGCTTGACCTCATGGGCGATCTTGCGCTGGTGGGGCAGCCCATAAAGGGCAGGGTGGTGGCCACGCGACCCGGCCATTATTCGAACACCCGGCTTGCCAGGCTGGTGCGTCAGCAGATCAAGAGGCAGATGACCAAGAAGGAGATACCTCTCCTCGATACCACCAAGCCGGCGGTGATGGATATTCAGCAGATCAAGAACCTGCTGCCGCACCGTTTCCCCTTCCTGATGGTTGACCGTATCCTTGAGCTGACTGACAACCATATCATTGGCATCAAGAACACCACATACAACGAGGCTTTTTTCCAGGGTCACTTTGAGCAGGAGCATGTCTTTCCCGGCGTGCTGCTGGTGGAGACCATGGCGCAGGTGGGAGGCATACTGGTGCTCAGCAACGTGGATGAGCCGGAGAAGTATTCGACATATTTCCTCAAGATAGACAGGATGAAATTCAAGCATAAGGTCATTCCCGGTGACACCATAGTTGTCAGGTGCGATCTTACGGAGCCCATACGGCGCAACATCGTGATCATGTACTCGCAGGCCTTCGTGGGGGAGAAGCTCGTTGCCGAGGGGGAGATGACGGCACAGGTTATCAAGAACAAACAGTAAGATATGATTTCTGCCCAGGCATTTATTGATCCCAAGGCTCAGCTCGGCACCGGCGTGACCGTGGAGCCGTTTGCCGTAATACACGGCGATGTGGTTATCGGCGACGGCACCTGGATAGGATCCGGAGCGGTGATATATGACGGTGCCAGGATAGGCAGTAACTGCCGCATCTTCAACGGCGCTTCGGTCTCGGCCATACCGCAGGATCTGAAGTTCAGCGGAGAGGAGACCACCCTCGAGATAGGAGACAACACCACTGTCAGGGAGTTTGTAACTCTCAACAGGGGCACCCGTGCCAGGGGCAGGACGGTCATCGGGAGCAACACCCTGCTGATGGCTTATGTACATGTTGCGCACGACTGCATTGTGGGCGACCATGTGATCATGGTGTCACTCTCGGCCATTGCCGGTGAGGTTGAGCTTGGCGACTGGGTGACGCTGGGAGGAGGGGTGATGGTTCACCAGTTTGTCCGCATCGGAGCCCACTCCATTATCGGCGGAGGGGCGAAGGTCAGGATGGATGTGCCGCCTTACATAAAGGCGGACAGGGATCCGCTGGCTTTTATGGGGCTGAACACCGTGGGGCTGGAGAGACGGGGATTCGCGAAGGAGAAGATCCATGAGCTGCATGAGATATACAGGGCTTACTACAACATGGGGATGAACGGTGGCAGGGCCCTGGAATATATAGCCGGCAATTTCGAAGCCACCTCCGAGCGCGACAATATCCTGGAATTTATCAGGGGCTCGGCAAGGGGTATTATCAGGGGACGGTAGCCTGCTAAATCCCGCAAGCTTTTCGAAGAATTACAGTGTAGCGCCCTCCCGGTCACGGATGGTTTTTCCTCTGTTGTCCGGGAGCCGGATCACTGTTTCTGCGGGGGTCAGGAAGGAGAATATCGCTCCGGCAGCAACCTGTATAAAACACGAATGGGAACCATACTTACGTAATAGTTCCCATTCCGGCGAATGACAGCCATGACCGTCATTGCCGCCATGCTACCGTTATTTCAGCCGGTTCATCTCTCTTGCCCCTCCCTTTCCGAAGCCTGTCGGTATCTGCCGGATGGCAGACTGCTGGCTTTGTTCCGGTGTCCTTTCTGCTCTCTTTCAATACCTTGCGGTTTTGTCTGTCGGCTTACCGGGACGCGGAGCTATGAACCCTCGAAGCATGACACTCCCCGAGGGGAAAGCTGCTGTCATGCCCGGGTCATCTCCATCCTATCCTCGCCGGTTTGGCTGGCCTGATGACCCTCTCTCTGAACGGACACATTTGCTGCACTATCAGCTTTGGCACTGCACCTGTGTTGCTCTCGTCGCCCGGGTGTTAACCCGTTTGAAAATTGCACCGTCAGACCGCCAGGATGGGGAAGGCTTCGAAGCCTGCATCCGTGACGGACGCTTTGAGACCGTAGTCTCTCTGCGTGAGACTCTGAAGTCTGATGTTAATTCAGAGTGATAATTAAACCATTCGAAAGAACCTTCTTACCTCAGAGCGACTCTTTATCGCTCACATGGTATTTACAAATATAGCAGGTAAAAGGTGCCGCAGCAAATTTTTCGGGGTAATAATTCGATAAAGAAAGGAACACGATTTCAACTAAGTTATGAACAGTCGGGATGCATTAATAAACAGATATATAGGCAATAAAAAACAAGGTTATCAACATCTGTTGATAACCTTGTCGGTTTATAGATCATAACTCTCTGTCATTCAAGGATGACCTTCTCCTTTTTGGGATATTTCACGCTGTAGGTGAGTATAATCTCCTTTGTCTGCCGTGGTTCAACGGTAAGGTCCCAGGTTATCTCTCCGGTGGAAACATTATGGTTTCCTCCGCTAAGCTCCAGAGCTTCGACGGTGATGTCACTGTTCTGCGGGAGGGGCAGCTGATCACGAAGCTTCACGGTAACGGAACGGCTTTTGGTGTTACGCAGGGAGATGAGGAAAGAGAGGGTCTCAACCTTGTTGGAGCCTATGAGCCTCTCTGATGTATAATCGGTCCTGCGTTCACGCTTCACGGTGATGCTGTTGTCGGCACCGAGGGAGACCGGCAGTGTGTCGGTCAGCTCGGCGGTATTGATGTATCCCTTGCCGGTAAAGGTGTTGCTGAAGTA
>CAYPKP010000041.1:12273-27300 GCA_964411345.1 uncultured Rikenella sp. | reverse complement strand
ATGACTGCCATTTTTTACAAATATACAACACAAAAGCCTACTTTATGTTAACTCAGCTTAGCCTTGCAGGTAACACTAAAATAAAAAACAGACAGCAAAATCCATATGCAAAACAGCCATAACACTTTGGCAAAATACAATTAGCTGTTACAATTGATATATTTGCCGGACAGAATTTTATGAGTGGCAGGAAAATAATAATTGCCGTCACCGGTGCCAAAGGTGCATTATTGTCAGCTGCAGCCAGTGAGAGCTTACCTGAAGATGAATAATCAACTTTTTAATAACTAATACACATGAAAGCAGATATCGGAATGAGCAGCTATCCGGTCAAAGTAGCCGGGGTTTCACTAAGTGTAATAAGCCTGATAGGATTGATTATTTGCAAATTGACCGGATATGATCCTGCAATAATTGAGAATCTAAATCTCGTCAGACTTTTTTCAATCCTCTTCGCCGCCGGCCTGTTTCTGTTTATTTTTTCAAAAGACAAGAATGATGCAGATGCATCGATACGTACTACAAACATGGTGAGCCGGTTTTTCCTCACGGCCCTGTATGCCACTCTCATTGCCTTCAGTCTCGTACAATCGTTGAAGAATGATCTCTACGATTTTGACATCGTGGTTTTTGTTATTTTCTTCCTGATACTCCAGGTAATCTATACAACAGTAATCCGAATGCGCGATCTTTCAAACAAGGGTTTCTATATCTTTTCTACGGTGGTGTTTATAGCAGGCTTAATCATTCTGTTATTGCTATGATGTTATATAAACGACATTTTTAATCAGTATCACAGGCAAACATCAACTTCTGAACATTCATGTAGGCGAAACATACCACTTCGTGGAACTTACAAAGATTGTTCACAATATTTGTATTTGTTTTCTGTTATGCACTATATTTGTTGCATAATAGAAATAAAACAAGGTGACTTTTCTGGATTTCAGATCACAGATGTTTCCCCTGGCCTGCTTTAATGTAAACCAGGTCTACGCATGGCAGCCGGATTTCAACAGGAACAACCTGGTGCGCTGGACAAGCCAGGGACTGATCATCAGGCTAAGGCAAGGGTATTATACCTTTCCTGAGTATCTTAGCCGGGCCGATTACCCCTATTATTTCGCCAACCGCATCTACCGTCCCTCTTACGTAAGCCTCCATACGGCACTGGCCTCTTACGGGATGATTCCGGAGGCTGTAACACAGATCACCAGTGTCACCTCTCTGAAAACTGCTTCCTTCTCCAATGCTGCAGGAGTTTTTACTTACCGGTCCGTAAGGGAAGACATGATGTTCGGCTACCTGACAAGGAAAATGGAAGATGGTCGTTCCATATTATTTGCCACCCCGGAAAAGGCGCTGACTGACCTGCTCTATCTTTACCCTTTCTACGACAGCGTCAGGGAGATGACAGAGTTACGGCTTGATGAGTATTTTCTCCATGAAGAACTGAACAGGAATCTGCTTCTGGAATACTCATCCCGGATTAAGAACAAGGCACTTGACAAAAGAATCAAATTGCTTCTAACCAGCTATGAGGTATGATACAAATAAATGACCTGAAAAATTACTACCCTCCACTGGTGCGTGATAACCAGATGTTTGACAGGTACATTCTTAAAGAATACCTGCAGCTTTTAATCCTTGATCACCTGTCGGCCACCTCCTGGATAAGAAAAATTACTCTTATCGGAGGGACGTGTCTTCGATTGTTAAAGGGTATCGACAGGTTCTCAGAGGATCTGGATTTCGACTGCAAGGATTTGTCCACGGAAGAGTTTGTAAAGATGACTGACGAAATAATGACTCTCCTTCATCGAAACGGATTTATTGTTGAGCCCAGGGACCGAGAGAACAAAAGGCTAAAGGCGTTTCGCAGAAATATCTATTTTCCGGAATTGTTGTTTAACCTTGGACTGACCGGTCATCGTGAAGAGCGATTCCTGATCAAAGTCGAGGCGCATGACCAGCAGTTTATCTATAGCCCGATCCTGGCCAACATCAGGAGTTCAGGCTTTTTCTTTCCTTTCCCTGTTCCACCTGATCCAATCCTGTGTGCCATGAAGATTTCCGCCATGCTTGAAAGGCAGAAAGGTCGTGACTTTTATGATGCCATGTTCCTGCTAGGCCAGACCATGCCGGAATATTCATTCCTCTCTTCGAAACATTCAATCTACGGTCCTGATGAACTTAAGGAAGCGACGGGAAAGGTTTTGAAGAGTGTGGATCTGAGAAAAAAGAGCAGGGATTTTGAGCATCTGCTTTTTAACCGCGACAACAGCCTTAGAATACTTCGTGTTGCTGATTATTTCGAGCAGACACTGAACACCTAGGCTGCAGCCCTGTTGTCTTGAAGGATGAACAATTTATATCTTTGCATTCCTAAAAGGTCATGAAGAAGAGAAAGATAATCGTTGCCGTCACCGGGGCCAGCGGGGCGGTGTATGCCCTGAAGCTGCTGGAAAGGCTGCGCGGGCTGACGGCTGAGAGTACCGGGCAAATAGGGAAAGCCGGCGTACCGGCAGAACCGAATCGGGAACAGGGGATGCCCGGGAAGGGGCAGGCAGAGCAGTCGCAGGGATTCATTGAGCCTCCCGCAGAGGTTGCCGTCATCTTCACCGGCAACGCCGGGGAGATAATGCTGTACGAGACAGGCGCCGTTTATAAGCCGTCGGGCACCGAGAAACTGTACGACAACAACGACTTCAACGCTCCCTTCGCGTCGGGATCATCATCATTTGATACCATGATCATCTGCCCCGCCTCCATGGGCATGGTGGGCCGCATAGCCCACGGCGTCTCCGACGACCTCATCACACGGGCTGCCGACGTGATCCTGAAGGAACGCCGACGCCTGATACTTGTTCCCCGCGAGACACCCTACAGCCTCATTCACATCACCAACATGAAGCTGCTGACCGAGGCCGGCGCCGTCATCTGCCCGGCAACACCGTCGTTCTACAGTAGGCCGCAGACAATTGACGACCTTGTCATGACGGTGATAGACAGGGTGCTGACGCTGGCAGGATTCACCATTGACACTTTCAGGTGGAATGAGGATGACAACCCACACAGCTAGTTTTTACTATTGACCCGACCAGGTGGCACAACAAGAACTTCACAAAAGAATACAGTCGCTGTTCCGGCGTCATCATGTGCTGAGCATCGCCACCGTAAGTGAGCGGGGGCCCTGGTGCGCATCGTGCTTCTATGCCTGGGACGAAGAGAATAACACCTTTGTCGTTACCACCGATCCGGAAACAAGGCACGGGGCTGAGTTCCGCAGCAACCCGACCGTGGCCGGCACCATCGCCCTCGAGACCAGGCGTGTAGGTCGCATCCGTGGGGCGCAGTTCACCGGCACTGTCAGCGAACCGGAAGGCGACGACCTCAAACGTGCCCGCCGCATCTACCTCAGGCGCTTCCCCTACGCCGCCCTCGCGGACCTACACCTCTGGGTCATCCACCTCAACCATATCAAACTGACGGACAACCGACTGGGATTCGGGAAGAAGATTATATGGCAAGAAAACAGTTAATCAGTATAAAAAGCCAAACAACCAGAGTGGAATCCTGTTTCCGGTCCCATATTCTATTTCATCTGCCGCAACAAAGCTATTTCTGATTCCTTTAATCTGGTCAAATCCCTTTAATTTGCCACCTGTTTCAAAGACAAATCGTCCGTCAACCAAAAAATCACCCTCCTCAGCGTATTCAATAACATGATTTTCACTAAGCTGATTAACAAAAAAAGTCTCCCGTAGGTTCCCGGTGTTTATTCCGACCGGGGAGAGGGCATACATAAGATTGGTATTTTCAAGATATATCTTGTCAGGCTTTTGTAACCTGGTTATCCCTTTCGCATTCTTGTACAGGTTATTTTCAAGATGCGCTTCCTCCAGATACCCAAGGTAAGAAATGACCGTGTTGCGGGTAAGGCCTGACCTTTCACTCAGCTTGACAATATTTGGTATGAATGGTGCCGACTCGGCAAGGATTTTGAGCAGAAGCTTCAGCTTTGGGACATTCTCTATCTCGACCTTTCTCAGAAGAGGCAACTCTGTTTCAAGAATTAAATTGATGATCTCTTCCAACCTGTGAAAATAGAGTTCAGGTACCTCAAGAAAGAAGGGATAATAGCCCGATTTAAGGTAGGTACTGAAATACTTCAGAGGTTTAACCTTCTTCAATATCTCCTGTGCATGATCCAAATGACTGGAAATAATATCTTCAAGAGTGACAGCCAGAAGTTCCAGGCCGAGGGTGAGATTCAGATACTCCCTGAATGAAAGTCCCCGCATATTATAAACAACAGCTCTGCGACTAAGGTCAACCCTCGATTCCCGGATTTCAAGAAGTGATGAACCCGTAAAGACTATCTTTAAATCCGGATAACCGTCATATATATTTTTTAGCTCCTGCGACCAGCCCTTATATTTATGCACCTCGTCCAGAAAAAGGTAATGCCCTCCCTGTTTTACAAACCTGTCTGTCAGGTCAGTAAGTCTGTTCTCGGAAAACCAGATATTGTCAAGACTTGCATATAGTGAAGAGCCATCACGGGGGAAGTTCCTCTTCATATACTGCAGTAGCAGGGTGGTCTTACCTACACCTCGTGCGCCTCTTATTCCAATCATTCTGGCCTTCCAGTTTATAGTGCCTGCATAACCCCTGAAGAAGTCCAGAGAGATGGTGTCAATCAACCTGTAGTATCTTTCAAATAGCTGATCCATGTTTGCTTTTTATATAAAGCAAATATAATCATTTATTGCTTCCCCTATTAAGCATTATGTTATAATTTCCAAACCCTGCTCTGTATTCCAATAATTAATATGATTTATGTGAATCAATTCACAAAAATCATATTAATTGTGTGAAACATGAGATTGGACAGACATATTTCAACTCATCTGGTTGAATGGAAAGACAAATCTTCCCGGAAACCTTTGTTTTTGCATAGGTTAAGTCAGGTTGGCAAGGCATGGGTGGTGAGCAATGAAGGATCGACATAGTACCCTGCTGCCTGATCTCTATTTTTAATACCTTTACTGACCCATGATCGACCACTCAACCATAGAGCGAATATTCGACGCCGCGCAGATAGTAGACGTGGTGTCCGAGTTTGTCTCGCTCAAACGCCGGGGGGTCAACATGCTGGGGCTCTGTCCGTTTCACAACGAGAAGACCCCCTCCTTCACCGTCTCGCCCGCCAAGGGCATCTTCAAGTGTTTCGGCTGCGGCAAGGGCGGCAACGCCGTCAATTTCATCATGGAGCACGAGCACCTGTCGTATCCTGAGGCGCTGCGATGGCTGGCCAGGAAATATCACATAGAGGTTGAGGAGAAGGAGGTCACCCCCGAGGAGATCGCAAAACAGAACGAGCGCGAGAGCATGCTGGTTGTCACCCAGTATGCTGCCCGCCAGTTCACTGATAATCTCTTCCACGGGCATGAGGGCATGGCGCTGGGGCTCTCCTACTTCCGTGAGCGCGGCTTCGGCGACGCCATCCTGAAGAAATTCGAGGTGGGATACTGCAACGAGAAGCGTGACGACTTTACCCAGAAGGCCATCGCTGCGGGCTACAAGAGCGAGTACCTCGTCATGAGCGGCCTCACCATCGACAGGGAGGGATATCTCTTCGACCGTTTCGCGGGACGGATCATGTTCCCCATCCACTCGCTCTCGGGGCAAGTGCTGGGCTTCGGCGGCCGCATCATCAAAAAAGACCCGAAGGCGGCGAAGTATGTCAACACGCCGGAGACAGAGATATACCACAAGAGCCGCATAGTCTACGGCATCTTCCAGGCGCGCCAGGCCATCAGCCGTGAGGACCGCTGCTACCTGGTGGAAGGCTACACCGACGTGCTCTCCATGCACGAATCGGGCGTGGAGAACGTCGTCGCCTCCTCCGGCACCGCCCTGACACAGGAGCAGATACGCCTCATCAAACGCTTCACCCCCAACATCACCATGCTCTACGACGGTGACCCGGCAGGCGTCAAGGCCTCACTGCGCGGCACCGACATGGTGCTGGAGGAGGGGATGAACGTCCGCATAGTCATGCTGCCCGAGGGCGAGGACCCGGACTCCTACTCAAAAAAACTTTCCGACGAGGAGTTCAAGAGCTTCCTGAAGGAGAACGAGACCGACTTCATCCGCTTCAAGACCAGGCTGCTGCTCGATGAGGCGCAGAACGACCCCGTCCGCCGTGCCAACCTGGTGCGCGAGGTGGTGCGCTCCATCGCCGTCATCCCCGACCAGATAGCACGCACCATCTATGTCAAGGAGAGCAGCAGGCAGCTGGGCATGCCCGAGGAGGTGGTGCTCGACGAGGTGCTGAAGCTGCGCAAGCAACAGTCGTTCCGCGACCGCAACGCCTGGCCTGTGCAGGATGCCGTGGTGGCACCACAGGCGACGGTACAGAAACAGAAGGCCAGGGAGGAGACATCATTCTACTCGGAGAGAGAGCTGCTGCGCCTGCTGATACGCTACGGCGCCGAGGTGCTGACGCGCGAGACCGACAAGGAGACGGGCATCGAGACCGTTACCACCGTGGCCGACTACATCATCTCGCAGATAACAGAGGATGAGCTGACGTTTGAAGACCCCCTCTTCTCAACCATCTATTCAGAGATAACCTTCCTCGTCACCCAGGGCCTCGTCGCCGGTGACCGCCACTTCGTCCAGCATGCCGATCCCGTCATCAGCTCAGCAGTCGTTGACATGCTCACCGAACAGTATTCGCTGAGCAATATATGGAAATCGCGCGGCGCCTACGTCGAGACCGAGGAGATGAAGGTCAGGGAGATCGTCCTCGACTCGGTGCTCAAGTTCAAGAGCGACAAGATCAAGATGATGCAGAAAGAGATACGCAAAGCGATGGCCGAAGCGGCAGGCGACGACGATAAGATCTCGGAGCTGCAGGCCCGCTACAAGGCGATGACCTCGTTGCAGAAGAAAATCTCGGCAGGACTCGGGGGACGGATCGTGCTGTAGTGGCAGTAAAAATTTCTTCCGGCCCCTTCAGCCAGCCTGCCCTGCAACAGGAAATGAAACAACATTTTTCTTAACTTGGGAAAAAATTTCCGGAACCATGAGACGACTGCTTCCTGCCCTCATTCTGCTCCCTGCGCTGATCTTCACCGTCACATCATGCAGAAAGTCAGACAAGGGCTCCGGCATCCCGGTTCCTGTCTTTTCGACATACCGTCCCGAAACCCCAAAGGAGGCTGAGAAACTCAGGCATATCTACTACGGGCTGCTGACGCCCGTGGAGGTGACCAACATCTTCGAACGGCTGGGCGTCCCTTTCAGCGACACCATCATCCTTGCCCCCGAGAACCGCGATCTCTACATGAGCAGTTACAAGGCCGCCATGAACCTGGGCGTCTACGGCGTCGACATGGGTTATGTGAAGCTCTTCGGCGTCAACCGGCAGACAATCAACTACTTCAGCACCATAAAATCACTCAGCGAAAGGCTCAACATGCCTGACACCTTCCTGGCGGATGCCATCGAAGGGCTGAATGCCGGTATGAATAATGCCGACTCACTCACCACCCTGATGAACGACGCCTATGCAAAGATCGATGAGCATCTTCGAGGCGAGGGCAGCGAAGGAACCCTCGGTCTGATGCTGATGGGAGGATGGATAGAGGCGATGTACCTCGCGACACAGCTGGCCTATGACCCGGAGAATCCTGACCCTGAAGTTGTTGGCAAGATAGCCGAGCAGAAATACTCTCTCACCTCGCTGCTCAGCTTCATGAAAAACTATTATGACGACCCCATGGTCGTCTTCTACACCAAGAAACTGAAATATCTCAATCGCTGGTTTGATACCTTTGACATTTACTACCAGCCGGGGGATGTCGCCGTTGACACCCTGCGACAGGTGATCACCACGTCGGGAACCGAGATGAATGTGACTGTGGGCACGCTGAATGAGATACGCGATTACGTGGCCAGGCTGAGGGCCGAGGTCACTGCTGTCTGAACAACCTGAAAAACCTATATCATGAACCGTCGTCTTCTCTTCGTTGCGGCAGCCGTTGCCGTGATCATCATCTCATGCGGCAGGGCAGCACGCGACAGCGCCCCCGCTGAGGCTCCTGCCATCACCGTCATCGACAAGGGGTTCAGCAAGTTCATCTCGGCATATACCGCAGGGACCGTCCCGGCGCTGACCACCGTGCAGGTGGTCTTCGCTCCCGAGTTCGCTGCCACCGTCGACCGCAGCCGCACACAGGGACTCTTCTCGTTCACTCCCGACATCAAGGGCACGGCGGAGTGGGCTGACGATATCACGCTGGTGTTCAGGCCGTCACGGCCGCTGGCAGCGGGCACCTTCTACCAGGGGAGACTGGACATCAGCAGGCTGGGGAAGGTGGAAGAGCACCTCCGTTTCTTCCCCCTGGCCTTCCGTACCGTTGAGAAGAACTTCACGGTCAACCTCGACCCGATATCCGTAAACCCTCCTGACGGCAGCACATACACCGTCACCGGCACCCTCGTCACCTCTGACCACATCGACAATGCCGAGGTCGAGAAGTACCTCACCGCCCGCACCGGCAAACGCGATGAGAAGATCACCTGGGAGCACGGCAGCATTAACATCCACTCTTTCAAGGTCGAAAACATAAGCCGCGGCGATGCCGAGAGCCGGCTGACGGTGGCATGGAACGGCACCCCCTACGGGATCAGGACGAAGGGAGAGATCCCCGTGACCATACCTGCCGCCGGCGATTTCAGCGTCACCGAGATGAAGGTCAACGCCGGGGAGAGCAAGAGCATCGAGATCTTCTTCTCCGACCTGCTGGATGCCACGGTAGAACTCGAAGGTATGGTAACCTCTGATCCTTACCATCCTCTCTCCCTCAGCGCCGAAGGCAACAGGCTGCTGGTCATACCGGGCGACTATGTCATCGGTGAAGTAAGGATCACCGTCGACGGATCACTCCGCAACGCCCGGGGCGAGAAGCTCGGCGAGGCTGTCACGCGGGGCATCAACTTCACACCTGTGGAGCCGGGGATCAGGTCGGCCGGCAGGGGGGTGATCATGCCCTCTTCAGGCAACCTCATCTTCCCGTTCATGGCTGCCAACCTGAGTGCCGTCGACCTCACCGTCATCAAGATATTCGAAAACAACCTCCCTTATTTCCTGCAGCAGAACAGCATGGGCGAGGCCGGGGAGGACTACAGCGTGAGGCAGTTCGGCAGGCCTGTCTACCGCGGCCGCATCGACCTCACCGCCGGTGTGGGTTTCGATCCGAACCGCTACAACCTCTTTACCGTTGACCTGGCAGATTACATAGAGCCGGAACCAGGCATCCTCTACCGTATCGAGCTGGGCATGCGCCCCTCCTATTCGCTCTACCCCTGTTCCGGGGAACGCAAGGAGTCGGTCTATGAGCAGATGCTTGAGCAGGTGGATCTCGACCGACGGTGGGAGGGATCGGATGGTTACTATTCTCTCTCCGAGGAGGGGCTCTTCTACCAGTATGCCTATAACTGGCGCGAGAGCAGCAACCCGTGCAACGATGCCTACTACAGTCCCTACAAGAAGCTGGTGAGCAACATACTCGCCTCTGACCTTGGCATCATCGCCAAGGGGGGCAGCGACAACAACCTGAGGGTCTTTGTCCGTGACCTGCGCACCGCTGACCCCGTTGAGGGTGCCACCGTGGAGATCTACGACTTCCAGATGCAGCTGATGGGTACGGTCACCGCCGACAAGGAGGGTATCGCCGCCCTTGCCTGTCCGAGGAAGCCTTTCCTGGTGATAGCGCGCAAGGACAAGAACCGCAACTACCTCTCTCTCAAGGACGGCGCGGCCCTCTCCATGAGCTCGTTCGATGTATCGGGAGAGTCTCCGCAGGACGGCATCAGGGCCTTCCTCTTCACCGAGCGCGACGTGAGGCGTCCCGGTGACAGCATCTTCGTGGGTGTGATAGTGCGCGACATGGGACAGGGGCTGCCCGCGGGGCACCCGGTTCACTTCGAGCTGTACAACACCCGGGGACAGCGTATCGATGACCAGGTGGCCCTGCTTAATCCGCAGGGGTTCCTGACCTTCACCACCCGAACCTCTGACGATGCGGAGACAGGCAACTACCGGGCGCAGGTGCGCATCGGCGCCGCCACCTTCACCAGGGTCATCAAGGTGGAGACCGTCAAGCCCAACAGGCTGAAGATCAAGCTCGACTTCCCCTATGACATCGCCGGCGGGGAGAACAGGTCGCTCCGCGGCAACATGAAGGTCACCTGGCTCAACGGCGCCACGGCCCGTGACATGAAGAGCACCGTGGAGCTGCTGCTGAAGCCGGTGAAGACCACCTTCGACAAATACGGACAGTACAACTTTGACGATCCTGCCTCGCAGTTCTGGTTTGACAGCCAGACGGTCTTCGACGGCAGCATCAACAGCTCGGGTGAGGCGACGGTCACCTTCACCCCCGACAGGGAGATGATGGCTCCCGGCATGCTCAACGCCGTCTTCACCACCAGGGTGTTCGAGAAGGGCGGCGACGCCAGCATCACGCAGACGGTGATCCCTTATGCACCCTACCCCTCCTTCGTCGGGATGAACATACCCGCCCTGGGAGCTACAGGTCGCATCCTCTTCACCGACAGGCCCAACGAGGTGAGGCTGGTGACGGTAGATAAGAACGGCAGGCCGGTACGCAGCCAGGCGGAGGTCAACGTCTGGAAGCTAGACTACCGCTGGTGGTGGGAGTCGGATGAGGAGTACCTCGGATCATACATCTCGCGCAGCAGCAACAACAACATCTTCAGTCAGACCGTCACCACCTCCTCTGCCGGCGAGGCGACGGTCTCGTTCAGCGTCGACAAGCAACGGTGGGGGCGCTACCTCGTCAGGGCTACCCTGCCGTCAGGACACTCCACCGGCATGATAGTGCTGGTAGACTGGCCCTGGGACTACGGCATGAAGCCCGGAGGCAATGACGGCGCCAGCCTCCTGCAGCTTAACACCGACAAGGACAAATATGCCGTTGGCGATGAGATAAGTCTCACCTTTCCGTCGCCGGAGAACGGCCGTGCCATCATCACCATAGAGACCAGCACCGGCGTGCTAGACATAAAAGAGGTCAACACCCAGGCCGGCAACAGCGAGGTGAAGGTCGAGGCCACCGCCGCGATGGCTCCCAACGCCTATCTCTGTGTCACCATGCTGCAGCCGCACTCGCAGACGGTGAACGATGCTCCGGTGAGGCTCTACGGGGTAATACCGGTGATGGTCGAGAACCCGTCGTCACGACTTACGCCGGTGATAGACATGCCTGATCGCATCAGGTCGCAACAGGAGGTTGAGATAAAGGTGGAAGAGAAAAACAGGCAGCAGATGACTTACACTCTTGCAGTGGTGGATGAAGGTCTGCTCGACCTGACGGGATTCCGTACCCCTGATCCCTGGAAGTGGTTCTTCGTCAAGCATGCGCTGGGGGTGAAGACCTGGGATCTGTATGACATCGTCTTCGGCGCCTTCGGAGGCAAGCTGGGCCGCGCGCTGGCCATAGGCGGCAGCGAGGCTGCCATAGACCAGAGCAAGAACAGGGCCCGTCGCTTTGAGCCGGTGGTAAGGTTCATCGGTCCCTTCACCCTGGCAGCGGGAAAGACGGGAAGCCATAAGATCACGCTGCCGCAGTACACCGGGTCGGTGAGGGTGATGGTCACCGCCGCCGGCAAGGGTAACACCTTCGGTGCTGCCGATAAGAGCGTGACGGTCTCCGACCCGCTGATGATCCTGGCCACGGCGCCGCGGGTGCTGTCGCCCGGCGACAGGGTGGCGCTGCCGGTGACTGTCTTTGCGCAGGAGAGCAAGATCAGCGAGGTGGAGGTCACCGCCACGGGCAACGAGATGGTCTCCTTCACCCGTGCTTCTGACGCCGTGCGGTTTACGGAGCCGGGCGACAGGGACCTGGAGCTCTTCTTCAACACCGCCGACAGGCAGGGCAGGGCCGAGATAAAGGTCACCGCTGCCGGCGGCGGCGAGAGGGCCTCGTACGACCTGCAGCTGCAGGTGCGTCATCCCAACCCGCCGGAGCGCAGGGCAGAGACGCAGAGCATACCTGCCGGAGGACGTTATGCAAAGAGCTTTGTACCCTTTGGCGTGCCCGGCACCTCCAAAGCGACAGTAGAGGTCTTCTCACTGCCGCCCGTCAACCTGAGCCGCCGCCTGGGATACCTCACCTCCTTCCCTCACGGATGTACCGAACAGATAATATCAGCAGCCTTCCCACAGGTCTATCTTCCCGACCTGCTGGGTGCCGGGCTGCCTGACGCCGCCGCCGTGCGCAACAACGTGCAGGAGGCGCTGCGCAGCATAGCCACGCGCCAGCTTGCCACCGGCGCGCTGACGCTGTGGCCGGGAGGACCCTATCCCGACGACTGGGTGACGTCATATGCGGGTCACTTTGCCATCGAGGCGCAAAAGGCAGGCTATGCCCTGCCGGCGGGCTTCCTGAGCAAGTGGACGTCATATCAGCACTCCACCGCCTCCTCGTGGAGGTACCAGCCGCAGTACCGTTATACTGCCAACGACCAGGCCTACAGGCTCTTCACGCTGGCACTGGCAGGCTCGCCCGACAGGGGTGCCATGAACCGCATGCGCGAGACCACCGACCTGCCGGCACTGGCACGGTGGTTCCTGGCAGCAGCCTACGCCACCATCGGGAGGCCGGAGGTGGCGCAGGGCCTCGCCGACGTACGCAACCTGAAGAGCGAAGATGAGTACTCACAGTACTACTACGGCAGCACCCTGAGGGACCAGTCGGTCATACTCTACACCCTCACCATGCTCGGCAACACCGATGAGGCGCTGGAGCTGCTGAAGGAGGTGTCGGCGGCGCTGAGCCGCGACAGCTGGTACAGCACCCAGACGACGGCATGGGGACTCTTTTCATGGATGAACTTCAGCAGGAAGATGAACAGCGCCGCCGGCAAGCCGGTGAAGGTGACGATGGAGTTCAACGGCAACAGGGAGAAGCTGAGTTCGGCAGAGGGGTCCGTCATGCGGACGCTGATGCTTGCGGGGTCCAACACGCTGGTGGTGGAGAATGAGAGCGACAACCCGCTGTTTGTCACCTTCACCGAAGAGGGAGTACCCGCCGCCGCAGATGCGACGGTGACCGAGAAAAACCTCTCGATGAAGGTCAGCTATACCGACATGGAGCAGAATGGTGTTGAGATCTCGTCACTGTCGCAGGGCAGCAGCTTCATGATGACGGTCTCTGTCACCAACACCTCCTTCAGGCAGATACGCAACCTGGCACTGACGCAGATGGTGCCGTCGGGGTGGGAGATACAGAACACCCGTCTCTTCGAGTCCTCGCTGCCGGTGAAGGAGAGCGGATACGACTACCGCGACTTCCGTGACGACAGGGTCTACACTTATTTCAGCCTCAAGCCGGGTGAGACAAGGAGGTATTTCATCATCCTCACCGCCGCCTACCGGGGCAGCTACTCGATGCCCGCCGTAGTCTGCGAGGCGATGTATGACGAGGGTGTCCTCGCCCGCCGCCCGGGCTTCCCGGTGGAGGTCAGGGAGTAGGCATTGTTGAAACCCTGCCGCGTAGCGCTCGTGAGGCCAGCAGTAAAAATAGTTATCGGAATCGCCGCCATCATTACCCTGGGCATCCTCATCGCGCCGATGCCATCATTCCACGCTCCCCTCTCAACGGTGGTGGAGGCCTCCGACGGCACCCTCCTCGGCGCCCGTGTGGCAGCGGACGGACAGTGGCGGTTCCCTCCTCCTGACAGCCTGCCCGACAAATATGTCACCTGCCTCATAAACTACGAGGACAGGTATTTCCGATGGCACCCGGGTGTCAATCCCGTTGCCGTAGCAAAAGCGCTCATGGACAACATCAGCGCCGGTGAGACGGTCCGCGGCGGCAGCACCATAACGATGCAGGTGGCGCGCATGTCGCGGGGCAATCCCGACAGAACCTACGGAGGCAAGATCATCGAGATGCTCTCTGCCGTTAAGCTTGAGCTGTTCAGCACAAAGAGGACCATACTGCATCTTTATGCTGCCAACGCACCTTTCGGTGGCAACACCGTGGGCATAGAGGCGGCGGCATGGCGTTATACCGGTCGCAGCACTGCCGATCTCTCATGGGCCGAGGCGGCCACGCTGGCGGTGCTCCCCAATGCTCCTTCACTTATCTATCCCGGGCGCAATGCCCAAAAACTACGTGATAAGCGCGACAGGCTGCTGCAGATGCTGGTCTCCCGGGGAGTAATTGACAGCCTTACCTGCTCGCTGGCTGTCAGCGAGCCTCTCCCTGGCGCACCCCGGCCCATGCCATCGCTGGCACCTCATCTTACTGACCGCATGATGGCTGCGGCTCCCGGCAGCAGGGTGAGGAGCACCGTCGATCCGCTGCTGCAGAAAGAGGTGACGGCGCTGGTCAACAGCCACCAGGCAGTGCTGGAGGGAAACGGCATCCACAATGCCGCCGCCATGGTGGTCGATGTGGCATCGGGCAGTGTGCTGGCATATGCCGGCAACAGCACACTGCCCGACAGTGCCGGCAGGCACGGCCGTGAGGTCGATATGATACCGGCGCCGCGCAGCACCGGCAGCATCATGAAACCTTTCCTCTACGCGGCGCTCCTCTCCTCCGGAGAGATGCTGCCCAACGCAATCATCCCCGACATACCTACAAGATTCCAGGGCTTCCGTCCGGAGAACTCCGACTTCAGCTACAGCGGTGCCGTGCCTGCCGGCGATGCCCTGGCACGGTCGCTCAACATCCCGGCAGTACGCATGCTGCAGATGCTCGATGAGGAGCGGTTCCTCATCCTGCTCCGGAGTATGGGGCTAACCACTTTCGATAAACCTGCATCCCACTATGGCCTCTCGCTGATACTGGGGGGCGGAGAGGCGAGCCTGTGGGAGCTGGCGGGAGCCTATGCCTCAATGGCAAGGGTGCTCCGCAACAGCCTTGAGGACACCAGCTCACCTGACGACTGGCACATGCCGGTGGTGATTCAGTCGGC
>CAYPKP010000041.1:0-12173 GCA_964411345.1 uncultured Rikenella sp. | reverse complement strand
TTGAGGACACCAGCTCACCTGACGACTGGCACATGCCGGTGGTGATTCAGTCGGCGGACCGGGACGGCAACCGGCAGTATGAGGCTTCGGCGGCCGGAAGGAGTTCACAGTCAGCCTACAATGCCGGTCCGCCTCTTACTCCGCCGGCAATATGGCTGACCTACGAAGCTCTGCGAAGAGTTAACAGGCCCGAGACGGAGACAGGCTGGCAATATTTCGGCAGCGCCCCGGAGGTGGCGTGGAAGACGGGCACCAGCTTCGGATACCGTGACGCCTGGGCCATCGGCACCACACCTGATTTCGTGGTGGCGGTCTGGACGGGCAACGCTGACGGCGAGGGGCGCCCGGGACTGTCCGGCATCAGTTCGTCGGCACCGCTCCTCTTTGATATCATCAGGCTGCTTCAGCCCTCCTCATCACAATGGTTCGACCGCCCCTCTGAGGGCATGACACTAACGGAGGTATGCGCCGCAAGCGGATACAGGGCTGGTCCCCTGTGCCGGGAGACAAGGCAGGAGTGGGTGCCTGAGGCAGGCCTCCGCAGCGAGGCATGTCCTTACCACATATCGGTAGCACTGGATGCCTCTGAGAAATACAGGGTCAACGCTGGCTGCTACTCTCCTGCAGAGTCAGTCATCCACCCCTGGTTCGTACTGCCCCCGGCCATGGAATATTACTATCGCATGAGAAACCCCTCATACCTCTCCCTTCCTCCCTTCCTTCCGGGATGCGCCGATGATATGAAGGTCCCTTCGATGGAGTTCATCTATCCACCGCACGATGCCAGGATCTTCATCCCCAGAAGCCTTGGCGGAGAGATGATGTCCGTACTCCCCGAGATAGCCCACCGCCGAAAAAACGCGGTGATATACTGGCATCTTGACGACACCTACATCGGCATGACACGCCATATACACCAGACAGAGCTTCGGACCGGCGAGGGTGAGCATGTCATCACTGCCGTGGACGACAAGGGGCTGACAGTCACCCGAAGATTTTACTGTATCGGATCGCTGTGATGGCTTATCCGGAAAAAGATTTATTTTTACATCTGCATTCACCCAGATAAAAGGAAAAAGGTGCCAAGTCTCTCTACCGGAGGTCTGCTAAGACGTATTTTTACAGGCACTGCCTTCAACAGATACAAGGAGGCATTTGACCGTGCAGGTTATGCCATCATGCTTATTGATAACCGCACCAACAGGTTCATCAGGGTCAACAAGGCAGCCGCCGAACTCTTTGGTTACACCAGGGCCGAGTTCAGGAAACTGACACCGCTCGATCTCTCCACAGAGCCAGAGGAGGTGATGCGCAAGACGAAGGAGCAGGCTGAGGATCCCATTGTCAGACCGGCGAGAACCAAGGATGGCAAGATCCTCATTATTAAGGTTCAGACCAGCTACTCAGACCGGTTCCATGTGAGCCTGATAAGCGATGTTACCGAAGAATACAGGATACGCAGGGCGCTGGAAATGAACGAGGAGCGCATCAGGGAGGCCCAGAGGATAGGAAGATTCGGATGGTGGGAATACCGTCCCGAGACCGACAGATACCTCGGTTCCGAAGAGATCTCCAGGATCTTTAACGACGAAGTGTCAAGCCTCTCGATGACCTATCAGGAACATCTCGGTTACACCCACCCTGAAGACAGGTCATATGTGCTGTCCACCATAACGGATGCGATGGAGAATAAGAAGGGCTCCTTCTCGGTGAACTACAGGATAATCACCCCTACGGGAAAGGTCAAGACCATTGCTGTTAACTCGAACGTAAAGTATGACGAAAACGGCCGGCTTTTATACCGTTACGGCACCTGTCAGGATATTACTGATACGCAGAGGATTATGGATGATCTGATCGCTGCGCGCCGGCAGGCAGAAGAGTCTGACAGGCTTAAAACAACCTTCCTGGCCAACTTCAGCCACGAGATAAGGACACCTCTCAATGCCATGCTGGGCTTTCTGAATATACTCACCTCAATGAGCACCACTGAAGAGGAAAAACAGGAGATGGTCAGGCTCATTGACATCAACTCCCAGAGGCTTCTTCGACTGATCAATGATATGATCGACATGTCGCGCATTGAGAGCAACAACATGGAGATCAAGTATACCAATGTAGAGGTCAACGAATTTATCTCTTCAATGGGATCGACTTTTACCTATGAGCAGGAGGCAGCCGGAAAGAGCCAGCTGAAACTGACGCCGGTTGTTGACAAGTCACATAAGGCTGTCTATCAGTCTGTTGATGAGCTGCGGCTGAGTCAGATTTTCAGCAATCTTGTCGGCAATGCCATAAAGTTCACCGATGAGGGAGAGATAAGATACGGCTACAGGATCGTGCCCTCCGGGGATGGTTATACACTTACCTATTTCGTCAGCGACACGGGCCAGGGCATTTCGCCGGAGAATCTCGAAGATATTTTCCAGCCTTTTGTGCAGTACTGGAGCGAAAATATGCCCAAAGTACAGGGAGCCGGGCTGGGTCTGGCGATATGCAAGCGCCTGGCGGAGCTGATGAAGGGTCGTATCTGGGTGGAGTCGTTGCCAGGCCGGGGCTCGTCGTTTTTATTTACTTTCAACACTCCGGTTACTGTTGAGTGATCTCTCAATTCAGATTTTTTTTATCTTTGCCCCGTCCGTTACTTCCGCTCAGTTGATATGGTTCACCTGCTGACGGATGACAGATAAAAAGGGACGTTAGCTCAGTTGGTTTAGAGCGCTTGCTTGACAGGCAAGAGGTCACTGGTTCGATTCCAGTACGCCCCACAAAATTCCCCCTGACATTTTAATACGAGCCCCGGAACCTGCCCCGATCTATCGGATGGAACAGGTCTTTATCTTGCGGCCAGGAGCCAGGCGCTGGGATTGATGTTTTGCCTGACGCTTGTCAATGCTGACTCCGCATCTGAAAGAGCTGCGTATCTGCCGTAGCTGATCCTGTAATAACCTTCCCGCGTTTTGGGAAGAACGGTGACGCCGGTATCAAAAGCGGCGGAATACCGATCGGCAGCCTGATGTGCCTGTGTTATGTCGTTGAAACTTGCCAGTATGAGGTAGTATCCTTCACCAGCCATCTCTGAATCATCTGTTTCAGGGAGCATTAACTGGCTGGCCATGCCAGTGGCTTCAGGCCCCGGAAATGAATTGTTGACCACAGCCGGATAATATGTATCGGCATTATCGTCATCGGGCATGAAGGTATTTGCCCAGAAGTAGACGATCACGAAAAGCAGGCCACTAATAAGTGCAAGCTTCTTCATCTCATTATTTCCCCGGTTGTGTGCAATACTCAACTGCTACGGCCAGAGGAATTTTTGTTTAATTGTTGGTCCGCAAATGTTCAGAAGCAAATTTACGGCGGGACAGAGATTATGTCAAGTTTATTTATTAACCGTCCGTTCACAATATTTGATCCGGAGTATGGGGGTGGGGATGCATATCACCTGCTACAATACCTTATCGCCTACGGCGAATGGTTTTGATGTCACCATGTGGGCTACAATACCATAACCGCTACGCGGTAGAAGTTGGTGATCCATGCAACGGGCTACAATACCTTAACCCCCGATACGCCTGGCGGCTATCGGGGGCTATGGGCGTGGGGGTCAGACACGATAAAGCAGCTTTTTTATGTCATACCTATTAGATATATTTACACGTGACAAGTCTGACTGTGAAGCTGTACGGGAAATATCAGGAGGGTGCTGCCGGAGCCGCGCAGCGACGGCTGCATCTGCAGATTCAGTATCATCATGAGCAGCAGCAAGAGCGGCAGGATGAGCAATCAATATGGAATCATCAGAGGCAGGAACAGTATAAGCCGCGGCAACGCCGGCAACCGGGGAGGCAGGAGCGGCTTCCGGAAAAACCGAAGTGGCAACAACGGCCATGGCGGCTGCACGGGCCGCAACAGCAGAATCAAGTGCTACCCATGCTGTGGTGTGTTCTGATGCTAATACTGCTGGTATCGTTATGCCTCCCATCACAGGGCCAGTCCTTTCCCTTCAGGGAGTATACTTCCGACGACGGGCTGCCGCAGACACAGTCGACCGCCGTGATGCAGGACAGCCGCGGCTTCATATGGATACCGACAAGGAACGGGCTGGCACGGTTTGACGGTCATACCTTCATCTCATACCTGCGGAAGGACGGGCTGCCTTCAAACCTGGTGACAGCCGTGACGGAGGACAGGGCCGGCATTATCTGGGCTGTAACGGCCAACGGGATGGCACGGTTCAACGGGAAGAGCTTCGTCGGATACCCCCTTCCCGATTCCATGAGAGTCAAACAGATAACAATGGGTTGCATTGGTCACGATACCGCATCGTTTTTTCTGTCCGGCTCCATCGACAGTTATGAAAGAGTCATCATTTATTTTGAGAAAGGAAGATACTGGAACTTCACCTCGATGCAGCCGGTGATGCATGGCAGCAACCTCCAGCCCGTCGCTGCCGATGCTCTCAACAAGATCCTTTACCTTGTCAACGGCAAGAGGGAGGTTTACACATATCACGACGGATCTCTTACGCTGATCCATGAAGGTCCGGCAACAAAGGTGCGTCTCACTGGTGATAAGCCACAGTTTGTCAATGAAGCTGATACCCTCATCCACAGCGTCTATCCCTTTCACTGGGAGGGAGGAAGGCTTGCATTCAACTTCATTGACCGTGAGGGTACGGAATGGATCGGCACCGAGACCAGCATCTACCGCCTGATGTCGGATGCGCTGGTGGAGTACGACAATCAGAATGGCCTGCCGGATGAGACCTGGGCCCTGGCAGCTGACCCGCGGGGAGGTCTCTGGATTGGGACGGTTGACGGTGAACTGAAATTCTTTGACGGTAAAGAATTCAAGGGAAGAACGGATTTTCACCACCTTTACGGCGGTCCCGTTGCCTTTTTCAGGGGAAGCACTACCATGTCGAACGGGGAGGTATGGTTATCGACAGATCACGGGGTAATAATATGGGACGGCACCCGTTTCAGCAAGTGCAAACTGCTGCCTGACAGGCTGCAGATATGCATCATCTATGAAGATCCTGTCGACAAGAGCATCCTTGTGGGAGCCGACAGGGGGCTCTTTCACCTCCGCGGAGACCAGGTGATCCGGTACGAGGAGATGTCATGGCCTGACTACGGAATAGTGGAGGGCATCGCCAGGGACCATAACGGCAACTACTGGCTGGCGGGTCATTACGGTGTTGTCTTTTTCGACGGAAAGAACTTTGTGCCCTTCCGCGATGCTCCTGCGCCGGCCGAGATGGTCTGGGGGGTGGTATGTGACCACAAGGGCAGCATCTGGAGTGCAGGATCCGACGGGCTTTTCATATGCAATCCCAATGAGCCTGCCTTCAACCCGGCACTGCCGGAGGGTGTCAACCTCCCTGCCAGTGTCATAAGGGATCTCGGCGATGGCAGGCTGCTTGTCGGACGGATGGTGGATGTATGCATCATCGATCTTGAGAAGTATTATTCCGGCAAGCCTGACTACTTCAAAATCATTGGACAAAGTGAAGGCTTCACCGGCCACGACTGCCAGGACAACGGCATGGTCAGGGGTGCCGACGGCAGATGGTGGATCCTTGCCTCCGACAAGCTGATACGCTTCAAACCGGAAAGGATCGTTGCAAACAGTTGTCCCCCCCTCTGTCATGTCACTTCGGTGGAGATCCCGGGAGAATCATCTGACTGGGTAACCGTAATGGATACGGCACTCTTTTATGACACCGCCAGCCAGTTGAAGATCAGGGGAAGCCACAGTACCGTCAGGATAAACTATACAGGCATATCCACAAGAAATCCGGATGATATTACCTACCGGTACAGGATGACAGGCCTGGACAACAACTGGTCGGCGAAGACGACAGCCAGACGGGTGACATACAATGATCTGCGTCCGGGCAAGTACACTTTTGAGCTGTTGTCTGTCAATGCTGACGGTGTAGTGTCAGAGAATCCCGACACACTCGGGATCACGGTTGTACCCACCTTCTTCCAGTCGAACTTTGCGCGTATAGTACTCTTCCTTACCGGACTAGTTCTGCTGGTACTCCTGGTGTGGCGTATCCGTCGCCGTGTCATAGAGATCAGGGTTGAGGAGGCTCGCCGGCAGGCAGAGAGCTACCGGCTGCAGCTCAGCTCAGTCATACGGCAGTTCGATCCCCATTTCACATTCAACGCCGTCACCTCCGTCGGCTCGCTTATCATGAAGGGAGAGAAGGAGAGGGCCTATAACTATTTCATCAAGCTCTCTCATCTGTTGCGGTCGGTGCTTACCGACAGCGCCGTGCTGCTCAAGCCGCTGGAGCAGGAGCTGGAGTTCGTCACCCGCTACTGTGAGCTTCAGAAGCTCCGTTACACCAACAGGTTTGAATACAGCATCACCGTCGATCCCGATGTTGACCTGAAGACGCAGGTGCCAAAGATGATAATACAGTCCTTTGCGGAAAACGCCCTCAAGCATGGCCTTGAGAACAAAAATGGCAAGGGGCTCCTGGAGATAAAGATAACCGGTCTGCCCGGTGGCACCGAGGTGACGGTGCGTGACAACGGCATAGGACGTGCTGCCGCATCGGCGGTGCATACGCAGGGGGCAGGCACCGGGCTGAAGAGCATAGCCAGCATCATTGAGATGATCAACAAGGCCAACAGCGAGAAGATAACATTCACTATCACTGACCTTTACGACAATGGCGTGGCAGCAGGAACGGAGGTGAGGGTCTTCCTGCCTTCAGGCTACTCCGTCACCTTTCCTGCAGACAGTGACCCAACTTTTAAATAACAGTCATACGATATGAATAAAGAGACAATAAAAGCATTGGTTGTCGAGGATGAGCAGGAGGCACTGGACCTGCTATCGGGTCTGATTGAGGCAACAGGCATGGCCACCGTCGTGGCAGCAACTACAGACCCCTTTGAAGCCGTCGGACTTATCTCACTGCATGATCCCGACATGCTTTTTCTTGACATCCGCATGCCTGGCATGTCCGGCTTCGATATCCTTACGGAACTGAAGAAGCTCAACAGCAACAATCCTCATGTGGTCTTCACCACTGCACACGACGAGTACGCCATAAAAGCCTTCGACTATGCCGCATTCGACTACCTGCTCAAGCCGATAGATCCGGACCGGCTGCGTGAGACGCTCGAAAGGTTTATGAAAAACGGTAAAAAAGGGGCGCTGGAGCGGTCGGAAGCCCTGTTCGAAAATGAGAAGATACTGATCTTCCGGGGTGTATCCGGGGTGACATTCATTGATACTGACGAAGTGGTCTTCATTACTGCCGACGGCAACTATTCCACCTTCCAGTTCATCACCGGAAGAACGGAGACTGTGACGGCACTGCTGGGAGCCCTGGAAGGGCACCTGGGAAAACAGTTCTTCAGGACCGGCAGGTCTTGCATTGTAAACACATCATATCTTGCCCGTATTGACATAAGACAACAGCAATGCGTCTTCATGAAGGGGGAGAAGGAGTTCAGGTGCGAGATCTCGCGTGACAAGATCAAAGTGCTCATGGATCACATGAAGAACCACATGCCAATCATCTAAAATTTATCCTGTTTGCACATTTCCACCGGGATTGGCTTCTTCATACTTTAGATGCCGCCCTTTATACAACGCACCGGAATTAGCTTTGCGATTGTGGATTTTTATTCAATCTTTACCTCTGTTAATTTCAATTAAGGCAGAATAGGGTTTTAAATTGAAAGACAATGACAGGTGGTTCTTCCCCCCATTTCCCTGTCATGCCACACAGCCCGGGGTGCCACGCGCATCAAAAACAGGTCTGTGTGGCGCGTCTTTTTGGGAGGTGTCTCTACTTCTCTATCCTCATCACCCATACATAGTCAGACGGAGGATCTTTCCTCAACCGTGGCGGGGTAAAGACGGTGAATGAGTTCTCCCCGTTCCTCCAGCTGCACCTTATGTCGGACCCCGGCACCGTTACCCTTGCTCCTGAGGGCAGTGTCAGCCCGTTCATTGTCACCGATGCCGGCATCACTTCTCCCTCATCAGCCATATAGAAGAGATACCAGGTATCGTCTCCCTTCCTGTTGATGCACACCTTGCCCTCCTTGTACGGGGCCATCGCCCTGGTGCCGTATATGGCTTCGCCGTTAGTCTTCATCCACCTGCCCATCTCTGACAGGAGTGTATAGGCTCCTTCCGGCCAGCTGCCGTCAGGTGCCGGACCTATGTTCAACAGCAGGTTGCCTCCCTTGACCACGATATCCACCAGCAGCTGCACCGCCGCGCGGGGAGGCATGAACTTCGGGTCGGGCACCCAGGCCCATCCGCCGCCGGCTATTATGCACGACTCCCACGGGTATGGCAGGGCCTTCTCCGGCACCCGGTTCTCGGGGGTGAGGTAATTCTGGTTTTTACCGTATACTGCCCTGTCCACCACTATCATGCCGGGCTGTACGGCGCGCACCTTATCCACCAGCTCATCCATGCGTATGTCCTGGCTCTGGGTACGTACAAACCTTTGTCCCGGTGCTGTCAGATAGTGAAGCTCCTGTTCCTCACTCATCTTCTGCACCCATCCGCCGTCGAGCCACAGTATGTCAACCTTGCCGTAGTCGCCACCGACGAGCTCCATTATCTGTCCGTGAGTGAACTGCACGAACTTTTCCCACCGTTCGGGGTAGTTTTTGATGTTGTAGTTTACATTCCTGTCCGGGGTGGCGAAGTTGGGCCACCAGTAATACTCGCTGTGCCAGTCGGGTTTGGAGAAATACGCTCCTGTCCAGAATCCCTGGTCACGGAAGGCAGTGAAGATCTCCCTGGTCACGTTGGCACGTGGGTTGACGCTGAAGGGGCACTCCGTGTCAGTGATCTTATAGTCTGTCAGTTTCGTGTCGAACATCGAGAATCCGTCATGGTGCTTGGTGGTGAAGATGACATACTTCATCCCTGCATCCCTTGCTGCTTCGGCCCATTTTTCCGGGTTGAAGCCGACAGGATTGAAGCTCAGCTTCAGGGCCTCATACTGCTTTTTGTACTCTGTGTAATCAGGATTTTTCCGCCGGCACCATCCTTCATCCTCGGCGCAGATGGACCACGATTCCACTATGCCCCACTGGCTGTAGGGCCCCCAGTGCATCAGCAGGCCGAATTTCAGATCCTGCCACTGTTCAAGCTTCTGCAGCACCAGCGGGTCGGTCTCCGGCACATATCTCTCATCATGCTCCTGTGCTGCGAGGCCTGCCATTAAGGCTGTCATCAGCAACAATAAAAAGTATTTTTTCATTCGGTTATTTTATTATTATTTCATTGGCAGTTTGAAACTTGTATGAAGAAACCAATCAGCTCCTGTTGTGCGCTCATTCTCATGCATCATTCATTGCGGGCAGGCTATTATTCTGATCTGTATGTTTTCTCTTGTTTGAGGTGATTGTCGTGCCTCTTAACAAGAGCATCTGCTGCCTTGATCTTCCAGGCAGGCGTGCCGGATGTCATTCAACCTTCAGTTTACCGTCGAGGGCAAGTCCTATCACCGTCATTGTTCCGTCGAGCACCTCTTCCGGCACCTTGATGAAATAGACTCCGGCATGGTTGCTCCAGTAGGGTCTGAGGTACTCTCTGACCTCCAGTGTTGTGCCGTTGCCCACCACGAAGGCCTTGTTGATCTTGTTCTTCACTCCCTCGAGCATCAGCTCGCCGCCGCCGTCACCGGGGAAGAAAAGGTAGACGGTGGTGCTGTCACGGCTCATGGTGGAGGGGCCGGCAAAATGCCCGTCAGGCAGTCCTGCCACGGTGCCGTATATCGCCTGCCTGTGTCTGGATGTCCACCGTCCCATCTCCCTGAGCACCTCTGCCTGCTGCTCAGGGATGGTACCGTCAGCCTTCGGGCCGATGTCGAGCAGCAAGTTGCCACCCATGCCGATGCATTCGGCAAAGATGCGTACCACCTGTGACGGGCTCTTGTAGTTTTTATCGTTGCCCTGGTATCCCCACGAGTCGTTGATGGTCATGCAGAGCTCCCAGTGTTTTGCCTCAGGCCGTGCTGACGGCAGCCCCTGCTCCGGAGTGGCATAGTCGCCGTAGCCTGCAAGGCGCGAGTTGATGATGGCTGCAGGGTTGTCTTCCAGTATCATCTTTCTGATCTCCGCTGCGCGCCACTTTTCCGCACTCTGCTCCCAGTCGCCGTCAAACCAGTAGAGGTCGGGACGGAACTTATCCGCCAACTCTGATATCTGCCCGTGGTTAAATGTCACGAATCGCTCCCATCGCAATGAGTCTTCCGAATAACGCTTTACACTTTTGGTCATGTTGGGGTAATCGGGGTGAGACCAGTCGAGCAGTGAATAGTAGAGCCCCACTTTCAGTCCTGCCCGTCGCAGCTCTTTGACGAACGGTTTAATGAGGTCAGCGCGGGCAGGGGTGGTGTCAACCACGTTCAGTCGGCTCAGCTTCGTGTCCCACAGTGCCACACCGTCATGATGTTTTGATGTAAGAACCGCATACCTGGCTCCGCTCTCCCTGATGAGCTTCACCCATTGGCGGGGATCATAGTTCTCCGCGGTAAATCCGGCCAGCTGCTTCATGTAGTCGTCATAGCCGATAAGCTCATTGTAGAACGACCATGATTCGTCTATGCCGTTAACGGCATAGATGCCCCAGTGGATGAATATCCCAAGTTTTGCATCAGCGAACCACTCCATTCGATCTTCGGTGCCGGACGGGTAGGAAGCTGCCGGAGAGGAGGCTATCGAAGAGGAGGCTACCGGGCCGGACGGGGAGGAGACTCCCGGAGAGGAAGCTACCGGGCCGGACGGGGAGGAGGCTCCCGCAGAGGAAGCTACCGGGCCGGACGGCGAGGCGCCTCCAGGGGCGGAAGATTTGGCGGAGAGGTCTGCAGGGTCCGTCTGAGCCATAACTCCTGCGGTCAGAAGAAACAGCGTCAGGCCTGCGATCATGCTGCGGCACAGTTTTCCTTCAGTTGATCTCATGATGAGTGATGTTTATGTTCATGAAAAGTCGAATCCCGAAATATAAGCCGGGGAATCGTAGAACTTGCCCGTCTCCTCGGTTGTCAGTCCCGGGAAGGAGGCATACACCAGTCCCGGTTTTGCATTGAGCATCCTGTTCAGGGCTCCCATCTTCCTGTTTGTCCTGAGCTTTTCATAGAGCTCCGAGTGATCATCAAGCCATGTGAGGGCCGTATGGTAGCCCTCTTCAGCGCATACTGCATCGAAGAGGTCAGGAAGAAAGTTCTCGCTGCCCTTGCGGCAGTATATGCCGTTAAGGACCAGGTACCTGAACTCACCGGGACGGAACAGCCGACGGAAATAGGGGAAGAACGGCAGCACCTTCATCATCACCCATCCCCAGAGTCCCGGCATGTTCACCACATTGTACCGTGCCGGTATGGCACTCACGCCTGCGACGATCTCCCCGTCACGCCTGAGGACATAGTACCTGTGGCCGAGGAAGGTAAACTCATCGGTATAGAAGCAGTAATCTCCATAATACTCCTTCAGCATCCGGGACATGGCAGCCTCCTCCTCCGGTGCCAGCTTCGTGACGGAGCTGTTGCGCTTTGGGTTGAACCTGCTGAAGGCTACCGTCAGGAAGGAGCGTATATATTCATATCCCGACTGGTTTATAAGGTTTCGCGACCTCTCGTTGCTGCTCTCCACGTAGGCGTACATCACATGGGGAGGAGGTGTCTCATGCTGTTCGCCCGTAAGGAGCCGCGGATCACTTATCAGGGACAGGGCCTTCTGCTTGAAGCTCTCTTCTCCCTGCGCCACTCTCTCTCTTCTGTGCGCCGGGGCCTTCTCTCTCTGGAAGGCACTCTGTACTGCCAGGTAGCGCAAATAGGTTGAATCACCGGGGATGCCGCAGTTCAGTGTTGTGCGCCGGCAGAGTCCTATGACGCCCGTGAGGCTGTTCTTACGGTACAGGGCCATGAATGAGAGGCTGTCGCCGTATGATTTTACCCTCTCCTCAGTATTCTGCATGATATAGCGCATGCCCCCCTCCGACCCCAGTACCGTCTTCTTCAGCAGTTCGATGATCTCCGGATCAGCTCCCCTGACCCTCTTCACCTCGAGCTTCTTATGATCAAATATGCTTTGTCTTTCCATCAGTCAGTGAGATTCATTGCTTAAGCAATCTGAGCAGTGTACTGGCCACCGCCAGGTCTTCCGGGGTGGTGA
>CAYPKP010000040.1:21046-27367 GCA_964411345.1 uncultured Rikenella sp. | reverse complement strand
TTGCCGGATGCAACCAGGGACCGGTGAACCCTGTCGTTGGCGCATGGGATCTGATCTATGCCAGACATGTGGAAAACGACTCCATCATATCCACCTTCCCGGGAGACTACCAGGGAAGCGGGGTTAAGATGTGGTGCAACAACTACTGGATGGTGATGGGTGACTACATCATGGATACCACCAAATTTGTAAGCTACGGAGGCGGCTCCTATACGCTGGAAGGCATAGTGTATAAGGAATCTATCAAATACCACGTCAACAAGGATTATGAAGGAAAAACCCTCCGCATGAGGATCGTGGTTGAGAATGACACCCTCATCCAGGTATGGCCTGCCGATGAGCTGGGAGTGGTTGACAAAAGCAACTATACCAGCGAGAAGTACGTCAAGGTGAAGTGAGCGGGTGAAGCTGGTCTTACATTGCAGGTGATTCGACAGTCAGACGGCTGAACGCCAGTCTTCGTCATCACTCCTCCTCCAGGTGCATCTGATTGTTCCCTGATCAGTGAGATTCAGGGAAATGGGGGTAAGCTATGCGTCGTGATCCATGCACTTGTACACCGGTTGCAGGTTATCACCTGTCTGATCAGGCTCCGTGCACAGGTCCTGCAGTACCTTTGCCGGTGACCTGCAGGAGCTTGTCGTGAAGCCTGGCTGCCCAGGTCTCCGCCTCGTGACTGCGGGATTCAGCATCTCTTAACAGCCCAAGGAGTATTCTCAGCTTGAACTTCGACCTCTCGCCGGGCTCTGCCTGCTGCCCTCTGATACCTTCTCCGCTGAAGAACCCTTCACTCACCGGATGAACCATGCCGCGCACGTGAGCCGTGTATTGCATGACAACCATGCGCGACTCAGCTCCCTTCTCGGACCCGAGTGCTGGTATAACGGTAAAAAGCGCCAGGGGCTTCTTCTTCAGCAATGCCTGGTTGACCCTGATAAACTCCATCGCCTCCGGCAGCCAGCCCCTGCCATGCTCCAGGCTGCCGGCAACGACTCCTGAAAAGCCTTTTACAGTCCTGACACCGCTCATGGGCAGCAGCGTCACCTCCGCCCCCAGTCCGGTCATCACCCTGGCGATGCGTTCAGCCACGCTTGATGTCACACCTGCGCTGCCGGCATAAGTGACGAGGATCTTCATGGTTCAGGTATCAGGTTTTTGGCAATCCAAATTTAACAAAAAGTGAGCAATTAGGAAATCCCGCCCTCCGGAGCCGGAGTTCATATTTCAGGCTTTTCTTACTATTTTTGCAAAAAGTGCGTCATGGCTATCCCCAGTTTCTTTAAACAGAATAAACCGCGCGGCTTCAACTACGTGCCGCGATATTATGACCCGGTGAAGGAGGAGCTGGAGCAGAGACGCAAGGCATGGAGCAAGGATTCCTCCTCCGCCGGGGCTACGGAGGAGGGGACACAGGGCGAAGAGCAGGGACCCGCAGCCGCTGAAGCTGCTGAGGACAGACTCTCCTCCGCCAGGGCTGCAGACTACGGCCAACGAAGCGGAGTGCCTCCGGCGAGACCGGAGGACGGGCCCGCCGGCGCTGAAGCTATGGCGGGCAAGACATCACAACCCTACCGTTCGAAGATCATGCGCGGTGACATGCGCAACCACTTCCGGAGAAGAAAGGAACGTGTAGAGAGACACACCACCATAAGGCTGCTGGTCATCATAATAATCATTGTCCTTGTTGTCTATTTGTACCTACGTTTTTAATCGCTGCAGATGAGTGACATTATCAGGCTTCTTCCCGACTCCGTTGCCAACCAGATAGCCGCAGGCGAGGTGATACAGCGGCCGGCCTCCGTGGTCAAGGAGCTGGCGGAGAATGCTGTCGACGCCGGGGCCACGGAGATCAGCATCGTGATACGCGATGCCGGCCGCACCCTGGTGCAGGTTATAGACAACGGCTGCGGAATGAGCGAGACCGACGCCCGCCTCGCCTTTGAACGTCACGCAACCTCCAAGATATCATCGGCCGATGATCTCTTTACCATCACCACCAAGGGGTTCCGCGGCGAGGCGCTCGCCTCCGTCGCCGCCGTCTCCATGACCGAGCTGCGCACCCGTCGTGAGGAGGATGAGGCAGGCACGCTGGTGGAGATAAACAACTCGAGGGTGATACGTCAGGAGCCCTGCTCCTGCGCGGCAGGATCGGTCTTCAGCGTCAAGAACCTCTTCTACAATGTCCCCGCCCGACGCAAGTTCCTCAAGACTGACAACACAGAGTTCAGGCACATAATAACCGAGTTCCAGCGTGTGGCGCTGGCCCACCCCGACATAAAATTCACCCTCATACACAACGACCAGGAGATATACCGTCTGCCGCAGGGCAGCCGCCGCCAGCGCATCATCTCCCTCTTCGGCAAACACTACAACCAGAACCTGGTCACCGTTGAGACAACCACCACCATCATCTCCATCAGCGGCTATGCCGGCAAGCCTGAGAACGCCCGCCGCTCCGCCGGGGAGCAGTTCTTCTTCGTCAACAACCGCTTCATCAGGCACCCCTACCTTCACCGGGCGGTGCTGGAGGCATACCAGGGCATACTGCCGCCTGACACGGTGCCTGCCTATTTCATCTACATGACCGCTGACCCCTCGGCGATAGATGTCAACATACACCCCACCAAGACCGAGGTCAAGTTCGAGGATGAGCGCTCGGTGTGGCAGATAATGCTGGCCTCCCTGCGCGAGGCCCTCGGACGCTTCAACGTGGTGCCGTCGCTCGACTTCGGGCCGGAGGGCGCCGTGGAGATACCCGTCATCACCGGCGGCATGACGGCGCCGCCGCCACCGCAGGTGGAGGTGGACAGTTCCTTCAACCCCTTCGACGGCACGGAATACCGCCGGCCGGAGACGAAATGGGACGGTGAGCGTGACCACGGCAAAACCAGCGGATGGGAGTCGTTATTCACCATCACCGCCCGCAGTGAACAGCAGGAAGGTACCGGTGCCGCAGAGGGCCGGCGCCGCTTCTTCCAGGTAAAAAACAGGTATATAATGTGCCCGGTGATATCCGGCATCATGATGATAGACCAGCGGAGGGCACACGAGCGGGTGCTGTATGAGAAGTACCTCACCTCCCTCAGCGACGGCCCGCGCCCGGCACAGGTGTCGCTCTTCCCCGTCACCACCGGTCTGAACCCCGGCGACATGGTCATAGTACAGGAGATAGGAGATCAGCTCCGTACCATAGGCTTCGAACTGGAGACGGGCGAGGACAACATGGTCACCATAAAGAGCCACCCTGCCGACAGTCGCAACGCAAATCCTCTTGCCATGCTCGAGACGCTGATAGCCGAATACCGGCAGACACTCTCCGACCCCTCCATTGGAGCCCGCGAGAGGGTGGCGCTGTCAATGGCGAAGGCTGCGGCAATACCCTATGGCATGCCGCTGACACATACCGAGATGGAAGAGCTCTTTGACATGCTCTTTGCGTGTACCATGCCAAACTACTCGCCCACAGGCAAAACGGTGATGAATATCATCACCCTCGAAGAGCTCGACAGAAGATTCAGCTGATTTTCCCTCAGAATGGCTAAATTTGCGGTCTGAAACAAGAGAATACGAACTATGAACAGAATATTATCAGGCACGCCACCGGTGGTGAAAAACCTCATCATCATCAACGTGGTGATGCTGCTTCTCAATGAACTGCTCAGATTCACCGCCGGCATCAACCTGAACGGCATACTGGGACTCTACTTTCCCAAATCGGAGTTCTTCGGGTCGTGGCAGATAGTAACCCACATGTTCATGCACGGCGGCTTCGTGCACCTGCTGTTCAATATGTTTGCCCTCTGGATGTTCGGACGGATACTGGAACAGGTGTGGGGGCCGAAGCGTTTCCTGCTCTACTACCTGGTCACCGGGCTTGGCGCAGCCTTCTTCTTTGAGCTGGTGCAGTGGATACAGTACAACAGGGTGATGGATATCCTCACCCCGGAACAGCTGCAGTATGTGTATGACTCGGGCAGCGAGGCCGTCAGCCAGGGGAAGAACTTCACCGATGCTCAGATGGCAAGACTCAACGCGATACTTAATGTACCCGTTGTGGGAGCCTCGGGAGCCGTCTACGGCGTCCTGCTGGCCTTCGGGGTGCTCTTCCCCAACACCCAGCTGATGTTCATCTTCCCGCCCATACCCGTCAAGGCCAAATATGTGGTCATAGGTTATGCTGCCATCGAACTCTATCTTGCCATCACCAGTCCCGGCAGCGGCATAGCCCACACAGCACATCTCGGCGGCATGATCTTTGGCTATATCCTGATAAGATACTGGCGCAAGACAACAAAAACACTCTACTGATGAGCATCTGGGATGAGATAAAGGGATCATTCAAACGCGGCTCAGCCCTCACCAGGCTTATTTATATCAACGCGGGAATATTCCTTCTGATAAAGATCATCGAGGTCATCGGGGTGCTGTCGGCCAGTCCGGCCCTTGCACCGACGGTGATCTCCTTTCTGTCAGTCCCGGCCTCCATCGGCGCCCTGGCGCTGAAGCCATGGACGCCACTCACCTATATGTTCACCCACCAGGGCTTCATACACCTGCTCTTCAACATGCTGTGGCTATGGTGGTTCGGTAAGATATTCATGGGCTACCTCGATCAGCGCAAGCTGGTGTCGCTCTATATCCTCGGAGGACTCGCCGGAGCAATACTCTATATAGCCGTATTCAACATCTTCCCCGCCTTTGCCGGCATGGTGCATGTCTCCATGGCGCTGGGAGCTTCAGCCTCGGTGATGGCGCTGGTGGTTGCCACCGCCGTATACCTTCCTGACCTTGAGCTCCACCTGCTCTTCTTTGGCAGGGTGAAGCTGAAATACCTGGCGCTGGTAACCTTTCTCATCACCTCCGTCTTCGACTTCTCGGTAAACACCGGGGGCAAGATAGCACACATCGGAGGGGCCCTGATGGGATTCGCTTACGGTTACAGTCTGAAGAACGGCACTGATATCGGGGCGTGGCTGAACCATATCATCGATTTCATTGTTAACCTCTTCAAACCGGGCAGAAGGCGTATGAAGGTCACCTACAGGAATGCCGGCGCACAGTTTGATGCCAGGAAGACGAAGACAGACTACGAGTACAACGCGGCGAAGGCAGAGAGGCAGAAGGCGATAGACCACATACTTGACAAGATCTCAAAAGGAGGTTATGACAGTCTCACCAGGGAAGAAAAGGAGATCCTTTTCAGTGAAAGCCAGAAAAAAGGATAGAGCGATAAAGCGTTTTACTCGCAACATACTCCTGGCGGTGAACATCGTTCTCGTCCTCATGCTTCTGACCGCCTATCTCTCCATCTTCATCAATCCGGCCACTACGGCCGTACCCGCTCTCTTCGGGCTTGCATATCCATACATAGCTGCTGCGAATATCGCCATGGTTCTCTTCTGGATCCTTTTCAGGAGATGGTATGCCCTGATATCGGCTGCCGCCATTGTCCTCGGATTCGGTTACATCCACAATTTCATCAGGTTCACCAATCAGGGCAACGAAGAGCATCACGAGCTGAAACTGATGAGCTACAACGTAAGGCTCTTCAACTTCTACGAGGAGACCGAGCACAATACTCTCAGCAAGATGCTGCAGCTTCTCAGGAAGGAAGATCCCGGCATCCTCTGTCTCCAGGAATATTTTGTCAGGGGTGACCCTGCTGCCGGCGAGCGCAAGCTGAAGGAGGGGCTGGGAGGCAAGTGGTCAACTCACTTCAAGCTCATAAAAAGCGGTTCTGCCAGTCGTTACGGCATCGCCACCGTCACGCGCTACCCTGTTGTGTACCGCGGCGATATCGTCCACCCGGGTTCATCGTCGCTGACCATCTTCACGGATATTATCGTAGATACGGACACATTCCGGGTCTACAACAACCACCTGCAGTCGTTCCGCCTCCGCCGCGTCGAGGGTACTCTTCTCAGTGACATCACCGCCGAGGCACAGGGGCGTTCCGTTGACAACATCAGGGGGCTCTACCGGAGTCTCACGGAGGGTTTTGCCAGCAGGGCCCTGCAGGTAGACAGGGTGAGGAGGCATATTGAGAGCTCTCCCTATCCGGTCATCGTCACCGGCGATTTCAATGACACACCTGTGTCATACACCTACCGGCGGATGCGCCGCGGGCTGAAGGATGCCTTTGTGGAGGCAGGATACGGTGCCGGCTTTACCTACCGTGGCAAGTATCCCCCGAACCGTATTGATTATGTCCTTTACAACGAAGAGATTGAGTGCACCGATTTCGACATCGTCAAGGTGCGCTATTCCGATCACTATCCGGTGATCGCCTATTTCAGGCGTGCTGCCAGGTGATGATCAGAT
>CAYPKP010000040.1:0-20946 GCA_964411345.1 uncultured Rikenella sp. | reverse complement strand
TTTCAGGCGTGCTGCCAGGTGATGATCAGATACCCCGGACCGGCGGGCCATCTGCGAGAGCCTGTTTCAGGCATACTGACAAGCGGTGATCATATTATCCGGGCCGGAGGGTCATCTGCCGGAGCCTGTTTCAGTCGTGCACAGCGAAAGGAAGCTTCGACAGGTCAGTATTCCCTCCCGAAAGAATAATCGCCACGTTTTTGCCGCTGAAGAGTTCCCTGTTGGCCAGCACCGCTGCCAGTGGCACGGCTGCTGACGGTTCAGCTACGATCTTCATCCTCGTCCAGATGAGGGTCATTGCCTCTATGATCTGTTCTTCGCTGACGGTCAGGATATCGTCGACCTTTTCCCTGATGACCGCGAATGTCCTCTCGCAGAGCGATGTTAGGAGTCCGTCCGCGATTGTGCGTGGCGGCAGTGCGGGCTGTATGGCTCCGGCATGCAGGGACCGTGCCGCGTCATCAGCCAGCAGCGGCTCGGCGCCGTATATTTTTGCTGCGGGAGCGAGGTGCCTGGCTGCTATCGCCGAGCCGCTGAGGAGGCCGCCGCCGCCGACGGGGGCGATGACCGCATCAGGAGCCGGGATGTCGGCCAGCATCTCCGCCGCGGCAGTACCCTGGCCGGCGATGATGAAAAAGTTATCGTAGGGGTGTATCATGGTGGCGCCGGTACGACTGATGATCTCCGCGGCGGCGGCCTCCCGCGCCGCCAGCGTGGGCTCACAGAAGGTGATCTCCGCACCGTAGCCCGCCACCGCCCTCTTCTTTACCTCCGGAGCCGAGGAGGGCATCACAATATAGGCCTTCACCCCCCGTGACACTGCGGCATGCGCCAGGGCGGCGGCGTGATTGCCAGACGAGTGCGTCACCACGCCGGCGGCGCGCTGGCTGTCTGACAGGTTCATTACCGCATTTGTGGCACCGCGGAACTTGAAGGCCCCCACCATCTGGAAGTTCTCGCACTTGAAGAAGAGCCTCGCACCGGCAATGGCATCAAGCTGCCGCGAGGTAAGCACAGGCGTGCGGTGAACATGCGGCCCGATCAGCTGCATCGCTGATTCAATATCGCCATATTCAGGTATAAACATCATCTGTCAGCGATCTTAAAATGAGTAACGACGCCCGGTGAGAGCGTCGTTACACTATGACAATCAGTAATTATCCCATTATGCTCCATGTCACTGTCAGACCGGCCATGACAACCGAGACCATAGACATGAGCTTGATGAGGATGTTGAGCGAGGGTCCGGAGGTGTCCTTGAAGGGATCACCGACGGTGTCTCCCACCACGCCGGCCTTGTGGGACTCACTTCCCTTGCCGCCGTAGTTGCCCTTCTCAATGAATTTCTTGGCATTGTCCCATGCACCGCCGGAGTTGTTGAGCATGCTTGCCAGCGTGAAGCCCGCAGTCATACCCCCTATCAGCAGTCCCACAACACCGGCCACGCCCAGCGTGAGCCCTATGGCCAGCGGAACGGCGATGGCTATCAGTGACGGAAGCATCATCTCGTGCTGAGCACCCTTTGTGGAGATGGCAACGCACCTTGCATAGTCAGGCTTGCCGCTGCCGTCCATGATACCTTTTATCTCACGGAACTGGCGCCTCACCTCGTCAACCATCTTGCCGGCAGCGCGACCCACGGCTTTCATCGACATTGAGCTGAAGAGGAAGGCCATCATGGCGCCGATGAAGATGCCGCCTATAAGCAGAGGGTTGAACAGCGACAGGTCATATGCTGCCACGAAGTCACTCACATGTGCCGTACTGACATTGACAGCCGTCATCCCTTCAGGTATCACCGAAGGCACGGTGCTCTTGTAGAAGAGCACATCGCCAATCTGCTTGTAACCTTCAACTGTTTCGTCGGCGAGGCGTCCGAGCCAGAGCTTTACCTCCTCCATGTATGCTGCCACGAGGGCCATGGCTGTAAGCGCCGCAGAACCAATGGCAAATCCTTTTCCGGTTGCAGCGGTAGTATTACCCAGCATGTCAAGGGCGTCAGTGCGCTCGCGCACCTCCTTGGGCAGATGAGCCATCTCTGCGTTGCCGCCTGCATTGTCGGCTATCGGGCCGAAGGCGTCGGTGGCAAGTGTGATGCCGAGGGTGGAGAGCATCCCCACAGCGGCAAAGCCTATACCATAGACACCCGCTGCAAAGTCCTGGAAACCACCGGAAAATCCGTAGGCAGCTATGATGGCGACAGCGATGGTAAGGACAGGTATCCATGTCGACTGCATACCGACGGCAATACCCTCGATAATAGTGGTGGCAGGTCCCTGCTGCGTCTGTTTTGCAATCCCCTTTGTGGGCTTGTATTCATCGGAGGTAAAGTATTCTGTCGACTGGCCTATGATGACTCCGGCGGCGAGGCCGGCAACCACGGCGCCGAAGACGCCCCAGGTGATCCATCCGGTAAAGGCCATGACAGCCAGGGCCACCAGTATCAGCGCCGAGCTGCCGCCCGTGCCGAGAAGCAGCGCATTGAGCAGGTTTTTCTGTGTGGCCTGCTCTTTGGTACGCACCATGTATACACCTGCTATGGAGAGCAGTATTCCTATTGCTGCCACTATCATCGGTGCGATGACAGCCTTCATCTGGTCAGCGGCCGTCAGCAGCGGCAGGGCTGCGCCGAGAGCCGCCGTCGCCAGTATCGATCCGGCATATGATTCATAGAGGTCGGCACCCATGCCTGCCACGTCGCCAACGTTGTCACCGACATTATCGGCAATGGTTGCAGGGTTACGGGGATCATCCTCAGGTATGTTTGCCTCTACCTTTCCTACCAGGTCAGCACCTACGTCAGCAGCCTTGGTGAATATGCCTCCGCCGACACGGGCGAAGAGAGCCTGGGTAGAGGCACCCATCCCGAAGGTAAGCATGGTGGCGGTGATCTCTATCATCTTCTGGTGGTCAGTAGTACCCGGATGTACGAAGGTCAGTCCCAGCCAGTTCCATCCCTCAACCATGTTCTCCGGTGAGAAGACCCAGTTGTTGAGTATGAGGAACCACAGAACAATGTCAAGCAGCCCGAAGCCGACAACAATGAGGCCCATCACCGCACCGCTGCGGAATGCAATCTTAAGGCCGTTGTTGAGGGATTCGGAGGCACCCTGGGCTGTTCTTGAAGAGGCATTGGTTGCCGTTCTCATTCCCAGGTAACCGCAGAGGCCGGAGAAGAACCCTCCGGTAAGGAACGCTACCGGTACAAAGGGATTCTGCACCCCCAGGTAGGCCAGTATCACAAGTAAGATGACAAGTACTATGAAGACCTTGAACACCACGCCGTACTGGCGTTTGATGTAGGCCATTGCACCCTCTCTTACGTAACCGGCGATCTCCTGCATCCGGTCGTTTCCGGCAGGCGACTTCATCATGCTCCTGTAGAATATCCATGCAAAGAGCAGGGCCAGCACCGCCGCGACAGGTGCTATCCAGAACAAACTACTGATCATAAGCTTAGGTTTTTTAAGATTTGAGAGACAAAACTAATCAGTTTTTTCTGATAACCTAACCGCTTATTGCAGATATTACTTTTTGTTCTTCACATATTTGTCGAGCCACCTGGTATACTCCCAGTGCATGTGCAGCAGCGACTCGCGGGCGTCGTAACCGTGGGCTTCTGCCGGCAGCATCACCAGCCTCGTCGTTGCTCCGGCACCCTTGAGGGCAGCATAATACCTCTCACTCTGGATCGGGAATGTACCCTGGTTGTTATCGGCCATGCCGTGTATCAGAAGCAGGGGGTCCTTAACCTTTGTTGCATGGGTGAAGGGCGACATCTCAAGATAGAGCTCGGGGTCCTCCCAGAAGCTGCGACGCTCGCTCTGGAAGCCAAAGGGTGTCAGCGTGCGGTTGTAGGCGCCGCTGCGGGCTATGCCGGCAGCAAAGAGCCTGGAGTGCGAGAGCAGGTGCGCCGTCATGAAGGCACCGTAGGAGTGGCCACTGGCCGCCACCCTCTTCGGGTCGGTGACGCCCATCTCCACTGCCTTGTTGATGGCAGCCTCGGCATTGGCGACAAGCTGACTGACGAAAGTGTCATTGGGCTCCTCCCCTTCAGCCCCGATAATCGGGAAGCTGGCGTTGTTGAGGATGGCATACCCCTGGGTGACATATACCAGTACCGAGGAGGGACTCACCCGTGTGAAGCTGTATGGCGAGCCGCTGACCTGGCCGGCTGTTGAGGGATCATTGTATTCACGGGGATAGGCCCACAGTATCGTGGGCAGCGGTCCGTCCTTCTCCCTGTCGTAGCCTGCCGGAAGGTAAAGCATGAATGAGAGATCGATGCCGTCGTTGCGCTTGTATGTTACCAGCTCCCTGTGCACACCGGCAAGCTGCGGATAGGGGTTCTCAAAATGGGTCACCTGCTTCAGGGTACCCTTCTTAAGATCACGGATGAAGTAGTTGGGCACCTCGGTGACCGACTGCCGGACGGTGAGCATCACCTGTTTAGCGGGGTCAATAAGCTCATTGACAGTCTCGTAATAGGGTGCCTCCGAACGCCACAGGCGTGTGGTCTTCCCGGTCCTGAGGTCATATTTATCTATGAAGGGCCTGTCCCCCTCGGGAGAGGCGCCCTGACCGGAGAGATAGAGGCTCCTGCCCCTGTCGGCCAGAAGCAGCACCTGTCTTCCGTAGCTGTTGGCAGTGGTGATCGGAAAGCCCGGGTCATTATACCTGTCGTCGGCATTGATTTCAAAAATCTTCTTCAGCGTCGCCTGAGGGTCGGAAGGGTTGAAGGTGCTGGTGACCCTGATGCGGCTCTTTGAGAGGCCTTCGCTGAGCATGGCCAGGTTGTCATTGCCCCAGAGGATGCCCTGGTAGCGCTTCTCCGTTGCGATGAACGGCACCGGGTCACCGGCGAAGGGAGCATCAAGCATATAGACCTGATCATGGTACTGCATCTCATTGGCATGGTAGTCACCCTCATCCAGTGCCTCCACCCACATGATGGTTGCAGGCCTGTCGCTGCGCCAGCCGTAGTTGCGGGGACCGGGAGTGACCACATCGTACCCGCGGGGCAGGTTCTCCTGCAGGGGCTTCTCGAGTAGCGTGGTGACGACATTGCCCTGCAGATCCCATATCTGTGTCGTGGAAGGGAAATAATAATAGGGTACTATATATGAAAAGGGCCTGTCGATCCTGGTGATCAGAAGATACTGCCCGTCGGGTGAGGATGACAGGTCAGTGATCATGCCATGGCTGCCTACGGACATGCTCTTGCCGTCATGCCAGCGCATGAGTTCCGAGGTGGCATAGTATTCAAATATCCTTTCGTCATCAGGGTTCTTGATGAGATCCTGGAATGTGCGAGACTCGCCTCTGACGCCTGCGCTCTCCTGTATGGCCGGTCCCTTCGGCACCCTGGATGCCTCCGGAGCCTTGCCCCTGTCGCTGAGTGTACGCAGGTATACAATCGATCCGTCAGGAAGCCAGGTCATGGTCCTCCTGAAGATGTCATTAAGCCCCTCATCAATCTTGCGTGCAGTCATCGTCGCCAGATCAGCCACCCACAGCTCCACCGTGGCATCGGTGGTGTTGGTGAAGGCGAACATGCTGCAGTCGTCTGACCATGTGACCCCGCCTATATGCGGATCAGCAGGCAAACCTTGCAGTTCGCGAAGGTTGGTGCCGTCAATGTTCATGGCGGAGATCCTTACCACTCCCTGCTCGCGGCTGCTGCCGTTGGTGGAGGGATTGAACCTGATGCCTGCAAGACGCAGCTCCGGCCTGGAGAGTTCGGCAATGGACGGCAGCTCAGGGCGTTCAAGCAGGAGAATGCTTTTGTTGTCGCGACTGACAAGAACGGCGGGTGTCTGCGGTGCGTTAACTATTGCGACTATCTCAGCGGGAGGAAGCTGGTATCCCGGGGTGTCCTGGGCACCGACAGCAAGAGCCGAGCCGATGATGACGGCGGTGAGGAGAATTTTCTTTATCATGACGGTTGTTTTTAGCTTTGGCTCAAAATTATACTTATGTATTAAAGTTTATATACCAAATTACTGCTATTATTGTTTTTTAACTTTTCACTGCCGGCAGGAGAGAGTGTCTGGCTCACGGGCCGGCAGGGGAGGGTTATAGCTCATTACAGGCCGTCATCGAAGGGTGGCAGCTCATTGCGCGCCGTAAGGGGAGGGTGTCTGGTTCATTACGGGCCGGCAGGGGAAAGTGACAGCTCATTACGGTCCGGCAGGGAGCGTCCCCCTGCCAGACAGTAAAACAAATTTCAGCCATGAAAAAGGAATATGAGGATGATATAAGGAATGCCCTGAAGGTACTGCGCGATGGCGGTGTGATACTCTATCCTACGGACACCGTATGGGGACTGGGGTGTGATCCTTCAAACGGAGAGGCAGTGAAGAGGATCGGGGAGATCAAGCAGAGGGTTGACAAAAAGGGCCTGATTATTCTTGTCAACTCAGTCTCCATGCTCACACGCTATGTTGTGGATCCGCCGGAAATGGCCCTGCAGATGGCCGAGTGGAGCGAGACACCCCTGACCGTCATCTATGATCATGGGCGTGGCGTGGCTGAAGGTGTGGCAGCCGATGACGGCTCACTGGCAGTGAGGCTCTGCAGCGATCCTTTCTGTGATGATCTGATGACGGCATTCCGCAGGCCCCTGGTCTCTACCTCCGCCAACGCCAGCGGCACTCCCGCCCCGGCCTTTTTTGATCAGATAGCCGAAGAGATCAGGATGGCTGCCGACTATGTATGCCTATGGAGACAGGATGACCGAAGCAGCGCAGAGGCCTCTTCGGTCATCAAAGTATCCGGGAACGGAATCGTTAAGATATTGCGAGGCTGACTATTTCGACCGCACCTTACCGGAGCCCGAAACAGCTGCATCAATCTTCGGATTGCCCGAATAGATGATGCTCCCGCTGCCGGAGATGGCAGCCCTGAGCATCTCCGTAACATAACATCTGCAGCTGCCACTGCCGGAAATATTTGCCTCCAGCGTTCCCACCCTGGTGGCCTCCCCCAGATAGTCGCCAGAACCTGAGATGTTTATCTCAAGGCTGCCAACGGTGCCGCTTCCGTCAATGATGAGGCTGCCTGATCCTGAGATCGAGCACTCTGCTTCCTGCAATGACACATCTTTAAGAAATGCCTTTCCGCTGCCGCTGATACCTATGTCAAGGTCTTCCCCCCTGAGAGGATCATTGACCGTGACCTTCCCGGACCCTGAGACACTTATACCATCAAGCGCCGGCATGGTGATGCGCACAACGACCTTTTTGTTCCCGGAATCAAACCATTTGTCCCTCTTGATCCTGAGTTCATCACCGTATACCTTCGTCTCTATCTCTCTGATATATTCCCTGTCACCTTCAAGGACAACGCTGTACGTATCCCCGAGGTCAATGAACACTTCGCCTGATACGGCGAAGGCCACCTCACTGAAACCGGAGTGATCCCTTGTTTCCCGGTATGTATCCTGTGCCTGTGAAACCTGTGCCGCAACGACCAGTAGAACTGCAAGAAGAAGTGATTTTTTCATTTGACTTTTTGTTTGATATTCCATTCGATTGTTTAACTGTTATTTCACTGGCCGAATGAGACTTGCATATCAATGACATTAATACTCCATTGTGAGATTCTGCGCATGCAAGAGCTTCATTTATGAACCAGTCCCGGATAACCGGCCAACAGTTAAAAGACGGCACCGGGATTGCGGTGCTGCATGATTGCCTTAAAAAAAAGGAGATTCAGTCGTTCAGGCTGATCAGTCCCTCAGGCAGAGACATCTCTATGATCTTTCTTTTTCTGTCGACCGAGATGATCAGGTCGGGGTGCAGGGGCACCAGTATCACCCCTGCCGGTGAGGTTACTTCGGCAAGCAGCTGTCCCGGGTTGCGTATTACGGAGACAACCCTGCCGCTGAAGCCGCTGACGGTGTCTGTCAGGGTGAATCCTGCCAGGTCCTGCAGCTCCTCACCCTCCTCCTTCTCACCGGGGATGATGAGCTCACAACCCTTCAGGGAAAGGACTGATTCAGCCGTAGGGTAGTCGTCGAAAGAAATTATCAGTGTATCGGGGGCAGGTGAGTATGCCTCCCTGACAAAAAAGGGAACCGGTATCCCGTCTGTAACGACGAATACCGGTTCTCCCTTTTCAGGTTCCCCGCTGATGCCGCCCTGCATCCTCACAACCAGGGCTCCTTCATAGCCGTAGGTCTTTGTTATTCTGCCAACGGTTTTCACTGTCAGGCGGGGGTGAGAAGCGCTCTATTCAGGCTTCTCTGTCTCTTCGGCACTCTCTTCGCCTGCCTCGTCGGCAGCCGGTGCCTCTTCCTCTGCAGGTGCAGCGGCAGTCTCTTCAGCTGCGACTTCCTTTTCGGGGGTTGTCTCAGCTGCAGGAGCTTTCTCAGCCGAAGCTGTTTCTTCCTCTGCGGGAGTCTCTTCCGCTGTCTCCTCCGTTGCTGATTCTTCTGCTGCCTCTTCAACAGCGCTCTCTTCAGCTACTGCTTCAGCATCCGCGGTTCCGGCGGCAGCCTCTGCCACGGGCTCCTCTGCCGGTGCTTCAGCACCTTCGGCAGCGCTGGCGGCAGCTTCGGCCTCAGCGGCAAGTGCAGCAAGCTTTTTCGCATATTCGGCAGCCCTGGCTTCCTTGATTGCAGTCTCTGCCTCGAGTCTCTTCTGACGTGTCTCCTCACTCTTCTTCTCGATGCCTGTCTTCTTGGTCTCGATCTGCTCCTCCTTGAGCTTCAGCCACTCATTGAAACGGCGGTCAGCCTCTGCCTCGTCAAAGGCACCCTTCTTAACTCCCTCAAGCAGGTGCTTCTTAATCATGACACCCTTGTACTTGAGGATAGCCCTGCATGTCTCCGTGGGCTGGGCACCCTTCCGGAGCCAATCCAGCGCCTTGTCGAAATCGATCTCTATCGTTGCCGGATCGGTAAGAGGGTTGTACATTCCGATCTTTTCAATAAATCTGCCATCACGTGGCGCACCGCTATCCGCTACCACCACGTGGTAGTAGGCCTGCTTCTTGCGGCCCTTCCTAGCTAATCTGATTTTTACTGACATTTAAAATTTTCGGTTTAATTGATACCTGTTTTTTATGAGGGTGCAAATATATCACAATATATCGAGCTTACAAAAATAATCATCTGCCGTCATGTTAATAAATAAATTGACCGGGCAACGACCTTTTTGATATTTTTGTTTCCAGCCACCGGCACCGGTCAAAATCCTGAGAAAATGTCTTCATTTGTTCATTTACACGTACATACACAGTATTCCATTCTTGACGGGGCATCAGGAGTAAAGGCCCTTGTCAGGAGGGCTGCCGATCTGGGCATGGATGCCCTGGCCATCACTGACCACGGCAACATGTTTGGCGTAAAGGAGTTTCACGATGCTGCCACGGCAGCCTCCATAAAGCCGATCATCGGGTGCGAGATCTATGTGGCGCGCACCAATCTTGAAGACAAGACATCCGTTGAGGACCGTTCCGGTGACCACCTGATACTGCTTGCCAGGAACCTTACCGGCTATCATAACCTGGTGAAGCTCGTCTCCGAGGCATGGATCAGGGGCTTTTACTACAAGCCCCGCATCGACAAGCAGCTTCTCCGCGAACACAGTGCCGGGCTGATAGTCTCCTCGGCATGCATTGCGGGCGAGGCAGCACAGGAGATACTCTCGGGAAACATGAAGGGGGCTGAAGAGGCTATTCTGTCATACAAGGAGATCTTCGGCGACGATTACTATCTCGAGGTGCAGAGGCATGAGACCTCGGACCCGACGGCAGACAGCACAGTCTTCCCTCAGCAGCAGAGGGTCATTGCTGCCTACCGTGAGCTGGCTGCAAGGCACAATGTGAAGATCATCGCATCAAATGACGTTCACTTCATCATGGAGGATGAGGCCGAGGCGCACGACAGGCTCATCTGCCTCAACACCGGCAAGGATATTGACGATCCCAAACGTCTTCGCTATACCAAGCAGGAGTATCTCAAGAGCGGGGAGGAGATGCTGAAGATCTTCAGCGATATGCCCGAGGCATTGACAAACACCCGGGAGATAGCCGACAAGGTTGAGTGGTACTCACTCTCCAGTGATCCCATCATGCCTGACTTTGCCATCCCGGATGAGTTCCCCGACAAGGATGCCTACCTGCGCCACCTGACGCTGCAGGGCGCTGCCGAACGATGGGGAGAGCTCAACCCCGAGCTGCAGGCCAGGATCGACTTCGAGCTGTCGGTGATAAAAAACATGGGCTTCCCGGGTTACTTTCTGATAGTGCAGGACTTCCTCCGGGCGGCACGGGAGATGGGGGTATGGGTGGGGCCCGGACGAGGCTCCGCCGCCGGCAGTGCCGTAGCCTACTGCCTGAAAATAACAGACATCGACCCTATCAGATACAACCTGCTGTTCGAGCGCTTTCTCAATCCTGACCGCATCTCGATGCCTGACATCGACATCGACTTCGACGAGGACGGACGCGAAAAAGTGCTGAGGTATGTTGTCGACAAGTACGGTCATAACCGTGTGGCCCATATCATCACCTTCGGCACCATGGCAGCAAAGATGGCGATCCGCGATGTTGCCAGGGTGCAGAAGCTGCCGCTGCCTGAAGCCATCAGGCTGACGAAGCTCGTGCCCGACAGGCCCGGCATGACGCTGGCGGCAGCATATGAGGAGGTGCCCGAACTGCTTAAGGAGAGGAGCTCAAAGGAGCTGCTGGTGGCACAGACGCTCAAATATGCCGAGGTGCTCGAGGGTAGCGTCAGGCAGACCGGCGTCCATGCCTGCGGCATCATCATCAGCAAGGATGACCTGTGCGAGCATATCCCCATCTGCACGGCCAAGGACGCCGAGCTCTACGTTACACAGTATGAGGGCAACTTTGTGGAATCGGTAGGACTGCTGAAGATGGACTTCCTGGGACTGAAGACACTGTCGATACTCAAGGATGCCGTCGAGAACGTTCGAAAGTCAAAGGGCATCACCATTGACCTCCCGTCACTCTCGCTCGATGACAGGAGCACCTATGAGCTCTTCAGCAACGGCGAAACCACCGGCGTGTTCCAGTTTGAGTCCGTGGGGATGAAGAGATACCTCCGCGAACTTAAGCCCAACCAGTTCGGCGACCTGATAGCCATGAACGCCCTCTACAGGCCCGGTCCCATGGATTATATCCCGCAGTTCATCCGGCGCAAGCACGGCAGGGAGAAGATCAGCTATGAGGTTCCCGCCATGGAGAAATACCTTAAGGAGACCTACGGCATCACCGTCTACCAGGAGCAGGTGATGCTGCTCTCCCAGGAGCTGGGAGGGTTCTCCAAGGGACAGGCCGACTCGCTTCGCAAGGCCATGGGGAAGAAGAAGCGGAACATCATGGACCAGATGAAGATTGAGTTCATCGAGGGTTGCCACAGAAACGGCTATGATCAGAACACCATCAACAAGATCTGGTCCGACTGGGAGTCGTTTGCCGAATATGCCTTCAACAAGTCGCACTCCACATGCTATGCCCTCATAGCCTACCAGACCGGTTACCTGAAAGCCAACTACCCTGCGGAGTTCATGGCGGCAGTCCTCAGTCGCAACATCAGTGACATCAAGAAGATCACCGTGATGATGGAGGAGACAAAACGGATGGGCATCGAGGTGCTGGGCCCCGACGTGAACGAGAGCCTCCTGAAATTTACCGTCAACCGCAACGGCAACATCAGGTTCGGCCTGGGGGCCATAAAGGGTGTCGGGGAGAACGCCGTGCTTCACCTGGTGGAGGAACGCGAGAACAACGGCCCCTACAGGGATATATATGACCTTGTCGAACGTGTCAACCTGAACACCGTCAACAAGAAGATGCTCGAAGCCATGGTGGTATCCGGAGCCCTCGACGGCCTGCCGGGAATCACACGGGCACAGTACTTCTCGGCTGACAACAAGGGCATCAGCTTCCTTGAGAGCCTGACACGCTACGGCACCAACGTAAAGAACATACGCAACAGCAGCCAGCAGTCTCTCTTCGGAGAGGCAGCAGGCTTTGAGCTGGTGAAGCCTGAACCGGCACCGTGTGCCGACTGGTCGAAGCTGGAGAAGCTTAACAAGGAGAAGCAGGTTATAGGCATATACCTCTCTTCACATCCCCTTGACGATTACCGGCTGGAGATCAACACATTCTGCAACGCCACCCTGGCCGATCTGCAAAACCTCCACGAATTTGCCAACCGCGAAGTCACCGTGGCGGGCATAGTCACCGAGACAAGAAGCGGAGTCACAAAAAACGGCAAACCCTTTGGCGGATTCACACTGCAGGATTACACTGACTCATTCTCCTTCCTTCTCTTCGACAAGGATTATGTCTCGTTCAGCAACTTCTTCAACGCTGATTACCAGCTTCTTGTCAAAGGCAGGGTGCAGGGCAGGCACTATAATCCCGATGAGCTTGAGTTCAAGATCAGGGAGATATTTTTACTCTCCACCGTGCGGGACGACCTGATCAACTCCATTACCATAAAACTTAAGTCAGAGCTCGTCAACACGGAGTTCATCAGGAACCTGAAATCACTCATCACCGACAACCCCGGAAACAAAACTCTTAAATTTCTGTTGATAGACCATGATGACAAGATCACAGTTCCCCTGTTTTCGCGAAGCATCAAGGCAGGCATCACCGATGAGCTCATCGGATGGATTGAAGATAACCCGGAGCTTGACTTTAAAGTAAATTAGATATATTTGCGGACTCGGAGAGATATAAAACAAAAAACAATAAAATACTATGGCACAGCATGTTAACGACAGTAATTTTGATGAGGTGGTTCTCAGGTCAGACAAACCGGTGATTGTGGATTTCTGGGCAGAGTGGTGCGGTCCCTGCAGGATGATAGCACCGTATATTGAACAGATAGGCGAAGCCTACAGTGACAGGGCCCTTGTCGTTAAGTGTGATGTGGACAGCTCACCCGATATTGCACGGAGGTTTGGTATCAGAAACATCCCCACGGTGCTCTATTTCAAAGGTGGCGAGGTCGTTGACAAGCAGGTGGGGGCCGCCGCCAGGTCGGCTTTCGAGGCCAAGCTCACCCCTCTTCTCTGATCACCCATGAGAGTTTGTGTTTTTGCTGCATCCAGCAGCCGCATTGACAGTGCATACCTTGAGGCAGCCGGTGAGCTGGGCACAGTGTTTGCCCGTGAGGGCGTCCATGCTGTCTTCGGCGGCGGCGGCATTGGCCTCATGGGCATCCTTGCCGACAGCATGCTGGCTGCAGGCGGAAAGATAACCGGGGTAATCCCGGAGTTTATGATAGATGAAGGATGGGGGCATGCCGGGGTCACTGATATGATTGTGACTGCCGACATGTCAGAGAGGAAGAAGACGATCTTTGCCATGTCGGATGCTGCCGTGGCCCTGCCCGGCGGCGTGGGTACGCTGGAGGAGCTGACGGAGGTGATCACCCTGAAGCAGCTGGGTCAGTTCAACAAGCCCATCATCATCGTGAACGTCAACGGCTTCTATGATCACCTGATAGAGTTCTTCGAGCACATGTTCAGGGGCAACTTCATCAGACTGGAGCACAAGGACATCTGGCAGATAGTAACCACGGCGGAGGAGGTGGTTCCTGCCATAACCAACTACACCGGCTGGCATGCCGACCCGAAGGTGATAGCCAGAATTTGATCCTGATTCACAGGAACCCGGGCTGGCGGCGGATGGCATATCCTACGGGATCCGCGTCCCGATGAAGAGGATGTCGTCTATCTGTGCCAGATCTCCCATCCACTCCCTGATGGCATTTTCAAGCAGCCTCTTCTGCTCATCAACGGGGAGCATGTATATCTCTGCCAGCAGTGACCGTATGTTTACCGTCTTGAACTTCTTCTCGCCGGGACCACCGAACTGATCTGCAAAACCGTCGGTGAATATGTACAGCATGTCACCCTTTCTGACATCCAGCCTGTGGTTTGTAAAGACCTTCCTGGCCTGTCCGTCGATCATGCCTATGGGGAACCGGTCGGCCCTGATGACGGTCACCTTTCCGTTCCTCACATGATAGAGGGGCTGGTAGGCACCTGCGTACTCAACATAATGGTCGAGTATGTCATATGATATCACCGAGATGTCCATTCCGTCGCGGACGGCCTTCTCGCTCCTCTGAAGCAGCGCATGCACCACCTCGGTATTGAGCCGGTCCAGTATCTCTGAAGGCCTTGTGATGCCGCTCTCCCTGACGATCTTGTTCAGGGAGTTGTGCCCGATAATTGACATGAAGGCACCGGGAACGCCGTGGCCGGTACAGTCCACCGCGGCAATGTACTGCTTGAACCCGCTGTCATACATCCAGTAAAAGTCGCCGCTGACGATGTCGCGGGGCATGAAGAGCACGAAGGTATCATTGAAGAAGTTCTCCGGGGGAAGCATGGCAGCCTGTATCCGCTCTGCATACCTGATGCTGGCGGTGGTGTCCCTGTTTCTCTCTTCGAGCTCAATGCTCTTTGTCACCACCTCGGCCGTACGCTCATCCACCTTCTGCTCCAGCAGCTCCTTCTCCTTGCGCAGAGTTCTTTCCCTGAGGCTTATGAATATGTAAATGGCACTCAGCAGGGCTGTGATGCACAGTATTATGAACCATGCCGTCTGGTAGACAGGCCCCCTGATGGAGAAGGCGAGCTCTACCGGCTCCTCGTTCCAGTAGCCGTAGTTGTTGGATGCCTTAACCCTGAATACGTATCTCCCGGGACTGAGGGAGGAGTACATGGCCCGCGTCTGGTCGGTGGTCACCCACTCCTTGTCGGCACCCTCAAGCATGAACTGGTATCTGACGGTCTCGGGATTCACCAGGCATATGCTCAGGAAGTCGAAGATGATCCTGTTCTGGGTGTGTGAGAGACGGATGCCGTCATGCATCGGAAAGGTCTCATAGTTGACCAGCGTTCTCCATATATGTGTCGCCGGCTCTGTCACCACGGGGGGCATCAGCGCCGGATTCAGCCTTATGGCTCCGTTGGCGGTGCCGAACCAGAGATCGCCCTTATCATCCATGAACGAGGCGCCGGGTCGGGTCTCTATCCCGGTGAAACCGCTCTTCTCAGTGAATGAGGATATGCGTCCGGTGGTGCAGTCGTACCTGTTAAGTCCCAGGCTGGTGCCTATATAGAGGTTGCCGTCAGCGTCCGGCTGCAGCAGGTTGACGGAGTTCATAAGCAGGCCGTCAGCCTCGGTCAGCCGTTTCCACACCGTGTCATTTCTCAGCCCGTAGAGCCCGTCGATGGTTCCCACCCAGATGGTGCCGTCGGCAGTCTCACTGACAGCTGTCGGCCGTACATCAGCGCCGAAATCCACAGCCTTGAATACCCCGCTGCCGGGCAGGTGTTTCGTCAGGCCGTTGCGTTCTTCGGTGCCTATCCAGACCACCCCGCGGCTGTCGCAGAAGAGTGTGGTGATGTTGTTACCCGTCAGCCCGTTGATCTGGGTGTAGGTGGTGACCTCCTTCCTCTTCTCATCCCACGAGATAAGAGCGCGGTCAGTGCCGAGCCAGAGGTTGTGGCTGCCGTCGGCAGCCAGCGCAGCAATCCTCAGTGAGCGCAGGCTGGCGTTGAGATCGAGGTCATACCTGTAGGTCTTCTCCCTGAGGTCATACCTGTAGACCTCATCGCCGGAGGTGACGATCCATACATTGCCGTAGCCGTCAGGCATTATGATGCTTATGTACACCTCCTCAAGGGCGGAGGGGAAGCCTCTAAGCATCACACGCTCCTCTCCCTCCTTCTCCGGATCAAACAGCGAGAGTCCCTTGCCTGTGCCAAACCAGTACCTGCCCGTGGTATCCTGTGCAAGGGTGAAGACATCATTTGTAGGGAGATACTCGGGTGCAGGGTATGATGTGAAGTGATCACCCTTGTATATGAAGAACCCGGCATCCCTGTCCGCTATAAGCATGTTTCTCTCCCTGTCTTCGGTCATTGACAGTATATGCCTTGCCATGAGGCCGTTGCTGCTGTTGAAGACCCTGGCGCCATCAGGAGTGAAGACGGTGATCCCGCCCCTGCTCTCCCAGTCCTCCATTGATGAGACCCAGATGTTGCCGCGGTAATCTTCCGTAATGTAAGTTACGAAGTTACCCCACAGGCCGTTGCGCGTGTCGTAGAAGCCCATCTCCCCTGTCTCGCTGTCAAGGCGGTAGAGCCCCCCGTTGAAGGTGCCAAACCACATGTTGTTCTTCGAGTCCTCGAAGATGGTGGTCGTCAGGAAATACTTCGTCAGTCCTTCCGGATGAAAGGGGATGAACCTGTCACTGGCATGATCATACTTTTTTATGCCTATGTCAGTGATACAGTAGAGGCTGCCGCGGCTGTCACTGAAGAGTCCGAAGGCATCATTGCTCAGGCCCTGCCGCCCCATATACTGCTGCCCGGTCAGCACCGCATCGCCGTTTTCGGGTATTTCAAGACGCAGTGCCCCTCCCAGCGATGTTGCCACCCAGAGGGAACCCTCATATTCAACAATGGCGGTAACATCTCCCGTGAGGCTCATCACCGGGCTCAGCGGATCGGTAATGCGGGCAGAGTCGACCCCGATAAAGAGTGAGGGCGAGAAGCTCACCCGACTGAAGATGTTGTTTTCCAGAACCGACATGCCTCCTCCGATATGGCCAAGCCACAAACGTCCGCGGCTATCCTCGAAGATGCTCTTCACCCCTCCCGGTGCAAGACTGTCAGAGGTGGAGAAATTCTCGAACCTGAGTCCGTCAAACCGTGTCACGCCGCTGCCGGTGCCAAGCCATATGAAGTCATTGGCATCCTGTATGACGGTGTAGACCTTGGAAGCACTAAGGCCCTCCTTGGAGCTGTAGTGTTCAAAATAGTAATGCTGCCCCGATGTCCTGAACGGCAACAGGAATGATACAAGAAGCAGGCACGCCGAGAGGAGAGAGAATGATTTCCCGTGATTACCGCTTCGCAGGCACATCAGACTATTTCTTTACGAAGAAGAAGGTGCCGTCCTCATCCTTCAGGCCGGTAATCTTGCCGAATTTGGGCTTCTGCTGGTTGTTTGAAGTAACAGCCTTTGTAACCTGCATCACTATCTCCTCGATGGAGATGCAGGCGTTGGGATTACCCCTGAGGGTGTTCACGAAGGTACGGGTGAACTGTGAGTCGTCAACCGCCAGCTCATAACCGGCAGAGGATAATACCTGGCTCGACTTGAACTGCGTGGCCCTCCAGTCGGAACAGTTGCGTGGCCTGATGTCAGACCTCATGGCCTGGTAAAAGCTGGGGCCCGACTCACAGGCGTCAGTGATGACCAGGACGTGAGTCAGGTAGTTCATGTATGTCTCCATGGAGGCCCTGAGAGTGTTGAGGCTGTAATAGGTGAACTCCTCGTCGCGGCGGGCGTCAACGGGTATCCAGTAACCGACATCGTTGATGAACTTGCCGTGCCCTGCAAACCAGATCACCAGCGACTTGATCTTCTTCGCCCTGACCTCATCACGCAGGTCGATGGAAAAGAACTTCTCCATCTGCTGCTTGGTCTGGTTCTTTAACCTGCGTACCGGCAGCACCTGGTAGTCGCCCTCCAGAACCGAGGTGACAAGGCTTGCATCTTTGGGCGGACCCTGCAGCTCAGCGAAGTTCCTGTAATCGCTGTTCTCAATGAATACCACGAGAGTGTTGCCCATAGGGTTCGACTCGGAGATGGTGGTGCCGTTGCGGTTGAGGGTAAAATCCCTGATGGTCCTGTTGCCGTACTTGTCCTCCACCAGGATGGTGACCTTGTCGCTGTTCCTGATGTCAACACCCCTGGCAATGAACCCGGGATTCAGGTTGTCCTGCGAGAACTGGGCGCTGATGTTTTCAATCATGACCGACTTGATCATGTTCTGGTCAAGTATCTTGCCCTCTATGTCGATGCGGGTGGCGATACTGTCTATCACCAGCATGTTCTCTCCTGCAAGGTAAGGTGCCAGTATCTCTATCTCCGGGGGATCCACCTCGGTGCGCCTGACGCTGTAGGTCACTGCGCTCTCGTTGTTGTAGATGTCACGGGCAACGATCCTGACCATCTCATCTTCTGATATCTCCACCTCCGCCGAGAAGGGGATGGTACCACTGCCCTCGAAGGCTACCGGCTTGTTGTTGATGGTAAATTCTGCCAGCATGCTCTTGTCGCTCACCTTGCCGGTGATGAGAATACTCTCCCTGTCGAGACCCACCTCTATCTCACGTCCCGAGATGATGGTTGGTGACTCTATCATGATCTCAGGACTGACAGTCTCGCGGTTGATGGCAAAGAGTCTCTCATTGGCCTCCTTAAGCATCTGCTTTGCCGATGAGTTGCTTTCATTCATGGTGATGACCCGCGAATAGTCGTCGCCGGCCTTTCCGAAGTCGTTCATCTCCTCATATGACTTCGCGCGAAGCAGGTATGTCTCCGTCATGTAGGGATCAATGGCCAGCGCCTTGGTGAAATCGTTCACCGCGGCAAGATGCTGGTTGAACTTCTGGTAGTATGTCCCCCTGCCTACATAGTGTTCTGCCGTCGCCGGATCAAGGAGTATTGCCGTGGATACATCATTGATGGCCGACGGATAGTCGAGTTTGGCTTCATAGGCCATTGCCCTGGTCAGGTAGGCATCAACGTTCCTGTCATCCTGCTTCATAACCATGTTGCACTGTCCCAGTGCACTGTTCACGTCGCCCTGGCGGATGAGCACCCTGGCCAGCTCGAGGCGGGCCTCGGCAAACGATTTATCCTTGGTCACAGCCTTCTCAAGCTGCCGCCTGGCGGTGTTGTAGTCATTCTTCTTCTGGTAGATGATCCCCTGGTAGTAGTAGTTAAGGGCATCGTCTCTCATCTGCAGCGCGGTGTCCGAGGCTCCGAGAGCCTGATCCCACAAACCCATCCCAATAAGCGATACGACCTTTTCCGTGTACAGCTTACCGTTGCGGTACTCTGCACTGATGGCCTTCTGCAACAGAGCCACAGCTTCAGAATAGTATTTTTCTTTCTCTTCCGGGGTGCTCTTTTCCTCTGCCCCCAGCCTGTTGCACATGCGTGCCAGGTTATAAAGTATGGCGGTATCCTCGGGCTTGAAGTTGCCGGCTCGCCTGTAATCATCACACGCCAGGCCGTAGTCGCCTGTCAGCTCATAGGCCATCGCCCTCCTGACATAGCCGTCGGCAGAGGCTGGCGCCTCATCAATGGCCCGGGAGAACTGGCCGATGGCATCCTCGAACATACCGTTGCGCACAAACTCGTCTCCGGCCTTGATGTATTTGCGAGCTGTCTGTCCGCTCAGATCAATAGCGGCAACTAAAAGAACCATTACAAGAATTGAGAATCCTCGTTTCATGATATCAGATCCTTTTTAAGATTGGGTCTCAAAAGTACGAATAATTATTTATTAACAAACTAAGAGCAGTTACTAACAGTAGAGTTATACGGAGTTCCCGTCAAAATGATACGTAATTTCCAGTTTACTTTTGTCAAAAAGCAACAATTTGTCGGGTCTCATTCCGGGAAAGGGGTCCGGCACGCCGTTGCCGAAGTTCATCATGCCGGTGAAACGTCTGGCCTCATCCCAGGCTCCGGCCCCGATGAAGCTTCCTGTCATGAAGGCTCCGCCCTCGACGAAGAGAGACTGCACTCCCATGGTATAAAGTGCGTGCAGTATCTCGTGAACGAAATCAGTTCCGCCAGTAAGCCTGATTGTCTGTACGCCGGGCAGGCTGGCGTTTTCACTGCAGGTGAAGAGCAGTGTCTCCGTAGACCCGTCGAAGACCTTTGAACGGGGGTCGAGGTTGCCGCTGCGGCTGACTATCACCCTGAGGGGGTTCTTCCCCTTCCACAGTCGCACATCGAGCGAAGGGTTGTCGGCGCGCACCGTGGCTCCCCCGACAAGGATGGCATCTTCAGCCGCGCGCCATCGGTGCACCAGTATCCGTTCCGTCATGCCGGTGATCCAGTGAGGCTCCACAGGATCCTCGGCATTGCGCACCAGGTCGATGAAGCCGTCGGCACTGCGGGCCCACTTGAGTATCACATAGGGACGCTCTTTTTCATGCCATGTAAAGAACCTCCTGTTGATCCTGCGGCACTCCTTCTCCGCCACACCAACCATCACCTCCGCCCCTGCCTCACGCAGTCGTGCTATGCCCCTGCCGGCCACCTTCAGGCTGGTATCAACGGTGCCCACCACCACCTTCCGTATTCCGCTGCTGATTATCAGATCGGCACAGGGCGGCGTTCGCCCGTGATGTGAACAGGGTTCCAGGCTGACATACATGACTGACCGTGGCAGCAGCGACCTGTCGCTGACGGCATTGAGGGCCCGGACCTCCGCATGCGGGGTGCCTGCCTTAAGGTGGTAGCCCTCGCCTATGATCACGCCGTCATGCACTATCACCGCCCCAACCATTGGATTGGGGGCTGTGGCTCCCTCAGCCCTGCCTGCCAGGTCAAGGCAACGGCGCATGAAGGCCAGGTCATCGGTATGTGTCATGAGAGCAAATGCCTATCTTTGGTTCGTGGCCGAAAAGTTACAAACAATAAGCGACATTCAGCGCCATCTCAAAGGAATGCTTGGCCGGCTGTGGCCCCCTGAGGAGGCCGCGGCACTGGCCTCCTCCATTATTCTGGAATATACCGGAATGAACAGCGGCGCGCAGTTGGCTTTCGGTGACCGCACGGCAGACAGTGAGCAGACGGAAAGGATGCTTGCCGCCGCCGGCCGGGCCGCCGCCGGCGAACCGCTTCAATATATCCTTGGCTATACACTCTTCTGCGGCCAGAGGATAGAAGTCGTGAGCGGGGTGCTGATACCCCGGCCCGAGACAGAGGAGATGACTTCCATGATCATCGCGGAGCACCCTGGCTTCTCCGGCACCGTCACCGACCTCTGCACCGGATCGGGATGCATAGCCATAGCACTGTCGGCTGCCTTCCCGGGGGCGACGGTGGTTGCTGCCGAGAACTCTCCCGCGG
>CAYPKP010000039.1:15764-27841 GCA_964411345.1 uncultured Rikenella sp. | reverse complement strand
AGATGACGGCATAGGCCACCACGTAGCTGCTCAGGGTCGAGAAAAACTGCCCGGTGAAGATAATTGTAAAGACGCGTCTCCAGTTCTGCATGATCTTGTATAAACAACTACCCTGCCGGGTTCGTTGATGTCCGGCAAATTTAAGGTTTTTCAGCCTCTTGCCTTTATTATGCCATTTCACTTCATGTTGTTCTGTAACTGAATTATTTTCACCTTGATTGTACGCTGAGCACAGAATCTGGCGTTATTAAATAATACCTAAAACTTTTTGATATGAAAAACACTGTTTTAATTATTGCTGCAGTCCTTTTTGCGCTTAATATTTCTTGCAAGAAGGAGCCGGTTAATGAGAAAACATATCCTACCGACGGGTTAGTTTCATACTTTAACTTTGACAACAACCTGGAGGATAAACTGGGTAATACTCCTGACGGCACCAATCACGGAAGTGCCCTCTTCTCCGAAGGCAAGTCAGGACAAGCCGTGACTCTCAACGGGTTCGATCAGTACATCGAATTCGCCCGAAGTACTTACAGGAGCGGGAATAATATCAGCGTTTCAGCCTGGCTCAAAAGAACCGGGAATGGAGGGATGTATACCATCATTTGCGATGACTTCGGAGTCTGGGTCAGCGAAACAAATGCCGGCATGGCTATCTCGCTTCCCAGCACTGAAAGTGCCGCAGGACCGTGCACGCAAAATCAATGGGTTCACCTGACCGGCACCTATGACGGCACCAACATTAAAGTCTATATCAATGGATTTCTGGAGGCGATAACAAACCATCCCGGCGACATTGCAGATTTGGGGAGCAACCTGAAGGTGGGTAATTTCGGATCGTCTTACTGGGCTGGCAGTGTTGATGATCTGTTTATCTACAGTAAAGTTCTTTCTCCGGCAGAGGTATTGCAACTTTATGAGTACCACTGAATCGATTGATAAGAAGTCTGTAATCTTATAACGACATAAGTCCCGACCGATTCCGGTCCGGGACTTTTTCTTGTATTACCGGGCCTCTCTGCTGCCTTCTGGAGTTGCCTTGTACCTCTCTTCTGATCAGAGAAACGGAAGGCCGCTTCATCTCAAAATCCATATTGAAAATGTGAAATGAAGGGTATTGTTTTCGTTTGTTCTTTTGTTCGTTAGTTATTATCTTTGAAAGGCTGCATTTCTAAACATACCGATCATGAAAGAAGAGTTCCTCCACTGGCTGTGGAAAAACCTGTTCTTTGATGCCGGGAGCCTGTGCGACAGGGAAGCCGGCCCGATAGAGGTGATAAGCCCGGGTGCGCATAACCGTGATGCCGGTCCTGATTTCCTGGGCACCCGTCTTGTCATCGGCGGCATCGAATGGGCAGGCAATACCGAGATCCATGTCACTGCCTCCGACTGGTACCGTCACGGGCACCACACTGACCCTGCCTATGACAATGTGATACTGCACCTGGTACAGAATGAGGATACCGACGTATACACGGCCTCGGGTCGTCGCCTGGCAACAGCGAAGCCGGGATTTGACCCGGCACTCTGGGACAACTATCTTGACTTTGTCAATAACCCGTCGCCCCTGCCCTGCAGCGGTATGACAGGATTGACTGACAGCTTCATGGTGAAGCACTGGCTGTGGTCACTTGCCGTGGAAAGGCTGGAGAGAAAGAGCAACGGAATCAGGGAGATGCTGGAGAGGACGGGCAACGACTGGGAAGAGACTCTCTACAGGCTTGTCTCGCGTTATTTCGGCTTCCGTGTCAACACCGATCCCTTTGAGATGCTTGCCTCACGGTTGCCGCTGAAGATCATCAGGAAACACTCTGACAACCTGCTGCAGGTGGAGTCCCTGCTCTTCGGTACGTCCGGCCTGCTCGATGAGGCACTCTTCAGGGAGGCGGTGGAAGATGGCTACTTCCTTCTGCTCTCCAGGGAGTACAGGGTTCTGCGCGCCAAATACTCCCTGCGGCCGGTCGACGGCTGGCTCTGGAAATTCCACAGGCTGCGGCCTGCCAACTTCCCCACTGTCAGGCTGTCACAGCTGGCCGCACTGCTCACGCACAGCGAAGGGCTCTTCTCAAGGGTACTAGAATGCCGCGACACTGAGAGCCTCAGATCACTGCTTAGCGTCACCGCGTCACAGTACTGGAACAGCCACTACCAGTTCGGCAAGGAGGTCACCTCCACGGCAGGCCGCGCCGGGAAACAGTCGGTAGACCTGCTTATCATCAACGCCGTCGCCCCCCTGCTCTTTGTCTGCGGAAAGATACGGCAGCAGCAGGAACTGTGCGACCGGGCCATCGATATCCTCGATTCGCTTCCGCCCGAAGAGAACAGTATGGTTACAGACTTCGTGAAAGCAGGAGTGAAACCGGAGTCGGCCTTCGCCTCCCAGGCACTCCTGGAGCTGCGAAGCCTCCTCTGCCGCAATCACCGGTGCCTCGACTGTGCGATAGGGTCATCACTCATCGCCATGGGACAGAAAATAAGACGCTCCAGCTCACTGTTCCTTGAACCGTGAGTTTAGGCCTGAAGGTTGTTGAAAAGCCCGGACTTTTGTTGAAATGATTTTTTTATCCTGCGCAACTTTCTGTTCTGATACTGCGTCTATTATACAGAGACAAACTGAAAAAAACCTGTTCAGGGTGAGCGAGATACTCATTCCGGCGGCAAATGCAAAAATTTCTTCAAATTGTTTGAGATATTACAAATAAGAGTTGTATCTTTGCGATCCAAAATTGGAGAATTTATTAACAATCTATTGGATAAGGATATGTATTTGACAACGGAGAAGAAACAGGAATTTTTCAAGACATTCGGATCTTCGGAAATGGACACGGGTAGTGCTGAAGGTCAGATTGCACTTTTCTCCTACAGGATTGCCCACCTCACTGAACATCTGAAGCGTAACAAGAAGGATTTCAGCACCCAGAGGTCGCTGATAAAGCTGGTCGGAAAGAGAAGGCGTTTGCTCGATTACCTGAAGGACAAGGATATAAGCAGGTACCGTGAGATAATCAAGGCGCTCAACCTGCGCAAATAGACTAGAAAGGCAATTACGGTTGCCTTTTTTAGTTCCCGGGGAGGGCTCTCCCCTATCATTTATCCCATAAAAATAATTAGCAGTAAATGTATAAGTTGATTGAAAAAAGCATTGACCTTGGCGATGGCCGGTCAATAGTGCTTGAGACGGGCAAGCTCGCCAAGCAGGCTGACGGTTCGGTGGTTGTAAGGATGGGCAAGACCATGCTTCTGGCCACGGTGGTGGCAGCCAAAGAAGCGAAGGAGGACACGGACTTCATGCCTCTTTCGGTTGAGTATAAGGAGAAATATGCCGCCACAGGTCGTTTCCCGGGCGGTTTTCTCAAGCGTGAGGCACGGCCGGGTGACAATGAGATACTGATCTCCCGCCTGGTTGACAGAGTGCTTCGTCCGCTCTTTCCCGATGACTTTCACGCCGAGGTTTTTGTGACCATCAACCTCATATCGGCAGAAAAGGATATCATGCCTGACGCGCTGGCAGGACTGGCCGCGTCGGCAGCAATGGCGGTATCGGACATACCGTTCCACGGGCCCATATCGGAAGTGAGGGTGGCAAGGGTTAACGGCGAGATGATCGTCAATCCCACCTTCACACAGGTTGAGGGCGCCGATCTCGACATCATCGTCGGGGCCACCTATGAGAACATCATGATGGTGGAGGGCGAGATGAAGGAGGTGCCGGAGGATGTCATGCTTGAGGCGCTGCGTATTGCCCATGAGGCAATAAAGGTACAGTGTGTTGCACAGAAGGAACTGGCCGAGATGGTGGGTTCAACCGTCAAGAGAGAGTACTGCCATGAGGTAAATGATGAGGATCTGAGAAAGAAGGTGTGGGACGAGACCTACGGGAAGTGCTATGCGCTGGCAGCCAGCGGATCCGACAAGAAGACGCGCAGTGAAGGCTTTGATGCCATCAGGGAGGAGTTCCTTGCACAGTTCACGGAAGAGGAGCCTGTCAACGAGATGCTGGTCAAGAGATACTTCCACGATGTGGAAAAAGAGGCGGCGCGCCGTCTTGTACTCGACGAGCACAAGAGGCTTGATGGCCGCAAGCTTGATGAGATACGCCCCATCTGGTGTGAGATAGATCCCCTGCCTGCAGCTCATGGCTCGGCCATCTTCACCAGGGGTGAGACCCAGTCTCTCACCACCGTTACCCTGGGCACCAAGCTTGATGAAAAGATGATTGACGAGGTGCTTAAGCAGGGTTCTGAAAAATTTACTCTGCACTATAACTTCCCGCCCTTTGCCACCGGAGAAGCCAGGCCTGCACGCGGCACCAGCCGCAGGGAGATAGGCCACGGCAACCTGGCCCACAGGGCCCTGAAGAACATGATGCCGCCCGAAGAGACGAATCCGTATGCCATAAGAATAGTATCAGATATCCTGGAGTCAAACGGCTCCTCATCAATGGCCACCGTCTGTGCCGGCACCCTGGCACTGATGGATGCGGGCATCAGGCTTGCCAAACCGGTATCAGGCATTGCCATGGGGCTGATCACCGACAAGGACGGGAAGAAATTCGCGATCCTTTCGGACATACTCGGAGATGAAGACCACCTCGGCGACATGGACTTCAAGGTTACAGGTACCCGTGACGGGATCACTGCAACTCAGATGGACATAAAGGTCGACGGCCTCTCATACGAAGTGCTGAAGCAGGCCCTCGAACAGGCCCGCAGGGGAAGGCTCCATATCCTTGACATCATGGAACAGACAATAGCTGAGCCGAGGCCGGAGCTGAAGCCTCATGCCCCGAGGATTGAGAAGATATACATTCCGAAGGAGATGATAGGCGCAGTGATCGGTCCCGGTGGAAAGATCATCCAGGATATACAGGCGACAACGGGAGCTACAATAGTTATAGAGGAGACCAACGGCCAGGGTATGGTCGATGTCTTCGGCGAGAACTATGACGTCATCAGGGCTGCCCTCGACAGGATAAATGCCATATGTGCAGTTCCGGAGGTGGGCAAGGTCTATACCGGCAAGGTGAAGACCATCACACAGTTCGGAGCTTTTGTGGAGATCCTTCCCAATAAGGATGGCCTTCTCCATATCTCAGAGATGGACTGGAAGAAGGTGGGCACCGTTGAGGAGCTCTTCAAGGAGGGCGATATGGTTGATGTGCAGCTGATAGAGGTTGATCAGAAGACCGGCAAGCTGAGGCTGTCACGCAAGCCCCTCATTCCAAAGCCCGAAGGTTACGTTGAACCCCCGAAGCGCGAACATTCCGAGAGGAGAGATCATCACGGCTCACGTGATGGCGGCAGGGGCGGTCATGACCGCGATCGCGGCGACCGTCGCTCCGGTGACCGCAGGAGGGATAACAACAGGTAAATACCTGTACCAACTAAACAGGGCAATCCCCGTCACCGGGAATCGCCCCACCACTGACAGGAGAGACACACAATTTGTGCTGCTCTCCTTTTTTTCATTGCTATTGTGGCCGTCAAGTGCTATTTTTGATGATCATTGCAACGGAATAACAATGGAGGCCGTAAGGTACAACTACATCGTCATAGAGGGTAATATAGGTGCCGGAAAGACCACCCTGGCCTCCATGATCGCCAAAGACTACAACGCCAAGCTGATACTGGAGCGGTTTGCCGATAATCCGTTCCTTCCCAAATTCTACAAGGACCCGTCGCGCTACTCCTTTCCCCTGGAACTGTCATTCCTTGCTGACAGGTACCGGCAGTTGAAGGAGGAGCTCGTTGAGCAGGACCTCTTTGTAAACTTTACAGTCTCCGATTACTATTTCATGAAGTCACTCGTCTTCTCGTCCAAAACCCTGGAGAAGGATGAGTTCAACCTCTACAGGCAGATATTCTACATCATATACAGCTCACTGCCAAAGCCTGATCTCTATGTCTACCTGCACGTGCCGACGGAAAGACTCCTGAAAAACATTGCAATGAGAGGCAGGGAATATGAGAAAAGCATCACGGCCGATTATCTCATGGGCATCCAGGAGAGCTATTTCAACTTTTTCAGGCAGAACCCCGATAACAAATACCTCATACTTGATATCGCAAACATCGATTTCGTCATCAACAGTAAAGATTATGCCAGAATAACCGAAATGATATTCCATGAGCCTCTGAAACAGGGCATCAATCTGCGCAATTTCTGATTTTTTAATCTTGAAATTGCAGTTAAAGACTAAAAATTATCTTAAATTTGCAACCAAATCAGAAATAATCGTATAATTGTTATTACAATACAGAAACTGATCGCAACTAATAAAAAGCAAATTATGAAAAATTTCACCAGACTTTTTGTCATTCTGATTGCTGCCGTTCTTATGTCAGGCTGCAGCAGTCTTGAGAAGATGAAGAAGAACGCCAATCTTGTCAATTACGAGATTACTCCCAAGGTCCTTGAGACTCACGGAGGGATTGTCGCAGCCCAGGTAAAAGCTACCTATCCTGAGAAATACTTTGACAAGAAGACCACGCTGAAGATCACTCCTGTTCTTACTTATGAGGGCGGTGAGACAGTCTTTGATGAGCTGCTCTATGCTCAGGGTGAGCTTGTTCAGGAAAACAACAAGTCGGTCAGCTGGACTGGCGGAAACATCAGCTGGTCAGGTGATGTTGACTACATACCCGAGATGAAGGTTTCAGAATTCATGCTGCGCGTTGAGGCTTCCAAAAAAGACAAAACACTGGCTTTTGATCCCATAAAACTGGCTGACGGCGTTATCGCCACATCCACACTGGCTGAAGACCATGCCAAGCCGATCGTGCTGAAAGACAAATATCAGCGTATAGTTCCCGAACAGAAGATGGCCGACATCCTCTATGTGATCAACAGGTCTGACATCAGGTCAAGCGAGTTGAAATCAGAGGATATCCAGGCACTCAAAGATTATATTGCACTTGTGATGCAGAACGAGAGAATGGCAGTGAAGGGCGTTACAGCCAGTTCATATGCTTCTCCCGACGGTCCTCTCACACTCAACGAAAGACTCGCTGAGCAGAGGGGCAAGGCTGCCGAGAAATATCTCCAGAAAGAGTACGGCAAAGTCCCCGAACTTGCACAGTTCTTTTCAACAAAGACTACTCCCGAAGACTGGGACGGTTTCAAGACCCTCGTCCAGGAGTCATCAATTGCCGACAAGGAGCTTATCCTGAGAGTGCTCTCAATGTACCAGGATCCCGTTGTCCGCGAACAGGAGATCAAGAATATGTCAGCCGCCTACGAAGCGCTGGCTGATGAGATCCTTCCCCAGCTCAGGAGATCCAAGTTCACTGTTGACGTTGACCTGATAGGCCTCAGCGATGAAGAGATACTCGCTGCAATTAATGGTGATGCCTCGGTTCTCAGCCTCGAGCAGCTTCTCTATGCCGCAACACTCACCGAAGATGTGAATGATATGCTGAAGTATTACAAGATGGCTGCAGAGAAGGAACCCAAGTGCTTAAGGGCATGGAACAACATCGGATGGGCTTACCTGAACATGGGCAAGGCCGATGAGGCCATGGAAGCTCTTGAAAAGGCCAAGGCTCTCAAGAATGACGATGTTATCAAGAACAACATGGGCTTCGTGGAGCTGCTGAAGGGCAACTACGCCGCTGCTGCAGAGTATTTCAATTCAATGACAGCCGCCACACCCGAGTCCAGATTCGGACTTGGCACCGTAGCCATCCATGAGGGCAGGTATGACCAGGCAGTCAACTACCTCGGCGACGAACCCTCCATGAACCTTGCTCTTGCACAGCTTCTCAAGGGAGACGTCAACAAGGCACAGACAACCATGGCATCCGTTCCTCCATGCAAATGCGGTGCACCCTCATACCTCAAGGCTGTCATTGCTGCACGCAACGACAACAAGGATGGTGTGATCAACGGACTCCGTGAAGCTATTGGATACAACAGCGACTGGAAGAACTATGCAATGACCGACCTCGAGTTTGCAAAATACTTCCTCGATGATGCATTCATCGCAGTGACAAAGTAACAAACCACGGGCTTAATACAGAGACCCCGCCGGCAGTGACGCAGGCGGGGTTTTTCTTTATATGAAGGCAGGCTGTTTTCTTTCAAGGCTGGTGCCCGGGCAATAATGCATGAACGTTGCTTACCTGCCGCGGCTGACCCTGCCGGCAAGCTCCCACAGCACTATCCCCGCACTGACAGCCACGTTGAAAGAGTGCTTGGTGCCGAACTGGGGTATCTCTATGCAGCTGTCCGACATCTCAACCACCTCCTCGCTGACACCCCTTATCTCGTGTCCGAAGACCAGTGCATATTTCTCCCCTTCCATGACTTCAAAGGCGTCAAGCGGCACTGCCTCATCAGCCTGCTCAACGGAAATGATCCTGTAACCGCGAGCTCTCAGCTCCATGACGGCAGCGGCAGCACTCTCACGGTACTGCCACTCCACTGATTCGGTGGCTCCCAGTGCCGTCTTGTGGATTTCACGGTGCGGCGGCGTGGCAGTGATGCCGCACAGCCATACAGCCTCAACAATAAAGGCATCTGCTGTACGGAATATCGAACCTACGTTGTTGAGACTCCTCACATTGTCGAGAACCACGATGAAGGGCGACTTTGATGAAGAGCGGAATTCATTCACGCTCTTGCGGTTCAGCTCATCATTTGTCAGCTTCCTCATGCAATAAAATTTTAGCGAAAGTAAATATAAAAATGAGTAAATTACCTTCCTCAATCATTTGGCATCTCAAAGAACCACAATTATCAGATAACCTGTCATGAACATTCACGAATACCAGGGAAAATCAATTCTTCAGTCTCACGGTGTACCGGTACAGGAGGGATTTGTAGTTGAAACTGCCGGGCAGGCCGCTGTTGTTGCAGAAGAGCTAAGGAAGAAATTCGGAACGGAGATCTTCGTCATCAAGGCACAGATTCATGCCGGTGGCCGGGGCAAAGGCGGAGGCGTCAAGATTGCACGCTCACCGGCTGAAGCATCAGAGGTGGCTTCACGGATGCTCGGCATGACCCTGGTGACACCACAGACCGGACCGGCAGGAAAACCGGTGAACAAGGTGCTGATCGCACAGGATGTCTACTATGAAGGCGAATCGGATATAAGGGAGTTTTACATGTCAATCCTGCTCGACCGCAAGAGGGGATCTTATGTCTTCATGTATTCAACCGAAGGCGGAATGGATATTGAAGAGGTGGCGGAAAAGAAGCCGGAAGCTATCTTCACTGAGCCTGTTGATGCCACCTGCTGCCTCCATGACTTCCAGAAGCGGACCATAGCATTTAACCTTGGGTTGCAGGGCAAGGCCTTCAGGGAGATGACCCGGTTCCTCGGCGGACTGTGGGATGCCTTCATCAGCTCCGACGCCTCGCTGATAGAGATCAATCCTCTTCTCAAGACCAGCGACGACAGGATATTGGCAGTAGACTGCAAGGTGACGCTTGATGACAATGCTCTCTTCCGCCATCCTGATCTTTCTTCCATGCGCGACCTCAGTGAAGAGGACCCCACAGAGGTGGAGGCTTCGGAGAGCAGCCTCAACTATGTCAAGCTCGACGGTGATGTAGGATGCATGGTCAACGGTGCAGGACTGGCTATGGCGACCATGGACCTGATACAGCTGTCAGGAGGAAGGCCGGCAAACTTCCTCGATGTGGGCGGCGGTGCAAATGCCACGACCGTTGAGGCCGGGTTCCGGATCATCCTTAAAGACCCCAACGTCAAGGCCATCCTGGTGAACATCTTCGGCGGCATCGTCAGGTGTGACCGGGTGGCGGCAGGAATCATCGAGGCATATAAAACCATCGGTAATATCACCGTGCCTGTAATCGTCAGACTGCAGGGCACCAACGCCAACGAGGCCAGGGAGCTCATTGACGGTTCCGGGCTTAAGGTGATAGCCGCCTCCACATTCACCGACGCAGCCGGGAAGGTGCGGAGTGCGCTGAGTTAACAGGAACAGCGATCCTGCCGGAAACCCCTGACCATGCCTGGCAGCCCGCCAGCGGGGGCCGGCAGAGACGATTGCCGCAGTTTACAAGATGGCACAGCTATACGCAGATCTGATCATACCCGTTGCCCTTGCCGGCACCTATACCTATCTGGTCCAGCCGGCGATGACAGGCAATATTCGTCGCGGCAGCCTGGTGACCGTGCCCTTCGGACAGAGCAGGAGCACCACAGGGCTGGTGGTCAGGCTGCATGACACTCCGCCTGAGGGATTCACCCCCAGGGAGATAGTTGAGCTGTTTGCGGAGGAGGCCTGCATCCACGAGCGACTTGCTGACTTTATCCTTTGGATATCAGATTACTACATGGCTTACCCGGGGGAGGTGATGAAGGCTGCCATACCCTCCGCGGACGATCTTCCGGGCCGTGGCACGACAAGAAGGAGAGGCAGCAGGAAGAGTGCCTTTGCAGGAGAGGTGATCATGCCGGCACCGCTGAGCCAGGTACAGGAGAAGGTATACACCGGAATAAAGGAACTCTATCTTAAGCATGATGTCGTGCTCTTCCACGGTGTCACCTCCAGCGGCAAGACGGAGCTCTACATACACATGATGCAGGAGCAGCTCGCCAGCGGCAGGCAGGTGCTCTACCTGCTTCCCGAGATAGCCCTCACCACGCAGATCATTGAGAGGTTAAAGAGACACTTGGGTGACGGAATAGGGGTGTTTCATTCGCGCCTCACGCCGGCAGCACGCCGTGATGTATGGAGCAGCGTGCAGTCCGGTGCCCTCAGGGCGGTGCTGGGTGTGCGCTCGTCGCTCTTCCTGCCCTTCACCGACCTGGGACTGATCATCGTTGACGAGGAGCATGACTCTTCATACAAGCAGTATGATCCGGCACCACGCTATCATGCCCGCGACGCCGCCATGATGCTCTCACGGATACACGGGGGCAAGACGCTGCTCGGTTCTGCCACCCCCTCGCTGGAGAGCTATTATAATGCCACGGCCGGCAGGTACGGGCTGGCAGAGCTGATGACCCGCCACGGTGAGGTGCTGATGCCTGAGATGATAATCGCCGATACCCGATTCCCGGCAGGGAAAGGAAAGTCCCCGTCTCATTTCTCCAGACGTCTGCTCGATGCCATTACTGAGGCCCTCGGCAACGGGGAACAGGTTATACTGTTCCAGAACCGCAGGGGATTCTCTCCCTACCTTATGTGTCCCGGCTGCGGATGGGTGCCGGGGTGTACAAACTGTTCCGTAAGCTATACCTACCACAAGAGCCTCGGACGACTGGTGTGCCACTATTGCGGTAAAAGCGTACGACTGCCCGCGCTATGCCCGGAATGCGGTTCAGAGACACTGACCACCAAAGGATTCGGCACCGAGAAGATAGAGGAAGAGGTCAGGCTGCTCTTCCCGTCAGCCACGGTATCGAGGATGGATCAGGACACCACGAGAAACCGTACTGCCTCCGCCTCGATACTCTCGGACTTTGCCGCAGGGAAGACCGACATACTGATCGGCACCCAGATGATCTCCAAGGGACTCGACTTCGAGAGACTTACAGTGGTGGGTATCCTCGATGCCGATAATATGTTGCATTTCCCTGACTTCAGGGCCTTTGAACGCAGCTTTCAGCTGATGGAACAGGTGAGCGGCAGGGCAGGACGCCGGACGCGCCGCGGCAAGGTCATCATTCAGACCGCAGACCCTAACCATATCATCCTGCGCCAGGTGCTCAAACATGATTATAAGACGATGTGTGCCACACAGCTTGAAGAACGTTCACTGTTCGGATACCCTCCCTTCACAAAGATCATCAGGATATTTATCAGGCACCGCGATCCCGGGGAGCTGGACACCTCCTCATCCAGGCTGGCCGGGGAGCTTCGCCGTCACCTCGGCAGCCATGTGCTGGGTCCTGAATTCCCGGCAGTGAGGCAGGTTCAGAGATGGTACATAAAGACCATCATGGTCAAGATAGGAGGCTCACTCTCTCCTTCCCGCGTAAAGGAGGTAATCCGCAAGGCCGTGGAGGATGAGCTGCGGATGCCCCGGGACGGTCTGCTGCGTATTCATGCCGATGTGGATCCGCAATGACGGGACAGTACCGGCGCCGCCTTCAGCCCGATGTG
>CAYPKP010000039.1:2013-15664 GCA_964411345.1 uncultured Rikenella sp. | reverse complement strand
CGCCTTCAGCCCGATGTGGATCCGCAGTGACGGGACAGTGCCGGCGCTCTGTTCAGATTTACAGGGATACGCTGTGACAGAAGCAGTACATCCGGCTAAAATATTAAATTTACAGGCCAAAGGCCCGCCATACTGAACATGCCGGCCATTGATATTATTGAATGACCTCTGCCTTATGAAAGCAAAAATCCGGATATTGATCACTGCTGCCTTCATGGCAGCTGCCACAGCCTGCGGTCCCTCGCCCCGGGTAGAAGAGATGCCCGGTCCTGCCGGCCTTGTTTCGCCGCTTATGGGCACCGACTCCGAATATCTCCTGTCTCACGGTAACACCTACCCCGCGGTGGCCCTGCCGTGGGGCATGAACTTCTGGACCCCGCAGACACGAAAGAACGGTGACGGCTGGGCCTATACCTATGATGACCACAAAATCGTGGGCATCAAGCAGACACACCAGCCCAGTCCGTGGATCAATGACTATGCAGCCTTCTCCCTGATGCCTGTAACCGGAGGCAACAGGCTGACCGAGGAGGAGCGCGCATCATGGTTCTCACATAAGGCTGAGGTGGCAAAACCCTGGTATTACAGTGTCTACCTTGCCGATTATGACATCACTGCAGAGGTGACGCCGACTGAAAGGGCGGCCATCTTCCGTTTCACCTTCCCGGAGAGTGATTCTTCAGCAGTGGTAATTGATGCTTTTGCCGGCGGATCAATGGTATCAGTGATACCTGAACAAAACAGGGTGGTGGGCTATTGCCGCAACAACCACGGGGGAGTGCCGGAGAATTTCCATAACTGGTTTGTGATTGAATTTGACCGTTCCTTTGATTTCTGGTCTGCAGCTATCGACGGAGAGCTCATGCCCGGCACTGATGTTCAGGAGGGGGACCGCGCCATGGCTCTTATCGGGTTCCGCACATCGAGGGGTGAGGTGGTGAATGCCAGGGTGGCATCGTCATTCATCTCCCCGGAGCAGGCTTTTCTGAACCTCGGACGTGAAACAGGCGGACGCAGTTTTGACGATGTCCGTGATGCAGGCCGCGAGCGATGGAATGCCGAACTGGGTCGCATAAGGGTAGAGGGAGGCACTGATGACCAGCTTCGTACTTTCTATTCCACCCTCTACCGCACCCTTCTCTTCCCGCGGATGTTCTACGAGTACGACGCCACCGGCAACATCATCCATTACAGTCCATATAACGGGAAAGTGCTTCCCGGCAGGATGTTTACAGACAACGGATTCTGGGATACCTTCCGTGCTGCCATGCCGCTGATTACGCTCATGTACCCAGAGATGAGCTCGCACATCATGGAAGGACTGGTCAATGCCTATCTTGAGAGCGGGTGGCTGCCGGAATGGGCCAGCCCGGGCCACCGCAACTGCATGATAGGGAGCAACTCCGCGTCTCTCATCGCTGATGCTTACCTCAAGGGCATCAGGGGATATGACATGGACACCCTCTGGAATGCCCTGGTAAAAAACACCCGCGGCCACGGACCCGTCCATTCCGTTGGCAGGTACGGAGCGGAATACTACAACAGCATAGGGTATGTACCCTATGATGCCGGTATCAATGAAAACGTGGCCCGTACACTCGAGTATGCCTACGCCGACTGGTGCCTCTGGAGGCTGGCCCGGGAACTTGGCAGGCCGCAGGAAGAGATTGACCTCTATGCTGCCAGGGCACAGAACTATAAGAACGTATTTGACAGCGAAAGCAAACTTATGAGGGGACGAAACCTCGACGGCACCTTCCAGTCGCCCTTCAGCCCCTACAAATGGGGTGACGCCTTCACCGAAGGCAACAGCTGGCACTATACCTGGAGCGTGTTCCATGATGTGGCCGGACTGGCTGAACTGATGGGAGGCGATACCGAAATGGCACGGATGCTAGACTCGGTATTCGTGGTCCCGCCAATATTTGACGACTCATACTACGGTTTCCCCATCCATGAGATCCGGGAGATGCAGATCATGAACATGGGCAATTATGCGCACGGCAACCAGCCTATACAGCATATGATATACCTCTATAACTATACCCCTGAGCCGTGGAAGACACAGATGCGTGTACGCGAGGTTATGGAAAAGCTTTACAACTATACCCCTGACGGATACTGCGGCGATGAGGATAACGGCCAGACCTCGGCCTGGTATGTATTCAGCGCACTGGGATTCTATCCGGTGACCCCCGGTACAGGGGAATATGCGCTGGGTTCGCCGCTGTTCAGGAAGGCGACCGTCACTCTCGCCGATGACAGGGAGCTGGTTGTCAGTGCCCCCGGGAACAGCAGGGAGAACTTCTACGTGAAAGATGTAAGGCTGAACGGCAGACGACTGGATGTCAACTATGTGACTCACCTTGAGCTCACTGCCGGCGGCCGTCTTGATTTTACCATGGACGGTGAGCCTGACAGAGACAGGGGAACGTTGCCCGAAGCCAGGCCTTACTCCATGAGCAGTGACCTGCATAACGGCGATATCCGGTGAGCATGGCACCTCCGGGCCGGCAAACCAGGTAACAATGCAGAACAGATTATAATGAACCTTAATCTTTGACAGATGATTTCAATTGACCTGAGGGGGATTTTTCCGCCCCTCCCCACCTCTTTTGACTCCAATGAGAACCTGCTTCCGGAAATGATCAGGTTCAACATCGAGAAACTGTCGCAGTATGACCTCTCAGGATTTCTTATTCTCGGCTCCAACGGTGAGCAGGTGATGCTTTCGGAAAGTGAGAAGCTTGAGGCAATTGCTGCCGCACGGGAGGCACTGCCGGAAGGCCGGATTCTCCTGGCCGGCACCGGCTGCCAGAGCACGCGTGAAACCATCGCCCTCTCCAGGGCTGCGGCTGCGGAGGGGGCGCATGCCGTTCTTGTCATTAATCCCTCGTACTACAAGGGAAATATGAACCATGATGAGCTGGTGAGGCATTACTATGATGTTGCCGACGCCTCTCCGGTTCCGGTACTGGTATACAACATGCCTGCCAACAGCGGTATTGATATGACTGCCCGGATGATAATTGCCATGGCGGAGCATCCCAACATCATTGGTCTGAAGGAGTCAGGCGGCAATGTGGTAAAGATGGGAGAGGTGCTTGGCAGTGTGAAGCCGGAGTTCCGGGTACTTGCCGGCGGGGCGGGATTCCTGCTCCCGGCGCTGGCAATGGGTGCCTGTGGCGGAATACTGGCATCGGCAAACATCGCACCCGCCCACTGCCTGGGGATCTTCTCCGCTTTTGCAGCAGGAGATACTGACCGGGCCAGAAAGCTGCAGCATACCATCATCCCTCTCAATGCAGCCGTGACTGCCCGCTGGGGCGTGCCGGCCCTCAAGGCAGCAATGGATCACCTCGGACTCTATGGCGGACACCTGAGAAGACCCCTCCTGCCGCCGGGAGAAGAGGTGATAGAACAGCTTATCGGGATGATGGACGATATGGAACTTGATCTTTATAAGGAAAAATAATAGAGTGAGAGTATACCTGGATGAGAGGAACTGCCCGTTAGATTGGGCTGAAGCTTTTCATCCAGGTTCAATCTGATCAGAATAAATATTAATAATGAAAGGACGAAAATTATTGATGATTCCCGGTCCGATAGAGTTTGAACCGGAGGTGATGAAGGCGGTCGGAACCCCGACAACCAGCCATGTGGCGCCTGATTTTATTGAGTCATTCGGCCATGCCCTTGAGATGATGCGGGATGTGTGGCTTTCTCCGTCGGGTCAGCCCTTCATAATGGCCGGCAGCGGAACCCTGGCAATGGATATGGCGGGTGCCAACCTGATTGAGCCTGGCGACAGGGCCCTGGTAATATCGACAGGTTACTTCGGCGAGCGTTTTTCCGAACTGCTGAAACGCTACGGTGCGGAAGTCAGGGTGCTCCAGGCTCCGGCAGGTGAGGTTGTCAGCCTTGAGACAGTGGAGGCTGAACTTAAACATTCGCATTATAAGCTGATGACATTCACCCATGTTGACACTTCCACCGCGGTGAGGGTTGACCCGCAGCCACTGGGGGTGCTGGGAGAAAAATACGGGGTCATCACCGTTCTTGACGGTGTCTGCTCCGTGGCCGGAGAGGAGATAAGACAGGATGAATGGAAGATCGACGTGGTGCTCACTGCCTCTCAGAAAGCCGTGGGCGTGCCTCCGGGACTGGCACTAATGGTTGCCTCTTCCCGGGCTGTGGAGGCATGGAAGACCCGCAAGAGCCCGGTGGGCAGCTACTACAGCGACTGGACCCACTGGCTGCCTGTGATGAAGGCATATGAGGAGAGACGCCCGGCTTACTTTGGCACACCGGCAGTGAACCTGGTCTCCGGCCTTGAGGTAAGCCTGAAGATGATACTGCAGGAGGGGATGGAAGCCCGTTTCGGAAGACACCGGGAGATGGGTGCAACCTTCCGTGAGGCAATGAGGGAACTGGGCCTGGGGCTGATACCCGTGAGTGATGATGTGAGTGCAAATACCCTCTCCGCTCCATTGTATCCCGAAGGAGTAAAAGGGGGTGATTTCATGAGGGCTATTGCATCTTCAGACGTAATCCTTGCAGGGGGACTGCTTCCGGCCATGAAGGAGAGATACTTCAGGGTGGGCCATATGGGATCGGTCACAAAGGGAGATATACTTGCCACCGTGGCAGCCGTAACCGACGCTCTCTCGGCCTGCGGCTACAGGAGTAAAAGGTGACGGTGATGCCACCTGCAATCACCGGGGATGCTGACGGCCCGGGTCACAGTAAAAGGAAAGGCGGTGTAATCGCATCCAGTGATGAGTGGCAAGACTCGCAAAAAATGATGTAAATTTATCATCATCTTAAACAACATAAACAAACTCTTAAAATGTCACTTTCAGATAGAATTGCAGGCGACCTGATGGCGGCCATGAAGGCACAGGACAAGGATGTTCTGGAGGCCCTCAGGGCAGCCAAGACTGCCTTTATCCTTGCCAGGTCAGAGCGAGGGCAGAATAGTGTCCTTACCGTAGAGGAGGAAACGAAGATAATCCGCAAGCTCGTAAAGCAGAGAAGGGAGTCAGCGGCTATCTACAGGGAACAGAACAGGCCTGATCTTTTTGAGAAGGAGGAAAGCGAGGCGGCAGTACTTGAGAAATACCTTCCTGCCGCCATGGGCGAACAGGAACTGGAGGCTGTTCTAAGGGCCATTATCAGCCGCGTGGGAGCTAAAGGGCCGTCAGATATGGGCCGGGTGATGGGTGTTGCAACAAAGGAACTGGCTGGAAGGGCTGATGGCCGTGAGATATCGGCAAAGGTAAAACAGCTGCTCGGTTGAGGGAGTGCCTTTCGGTGACGGTCAGTCACCAGGGGAACCACCATGATTTCTGTCGTACTCCAGCATCCGGATTATCTTCCTGCGTCTTGCCACCAGGTCGGTCAGCTCAATCAGCATGTCGTCATTGACCTTCCGTGCCATGGGGAAAACATATTTTTCGGTCTGATCAAGATAGTCAGAGATCTTCTGCTCAGACTGGGTGTCACGGTGCAGGTCGGTGAGATTGCTTATCCTGTCGGCACACTTCAACAGGTGCGCATTTCCTGATCCCTCCATAAGAACGCGCTGCAGATACTGCTCCTTGGTCTCATCCTTTCTTCTTGTCACCTCAAGCACAAGGTTTACAACATCAGCGCCGTCACTGTCAATCCACCTGACCTCATCAATCTGTGTCTCGGGCAGATCTTCGAACAGGTCGTGCAGGAGCGATGCCTTCAGCAGAACGCTGTTGGTGTAGAACTTATAGTCGAGCAGGATACCCAGGGTGGAGAAGCAGTGCCGGAACTGGTTTCCGCCTACCTCTCTCTGCACGCTTATCAGTGCAGTGGCTTTCAGAATATAGGGAGCGAGGACAAGATTTTTCAGGCTTTCAAGCGATGTCATAGGTGTCTGAATAACACTTTAAAATTATTCAATTAGCCGGTTCATCCAAAGTCTGACATCATACGACTTATAAACATGCTATCCACACCCGCGAGAGAGATCTTGAACGGTTAGCCTGTCCGGCGGGCTGCGGCGGTCAGAACTCTACTGTCAGAGACTCCTTGCCTACGCCCAGGTTTGCCAGTTGTTTCTTGAGGGCATTCATCATCGGAGGAGGGCCGCAGAGGTAGAACTGCCTGTTGAAATCGCCGACGGTGGACCTGAGGAACTCCTCGCTGATCATGCCATGATGATAGTTGCTCAATTTCTCCTCGGAGAGTATGTTGATGAAATTGTCGCCCAGCATTTTTCGGAACTCATCAGGCAGAATAATATCGGCTTTGGTTTTGTTTGCAAATATCAGCATATTGCCGTCAAGCTCATCACGTGACTGCAGGTCCCTGAATATGGAGATGAAGGGGGTTATGCCTGCCCCGCCGGCGATAAAGACCCCTTTGCCCCGGTAGGTGATTGCGCCCCAAACATCCCTGATGATAAGCTCATCGTCAGGCTTCAGGCTGTCGAGCTCTTTCGTCACGCCGTTGTGTGACGGATAGATCTTGATGACAAATTCAAGATGAGGGTCGCTGTTCAGTCCGGTAAAGGTAAAGGGTCTCTTTTTGTTTTTAAGCTCCGGAGTGTTAATCGAAAGGTCCGTAGCCTGCCCTGGGATAAATGAATAACCTGCCGGCTTCTCAACCTGTAATGTTATTACATCATGAGTCAGGCTTTCCTTGCTGATAATTTTAACTTTGTATTCCTCCATTTGTCAGGTATATTGTTAATCAACAAAACGGAGCAGAGAATTGTTTAACAGTACGGTGAGTCTAACCGTGAGTGTTTGGTTTATCTTTGCATCCTGATTCAAAGGTACAATTTTAAATGTCTGACGGGAAATTGAAAGATACCGGTAGCGGTCTGAAGGATCTTGGCAGGTTATACAGGTTCCTCAGGCCATATGTCTGGTTATTCGTCCTCGGGATGTTTTTCCTGCTTATGTCCACCGGTGCGAGCCTGATGTTTCCAAAGCTCCTGGGTGATATGGTTGATCTGGGCACCAAAGGCAGGACGATGGATGAGATAACCGGGACGGGGCTCATCCTGATGGCCATTCTTGTCGCCCAGGCTCTGTTTGGATATACCAGAACCAGACTTTTTGTAGTTGTGACAGAGAAGACTCTGGCTTCCATCAGGCAGCATATTTACAATCACCTTATCAAATTGCCAATGTCATTCTTCTCCGCAAGAAGGGTGGGCGAGCTTAACAGCCGCATCTCATCTGACATTGCGCTGCTGCAGGATACACTTACATATACCCTTGCGGATCTTATATCGCAGGTAATTGTCATCATCGGGGGGATAACGCTTATGGCCATCAGCTCTTTTAAGCTGACGCTATTCACGCTGGCCATTGTGCCTGCCATATCACTTCTGGCTTTTTTCTCCGGCAGGGCCATTCGCCGGTATTCGAAAAAAGCCCAGGCTTTTGTTGCGGAGTCAAACACAATTGTTGAGGAGACACTTCAGGGTATACAGAATGTGAAGGCATTCACCAATGAGGGTTTTGAGAGTGACCGTTACCGGGCGAAGACGGAAGAGGTAGCCAGGATGGGCATAAAGGGAGGGAAATACCAGGCAGCCATATCATTCATCGTCATGGGATTTTTTCTCTCCATGGCTGCAGTGATCTGGCGCGGGGCAACGATGATCGCCAACGGACAGATGGAAGCGGGCCAGCTCTTTTCATTCGTAATTTATTCGGGCTTTATCGGTGGGAATATTGCAGGTATGGCAGGTGTATACACGCGGCTGCAGAAGACGCTGGGTGCATCGGAGAAGCTGTTGCTGCTGCTTGATGAGAATACGGAAGACATTGATGAAGGGTATGTTCCCGACGCTTCCCATGCCCTTCACGGACAGATCACCTTTGACAGGGTGGGGTTCAGGTACCCGTCCCGCGACGAGGTTGTGGTGTTGCAAGATGTAAGCTTCACTGTCGATCCGGGCCAGCAGGTTGCCCTCGTGGGCCCCAGTGGGGCAGGGAAGTCAACCATTGCATCGCTGATGCTGAGGTTTTATGACCCTACTGAGGGGATAATCAGCTTTGACGGCCGTGACAGCCTCTCTTTCCCGGTAACCTCACTTCGGGCACAAACGGCTGTGGTGATGCAGGATGTGTTTCTGTTCGGAGGCACTATCCGTGAGAATATAGCATACGGAAGACCCGGAGCCACGGAGGAGGAGATAATGGAAGCTGCAGTACAGGCGAACGCGTGGGACTTTATCCAATCATTTCCCGATAAGCTGGAAACGGTTGTGGGGGAGAGGGGCGTGCAGCTCTCGGGAGGCCAGCGGCAGAGGATTGCAATTGCCCGCGCCGTACTGAAAAACCCCAGGATACTTATACTTGATGAAGCCACCTCCTCACTCGACTCCGAATCCGAAAGACTGGTTCAGGAGGCTCTTGAGAAGCTGATGAAGGGCCGTACCTCACTGGTCATAGCCCACCGGCTCTCAACCGTCCGCAAGGCAGACAGGATAATAGTGCTCAGTGACGGAAAGATTGTTGAGCAGGGAACTCATAACGAGCTTCTGTCAAATGGCAGCGGACTTTACAGGACGCTCACTGAGCTTCAGTTCAGCACATGAAAGGCAGTGTGCCGGGAACGCGGGACGTCATCTCATTAAACATCAGGTGAGCGGTATCAAGGGTAAAGGAGACGGATGACCCATGATTTGCCGCTTTCCGTTTTAATATACCGGAGCCTGTCATGGAGACGGTGCTCCCTTCCCTGCCAGAACTCAACATAATCCGGAGCGAGATAATATCCGCCCCAGTTTTCAGGCCGGGGAACAGGCCTGTCGCGGTACTTCTCTTCTGCCTCGGCGGCCATTCTCTCAAGCATGGCTCGGTTATCCAGCTCCCTGCTCTGCTGTGACACCAGGGCGCTGATCTGGCTCTGCCGCGGCCTGCTCATGAAATAGGCGTCCGATTCCTCAGCCGGAAGCCTGTAAACCTTGCCGCCGATCCTGACCTGCCGGTAGAGTTCATTCCAGAAGAATGTCATGGCGGCGTGGTTGTTCTGTTCAAGCTCCTCACCCTTGCGGCTGCTGTAACTGGTAAAGAAGGAAAACCCCCTATCGCTGAAATCTCTCAGCAGCACAATTCTTCCTGACGGTCTGCCTTCGGCGTCTGCCGTTGCAAGATGTACTGCGTTGGGCTCCCTAACCTTACGGGCAATGGCCTCTTCCATCCATCTCTCAAACTGGATGATCGGGTCTTCCGCAAAATCGCCTGGATCAAGGCCGGCTCCGTGGTATTCATTTCGCAGAATGGTGGTCATTCTTCGCACGCTGTTCATACAAAGTGATTTAAGGTGGTCATTCCCTATTCTTAACAACTGTTGAGCCAATATGTTTAGATGGCAGGGGGCCTGTTTATATGAAAATACTACCTTTATACCTCAAAATTGAGATGATATGACTGTGACGCGCATTTTGCCCATGATAGCACTGACAGTTGCCCTGCTCGCTCCGCTGAAAATCAGTGCACAGGTGCCTGTACAGGTATCAAATGAAAGGGTCATCTCCGGGGGCCGGGCCTTCTTTATGCATGAGGTGCTGAAGGGTCAGACACTCTATTCCATCTCCAGGGCTTACAAGGTGACCATTGATGCCATTACCCGTGAGAATGTGATTCCTGCCAGTGGCATCCAGGCAGGTCAGATGCTCCGGATACCCATATCCGCAGCTGCTTCCGGCGCAGCATCGGGAACCTCTTCCGCTGCGCAGCCGGTGCCGATGCCCAAGCCGCGACCCGCAGCCGTCACTTCCCCGGGACCGGCACCAACGTCCGGTATCAGAATATCCCGTGAAAAGATCGTATTCAACAACCGGGAGTATTACATGCACCAGGTTCTGAAAGGGCAGACGCTCTATTCCATTGCAAAGGCTTACAAGGTTACGATACTCGACATTGACCGCGAAAATGTGATCCCGGCAAGCGGCATCCAGGCGGGACAGGTGTTGAGGATACCGGTATCTTCGTCGCTGGTGGTGGAGGATGAAGCTCCTGAGCCTCCTTCAGCCACTTCAGGAACGAATCAGGCTCCGTCAGCTTCAGAGACCCCTGCCAGGGCAGCAGAGAAGCCCCAGCCAATGCCGGTGCAGGAGAAGCCCCAGCCCCTTCCCGCACAGGAGAAGCAAAGGACCGGATCCCAGCTTCCGCATCAGGAGCAGGCTGCAGCACCATCAGACAAGGTGACGGCAGAGACTCAGCCTTCAAAGAGTGAAGAGCCCAGGGCACAGGAAGAGAGTCCCGAAAAGCCCGGGGAGTTACAGGTACAGGAACCTGCTCCGAAGACCGAGCCTCAGGCAGCCAGGCCACAACCTGAAAAAAGAAAGGTACATAAGGTCAGAAAGGGCGAATCGCTCTCCGATATAGCTGATAAATACGGCATCACGGTCCAGGAGTTGAAAAAGGCAAACAAGGGAGTAATATTCGCCATGCCCGACATGCGGCTTGTGATTCCGATAAAGGATGAGGAGTAATCGGAGTCGGGATATTTGTCACCCGTTTTGAAACAGATACCCCGGTTCACACAGATACCGGGGTTCTTTATTGCTGACACTCAAGTGTCATCAGCTCTGTACTTACCCGGCCTGTCAGCCCGGCTTTATCAGGGTGTGCCCGAATCCCGGGAAGATAAGGATTTTGAAAAGAGCCGTGACGCTTGTTGTTGACCGTAAGCATTGCGGATGAAGATCCGGACATGCCAAATAAATTCCTGAATTCAGGCAGGAGAAAGATTAATAATTGCCACATTTGGATTCTGATTAAAACCTGGTAACAATGCAAAGTGCAGACAGTCTGAAGAGGAGAATAGAGATGGCGGAGAGAAATTTTTCAACCAGGGAATCTCCCTCCGGCCCGCCAGCAATCAAGTTGGGAGACGATTCAAATTCAGGTGAGATCCTTGTCTTTACCTCCCTGGGCAATGTCTATAAGGTTCAGAAGAAGGAGATCATTGAGAAGGTACAGGCATTGCAGAAAGTTGACCTCGAACCGGGAGAGAGGCCTGTCTATCTTACTGGAGAAAAGAGGTACAAAGGCTTCCTGATAGTAGCATTTGAAAACGGGAAGATGGGAAAGATCTCCCTGAAAAGCTATGAAACCGAGTATGCCAGAAGGAAGCTGAAGGGTTCTTTCAATGGCGAATCGCGACTGATCTTCATTGAGCTCATTGAACGTGATATTGACCTGGTTGCCATGAGCAGCATCAGGAAGGCTGTTCTGTTCAATACCTCCATGATCAATCCGGTGGAGAGCCGTACAACCAAGGGTGTCCAGGTTATGAAGCCAAAGGACGGAAGTGTGATGATCAAGGTTAACCGGCTGGAAAATACCAAACTGGCTGATCCGGAATACTATCGCAGGAGTGACTCCCTTAATGCAATCGGGTTTTATCTGAAACCGGGTGATGAGGTCTGATGCCTGACCCAACCGGATCTTGCGGATTTCCTTTGGCCGCCCGGAAGGGAGAAATGAGCTTTTTGTTCCGCTCAGAGGTTACTTTTTATTGCCCTTCCGCACTCACCCTACTTCAGCTGACGCTGCCGATACAGGAGAGGAGCCTCAGCCGGCACAGGAAAGGAGCTTCAGCCGGCACAGGAGAGGAGCCTCAGCCGGCACAGGAGAGGAGCCTCAGCCGGCACAGGAGAGGAGCCTCAGCCGCTGGTGATACCCTACCGTATGATCCTCTCCGACCGAAACAGTTCCTGGGTACCGGGCCATGTGGGCGCGCCCTCATCTTCAGCTGTTATCAGTATCCGGTAAGGCACGAAGGGGGTTTTCGTCTCAAGCCTGGCCTTGTTAAGCCTGTCACTGACAAGAATCCCGATATTCTGAAATGAACCGTCTTCCTTTTCCACCCAGACAATATACTGGCTCCTCGGAGGGTTGAGCCGTTCGGCATCTGCCAGGTAATTGACCCTGACCGTGATGTTGTAGTTCCCGTTTTTGTCCTGCCTGATCTTCGTTGATCCCTCAGCTGCCGGAGCAAGCCGTGAGACCGGGAAGTTGACGGTGGTGGCGCAGGAACTCAGCATTAAGGCAAGAAATGCGGCAAGCAAAAGATTTAGAGGTTTCATGTTATCTTGTTTTAGTTATTTTCATTTTCATGCCATAATTCAGGTAAAAATTTATGGCCTGATACTCAATTATCATCTTAACCTGCTCACTTTCACAAAGCAGATGCATGAAATAATTGCTTCTTTACCGGAAATTTACTAATTTTCGTTCAATTATGACGCGTCAAACCCTAATAACAGCAGATATGAAAACCATCAAAGCTTTAATTATTATCATGGCTGTACTCAGTCTTACCGGCTGCAAGTACAAGACAATGTCGGAACAGCTCGAGGCTGAAAAACAGGATCTGATCAGTCAGCTTGCCAAAAGCGAATCAACGGTGAAGGAGTATCTCTCCGTCATGAGTGATGCTGACGCGAAGCTCAGCGCACTGCTCGGCCAGGAGGCCGGAGCACAGGCGGAGGCCGGTGAAATTCCGGCCAGGCTTGAAAGGGCAATAGCGGATATTACCGCCTCCATGGAGGAGACAGAGCAGAAATACCAGTCGGCAAGAAGCCGCTATTACAGTGCCAGCTCAAAGGTAAAGGCCCTTGAGGAGGAGGTGGCGGAGCTCAATGTTCTTGTTGCCAGGAAAGACAGCCTCATAACCGTTCTGACTGAAAAGAGTGCTGCGCTTGCTGCCACAATCGAAGAACAGACTGCCAGCATTGAGACCCTGACAGGAAAGAACGATGAGATGGAGGCAACCATCAGCGAGATGACGGGCAACCTTAACACCGCATGGTATGTCGCAGGCACAAAGGATGAGCTTATAAACAGTAATGTCATTATTAAAACCGGCGGCTTCCTCGGTTTCCTGGGAAGAGTGATGGTGCTGTCCCCCTCGCTGAGCAGCAACAGCATGGAGAAGATAGACATACGTGAGAAGACCAGCTTCCCGCTTAAAGGCACCATTGATAAACTTGAGTTCATCTCACTCCATCCCTCCGGCAGTTACCAGCTGACCACCACCGATGCTGAAACAGTCACTCTGAGCGTGACTGATCCGGCAAGATTCTGGGAGGGATCAAGATATCTGGTAGTGGTCCTCTGACTCGCTGATCAGACAAGAGGTTAAGACTTTTCGGGGCAACATTGTTGCCCCGATTTTTTTTCTGATACCTGTGCAGCACTGCCACAGGAAAGAGGGTCTTTCAAAGGCAAACCTCTTCATTCAACATCATTTTTGCCTGATACAATGACCCGTCAGAAACAGTGCTGCACTAACTTTGATTTATACTTATATGAAACTTGCCTGATGGGCAGCTCACACGGGAATATGATTGTTATGTACATGCAGGTTACATTCGGCCAATGAAATAATTAAAAAATACCAGAATGAAAACTTCACGAACCAGGAGATTAATTGCCGCTGCTATTGCCGTTATGCTATTAAGTGCACCAATTGCACATTCCCAGTCAGTTGAGGGCGACTGGCACGGGGTGGCAGACCTCCAGGGCATCAAACTGCGGATATCCGTACATGTCACCGCCACAGGCCAGGGCTATGTCTCCACATGGGACAGTCCTGACCAGGGCGCATTCGGAATACCCTCCACCACTACTGAATTCAGTTATCC
>CAYPKP010000039.1:0-1913 GCA_964411345.1 uncultured Rikenella sp. | reverse complement strand
CCGTCAGGGGCGGGCAACTTCAATTACTTTGTACAGCTCTACTCGAGATACATGGAGGAAGGCTATATCATGGTCTTCCAGGATGTGAGGGGCAAATATATGAGTGAAGGAGTCTTTGAGGACATCCGGCCATATATCCCTGTCAAGAACAACAGCGATGATACCGATGAGACAACCGACACATGGGACACCGTCGACTGGCTGATAAAAAACGTTCCCAACAACAACAGCAGGGCAGGTATCTTAGGTATTTCCTACCCTGGGTTCTATGCAACCATGGGAATCATTGACGCCCATCCGGCAGTCAGGGCAGTCTCACCCCAGGCACCTGTCACAGCCTGGTTCATGGGTGACGATTTCCATCATAACGGCGCCTTCTTCATGCTCGACTGCTTCAATTTCTACTACAGTTTCGGGCAACCCCGCAAAGGACCTTCCAGGACGGGAAGTCCTTCATTTAAATGGCCTGTGCAAGACAACTATGAATTTTTCATGTCTGTGGGTGCCATCCGTAACCTGGTTCCCCTCTACCTGGGCGACAGCGTCAAATTCTGGAATGACGCCTTTGCCCATCCTGACTACGACTGGTTCTGGCAGGAGCGCGATCCGCGGCAGCATCTTACTGATGTGACCCCGGCAGTGCTCACCGTAGGCGGGTGGTTTGACGCTGAAGATCTGTACGGAGCCCTGAAGACTTACGAAGCCATCGAAAGCCAGAACAGCTCAACGACAGCCAACTATCTGGTGATGGGGCCCTGGTCACACGGACAGTGGGCTACAGGCGAGGCAACCAATATGGGAAACATATACTGGGGGATGGATGCCAACGAGGATTTCCATCAACTTGAGGAGAGCTTCTTCAACTATCACCTTAAGGGAGAAGGTGCCGCTGAAATTGCAGAAGCCACCGTCTTTGTCACGGGATCAAATGAGTGGAGGAGCTTTGAAGCCTGGCCACCGAAGAAGGTAACTGAGAAGAAACTCTGGTTTCATCCCGGGGAGCGGGCTACGTACATCCCGCCGACAGGAAAAAAGAGTTTTGACGAGTATGTCTCTGACCCGATGAACCCGGTGCCATATACCGAGGATGTGCATAGGAACAGGACTGCAGAGTATATGACTGATGATCAGAGGTTTGCCTCCAGACGTCCCGATGTGATGGTCTATCAGACAGATATCCTCGAGGAGGATGTCACCCTGGCAGGTCCGGTAGTGGCAGATCTCTTTGTCTCAACCACCGGCACGGACGCAGACTTTGTTGTCAAGCTGATAGATGTCTTTCCTCCTGACATGAAGGCAGGGGAGGATGAGGAGGTCAAGGTGCCGCTGGGCGGTTACCAGATGCTTGTACGCGGTGAGGTCTTCCGCGGCAGGTACCGGAACAGCTTTGAGCATCCCGAGCCTTTCGTTCCGGGCAGGGTGACAGAGGTGAAGTACGCACTTCCCGACGTGGCCCATACCTTCAGGAAGGGGCACCGCATCATGATACAGGTGCAGAGCTCATGGTTCCCGCTGGTGGACAGGAACCCGCAGAAGTTCGTGAACATCTATGAGTGCACGGAAAGCGACTTTCAGAAGGCTACGCACCGGATCTATCACGATACCAGGCATCCGTCACATATAACCGTGAGTGTTCTGCAGTAATCCTGACGACTGACAGATGGTGAGAAGATTGCCGCAAAGACTTCGCTTTGCGGCGGACTTCCATTGAGTTGACTGAAAGATGGTGAGAAGATTGCCGCAAAGACTTCGCTTTGCGGCGGACTTCCATGAGGTGACTTAAATGAAAGAGCCTGACATTCGCTGTGCTCATTCCCAGTCTTAATTTTTCTTTCCGCTTATGAAAGCAAGCTTTCAACGCTGCAGGAAAAATTAAGCCCGGCACTCTCGTGCCAGGCTCTTTCATTTGTCGG
>CAYPKP010000038.1:8418-28161 GCA_964411345.1 uncultured Rikenella sp. | reverse complement strand
GACCTGCCCTGTGACGGTTTTCCCGACATCTTACTCATGCTTTCTCTTTTTTCAGGGTGCAAATTTACAACTAATTACCGGTTTTCTCCCCGATCTTTTTCGCACCTTTGCAGTCGGATAAAACAAACTGAAAATGGCACTGATCAAAAGCATCTCCGGCATCAGGGGGACAATAGGCGGCAGGCCGGGTGAGTCGCTCACGCCGCCCGACATTGTAAAGTTCTCGTCAGCGTACGGCACCTGGCTCAAGCGCCGCGGCAGGGGAGCCCTGAAGGTAGTCACCGGAAGGGATGCCCGGGTCTCGGGTGAGATGGTGGCAGCGCTGGTGAATGCCTCACTGCGCAGCGTGGGCATCGATGTTGTTGATGCCGGCCTGGTGACCACCCCGACGGTGGAGATAGCGGTGACGGGACTTGGCGCCGGAGGCGGAATAATACTCACTGCCAGCCATAATCCTGCCCAGTGGAACGCCCTGAAGCTGCTGAATGAGGCAGGGGAGTTTTTAAGCGACGCTGACGGAAGGGAGGTGCTTGCCATAGCAGAGAGAGAAGATTTTGACTACGTGAGTTATGACATGCTGGGTGGTCAGACGAGTGACCCGGGCTGGACCGAAAGACATATTGAGGCTGTCCTTGCCATGCCCCTGGTTGACGCTGAGGCTATCGCCGCTGCCGGATTCACCGTGGCCGTGGATGCGGTTAATTCCGTGGGCGGACTGGCCATGCCTGCCCTCCTGAAGGCCCTGGGCGTAAAGAGGGTCATAGAGCTCTACTGTGAACCGACAGGTCTCTTTCCTCATAATCCCGAGCCCTTGCCCGAGCATCTGGGTGATATATCGGGCGTAGTGAGAGAGGAGGGAGCCCATCTGGGCTTCGTGGTAGATCCGGATGTTGACCGCCTGGCCATTGTCTGCGAAGACGGGACGATGTTTGGCGAGGAGTACACCCTGGTGTCAGTTGCCGATTACGTGCTCTCCCACGAGAAGGGTTCCACAGTCTCGAATATGTCGTCGACGAGGGCGCTGAGAGATGTCACCGTGAGTCACGGATGCACATACAGCTCCGCGCCGGTAGGGGAGGTAAACGTGGTGGCTGAGATGAAACGCACGGGAGCCGTAATCGGTGGCGAAGGCAACGGCGGTGTGATATACCCCGCGCTGCACTACGGCAGGGACGCTCTCGCAGGAGCCGCATTGTTCCTGACACACCTTGCACATGAGGGAATATCGTGCAGCTCTCTCCGGCGCCGGTACCCGGACTATTATATTGCAAAGAAGAGGATTGACCTGACAGGAGATGTAGATCTGGCAGAGCTGGGCAGAGTACTGGCCGGCGAATACCCCGGAGCCTCGCTCGATACCCGTGACGGTATCAAGCTTGACCTCGCCTCCGGATGGGTGCAGATACGCAAATCGAACACTGAGCCCATAATGCGTGTTTATGCAGAAGAGAGAGACAGGGACAGCGCCGAGAAGCTTGCAGCCAATGTGACAGACATTGTTAAAAATCTCTAAATTTTGCGCCTGCAGAGGGGTAATTTTAAATTATTGAACGGTTTTTGCATCTAATATAGACAGTTACGTTAATGAAAGTTAATGTTTACTTAAATCAGACATTGGAGCATTTATTTATAATAATTTCACGCCATTAAAATTTAAAGAGATATCCGCAGATGAAAAGGACTATTATCATTACCTCGATCGTTGTCGCAGTGGCAATTGTTGCGATGATCGTGATCAGCAGACTGTCAAGCAAGGAAGACCCGGGCCTCCTGTTTGCTGAGGTCCAGCACGGTGAATTTGAGATCGTTGTTACCACAACCGGTGAGTTGCAGGCTGAATTTTCAACAGACATAAAGGGTCCGGAGGGGCTCAACAGCAGGAACATGCGGTTCGGAGGCATCAAGATTCAGGATCTCATTGCGGAAGGCACAGAGGTTAAGGCCGGCGATTATGTTGCCACCCTCGACAGGTCAAGTGTTGACAACAGTCTGAAAGACGAGCTTGACAGGCAGGAGTCGCTGGAGACCGAACTGCTGAAGAAGCAGCTTGACACCACCATCACCCTTGGTAACCTGAGAGATGATCTTGTCAATCTGAAGTTCAACATGGAAGAGGCGGAGATCACCCTGGAGCAGTCGAAATATGAGCCACCCACAACCATCAGGCAGGCGCAGATATCTCTTGACAAGGCGCAGAGAGCCTATGAGCAGTCGCTCAGCAATTATGACCTTAAGGTCAGGCAGGCGCGTGCCGACATCAGGGACACTGAGTTACAGCTGGCCAAGCAGGTCAGAAAAGTGCAAGAGATGCAGGATATCATCAAGAAGTTTGTGATAAATGCCCCGTCTGACGGTATGGTTATCTACAAGCGTGAGTGGGGCGGAGCAAAGCGGAAGGTGGGTTCTGAGATCAGCCCCTGGGACCCGGTGGTGGCAACCCTGCCGGACCTCTCTACCATGATCTCAAAGACCTATGTAAATGAGATTGACGTGAGCAAGGTCAAGGTTGGCCATCCGGTTCGGATTACCGTCGACGCCTTTCCCGAGAAAGCATACACCGGTGTTGTAACCAGCGTGGCCAACATCGGTGAGCAGTTGCCCAACACTGACGCCAAGGTGTTCGAAGTAATAATTAAAGTTGACGGCTCCGATCCCATCCTCAGGCCTTCGATGACAACAGGTAACCAGATAATAACCCAGACATTCAGTGATGTCATCTACATACCCCTGGAGACTGTCTTTGCAACGGCCGACAGCATCCCGATGGTATATACGAAGAGCGGCACCCGTCAGGTGGTGGTGCTTGGTGAATCAAATGAGAATGATGTGATTGTTGAGCAGGGGATTGACATAGGCGAGAAGCTTTATCTCTCCATCCCTGAAGGAGCCGACAGGTTCAAGCTTTCGGGCGAGGATCTTATAGCTACGATAAAGGAGCGCAAGAGGCTGAAGGAGGAAGAGGACAGGCTGCAGCAGAACGGCAGGAAGAGAGAAGGCATTCCGGCCAACATGACCCCGGAACAGATGAGGCAGTATATGCAGAGCCTGACACCTGAGCAGCGGGAGGCCATGCGTCAGATGAGAGGTACAGGCGGCACCGGAGCAGGACAGGGAAGATCGGGAGCTGCATCATCGGACACTACTGTGCGTCAGCAGGTGGTCATCCGCAACCGTTAGGTCAATACCGTACACACATAAGGCACAAAACGGAGGAGCAAGATGTTCAAGAGATACGGCCACGATATACGCATTGCTATTGAGTCTATCCTTTCCAACAAGCTGAAGTCCATTCTGACTGCGCTGGGTATAATCTTCGGCGTGGCAGCGGTAATCAGCATGCTGGCGATAGGCAACGGGGCACAGCAGGAGATACTCGAGCAGATAAAGATGGTCGGGGTCAACAACATACTCATCAGTCCCATAGTGCAGGAGAAGAGCGAGGAGAGCAATGAGGGCGAGGTCCAGCTCAACAAGTTCTCCAGGGGACTTACACTGCTTGATGTAGAGGCCATTGAGAGTACCATTCCTGCTGTCAGAAGGATCAGTCCTGAGATCTCGTTCAACTCCACCATTGTGCTCAGTGGCATGAGATACTCGGCCAAACTCGTGGGTGTTTCCAACGACTATTTTGAGCTTTACAATCTGCCGCTTGCACAGGGTATGTTCTTCAACGACTACCAGGAAGAATACGGGATACAGGTATGCATCATAGGTGCGAACATCAGGGCCAAGTTTTTCAGCCAGGTGGACCCGATAGGGCAGTACCTGAAGTTTGACAACGTATGGCTCAAGGTGATAGGAGTGCTTGAGAAGACCAATGTCTCGCTGACGGGATTCGAGGAACAGGGTGTGAATGTCTACAATGACAACGTCTACATTCCTGTCAAGACCATGCTGATGCGCTATCAGAACAGGGCACTGGTAAACACCAAGCTGGCCACCCAGGCAACATCGGTTCAGGTATTCGGTGGCGGGCACAGGGCCAGGGTTGTTGTCAGCAGTTCCGATGCCTCGGCTGCCGAGACCAATTATAACCAGCTTGACAAGATCGTAGTGCAGGTCTGGGAGACCGAGCAGCTCACACCCACCACCGAGGTTCTCAGCAGGATGATACTGAGGCGGCACTCAGGGGTAAAGGACTTTGAGATCACCGTGCCGGAGCTGTTGCTCAAACAGCAGCAGAGAACGAAAGACATATTCAATATTGTACTTGGTGCCATTGCCAGCATATCGCTCATTGTCGGAGGTATAGGCATCATGAACATCATGTTTGCCTCGGTGATGGAGAGGATAAAGGAGATTGGAACACGCATGGCCATAGGTGCCAAGAAGATGGATATTGTTGTCCAGTTTCTCTCCGAGGCAGTACTGATAAGCGTCACCGGTGGGTTCATCGGCATCTTCCTGGGCATCATCCTGGCAGTGCTGATACAGGAGATAGCGGGTATCACCACCATCATATCACTCTTCTCGGTGGTGGTTGCCTTCGGTGTATCTGCGGCGGTGGGTGTGATCTTCGGCTATTCGCCGGCCAAGAGAGCCTCGGAGCGGGATCCCATTGAATCACTTCGTTATGAATAAAACAGAGCTATGCGCAGAATAAGAATAGTATCAACAGTTGTTATAATAGCTTCGCTCTTCAGTACCAACCTGATGTCACAGGAGACCAGGCGTCTGACGCTTGACGATGTGATCAGGCTTGCCGAGGAGCAGTCGCCCTATGCCCTCATTGCCAAGCACCGTTTTCGTGCCAGCTACTGGCAGTACCGCACTTTTGTTGCCGAGTACCGTCCAGCGCTGACACTTACGGGACAGTTGCCCGACTACAGTACGGCCTACAGCAGGGTGTGGAACTCGGTGACGGAGCAGTATGACTATGCCTCCACCAATATACTTCAGACGTCGGGCTCCCTGGCCCTGGCGCAGAACATCGGGCTGACGGGAGGATCGATATCGCTGGTGTCGGATCTCACCTTTGAGCGCGATTTCGAGCGCAATGCAAACAAGTATATCACTGCGCCGCTGAATGTCAGGCTTACCCAGCCTTTGTTCAGGTACAATGAGCTCAAGTGGCAGAAGAAGATTGAACCTCTCAAGTACGAAGAGGCCCGCAAGACCTACCTCAGTGATGTTGAGAACGTTCACATGATGGCCGTGCAGTACTTCTTCAACCTGGCCCTGGCACAGATCAACAGGGAGATTGCGGAGACCAACATGCAGAATGCCGACACCCTGTACCAGATCGCCAGGGGAAGATACAACCTGGGTACTATTGCTGAGGACGAGCTGCTGCAGATGGAGCTCTCATACCTGAATGCCGGGACGGCCATCAATGAATCTGAGACCAACCTGCGTGACAGGGAGCTGAAACTCAGGTCATTCCTTGGCTTTAACCAGTCGTTGCGCCTTGAGCTCATCATCCCGAGTGAGGTGCCTGACCTGGAGGTCGAAGTTGCCGAGGTTTTGAAGCTGGCCGAGGAGAACAATCCTGAACTGATAGCACTCGAACGGCAGCTGGTGGAAGCCCAGAGCTCGGTAGCCCAGGCGAAGGCCGAGAAAGGTCTCAACGCCAACCTTACTGCGTCATACGGTCTTCGCGATCAGGACCCGCTCCTGGACCTGGCCTATGATCAGCCCAACCAGCAGCAGACCATCAGGGTGGGATTCACGCTCCCCATACTCGACTGGGGACTGGGTCGCGGAAGGTACAAGATGGCACAGTCGAGCGAGGAGCTTACGCGGATGCAGGTGGAGCAGTCGCGGATCGATTTTGAGCAGAACCTTCTGCTTGATGTTCAGCAGTTTAATCTTCAGAGAAACCAGGTATTCATAGCTGCCAAGTCTGATACCGTGGCGGCAAAGATGTTCGAGGTGACCAAGCAGCGGTTCCTGATCGGCAAGATAGATGTCCTGGAACTGAACAATGCCGATACCAAGAAGGACCAGAACAGGCGCAGCTATATCCAGGCACTGAACAACTACTGGACTTACTACTTTAATCTGCGGGCACTGACACTGTATGACTTTGTCAACCGCAAGCCGCTGGAGACCGATTACGAGCGGCTTGTGGAATAGCTGAAACAGCATTCCCGTAAACTGCCGGCAACCGCCGGCAGTTTTGCTTGTTTAATGACGCTTTCAGAAAATAAAATTATATATTTGCGCCTCGTAATTATTTAGTGATTCACACACAATCAACAATTTTAAAAGAGGATACAGATGCAGAACAAAGGATTAATTTCAGCTCTGGCTATTGCTCTGACCCTTGTTTGCATTTACCAGCTCTCTTTCACCATGGCATCTTACAAGGTAAAGAGGGAGGCAAGGGAATATGCGGCAGGCGATCTGAACAAGGAGGTGGCATACATTGATTCAGTGGCTTCTCTGCCCCGTGATCAGTGGGGGTTCCTTGGCAATACCTACAAGGAAGTTCAGACCAAGGAGTTAAACCTCGGCCTCGATCTCAAGGGAGGGATGAACGTTGTGCTGGAGATCTCCGTTGAGGATATCGTCAGGGCACTTTCAAACTACAGTACCGACGAGACATTCAACAATGCACTGACCATGGCCCGTCAGAAACGTCAGTCAGGCAGCAACGAGGACTTTGTCTCTCTCTTTGTGAGCTCCTTTGAAGAGATCGATCCGAATGCAAGGCTTGCAGCCATCTTCGGCACCGTGGAGCTGAGAGACCGCATCAACTTCAATTCGACAAACGAGGATGTACGTAAGGTATTGGAAACAGAGTCCAACTCAGCCATCGACAATGCCTTCAACGTGCTCCGCAACAGGATTGACCGCTTTGGTGTAGTGCAGCCCAATATTTCGCATCTGCAGCCTCGCGGACGAATCCTCGTTGAGCTTCCGGGCGTGAAGGATCCTCAGCGAGTGCGTGACCTGCTGCAGGGAACGGCCAACCTCGAGTTCTGGGAGACCTTTGAGACCTCTGAGGTGATCGGCTACCTCATGCAGGCCAATGAGTTCCTCAGGTCAATACAGGTAAATGAGACTGTTGCATCAGTTACTGATACCGTCGCAGGAGCACAGCAGGATACAACTGCTGCCGGAGACAGGTCGCTTCTTGACATGGTCAGCAGTGATACTGCAGCAGCTACAGAGGCCTCGACCCTCGAGGAGTTTACGCGTCAGAATCCGCTCTTTGGCCTGCTGCGTCCCAACGTTTCTCAGGACGGGCAGCCGGTGCCGGGCAGCCTCGTTGGTTTCACGGCAGGGAAAGACACTGCAAGAGTGAATGAATATCTCTCGATGAACCAGATCAAGTCGATGTTCCCCAGGGAGCTTAAATTCTACTGGAGTCAGAATCCCTACAAATATGATGAGACCAATACCCTTTATGAGCTGCACGCCATCAAGGTATCCACACGTGACGGACGTGCACCTCTTACCGGTGATGTGGTGACAAGTGCCAGACCCTCTACCGGAGTCACAGGAACGGACATCAAGGTCGACTTCTCCATGAACGCCGAAGGGGCAAAGATATGGCAGCGGATGACGCGCGACAACATTGGAAGATGCATAGCTGTTGTTCTTGATGACTACGTAAGGTCATATCCCAGGGTACAGAATGAGATTGCCGGCGGCAACACCGAAATAACCGGCGACTTCACCCTCGAGGAGGCTGAAGACCTGGCCAATATCCTCAAGTCAGGTAAAATGCCTGCCCCCGCGCGCATCATACAGGATACAGTGGTAGGCCCGTCGCTGGGTAAGGAGGCTATCGACAGCGGACTGAAATCATTTATCATCGCATTTATCATTGTGCTGTTCTACATGATCTTCTACTACAGCCGTTCTGCAGGATTGGTGGCTGATGTGGCAATGACTGTGAACCTCTTCTTCATGATGGGTGTGCTGGTCTCCCTCAATGCCGTGCTGACCCTCCCCGGTATAGCTGGTATTGTGCTTACCATTGGTATGTCCGTCGATGCCAACGTGCTTATCTTCGAGCGCATCAAGGAAGAACTCAAGGGAGGCAAGGGCGTGAAACAGGCCATCGCTGACGGTTACAAGGGAGCCTCCTCGGCCATCATCGACAGTAACGTCACCACCCTGGTGACTGGTGTGATACTCTACTATTTCGGGACCGGTCCGATCAAGGGATTTGCCTCAACACTGGTAATCGGTATCATCACCTCTCTTTTCTCTGCAGTGCTTATTTCAAGACTCATCTATGAGTTCATGTTAAAGAAAAATGCCACCCTGAAGTTCTCGGCTTCTTATACCCAGAACTTCATGGCAAACATGAAGATCGATTTTATCGGCCTGAGGAAATACGGATATATCTTCTCAATTGCACTGACAATACTGAGTATCGTCACACTCTCAACCAAAGGTCTGAGCAGGGGTATTGACTTCACCGGCGGACGGACTTATGTAGTCAGATTTGCAGAACCTGTCAACACCGTTGATGTGGCTAACATGCTTTCAGATGAACTTCAGGGTGACCCGATAGTAGTGACCTTCGGAGCGGATAACCAGGTGAAGATAAGTACCAAGTACAAGGTTGATGACCCGACTGCCACCGATGAGGTAAACAGCCTGATATACAATGGACTCAAGGAGCTGATACCAGGGGTTGATGAAACCACCTTCATCAATGAATACATCCAGAGCTCTGAAACAGTGGGCCCGACAATAGCCCGTGACCAGGCTTCAAAGGCTGTCTGGGCTATCGGCCTGGCACTGGTGGGTATGTTCCTCTACATTTTCATCAGGTTCCGGAAATGGCAATACGGCGTAGGTTCAGTGGTGGCGCTGGCACATGACGTGATCATCGTGCTGGGCCTCTATTCTATCCTGCAGGGAGTGATGCCCTTCTCCATGGACATCGACCAGGCATTCATAGCAGCGATCCTGACCGTGGTCGGTTATTCTCTGAACGATACAGTGGTGATCTTTGACCGTATAAGGGAGTACCTGCCAATATACAGGAAGAGATCCACCAAAGAGGTCTATAACCTTGCCCTTAACAGTACTCTTGCCAGAACGCTCAACACCGGTATGGCAACTATCTTTGTACTCATAGTCATCTTTATATTCGGAGGGGAGGTAATCAGAGGATTTATCTTTGCCCTGCTCTTTGGAATCGTCTTCGGGACTTATTCCTCACTGTTTGTCTCCACACCGGTATTGTATGAGACTACCCGCCACAAGGGAGAGGACAAGGAGGTGCAGCCCGCTGACGGACAGAAGAAAAAGATAGCCGGTTAACGGTATCAGATTCCAGGAGGAGAGGTCATCCCTTTAATGGCATCCAATACCGGAATAACAACCGGAAAAGCACAAGACACGAGGCTGCCCCTGAAGGCAGCCTCGGTCTGTTTATGTCACCGGCTGGTGCGATGAATTCAGGGTAAGAGTCCCGAACGCGCCCGGACACCGGGGGTGGGAGGTGATTCAGTTCACTGTTACTTTATAGCTTCCTTCTGTAAGCCACGGCGGCAGCCCTGATTTTTGATTACCTGTAAAAATTCAACTGTTTTTATGTAAGTTTGCCGGACAAACGTCAGGTTGCGGATGGGCATACTACTCTTCATAAGCGGGCAGGAGATAATCATAATCATGATTGTTGTCCTCGTGCTTTTCGGTGCTGACAAGCTGCCGGAGATAGTACGGACAATGGGCAGGGGAGTACGTGAGGTTCGGAAGGCCACTGACGATATCAAGCGCGAGTTTGAGGAGAGCACTGAAGATATACGTAAGGATTTCAGTGACATGGCAGACTCGGTTCAGAAAGACTTTAATGAGGTGAAGGAGAGCGTGCAGAAGGATATTGATGAGGTCAGCGAGAATGTCCGCCACGAGATTGACGATGTGGCAAAACCGATTGCGGATGATATCAATGAGACCGCACAGGATCTCAGCAGGGAGATGAATGAGACAGCCGGGGAGATAAACAGGGAGATAAGCAAGCGCGGCAACAAAGAGAGGGAAGCAGAGGCTGCTGCAGGAAGCAGCAAAGAGAGCGGCGCTTCCGCAGGAGAAGCGGCAAACAGTAAAGAGAACAATGCTGCCAGAAGTGAAGAGCTTCACAGTAAAAAGAGCAGTGATGCCGCCAGTGAAGAGGGAAACAGGAAAAAGAACAGTGCTTCGGCAAGCAAAGAGGAAAACGGTAAAAAATGATAAAGGTAACCGGAATACTTAAATCCTACGGCGATCTGAAGGTGCTGAAAGGCATCGATCTGGAGGTCAGGGAGAAGGAGGTGGTAGCCATCGTCGGCGCCAGCGGTGCCGGCAAGACCACCCTGCTGCAGATCATCGGCACCCTGGACAGGCCTGACGCGGGCAGCATACTTTACAACGGGCAGGATGTGGGGGCACTCTCGCAGAGGAACCTCTCAGCCTTCAGGAACCGCAACATAGGGTTTGTCTTCCAGTTTCATCAGCTGCTGCCTGAGTTCACTGCGCTTGAGAATGTATGCATTCCTGCGCTGATAGCCGGCAGGTCGCGTGCCGAGGCGGCAGAGCGGGCAACGGAGCTGCTCTCTTTCCTTGGGATGGGCGACAGACTTGACCATAAGCCCTCTGAGCTCAGCGGAGGGGAGCAGCAGCGGGTTGCCGTGGCACGGGCCATAGTGAACAGCCCGGCGGTGATACTGGCCGACGAGCCGTCAGGTAACCTCGACACTGAGAACAAAAAGGAGCTTCACAACCTCTTCTTCAGGCTGCGCGACACCTTCGGGCACACCTTCATCATCGTGACCCATGATCCGCAACTGGCATCCATGTCGGACCGGACCATCAGGATAAAGGACGGGCTGATCACACAGTGAATGAGGGCTTTTGTGACACAATGAATGAACGGGTTTCCGGCGAACCGGCCGGCGCAGTTGAGAACGTTTGCAACTGACCGTACGGGATTCAGAATTGCTGGTAAACACCAAGCCCGAACAGGGCAAAGTCATATTTCGCCGGGTCGGCGGGGTCCATTTTCCTGAGAACTGCATCAAGTTCCTGAACCGCCTTTGCATCGTTCTGCTTCCTGGTGAGCAGACCGAGCCTGCGGGCTATGCTGCCGCTGTGAATGTCAAGCGGGCATGAGAGCTTTGAGGGAGAAATATTCTTCCAGATGCCGAAATCGACACCGCGGTCATCCTTCCGTACCATCCACCTGAGGAACATGTTGATGCGTTTGGCCGCTGAACCGGTCATGGGATCGGAAATGTGCTTGCGCGACCTCTCCAGGTGGGGCCCGGCAAAGAACTCCTTTTTCAGCTCATGTATGGCAGGCTGGAGGGAGTCTTCTGTCTGGTATTTTTCAAAGATGCCTTCCAGGCCGTTTCCGTCCCTGTAAAGATGTTTCAGCCCCTCAATGAACGCCAGAAGATCATCAGAATTGAATGTGCGGTGCACGAAGCCTTCAGCCTTCTTAAGGTCATGCTCATTGTGACTCATGATGAAGTCGCAGGGCGATTCTCCCATGAATGCAAGCATGCGCCTGGCATTCTTTAAAATGGAAGTCCGGTTGCCCCATGCTATCGTAGCTGCAAGAAAACCTGCAATTTCTATATCCTGCTTATTGGTAAACTGATGAGGAATACTGATCGGATCACATTCAATGAAAGCCGGCCTGTTAAACAGTTCAACCTTCTCGTCAAGAAATTTTTTCAGATCCTTCAAACGCTGCTCCATCGATTTGCAAATCTTCAATGTCGCCGGTAAAAGTAGGAATAAGGCCCGGGGTTTCCTAACAGGCTTTTATTATCTGTTCTCACCCTCCCTGTAGAGGCAGCATGCCGGTAGGCTGTTATAGACCTCATCAGGTGCTTTGTATTTCCCGTTGTCATGCCCCGCCTGCGCAATTGCCTTCTGAACTGTCTCCAGTGAGGTAATGGATTTGTTGAATGCCAGGTGCAGCATTTTGTTGTCGATACTCCATGAGGCTGATTCAACACCTTTAACAGACATAGCAGTTGTTTCGATCCTGTCCTTGCACATCTCGCAGAGCCCCTCAACCCTGAAGTCAGTGTGAATGATGTTGACTGAAGCCTCCGCTTGTCGTGCCATTAACCCGGATTCCTTTATGCTTCCCTTCCTGCCGGAAGCCTCTTCCGGATGGCCAGTACCTGTTGCCGCCGGACTGTCAGCGGCAGTCCTGGAAGAGTGATCTGCGGTTGAGGCTGAGGAACCTTCCTGCATTTTCATGCCTGAATGATCATGTGCTGCTTCATGTGAGTCCCCCTCGCGGTTCATCATGCTCGGCTTTCCTTCCAGCTGGGCTGCGGCATCCACGCTGAAGCTCCCGTTGGTTACAATCTCCTCACCGTCAGTCAGCCCCGCTTTCACAACCCATCCATCCCCGAGTGAAGGTCCGAGGGTCACCTCACGCATCCTGAAAACCGGCTCGTCACTTCCCGGCTGTTTTACATAAACAACTGACCGTACACCTGTCCAGAGTACTGCTGACCGTGGTACGACGAGCTCGTTGCCGTAACCGTAGAGGGCTGACTGCACAATGCCTGTGGCGAACATCTCAGGCTTGAGTCTTCCTGACCGGTTATCAGCTTCCACCCGTACCTTCGCAATCCGGGTCAGAGGGTCAATAACCGGATCAATGAAGGCTATCGTGCCGGTAAACTCATTCCCCGGATAAGCCTTTAGCATGAATGTTATTATATCATTTTTCCTGAGGAACTGAAGATCACTTTCATATGCATCAAACATTACCCAGACTTTTGACAGGTCGGCTATCCTGTAGAGAACTGTGCCGCGTGATACATAATCACCCTCATTAACCAGTCTTTCCATCACCACTCCGGTGGTATTCGAGACTATCGCAGGGGTGGACTGCACAGTGCCGGAGGTTTCGATTTCATCTATCTGGGCATCAGTTAGTTTCCACTGGCGCAGTTTCTCCTTTGCTGCTTCATAGATTGCAGGCTGGACCGACTTAATTTTCGCCGCTTCCAGCAGTTCCTGCTGAGCTGTGATGACCTCGGGCGAGTAGATTTTTGCCAGGGTCTGGCCCAATTCTATCGTCTCACCGGTGAAGCTGGCACAGAGTTGTTCAATCCTGCCCGACAGATGAGACACCTGGTTCTGAAGCTGTCGCTCATCAACCTGCACCTTGCCGTACAGGCGTATCTGCCGGGTTGGCTTCTGCCGGGAGACCACAGAAGTCTCCACCCTGGCAAGCATAGCCGCCTCTTCAGTCATTTGGATTGCCTCAGGATCAACCGAAGCAGATCCGCCCTGTACTAGCGGAATGAGGTCCATTGCACATATAGGGCATTTGCCTGGCTCATCCATCCTGATCTGGGGATGCATTGAGCAGGTCCATATGGTTGCTGCGGCTTCTTCGGAGTGGGAATCCGCAGGCTCTTCTTTCACTTTCGACGGATGGAAAACCAGCCATCCGATAAAAACTCCTGCCAGCAGTATGATCGTGAAACTCAAATACCTGTTGGTCAATATTCCGGTCAGTATATTCTTTTTCATTTGTCAATATTTTTATTTCAAAAGACCTGTAACCTCTTATTCATACCCGCGGGATTGCTCTATTCGGGCTCTGACTTCGATAATTCATGTTATTCATTTGTTGCGTTTTGAAATATGATATCTGAAGCCATCAGCTGGTTAAGCCTGGCAACTGCAATATTCCGGTCCGCAACCGCGTCAACCATGCCAAGGTGATAGTCGAGGGTCTGCTGTTGCAGTCTCAGAAGATCAGTGAGGTCTGCTGTAGCTGCTGAGTATCCCTTCAGCAGGAGGTCAAACGACCTGGAGGCAAGGGTGAATTGTGTTTCGTACAGCTCTTTGCGGCTTTGCGCATCATTGTACATCCGTAGAGCTTCGTAATAGTCTGTCTGCAGGCTGGTGGCTGTGGCCATGCGGTTCAGCGCTGCCGCTTCCTGCATCAGTTCCGCCTCCTCGCGCATCGCCCTCTGTTTTTTCCTGTAAATGGGCAGGGTGATGCTTATCATTGGCATGATCATGTCGCGGCCGTTCATTTCCGATGCTGACATGGTGCTCCTGCCAATGGGTGCGTAACTTATTCCAAGGCCAGTCATGGGGAATCCCATTCCTGCCGCCATCCTTTCCCGGGCTTCCCATGCCTTCTTTTCGTAATCAAGCATGGCAAGCATAGGATTTCTGGTGTCAATGGAGTCGGGGAGAAGCGCGAGAGGTATACCCGGGCTATCTTCTGAGACCTCTTCTGCTGTAAAAACCGGTATCTGTGGCGGCCTGTCAAGATAACCGTTGAAGCGTGCCACAAGGGCCTGCTCGCTGTTTTTCAGCAGGTTGATTTTATTCTTCAGTTCAGCAACCTCGATCTGGATCCTGTACAGGTCAGCCAGTCCTGACCCGGAGTTGCCGCCCATGGTGCCCATTGAGCCTGATGGAACTGATGTCATACTCATGCCTGATCCGGAAGCGCTGCCTGTCCGGGAAGTGCTGGCTGTCCGCGAAGTGCTGCCTGACATGGCTGCTGTGCCGGCTCCCATTCCGCTCATGGTCGACTGAGATCCCGTTGTGCCCATTCCGTACGCAATGCCTTTTGCCCCCGGGCTGCCACTGCCCCCCGGACCGGATGCCTGTGAGACTGATCCTGGGGAAGCCCTGAATCTTGCCAGCGCAATCTGTTCTATGGAATTCAGAATATCAATATTCTCTTCCGTAACAGATATCTCTTTCCTTACCTTGTAAAGTTCATACCAGGTAGTTTGTACCTCATAAAGAACATTCACTTTAGCATTCCGGAACTCCTCGTAGCGTGCATTGGCCATCAGGCTCATCTCGTCCCTGGCATTCCTGAGAACGCCGAACCACGGGAACATCTGCATTAGTTTCAGCTCCGCGTATTGTCTTCCGCTGACCAGCTCCATCGGCATGAGGAAGATGCCAGCGCTGAGTTCAGGGTCGGGAAGAGTGTATGCCTGGGGAATCTTCCTGAGAGAAGCCTGATATTCCTTCAGTTTTTGCATCACCAGCGGATTGTTTGCAGCCGCCGTCTCAAGGTAGCTGAGTAGCAAGTCAGGATAGTTCTGCTCATCTGATGTCGTCTCGTCGCTGAGGAGCGAGTCAGGATAAGGCCGGTCACCTGCCGTCTCCGGGTAGCCTGGCAGCGAGTCGGGGTATTGTCGACTCTCCGCAGCCTCCTCGTAGCTGATGCGCGTGTCTGGATATCGCGGGTCGCCTGCAATCACAGAATAGTCCCGGTCACCTGGTCTCTCCCCGTAGCTAAGGAGCTGGTCAGGATAAGGCCGGTCACCTGCTGATACGTTGCTGCCTGTCACAGTGAACAGAGCAATGATTATATATGTTATTGATTTCTTCATTTTACGCTGGTCTTAATCATTTGTATCTACGACTCTCCTTGCTGCACGGGTGACCGCTCCTTCGCGCCAGATGGCCTGGAAAAGCGGCACCACGAAGACGGTCATCACCTGTATCACCATCCCGCCAAAGGCAGGGATGGCCATCGGGGCCATGATATCAGCGCCTTTACCTGTGGAGGAGAGTACGGGAAGGAGTGCAATAACCGTAACTGCCGTGGTCATCATGGCAGGACGAACGCGCTTTTTTCCTGCCCTAACAACGGCCTCGCGGACATCCTTCACCGTTGAGGGTTTCATCTCTTCAAACACCTGGTGGATGTATGTCCCCATGATGACCCCGTCATTGGTGGCTATACCGAATAGCGCAATGAATCCTACCCATACCGCCACACTCAGGTTCACGGGATGCATCTGGAACATCTCCCTGAGATTCTGCCCGGCAACGGAAAAGTTCATGAACCAGTCCTGCCCGTAAAGCCACAGCATTATAAACCCGCCTGAAAATGCCACAAAGACTCCGGAGAAGTGTATCAGCGATGCCGTTATGGTGCGGAACTGGAAGTAGAGCAGCAGCAGGATTACCAGAAGGCTCACCGGGATGACTATGGCAAGTCTTTTTGTTGCCCTGATCTGGTGCTCGTAGTTGCCTGCAAATTTGTACGTTACTCCATAGGGAAGAGCAAGCTCACCAGCACTGATCTTCTCCTTGAGAATCCTGTCGGCTTCCTGAACCACATCAACCTCTGATGCCCCTTCCGTCTTATCGAAGATGACATATCCGACGAGGAAGGTGTCTTCGCTTTTTATCATCTGTGCCCCGCGGGTGTAGTCAACATCGGCAATTTCACCAAGAGGGACCTGGACACCGTTCATGGCGGGTATGAGTATTCGTTTTATTGCTTCAGGGTTGTCACGCAGCTCCCGTGCGTATCTCACCCTGATAGGGAACCGTTCACGTCCTTCCACCGATGTAGAGAGGGTCATGCCGCCCACGGCCACTTCAACGACCTCCTGGAAATCAGCTATTTTGATCCCGTACCTGGCCATTGCTTCGCGGTCAGGTTTTATTTCGATATAGGGTGCCCCCACGGCACGGTCATAAAAGACTGTTGCCGGTTTTAGTGAGGGAACGCTTTTCAGCGCTGTTTCCAGCGCCAGCCCGGCCTGTTCAATCGACTCCAGGTCGGGTCCGTAGACTTTCATGCCCATCGGGGCTCTCATCCCTGTCGAGAGCATCACAAGGCGGGTCTCAATAGGCTGCAGTTTTGGGGCGGAAGTCAGTCCCGGTATGTTGGTGACCTTAACGATCTCGTCCCATATATCCTGCGGATTGTTAATCTCCGGACGCCACTGCCGGAAGTAATCGCCTCTCCTGTCAGGCATGAGGCTGTCGGCCGGGATCACCCTGAATCCCTCATCTTCCGGATTGTAGGTTGCACCACCGGCCAGGATGAAATTACCCTTTCTGTCGGTCCTGAACCTCATCCTGTGGCCGTCTTCATCGAGAATGTATTCCGGCCGGTAGTTTATTGTGTTCTCGAACATCTGGACCGGGGCGGGATCGAGGGCTGAGTTGACCCTGCCCCATTTCCCGACGGCCTGCTCCACCTCCGGGATGGCGGCCAGCCGTCTGTCGAGCGTCTCGATATAGTCAAGGTTCTGTTCTATACCGGTATGCGGCATGCTGGTAGGCATCAGCAGGAACGAGCCTTCGTCAAGAGAGGGCATAAATTCTTTTCCCGTACCGGGAAACAGGCTTACAGCAGCCTGCCATGCACCGGTCTGCCGGAAGCTCTTCCAGCCTGCCAGCTCCATGGAACGCGGGACAAAGCCAAGAATTTTATCTGTCCCCTGCCATACCATCAGTCCGAAAAGGATGGTTCCGGCGGGGATGAGAAGGAATTTCCATTTGTTTGTCAGTGCCCATCTCAGAATTTGCTCATAATAGTGTACCATTGACATCAGGGCCAGCAGTATGACCCCGACTATTCCGGCAACAAACAAAAAGTTGGCCGGCAGGCTGTTATGGGCGCCAAGCGGAAGCCACTCACCGGCCAGGAACCAGGTTGCAAACAGAACAGTAATCATAATGTTTATTCTGCCCGGCCATGCTTTATATCTTTCACTCCACCGGGGTTCGAAGATGTTGTTGATGCCGATGGCTGTCAGAACAAGTGCAGGCCAGGCCTGCCATAAGACAGTAAAGAGCAGCCCGGCGATGATCAGTACTGCATTCCAGGTCACCCTGACTTTCTTCCTGTCAAATGAGACATTGAAAAAGATGTGCACGAGCGTAGGTAAGACCACTATGCCCAGGAGGAAAGCAGAGACAAGCGCAAAGGTCTTCGTCCAGGCAAGCGGATGAAACAGTTTGCCTTCCTGGGCCTGCATGGCAAATACCGGCAGGAAGCTGATTATTGTAGTAGCAATTGAGGTTACCACGGCGGCCCTGACCTCTTTTGTCGCCCCGTAAATGACCTGCATCAGCTTTCGGCCCCGAACACCCCTGTTCCGGGGCATCTCCAGGTGCCGCAAGATATTTTCCACATCCACAATTCCAATGTCAACCATCACTCCGATGGCAATGGCTATACCCGAGAGGGCAACAATGTTGGCATCTATTCCGAACAGGCGCATCAGTATAAAGGTCATCAGGACTCCTATGGGCAGCAGTCCTGCAACGATGAGTGAAGCTCGCAGATTCATCACCAGGACGATGATCACGATGATACTGATCAGGATTTCATGCGAGAGGGCAGAGCCAAGAGTGCCGATGGTCTCCCGTATAAGACCTGTGCGGTCGTAAAACGGAACCACCGTTACCTTCGACACGGTGCCGTCAGCGAGAGTCTTTTGAGGGAGGCCGGATTCAATCTCTTTGATTTTCTCCTTCACATTGTTGATTACCTCAACCGGGTTTGACCCGTACCTGGCAAGAACAACGGCGCCCACAGCCTCAGATCCTTCCTTGTCCAGCCCTCCGCGCCTGGGCGCCGGGCCGAAGGAGACACGGGCGACATCCTTTATTCGTACCGGAACATTGTTCCTTACAGCCACAACAGAGAGCTCCAGGTCACTCAGGTTCCGGATATAGCCGAGACCTCTTATAATATATTCCGCCTTGTTAATCTCAACTGTCTCTGCCCCGATGTCGAGGTTGCTTTTCCTGACGGCATCCATAACATCCATGACGCTCACATTGAATGCCTTCAGGGCATCAGGATCAAGGTCTACCTGGTATTCCTTTACGAATCCACCCACGGAGGCCACTTCGGAAACACCGTCAGCGGTTGATAGACTGTACTTCACATAAAAGTCCTGTATGGTCCTCAGTTCAGAGGGGTCCCATCCTCCTGCCGGTTTACCTGTATTCGGGTCCCGCCCCTCGAGGGTATACCAGAATATCTGTCCCAGGGCTGTAGCATCAGGACCGAGTGTAGGGCTGACACCATCGGGAAGGGTGCCGGGCGGAAGGGAGCTGAGTTTCTCCAGTATCCTTGACCGGCTCCAGTAAAACTCGACATTGTCCCTGAAGATGATATAAATGAATGACATCCCGAACATGGATGTGCTCCTGATGGTCTCGACACCCGGTATGCCGAGCAGCGCCGTGGTAAGAGGATAGGTGATCTGGTCCTGGATATCCTTCGGCGAACGGCCCATCCACTCCGTGGCCACTATCTGCTGGTTCTCACCTATATCAGGGATGGCATCAACCGGCACAGGGCTTGAGGGAAGGATTCTTTTTCCGGAGTTAAAGGGCATGGTGACCAGTCCGCCTGTAATGAATGCTGTAAGGAGGATGAAGGTAATCAGCCTGTTCTCAAGGAAATATTTTACTAACCTGTTAAACATTGCGGGGGGATTTATAGATTATGCCGGCAGACCGGGAAGATGGCCTGCAGCCTGCCGGCGAAAAAATCAAATGTTATTTGCTCCGGTCATAATGGCAGCATGCCGGAAGCTTTTCATAAACCTCATCGGGGGCCTTGAACTTCTCGGTATCATGACCAACGGCCGCCAGCTTTCTACTGAGGGCCTCCTTACCGGCCTTTGCCGGGTCATAGGTCACCGTAAGATTCTGTGTCCTGGCTTCCCAGGTGGCTTTCCCGGCTCCTGCTTCAATGACGGTTTTTTCGATACGTGCCTTGCACATATCGCACTTGCCCCACACCTTGAAGGTCTCTGTTTTGGTAGTAGCCTGTTGTTCCTGAGCCTTCTCCTGTGCTGATGCAGTCAGGCCCATTGTAACTGCAAACAGTGCGATGATAAAAAGTCTGATTGTTTTCATAGCATAATGATTTTAATGTAAGAAACTGGTTTATAATGATATAATGGCAGTATAGCTAATGAATCACGGACTCATCAGCAGCCTGGGGAAAGGATTTTATTACAATCTGAACTGGCAGATGACAGGGAGGTCAACTGCCGGATAGGAGCTGAATAG
>CAYPKP010000038.1:5048-8318 GCA_964411345.1 uncultured Rikenella sp. | reverse complement strand
GGAACGCCATGGCAGTAATGTCTGGCAACGGAGACGTGGGCCACTGAAGCAACAGTAAGTAATACAGTCAGTATGGATAAGACCTTTTTCACACTTATAGAAACAGATCATAAACCCTATTGTTCTGAAAATATGCTAAAAAGTTCATTTACCGGTGGATGTAAAACTTTGATGCGGAAACACCCTTCACATAATGCAGCAGATTATGCTTTCATGATCTATATTTGCCAGTTGAGAATCCTGAACATGCTTACTCATAATGCCATCTTCCTGCTTTAAATTCAAACAATTTACAGTCAATCAGGGACTGGCGGCATTCAAGGTCACCACTGACAGTGTACTGCTTGGCGCCTGGGCATCGATAGAGGATGCCGGTTCCATCCTCGATGTTGGCACCGGCACCGGCCTGCTGGCCCTGATGGCGGCACAGAGGTCTGCAGCACGGATAGTCGCGATTGAACCTGACAAGAACTCATTCAGGCAGGCAGGACTGAATTTTGCTGTCAGCCCATGGATTGGCAGGATAACGTTGTTGAATATTTCAGTCCAGGAGTTCCGCCAGGAGGCCGGCACCGGTTTCGATGCTATCATAACCAATCCGCCATATTTCGTTGGTTCCCTGCTCAATCCCGATGAAAGCAAAGCCCGTACCAGGCACGCTCTCACTCTCACACAGGCTGACCTGTTTGAGAGTGCTGCCAGACTGCTGAATCCCGGTGGTTCGCTGCACATGGTGCTGCCGGTGGCCGAGGCGGAGAGGTTTCTCGGCCTTGCACTCTCTTATGGATTTTTCTGCAGAAGGCGGATGGCTGCCAGGCCCACTCCTGCACTTCCGCCGTCGCGTATGCTGATGACTCTCAGCAGGGATTCCGTCTCATGCACTGAGGAAGAGATTGTAATAGAGAAGGGAGGGAGACATCTCTACTCGGATGAGTATGTCTCCCTCACAAAGGATTTTTATCTGAAGTTCTGACTGACTGGCGTAATCCGTAAGGTATCAATAATCTTGCCCGGTTAGCAAATTAACATGGCTTTCACCTTATCTGCCAGTTAGTTTTTCGGACTCTGCTCTGGATTGCCAGAGCATCTGCCGGGATCTAACCGGCAGTCTGCCCGTACACAGATCGCCATCTGCACTGATAGCCGATCCGCTATTCAATCATCTGGTCTGCCGGCAGTCCGTACTCCTCCTCCATGGTGATGCCGTTGCGCTCAAGCTCGTCGAGTATCGGGTTATAGATCTCGGGCAGCACCGGACGGTAGACGCCGTGCAGGGTTATCTTGCCGGTGAGTATCTGCTTCACCGCCATGGCTGCGGGCAGCGCCACAGTGCGAGCTATGGAGGTGTTGGTTGCGGGACTGCCGAAGTCGAGCATCCTCGAGCTGATAACCTCCGTTCTTCCGTCGTGGAAGGAGGCAAGGAAGAGGTGCTGCATCACTATCATGTCGCGCTCATTGTCGCCAAGCCACATCTTCTTTATCATCAGGTCGGAGGTGATCTCATATGGTGAGGTCACGGCGTAGCCCATTACGGTGTCGCTGAAGAGGCCCAGCCAATCGAAGGCATCAAGAGCCTTCTCCGTAGCCTCGAGCCCGGGTTTCGCCTTGAGCTCTGCCCTGAGATTGTTGCCCGGGAGACCTGCCCTTTCAGCCACAAACTGCCGGAAGGTCTTTCCTGTATAATCGATGTCGCCGTCATCTATCAGGCCAATGGCCTTCATCAGGTCAAGCGTCTCGCACCATCCTTTGAACCTGAATGTACCGCGGTACATGGTGCTTATCCCTTTCAGGCCGTAGATGTCAACATAGCTGACAGAGTCGCGGTTCGGGTAGACCTCCAGCTCGCCCACTCCCGGGAAGAAGTGTGAGAACCTGTCCTTGAAGAGGTTGATCGGATCCACGGTGACAATTTTTCCATGCTTCAGGTATGAGGCTCCGTTGCGGCTGGCAAGCACCACCCCCTTCGGGCTCCACGAGAATTTATAGCCAAGCGGGTTGGTGGCATACTCGGGCGCAGGAAGTGCTCCGCAGAGTGAGTAGAACTCCTCTATCTTGCCGCCGCGCTCCCTGACAGTGTCGATGATGCGCATGGCTGACATGTGATCTATGCCCGGATCGAGACCAGCCTCATTGAGCAATATCACACCGGCCTTCACGGCATCGTCATGCAGCTCCTGCATCGCCGGTGACACGTATGAGGTAGTCACAAGCGGCTTCCTGTGCTTCAGGCAGAGTTTTGCAACATCAACATGATATTTGTACGGCAGGAGGCTGACAGTGAGATCACTCTCCCTGACCATCGTATTGAGGGTAACCATGTCGTCAGTCATCCATGCCAGCGATCTGCCATTTTTGTGACCGCCAAGCAGCTTGTCTGCCTTCTCTTTCGTCCGTGTGGCAATTATTACTTCGAAACCTTCTTCAAGCAGGTACTCGACCATGGGCTTTGACACCAGGCCGGCACCGAGAATAAGCACTTTTTTCATATTATACTGTTTTGTTTACTGTGATTTTTTGTAGAGAGCCATCCGGGCAAGTTATTGCTGATTGCTGCAAAACAAATGTACGGAATCTCTTTCGGAGTATTTATGACAAAAGTTATACTTAAGTTGAAGGAGATTCTTAATTTTGTTTTCGCAAGACCAGGAGTCACAGCCCGCAGATGTCTCAGATGCACAAATACGTTGAAACACCGCTGATGAAGCAGTATTATGCCGTCAAGGCCAAGCACCCTGATGCGATACTCCTCTTCAGGGTTGGTGACTTCTACGAGACCTTTGGTGAGGATGCCATCCGGGCCTCGGAGATACTGGGCATAACACTCACCAGGCGTGCCAACGGTGCTGCCAGCTCCGTCGAGCTGGCCGGTTTTCCATATCATGCCCTGGACACATATCTGCCGCGGCTTGTGAGGGCAGGGCAGAGGGTGGCTATCTGTGAGCAGCTGGAGGATCCGAAGCTGACGAAGAAGATCGTCAAGAGGGGCATCACAGAGCTTATTACGCCGGGTGTATCATTCAGTGACAACGTTCTGGATCACAAGGAGAACAACTTCCTGGCCGCAGTGCATTTCGACAGGCAGGCGGTGGGGGTGGCACTGCTCGATGTCTCTACGGGAGAGTTTTACGTCACCGAGGGCGACGCGTCACATGTGGAGCAGATACTGAATAACTTCCAGCCCCGTGAGGTGCTCTTTGAGAAGCGCAGGACCGACCTGTTCCGCGAGAAGTATGGCAGCCGCTTTTACACCTACAAGCTTGACGACTGGAT
>CAYPKP010000038.1:0-4948 GCA_964411345.1 uncultured Rikenella sp. | reverse complement strand
ATGATGAAGCGATGGATCTCGCTTCCCCTCAAGGATATAGACGTGCTGAATGCCAGGCTTGACATCGTTGAGTTTCTCATGGGCAGCAGCGGAATAACCGAGACCATTGATGAGCTTATCAGGGAAGTGGGTGACCTCGAGCGGCTGCTGAGCAAGGCTGCCGTGGGTAAGGTTACTCCGCGCGAGATGGCGCAGATACGGCGGGCGCTGACAGCCATCGGTGAGCTCCGAAGGGTCTGCACAGATACCGGATGCAAGCCCCTGGTATCCCTGGCAGCGGGACTGGACCCTTGTCCAGAGCTCTCTGACCATATCGGAAAGACCCTGACCCCTGATCCTCCCGTAGCAGTGAATAAAGGCAATGTCATCTCCGAAGGGGTCTCAAAGGATCTCGATGAGCTTCGCGAAATATATTACGGAGGCAAGGATTACCTCAATGAGCTGCAGCAGAGAGAGAGCCAGCGCACGGGCATAAGCTCGCTTAAGATCAGCTACAATAATGTCTTCGGCTATTATATCGAGGTGCGCAACACCCATAAGGACAAGGTGCCGTCCGACTGGATCCGCAAGCAGACGCTGGTGAGTGCCGAGAGGTATATAACGGAGGAGCTGAAGGAGTATGAGAGCAAGATCCTCGGTGCCGGGGAGAAGATACTCGAACTCGAGACATCACTGTTCAATGAACTGGTAGCCTCACTGGCGCCTTACATTGCACTGATGCAGGCCGATGCTGCTGCTGTGGGCAGGCTCGACTGTCTCCGCTCCTTTGCCGCTGTGTCGGCAGAGAACGGATACAACAGACCCCTGCTTGATGACAGTTTTGTGCTTGACATAAAGGAGGGCCGCCATCCCGTGATTGAGAAACAGCTGCCTCCTGATGAGCCCTATGTACCCAACGACCTGTGGCTTGACAACAACGACCAGCAGGTAATAATACTCACCGGGCCCAATATGTCGGGTAAATCGGCCCTGCTCCGGCAGACGGCACTCATTGTGATCATGGCGCAGGCCGGATGTTTTGTCCCGGCACGCGAGGCACGCATAGGTATCATAGACAAGATATTCACCAGGGTGGGCGCCTCCGACAACCTGTCGCTGGGCGAATCGACCTTCATGGTTGAGATGAATGAGGCGGCAAGCATACTGAACAACATCTCCGACCGCAGCCTGATACTCCTCGACGAGATCGGCAGGGGAACCAGTACCTATGACGGTATCTCCATAGCCTGGGCCATGGTCGAGTATATCCATGAAAACCGCCGCCGGGCCAAGACCCTCTTTGCCACTCACTACCATGAGCTCAATGAGATGGAGAGCACCTTTGCCAGGGTCAGGAACTACAATGTCTCCATCCGGGAGCTCGACAACAGGGTTATCTTCCTCAGGAAGCTGAAGAAGGGTGGTAGCGAGCACAGCTTCGGCATTCACGTGGCGCGGATGGCAGGCATGCCCAGGAGCGTTGTGGGGCGTGCCGATGAGATACTGAAACTGCTGGAGGAGGGCAGGGGAGGTAAGAGCCTCGGCAAGCCTGTGGAGGAGATAGCGGCGCACCGCGAGGGATACCAGCTGAGCATCTACCAGCTTGATGATCCGGTGCTGAAGCAGATACGCGATGAGCTGATGGGCCTGGACCTTGACAATCTCACTCCCATGGAGGCTCTGAACAAGCTCTACAATATCCGGAAGCTGCTGAGGTGAGTCTCAGGGATCGGATTTTTGCGGCCTCCGCGCATCTTTAATCACTGACTGTTCGCGAATAGTAACCAGCAAGGAGGTCTAATCATACCTTCAGATTCAATTTTGTTGTGAGAAAAAATTTATTATTTTTGCAGTCACAATTGCGGGAATAGCTCAGTTGGTAGAGCACGACCTTGCCAAGGTCGGGGTCGCGAGTTCGAGTCTCGTTTCCCGCTCGGAGAAATGAGGAAGCATCAGGCTTCCTTTTTTTTATGGCAGAAACGGCAAACGCCCCGAGTGGGGCGTTTACTGTCTGGTGACGGTACCTGCGAAGGTGCCGGTATATGTTGTGTTGAATGTATACTACTTGACCGGTCCCCAGTCGACCAGTATGCCGTCTCTGAAATAGAGGTACTTCTTTGAGTAGATCCACTCTTCCTCGACACTCTGATCTACGTACATGCGGTTTATCTGCACCGGCTTACCCCAGCTGTCGCGTGCCATGTCGGAGGTGATGCCTTTCCATACCTTATGCTGGTAGAGCCTCTTGCCGATGTCGGTACCGTATTTGTCCGCGAGAGCCTCATACCTGTTTGCCGGAGCGTAGTACTGCTGCTCATCGGGAAGGGCCTGCTCCTGCCGGTACTGCTGAGTCGGTTCCTGCTGGTATTGTGGTTGTTGTTCCTGCCGATACTGCTGTGGCTGTTGCGGCTGCTCCTGCCGGTATTGGGGTTGTGGCAGCTCTGCAGGCTGCTGATCTGCCGGCCGGTCGGCTGGCGGCATCATTTGTACTGCCACGGGTGCGGCTTCAGGGAGGATCTCTCCCAGCCTGTCTGACCTTACAAAACCGTCCATACCTTCAAACAGTATTCTTGTGTAGACGGAGTCAGCGGTAACCACCTCCACCGTGCTGCCGTCAGGGATAAGCGTTAAGACGGAGGTAAGGTCATCCTTGTCGCCGAAGAGCCTGACGGCCCCTTTTGTGGTTGCCTTCGGCAGATCCTGTGCCATTATTGCAACGCCCATAATGAGCGCAAGCATTGAGACTGCTATTTTCTTCATGATTGTATTATCTGTTTCTCTAAAGCGATCAAAAACCGTACCACCTTATTTCCTGCGGATGATCATGAGTCCGTCTCTGAGGGGCAGGATCAGTTTTTCCACGCGGTCGTCGTTGCGAATCTTCTCGTTGAACATCACAATCCCGTTTCCCTGGGGGTCTTTCAGTGCTTCTTCAGACTCAATCTTACCACCCCAGAGAACATTGTCGGCGATGATGAAACCGCCCTTGCGTACCCTGTCGAAAACGAGGTCGTAGTATTCGCAATACTCGCGCTTGTCACCGTCAATGAACACCAGGTCGAAGGAGCAGTCCAGTGCCGGAATGATATCCTGTGCCCTGCCGGTATGCTGTATCACCCGTTCGGCCACCCCTGCAAGTGCAATATAGCGGGCGCTCATTTCATGAAGCTCGTCGTTTGACTCGATGGTATGCAGCTCTCCTCCGGGCTTCATCCCGCGGGCCAGGCAGATGGCTGAATATCCTGTGTAAGTGCCTATCTCAAGAACATATGTGGGTTGGATCATTTGTGATATCATCTCGAGGAATTTTCCCTGGAGATGTCCCGAGGCCATGTTAGGGTTAACAACGTAGAGATGTGTCTGGCGGTAGAGCTCCGCGAGCACCTCATCCTCCGGTGTGCTGTGCACCCTGATGTAGCGTTCAGCCTTTTTCTCCATTCTGCCTGTAGATAAGGGTTGACAGTGAAGCCTCCTCAAATACTGCACTGGCGATGTCTGTCAGTTCTATGGCAGTTACCGCGTCTATCTTGCGGAAAATCTCCTCCATTGTATCGATGCGGTCAAAGATCAGCAAGCTTTTTCCCAGGCTGAGCATGAGGCTCTCGTGGTTTTCGTAGGCCCTGGCCAGGTAGCCCCTGATCTGGTTCTTGGCCTTGGTGAGCTGGAGGGTTCCCAGCGGCTGGCGGCGCAGTCTCTCCAGTTCGGTACGGGTGAGTGAGATGCTCTTTTCGAGATTGCGGCTGTCAGTGCCGAAGTATATGGTTATAAGGCCGGTATCAGTATAAGGGTTATACATCGACTCCACGTTGTAGGCATACCCGCGTTTTTCCCGGAGCGAGAGGTTCAGTCGCGAGTTCATGCCCTGTCCGCCCAGGATGTTATTCAGCATGAAGAGTCCCATACGGCTTTTGTGGTGAAGGTCGTAGCCGATATTGCCGATGATGCAGTGATTCTGGAAGGTCTCCATCTTCTTTTCAAAAGTAACGGGTCTGTACCTGTACTCTGACCTTTGCCGACGAGCGCCTTCCCTGCTGGCGATGCGTCCGAAATGCTTTTCAAACTGGGCGATGATATTTTTCGGACTGATGGCTCCCACGGAGCAGAAGACCATTTCGGAGGTGGAATAGTTTCTTGCAATGAATTTACGGATCGACTCGCCGGTAACGGCTTTAACTGTCTCCGGCCGGCCCAGGATATTCCTTCCTATGGGCTGATCGGGGAAGACCATCTCCTCGAACTCGTCAAAGATATACTCTGCAGGATTATCGAGATATGAGTTTATCTCCTCCATGACCACCTCCTTTTCCTTCTCTATCTCTGCAGGGGGGAAGGTGGATGAGAAGAGGAGGTCTGCCAGCAGTTCCGTTGCGCGGGGATAGTGTTCCTTGAGGAAGGAGGCATGGATGGCTGTCTCCTCCTTGGTGGTATAAGCATTCAGTTCGCCGCCGACATCTTCGAGGCGGCTGAGGATATGGAACGACCTGCGGTGTGTTGTTCCCTTGAAGAGCATATGTTCGATGAAGTGGGCGGTGCCGTGTTCTTCGAAAAACTCATCGCGTGAGCCGGCGTTGATGATCACGCCGCAGTGTGCCACCTCGCTGCCGGTCATGCGGTGCACCAGCCTTATGCCGTTGGGTAGTGTGTGAAATGTAAGGTCCATGCCTGTTTCTACGCGGTGGCAAAGATAGCATGAATTGGGTTGTCCGGCACAATGATGGAAAGTAGTCGGGGGGTCTTGCGTGAAAATATAAAATGCAGTATATTTGCCGACCGAAATGGTACCATAGCTCAGTTGGTAGAGCAACGGACTGAAAATCCGTGTGTCCCCGGTTCGATTCCTGGTGGTACCACGTCTTAAAGCCGCAAATCCCGCAAGATCAATGATCTGCGGGATTTTGTGTTTTGGAGGGTGACGGAAATGGTTGGACAGGCTGATTGCGTTATCCACATTGTACTGAAAAGGTTCCCG
>CAYPKP010000037.1:4397-32546 GCA_964411345.1 uncultured Rikenella sp. | reverse complement strand
ATCGGATACGGCCTTGGCGATACAGCCTCGCACTTTGTATGGGACATGGTGGGCTTCTGGATACTGATATTCTATACGGATACCTTCGGAATATCTGCAGCAGCAGCAGGCACCATCATGCTGATAGCCCGATTCTGGGACATGCTCAGTGATCCGCTGATGGGTATCATTGCCGACAGGACTAGCACCCGGTGGGGGAAATTCCGCCCCTACCTGCTCTGGATGGCGCTGCCCTACAGCGTGCTGGCAGTGCTTACCTTCTCAACGCCTGACATTGGCCCCACGGGAAAAGTTATCTATGCCGGAGTCACATACCTCTTGCTGATGACCGTCTTTACCGCCATTAACCTTCCCTATTCCTCGCTGGGTGCCGTGATGACTTCAGACTCCTATGAAAGGGCAGGACTGAACTCCTACCGGTTCATATTTGCATTTGCAGGGCAGTTTATCGTAACGGGAACAGCCCTTTACCTGGCCGGCTTCTTTGGCAAGGGCGACAACGCCAAGGGATATCAGTACACCCTGATGCTGTTTGCGGCTATCAGTTTCATCCTGTTCATGGTTACCTTCATGACTACCAGAGAGAGGGTAAAACCGCCCGCCAGACAACAGCACGATCTCAGGCAGGATGTCAAAAACCTGTTCAGGAACCGTCCCTGGGTAATATTGTTCTTTGTGGGCATAGTATCATTCGTCATGTTCGCCCTGCAGAACCTTTCCATTGCCTATTATTTCAAATACTATATCGGACAGGAACAGAACGTTCAGTTGTTCAATGTAATCGGTACCGTTGCGCTGATAGCCGGCATTCCTTTCTCAAAGCCGCTGGCAAAGAGGTTTGGGAAACGAAATGTATATATAGCCAGCTCCCTGCTGTCCGGACTCTTCTTCATCTTGTTATATCTCCCTGGCAGTGAGAACATGACAGCCGTGTACATACTTAACATCCTGGCGAAATTCACCTATGCTCCTGCTGTCCCCCTGCTCTGGACCATGCTTGCCGATACTGCCGACTACTCCGAGTGGAAGTTTGGACGGCGCGCCACCGGACTGGTCTTTTCGGCCGCCACCTTTGCACAGAAGGCCGGATGGGGCATTGGAGGAGCACTGGCAGGGTGGATGCTGGCCCTCTTTCAGTTTGTCCCCAATGCCGATCAGTCGGACACCACCATCAGCGGCATCAAACTGATGATCTCTGTCTTCCCCGGGGTACTGTACATGTCATGCGCCATTCTTCTCTGGTTTTATGCCATTGACCACAGGACCTGCCTCCTGATGCAGGAAGAACTGGAAAAGAGGAGGGAAGAATCAGAACAGAATTAAGAGGGCGGCAGGGGCTCATTAAAAAATTGATAATATCACAGGCGCATCCAATGAATACAATATTGCAAAATTGGCTTCGCGCACAGTTCACACTGAAACTATCAACAGATCATTCAGTGAGTACCACGAGACAAAAATGCCTCTTCGGCAAATTGAAATGATAACAATCTAAACATCATGAAAAAGATCTTTCCAGTTCTGATTTTTGCCCTGGCTGCCATGTTGGTTGCATCATGCAATACGGGGCCGCGCGCCACCGGCAAGACAGCAGCTGAAATTCTCGGCTCCGCCGACTACCAGGCCATCTCGTACGGAGGGTACAGGGAAAGGACGAGGGATGTTCAGCCCACGGTTCCCCAGCTGAAGGAAGACATGAAGATACTGTCGGCCATGGGGATCAGGATGCTGCGTACCTATAATGTCCATCTCGATGAGGCGGCCAACCTGCTGGAAGCCATAAGGCAGATGAAGGAAGAAGATCCGGGCTTTGAGATGTATGTGATGCTTGGAGCCTGGATTGACTGCAAAAATGCCTGGACGGAGCTTCCTGACCGCATCAGGAACGAGGAGAGCCCAAGGAATGAGGTGGAGATCAAACGTGCCGTGGAGCTGACACAGCAGTACCCTGATATTGTAAAGGTAATTGCAGTGGGCAACGAGGCCATGGTGCACTGGGCCTGGGATTATTATGTGGAGCCTGCTATCATCCTTAAATGGGTGAATCATCTGCAGAGCCTCAGGAAGAAGGGCAAACTACCCGAAACTTTGTGGATAACCAGCTCCGACAACTATGCATCATGGGGCGGAGGCGGAACCGAGTACCACCTGGATGAGCTTAACGAGCTAATCAGAGCGGTTGATTTTATCTCAATGCACACCTATCCGATGCATGACAGCCATTACAACCCCGACTTCTGGAGAGTGCCGGAAGAGCAGGCAGACCTGACGGACCAGGAGAAAATTGAGGCAGCCATGTTACGGGCAAGGGATTATGCCGTTTCTCAGTATGAAGGCGTGGTAAACTACATGAAGAGCATTGGTGTTGACAAGCCCGTGCATATTGGCGAAACCGGATGGGCAACCGTTTCTGACGCTCTTTACGGAGATACAGGTTCCAGGGCTACCGATGAATACAAATCCGCGAAGTATTACCATCTGATGAGGGAATGGACCAACGCCAACGGAATCAGCTGTTTCTGGTTTGAGGCTTTTGACGAGCAGTGGAAGGATGCCGCCAATCCGCTGGGCTCGGAGAACCACTTCGGATTGTTTGACCTTCAGGGGCAGGCAAAATATGCCCTGTGGGACCTTGTCGATGCCGGCATTTTTGAAGGGCTGACCCGCGACGCTAATCCCGTTACCAAAACATTCAACGGCGACACCGCCGCCATGATGGAGAGGGTGAAAGTGCCACCGGCATTTGAATAAAAGCAAGGCCGGAAGTTAAGTTAACCGGCAGCGTTCCGTTGCAGGTACAGATTCCCGGAAACCATTAAACTGCCCTGGCATGAAGAACAGAACATCCGGTATCATTCCATGGAAAAGAAGGTTGTGTAACGGTATAACATGGCTTAATATAGCAGGTCTCTCGCTGGGACTGACAGGTATACTACTGCTCTCTTTCTGGATTATCAATGAGCTGAGCTATGACCGGTTCCACAAAGACCACAGAAATATTTACAGAGTTGAATCACTGGTCAATTTCGGAGGTGAACAGATGGTGTGGCATGTTGTTCCTGCGCCAACGGCTGGTGCACTTAAGAGGGACTTCCAGGAGGTTACGGAGTCAGTTGCTATGCAAAAGGGATATAATCCGGTTCTCAGGGTGGGGAACGAGGTTTTTAATGAAGCCAACCTTTATTTCTCAGGCCCCACCTTCTTTGATCTGTTTTCATTCAGGCTTCTGGCCGGAGATCCTGAAAATGTTCTTAGTGATCCTTATTCTGTGGTCATATCTGAAAGTGTTGCAGAACGGTTCTTCGGCAACACTGTTCCCCTGGGGAAAACCCTGTTGCTCGATAACAAGCAGCTGCTGACGATAACGGGAATCCTTGAAGACACTCCTTCAAATTCTCATCTGAAGATTGATTACCTGGTTCCGTTTTCACTCCTTGAAGAAAAGGGCAGGAACCTGGAAAAGTGGGGCAACATTGATTATATAACTTATATTAAGCTGGCTGACAACGTCAATCCCGAACAGTTCAACAGGAAGATTGGCGGCTACCTGGAAGACAAGAACATGTTTGGTACTGCAACATTGTTCATTAATCCGCTTGATCGCATCCATCTGTACAACGACCCGGGATTTGAGAATTTCAGTACCGGCCAGAACGGCAGGGGTCCCATTACAAGGGTGATTTTCTTTGGCCTGACAGGAATGCTGATACTTATCCTGGCATGCATCAACTTCATTAACCTGGCTACTGCAACAGCTGCAGGCAGGGCAAGGGAGACAGGCATAAGAAAGGTGGCGGGAGCCGGAAGGGCTGACCTGATGTTACGCATGTTCGGTGAATCAGTACTCCAGACCCTTGTCGCAACGGCAATCGCATTCCTGTTGGCAGTTCTCCTTGCTCCTTTATTTGAGAGAATTTCCGGAATAGAAATTACTGAAGGGAAAATACTTAACCTGAAGAATATTACCTTCTCACTGGTGCTTATGTTTATAACCGGTCTTCTTGCCGGCACTTATCCCGCTCTCGTGCTGTCATCATTTAGTCCCGTCAGGGTGTTAAGGCCATCTTTGAACAGCAGCCCTGACGGGTCGCGACTGAGAAAAGCACTGGTAATATTTCAGTTTGTGCTGACAGTAATCTTTGTGTTCAGCATCACGGTGATGAGCCGTCAGATTCATTTTATGCAGAACAAGAAGCTTGGTTTTGACACGGAAGGGATAATGGTGATCACGCTTTCAAGAGGTACCGGAGACGAGGCAAATTATGATGCCCTGATGTCAGAACTAAGAAGTATCGCGGCTGTTGAAGCTGTTGCAATGGGTGGAGGTATTCCCGTCAATATGGGTAACTTCAATACATTCAGCAAATGGACGGGGAATGAGACTGACAAGAGTCTGAAATTCCACATGTTGCAGGTTGATGACGACTACCTTGACCTGTTGGGACTGGAGATTGTATCAGGCAGGCCTATAACCAGGGTAGGCTACAATGACGAGGTGGTGATCAACCAGACGGCAGCCCGGCAGATGGATATGGAGGACCCTGTCGGCAAGCTTATAGCCGGCAACGGCAAAACATATACCATTGTCGGTGTGGTGAAAGATTTTTATTTCAGAAAGCTGAATGAAGAGATTAAGCCGGTGCTCATTTATAAAAATCCTGAATGGTGGATGAGAAGAATCCTGGTCAGGCTTTCACCCGGAGAGCAGTCTGACGCCACAGAAAGGATTTCGTCGGTGGTAAAGGCATTTACGCCTGATTTTCCTGTAACATTCAGTTTCCTGGATGAAGAGGTGAAAGATTATTATCGTGATGAGAGAAACGTGGGGATGCTGATGGATGCCGCCACCTTCCTGAGCCTGGTTATCTCATGTATCGGTTTGTTTGGTCTTGCAGCATTTACCACGCGACGCCGGTACAGGGAGATAGGTCTTCGCAAGGCACATGGTGCCACTCCTGCCGGCCTGGTGGCTTTGCTGAGCCGCGAGTATCTTATCCTGGTGCTCATTTCTTCTGTCATTGCCCTGCCTGCCGGTTACTGGCTGACAGGCAGATGGCTTTCCGGATATGCTGAAAGGATCACTATCACTCCGCAGTATTTCATTCTTACCATACTGTCAGTGACATTTTTATCATTATTGACGGTGGCGTTTCACACCATCAGGGCAGCTTTCCTTGATCCGGCCCGGACATTGCGGGAGGAGTAGGTCATGGTGCACCATTCTAAAGCGATAGGAGACACCGGAAATACTCTTCCGCATTTCTCAAGTTTTGGAGATCTCCTTATAAACCAGATCCGCGGCCAGTTTTGATGTAAGTATGCATGTGGGAATACCTGCCGGACTGGCTGACCATTGTCCTGCCTTATATACATCAGGCAAGGCCGTTTTCACAGAATCCCTCATGTTGAGCATGCTGCTCTTCAGCGGAATAGTCTCTTCGAACGACCAGCCAACGATGGCCCCTTCTGAACTTCCTGACCAATTATGCAATGTCAGGGGACTGGCGGAGAATTTGAAAATGATATGCTCATTCAAGCCGGGATAAATAGATCCACTTAGTACCGTCGGGATTTTTTCCTCCACGGCCAGTTTGAATTCTTCATACCAGCCATCTTTTTCGATCCTTTTCATTAACTCATAATCAAACAGAAAACTGGCAATGACACCTGTTTTTCCGGCAGGCGCAGCATCCGGATCATTCAGCACGGGAATAGATATTTCGTAAGTGTTCAGTCTGCAGAATCGTTCAAGCCACTCCATGATTTCCTCTTTTGAAATCTGTTCCCAATTGGCGAGCATTCTTTTCAGATCCTCTCTGTGCAGACTGCCAAGACCCTCTTTTGACGGAGTGTAGAAGAAGTGACCGTGAGAAATGGCGCTGAATATCTCCGGCGACTGGTCTATGCCCATGAACACGGTGAATACAGATTCGGCTCCCTTTTTTGAAAGAAACCGTTCCTGTTCCTTTTCAATTTCGGTTAACAATCTCCCGGACAATCCCTCTTTGTCAATCACCCTGTACAGGTGCTTAAGATCGGCAGTCCATATCAGTTTGTCATATGAGTATTGTACACCGTTTGCATCTGTAATGCTTTTCTCTTTCAGATGTACCCGGGTTATTTTATTGTTCTTAAGCACTTCTCCTCCCATACTGACAAGCTTCTCCTCGAGTTTTTCGGGGATCTTCCCAACGCCTCCTTTCGGGTAGAAATAGTCCGTATACAACGAGAAATAGCTCATGGCAAAAAAGGCCGGAGTTCCCCTGAAGAAATGCTGGTCAATAATATCTATGAGAGATTCGTTTTTGATGATCCTGTGAAGAAAGTCCTCAACAGGCATTCTCATTCTCAACACGGCAATTGTCGTTGCCACTAACCTGAAAATCCAGACTATGAATGTTGTAAACCAGTACGACCGGTCTCTTTTTGCATCTTTAAAGAAGGGACTGTCATTCCCGAAGAGCACATTCATGTATTTATCATATTTCCTTATGACATTGATGACGCGTTCTACCTCCTTTTCACTTTCCGGATACAGCTTCTTAAGCATTCTTTCATAGTCGTCAACACTCTCCTTTCTTTCAGCTCCTATTACATAATTCTCCACTCCGACGGAAACATCACTTTTGTAGAGCGGCAGGTCTATTTCAAGTTCTTCGAGCATCGGTTTGATCATTCCGGCATTCTCCACTGCCCTCACTCCACCGTCAAAGAGGAATCCGTCCTTAATGAAGGAGTTTACCAATCCTCCCGTCTTGTCATTCTTTTCTATCAACAGTACGTTCACACCTTTTTTGGCCAGGGAAGTGGCAGTTGTCAGACCGCTTATTCCTCCTCCTACGATGATAATATTTTTATTGATTTTCATGCTGTTTGTTCTGTTATGTCAATTGCCTGAAGCAGATGTTTCACATTATGATCAGGGGCTTTCACAGACGCTAAAATATAAATAATCTAAATTGACAGTTAAACAAGCACCTTCCATTTAAGGGGCTGAAACAATACTGCTAACATTGGTACAATAGGAAATCAACCGGCTGAAGCACCAGCTTTAACTTTGGGTACTGCAAATCATTTTGGTAATCAATCTTTAAAACGGAGGTAATGATGAAAACACTTTTCAGCTTTTTTGCGATTGTGATGGTGTTTTTTGCCGGTTGCGCAAAAGACTACACTTCTGATGAAAGCTTATCCAGCGTTGAATTGAAAAAGGCTAAAGTGGCCATACCGTTCAAAGCTGACCTGTGCGCAGTTCCGGACATGGATTCTGAACCAATATTTTTACCGGTTCCGGGGTTTGACCCTTCCAATCCTGCACACTATTGTAAAAAGAGGATGATTATCAGCGGAAACGGTACTCATCTCGGAAGAGTTGACGGCTCTGGTACAAGTTATTACGAGGTTGAAGGCACTGAGTTTATGGTGGAAGACAGCAAGCCGTTGTTGTTTCAGTATGGTACAGGCATATTGGTTGCTGCCAACGGCGACAGTTTTGAATTTACATGGTGGGTAAAAAGCTATCTTCCCGAACAAATCTGGGCAGGTGAATTTGAGATTACACCCGGAAGCGGAACAGGAAAATTCCAGGGTATTTCGGGAATACTGCCCTCCAATGGTCAGGCCAATAGTGTAGAGCACATAAATTGCTGGACATCGGAAGGATTTATTGAGTTTGAGTAATTGATATAATACCGGAAGCCTTACATACTTTTTAGAACGGGAGTGAATGAGATTATATCATTACTCCCGTTTTTTATGCCTATAACTTAACCACTGAAAGCCAATAGCATTTTTTTCTAAAAGCCTTACAACCCGTTATAGTATTTGTTGTAAATTTGATATCAGCATATTGGGCTAAAATTCGACATCCCTGGTTTAATTCAGAAACGTTGAGGTTTTATTTAGACCTTGTAATAATCTGCCAGATATGTTACGGCTTTCGGTATTTGACAGTTGGTATACACGGTTATTCTCCTATCAGAAAGATACGCCGGAACTGATTCTCCGAAAGAAATTCTTCCTGGTCACTAACGTTATAGCCATTATTATTTTCTCGTGCGTAACCTTTCTGGCTTATTTCATGGAGCTGAGAAACCTGGCATGGCACATTTTGTTGCTGCTGGGCTTTACCCTGGCTCAAACGATCCTTCTCATTATCATACGGAAATGGTCCAGGTGGTTCGTTTATACAGTTTTCAGCACTTACATTGCCCTCATATTCTGCATCATAATCAGTCTCGGGGGATTTGCCAGTTCGGCAGGCCTGTTGATGGTGGCTTATTTTTTCCTGCTGACAGCCCAATGGATGGAAGATACCAGGTTGCTGATATTTGTCGGGATATTATATGTAATCGGGGTGCTTGTCACTGGAATCTCTTTCCCCTGGCTGCAGCCGGATGAAACCCTGACCGGATGGAAGAACAACCTGTTTTTTGCCATCAACTACGGCTGGATCGGGATTGTGATTGCCCTGGCCCTCTATTCCACAATTGTGAAGGGCGAAAATGCTGCCAAAAGCAGGGCACGGCAGCTACAGGAGCTGGACTTGCTGAAATCGAAACTATACGCCAATATCGCACATGAATTCCGCACTCCATTAACATTGATCAAAGGGAATGCGGAGGACATAGGCGATGCACACGAGGGTGAAATCGCCGAAAGGGCAAAGAGTATTGTCCGTAATTCGGATAAAATCCTCTTCCTGGTAAACCAGATGCTCAACCTGTCAAAAGTGGAAGAGGGTGGAATCCCGGTTCATTATGTGCAATCTGACCTCGTTGCTTTTTTGCAGTCAATTGTGGTTTCTTTCAGGGAGTATGCGAACCAGAGGAAGCTTGAATTGCATTACGAGCCTGGGTTCCCGGCACTGATGATGGATATTGATCCTGAGAAACTGGAAGAATCGGTTTCAAACCTGCTTTCAAATGCCATCAAATACACACCTGAAGGCGGCGAGGTTTTTGTTTCGCTTCGTTTGCCCGGGCAAGGCCAGACACCTGACCAGCATGTTGAGATCAGCATTCGCGACACCGGAATAGGTATTTCTGAAGACCAGCTTGATAAAATATTCATCCGTTTTTACCGTGTCGAAGATAAAGAATTTCCCTATCGTGAAGGCACAGGCATAGGCCTTACAATTGTCCAGGAGTACCTGAAAATGATGAATGGCTCCATAAGAGTGACCAGCATTCCCGGAGAGGGTTCAGAGTTTGTGATCACCCTGCCGGTAACACATGATGCACCTGTTGAAAATGAAATCCGGGCCAGGGGTGATTTCTCCCGAATCGAAAAACATGTTCTTCCGGCATCCGGCAAAATCGTGCATGGACCCGGGCTTCCCCGGATCCTGGTTGTTGAAGATAACATGGAACTGATTGAATACCTGAAATCATTGCTGGGATCTGAATACAATGTTCTTACCGCTGAAGACGGAATATCCGGGGTGGAACAGGCCGTAACCCATATCCCGGATATCATCCTCTGCGATGTAATGATGCCCGGCAAGGATGGTTACCAGGTTTGCAGAGAGCTGAAAAGAGATTTCCGCACCAACCATATACCCGTTGTCATGCTTACTGCCAGGGCTGATTCCGATTCACGGATAACAGGCCTGGAATGCGGCGCTGATGCGTATCTCATCAAGCCTTTCGACAAAAAGGAACTGATGGCCTGCCTTCACCAGCTTTATGTTCAGCGGGAGAAACTCAGGCTGAAATACCAGGCGAAATTGTACGAACCTATTCCGGAAGAACTCTCCGGTGTGGAAAATATTAAGTTTCTGAACAAAGTTCTGGATCTCCTTGAACAAAACTACCGGAATGAAAGATACCATATTGAAGATCTTTTCAGGCATTTAGGCATCAGTCGCGTGCAGCTTCACCGGAAACTGACTGCACTTACCGGGCTGCCGGCTTCCAATTTTATCCGGAGCTTTCGGCTGCACAAAGCCCGTACACTCCTTCTGGAAACCGACAGGAATGTCTCGGAAATTGCTCGTGAAGTGGGCTTTGCTGACCCTAATTATTTTACCCGTGCTTTTGTGCAGGAACACGGAATTACACCGAAAGAAATGAGAAAATCGCTTGTCTGACTGATTTTATATCATACAGGATAATTGATATGATACTGCATCCGAAAATAGATCATTGGCTAAGCAGACATCTTTCACACGAAAAAGATACGCCGGAGACGATTGACCAGAAAGTATACCTGGTAGGGAATATGATAATTCCCACTATCACCATAAGCATCATCCTTATCATATTACTTCTTTTAAACAAACTTCAGATGTTGATTTTATTCTCACCCCTGTTGCTGATAATGATAATCCCCGCTGCATTTCTGTTTATAATAAGGAGAGGAATCGGAAGCTACCCTAATGTGTATTATGGCATTTATATTATCATGTGTTTTTTAATCACTGTCAAGCTGGGGGGATTGCCAAATTCATGTGGTGCCTGGGGAGGAGCCTTTATTTGTTTTATGCATACTCTGGCAATATGCAGAAAAAGAATCCTGCTCGTTAACGGATTTATTTACATTTCAGGCCTGATCGTGGTGGTATGTTCCTATCCATATCTCAGTCCGATTGGGGACTGGGACCCCCAAATCAATAATTTAGTTTTTACATACAACGAAATATGGATGTGCCTGTTCCTGGTAAAAGTGTTTTATGACAGCATCATTGCCAGGACCAAAGAGGCGGGTCTAAAAGCAAAGCATCTTCAGGAACTTGATCTGCTTAAGTCGAAACTGTACGCAAACATCACTCATGAGTTTCGTACTCCGCTGACTCTTATAAGGGGAAATGCCGAAGAAATAACCGATCAGCATTCCGGGGAAGCCACCGAAAAGGCAAATAGCATCATCCGGAGTGCCGATAAGATTTTGTTCCTGGTAAACCAGATGCTGAACCTTTCGAAAATCGAGGAGGGCAATGTGTCAATGCATTACATCCAGAGTGATCTGGTGGCATTTGCAAGACTTATTACGGGCTCTTTCCAGGGGTATGCCGATTTTAAAAAAGTCAGGCTGCATTTCGAGACGCAGCCTGCCCGGCTCATTATGGATTTTGAACGGGAAAAACTTGAAGAATCACTGGCGAACCTGCTGTCAAATGCAATTAAGTTCACACCGGAAGATGGTGATATTTTCGTAATACTGCGACTGATGAGCTTCGGTAAATCGTCTCAGCGAAAGGTGGAAATAAGTGTCCGCGATACAGGAATAGGAATACCCGAGGATAAGCTTGATAAAATCTTCATCCGCTTTTACCGGGTAGAAGACAACCGTTTTCCCGGCCGGGAAGGCACCGGGATCGGCCTTACACTGGTCAATGAATACATAAAGCTGATGAAAGGTTCTATCAGAGTGGAAAGCAGCCCTGGCAAGGGTTCTGAATTTATCGTGACACTTCCGGTCACCAACAATGCGGAAATAGAAGAATTTGCCACAGGTGAGGATAAAGTCACACAAAAGATAGCTGAAACCGGTACCGGACATCAAGCTGACGAAGACATTTCTGCCCATCCCATCTTGTTGATCATTGAAGACAATGCTGAATTAACTGACTATCTCATACGGTTGCTCGGGAATGAATACCGGGTTCTTACTGCAGAAGACGGCATCAGAGGGATTGAACTGGCCATTGAGCATATTCCTGATATCATCCTGAGCGATGTGATGATGCCCGGCAAGGATGGCTACCAGGTCTGCAGGGAACTGAAAAACAATTTTCTGACCAGCCATATCCCCATTGTTTTTCTGACCGCAAGGGCCGATACCGGATCAAAAATTACGGGATTAAGACAGGGTGCTGATGCCTGGCTTACAAAACCCTTCAACAGGAAGGAGCTGATGATCTGTCTGCATAATTTACTGGTTCAGAGAGAAGTGTTACGACTGAAATATACCGCTTCCACTTTTGGGTCAACGGCTGACCAGAAGGAGCCGGGGCTGAATGAGAAATTCCTTGAGAGCGTGGAGAGGTATCTTGAAGAGAACTACCGTAATGACCGGTACGGCATAGATGATTTGCGGGCAGATCTAGGTGTCAGCAGAATTCAGCTTCATAGGAAGCTGACTGCACTTACCGGGCTGTCAGCTTCTAACTTCATCCGTAATTTCAGGCTGCAGAAAGCAAAAAAGCTTGTCCTTGAATCCGACATGCATGTTTCCGATATAGCGTATGAGGTGGGATTCAGAGATGCCAACTATTTCAGCAGGTCTTTTATCAGGGAATTTGGCTTGAATGCCACTAAACTGCGGGAAATGTTCATTTAATGAAAAAACTGTCTGATTGCGAATGGCTACATAAGTGAGCTTTACCCGCCGTCACCCGGCTGCAGGGCCGTCACTATTCCGGATATTATATCAAACGTTTCTGGCAAAAGTAATGATCCGGGGGATCATTCCCCCGAGGTGCCAGACTGCAGGGGCGTCTCGGTCTCTGGCAGAATATCTGGCCGATTTCCGGGATTTCAATAGTTCCAAATTATTTAATTAAATATATACTGCAAAAAGGACAAAGATTGCTGCATTTCATAACCGGGAGGTATAAATATCTAGAACAGAATATCCGGAATTGAACAATTCATAATGGAATTACGTATTAATGTAGTGAGTGATTTGATCAGTTCAATAGTCATGTCAGAAAAGAACTACATTTCAGCCGGATTATAACGGAAAACTATACTGAATGACCTTGCTGACACAGCTACAATTATAATAAATAAGTAACATAAGTAAATATGGGAATAGCTGCGGGAATATTAATAGTCTTAACAGGAATTGTTCATAACATTTACGGTGAAAAAAATCAGATCCCTGAACTGAAAAAGATCAGCGATGATCCGGTTAAGATCGGCTCATTGAGAATTATGATCTTCCAGGGTGGCATACTGTTACTTGCCGTTGGCATCATTCAGATACTGGTTTCAGGAAAGGTTATACAACTACCCGGAATTTCAGCCTATTTCCCTGTGGGGATCGTCCTAATCAACTTCATCACCAGCCTGTTCATTGCAACGATCTTCCATAGAGAGGTTTTCAAAATAACTATTCCTCAATTTGTTGTATTTACAGTAATCATTGTGCTGCAAATCCTGGCACTTTAAGTAAGCTTGTGCTTGTCCCGTTCATTAGTACCGGCAGCAAGTAGAGAATCCTGGCGCCAAAGAAAAACCACCTACAAAGTTAATTGTAAGTGGCTGATTATTAAGTGGGCCCAGCTGGGATCGAACCAGCGACCCCCTGATTATGAGCGTCAAGTGAGGGTTTCCACAAGTTTATACAGATTTGTATCTGTTTGTACCAGTTTAAGTTGTTGCAGAATAATTGTAAAAGATTTCATGGATTTGTACCGATATAGTAGAAATACTGGCACCAAAACTGGCACCATTTTTCAAAATACTTTTAAAGAGAGTTATATCAAAGCATGAATATAATCGGCTGTGTTTTTTAATCCATTCCTCCTGAAAATATCTAATATTTGATAGTCATCTAACGGAGGATTCCTCTTATTCATAACCAGATCTCTAAAGGCTTGTATGCTTGTTTTATGATTAAGATCAATAATATCAGTGAAAAAATCATCGGCGTCCTTAGCTGATAGTCCAAAGCTAGATAAATATTCTTTCGGAAAATGCTTTAAATTATTAGTAACTATTAAGTTAGCATTAGTTTTTATTGCTGCAGCTAAAACATGACGATCTTTTATATCAGGAAGGGAAATGGTCTCGATCAGTGATTCATAGTTTACAACTAAGGCATCTGGAAATGCCTCATTGACTATTGAAGTTCTCTTTAATGCTTCAACTTCAGATATTCCGCTACGGATCATTACTTCATACCATTCATCGAATATATGCTGGCTCCATTTGGGTGTATAAAGTTCATGGTAAGCAAACCAAAGCAACAAATCCCTAATCCATAAAGGGTAGATAACATTTGTATCTAAAACACAGGTAAAACGAACACTATGTATCATATAATCCTGATTCTTCATCCAATTGCATCAACTCTTGTATCTTGGATCTTTGTCTAGATTTCATTTCTTTCTTAAAAGTTACTATATCTTCATATTTTATTCTTCTGTGTTTACCGACTGTAGTATATGGAATTTTACCTTCTTCAAGAAGTTTAACAATATGTGGTCTTGAACATCCAAGAAGTTCTGCTGCAGCTTGAGTTGTTATTTCGGTTGCGATTGGAACTATGGAAACAGGATTTCCCCTACTGATTTCTTTTAAGATCGAAGCTAAAAACCTCAAAGCATTTATGGGGATTCTGATTTTGTCCTCAGTTTCTTCAATCTCGATTTCTGGCATCTCCGTACGCAATTGTTCAATAGAGGAAGCGAGGGCCTCATAAGACTCTCGTGCGGCTCGTTGTTCTTCCTTAGTAGGTCGTCTGATATCAATTAGTTCCATACGGTGCATCGTTTATATTTGCAAATATATTCGAAATATTCGAAATAAACAAAACAAATGAAAAATATTTTGATTAAATAATTCTTGCGATCTAAAAGCCAGACAAGTTGACCACTTTCGGCCGATAAGTAGTCACAAATTACAATTTACACATTAACAGTCATTTACTGTGGGAAATGGGTGGTCAATTATTTTCGGCGTGAAGTGGTCACTGCCATCGGTTTATGTACATTACAGGTTAGCACTCCCCTTTTTCAATATCCTTCATCACATCTTCAAGTCGTTTCTTTATCTGTTTAAGTTGACGGATTTTAATGTCAACCTCGTTGATTTTAGTATCAAAAAATTTCAACTGTTCTTCTTTTTGGAATGTACCGCTGTACCATTTATCAAGCAGTATTTTGATCTCTGAAAGAGTAAAACCGACTTCCTGAGCCTCTTTTATAACAGATATTTTTTCCACATGGCTGTCATCATAATTCTTGTAGTTGTTGGTCTTTACACTTTCATTCGTCACGCCTTGGATCAGACCTTTATTCTCATAAAACCTGATCGTGTGTATCGACACGCCCGTTTTCTTTGCTAATTCGTTAATCAGCATACAATTACAATTAATATTAAAAATATTTAAAGTGTTGACTATACTCTATACTTTGTAGTCGCAAATTTAAAACATACTTTTGTTGCCACAATAGAAAACAAAACTCTTATGGAAAACAAAATAATTTTGATTACAGGCGCTACACAGGGTATTGGAAAAGAAACTGCAACAGCATTGGCATTACAGGGTCATACTGTCATAATTCACGGACGGAACGAAGCAAATTTACAAGCCATTGCCAATGAGATCAAGATAGCAACGGGAAACAATAATGTTGATACAATAATGGCCGATCTGTTTTCACTTGCTGATATTAAACGCATGGTAAAGGAGTTTAAGAACAGATATGACAGATTGGATGTATTGATAAACAATGCTGGTGCGTTCTTAAACAAGCAAAGAGAGACTACAACTGAAGGTCATGAAAAGACGATAACCCTCAACCTGTTTGCTCCGTACCTGCTGATGCAGTCTCTGCTGGTGGTTTTAGTCAAAAGTTCATCTGCCAGGATAATAAATATATCATCTGCCATGCACAGACGAGGAGGGAAACCAGATCTAAATGATTTCCAATCGGAGAAAAGTTATGATCCATCAAGAGCATATGGACTTTCAAAACTCTATCTAATATGGATCACCAGACATATGGCCAGTCAATTAAAGGAGCAGGGAATTAATAACATAACTGTTAATGCCTCGCACCCTGGAGCAGTCGCCACAAACTTTGGACAGGATTCTGATAAAGGATTCATCAACAACCTAATATTCATGGTAGCACTGCCATTTATTGATAAACCTCTAAAAGGAGCCAAGACCAGTATTTATCTGGCCACTTCTCCTGAAGTTGAAAATATTACAGGAGAGTTTTTTAACAATAAAGAAAAAATTGAAAAGCCTGATGACAGGTACTATTCACCTGAGAATGAAAAAATAGTGTGGGATTATTGTAAACAGATTACAGAGGATTACCTATAAAATAATCCACAAAGCACCTCAATCCTTTTAAATCCTGGCACCAAACTGGCACCAAAAAAAAAGTTACAATTTTTGAGGTTGTAACTTCTTGATTTTGTGTGGGCCCAGCTGGGATCGAACCAGCGACCCCCTGATTATGAGTCAGATGCTCTAACCGTCTGAGCTATGGGCCCTGTGAAACAGGCTGCAAATATAATATCAAATTGAATTATCTGCAAAACTAATTTATTCCGGCTATACGGCTGAACCTCCACACTAATGCCTTTTGCCTGCTCCCTCCCTGCAGGCTGGCTGTTTCGCTACCCCGACATACCATGTCGGGGCTATACGCTCGCCCCTCTGTTGACATAATCAAAGAGCACGCTTCCCGCCTCATCAAGGTCATTGCCGAAGGTGATAAGCCCCCCGCGGTCGCCCGCCATCACTATTATCCGCTTCTCAAAGACCTCCGGCTCACTGAAGATGCGTATCATCTCCCGGGCCATGGCCGGCGTGCCATACTCAACAGCCGGATCGGTGGTGGGCACCTTGTTCATCAGCTCCTCCCACAGATAGGGTGAATGCACGTGAATGACCGCATTGGTGCCGGGATCGGCGGTGTAGATGGCAGCATGGGTGAGCGACTCCGATGAGGCCTTCAGGGGCCCCACGCACATCACCGCGTTGTCCTCGATGTTGTATGACTTTACCCTTACATAGTGCCCGGGCTCAAGCTCGGGGATGTCTCCCGTTGCCGAACCGGTGATGATGAATTGTGACGACTTGCCTACCCGTATGCTGATGTTACCGAATCCGACTCCGTTTTCAAACGCTCCCACGAGATCCAGATTGAACAGTATCTCCCTCCAGTGATTGATGATCTCGTACTGCTCATCGGTTATGACAGCACCCGACTGGCTCCAGTAACAGTTGAACTTGACAATACCTTCCATTTGATTATGCTAATAATTTTATAATTGATTCCCTGTCCGCCGCACATATCCCGCGGTCGGTGATAATACCCGACAAAAGCCGTGCCGGGGTGACGTCAAAGCCGAAATTGGATACCGGCATATCTTCCGGGCAGATCAGGACAGATGCTGTTCCCCTGACCTGGTCCCTGATCCCGCCAGCACCCGGCCTCTCTGCCGCCAGCGCCTCTGAATTCGCAGGCAACTCCTTGGAGGACACAGGTGACTCCTTGGAGGACACCGGTAGCCCCTCTGATGTCACAAGCGACCCTTTAGATGTCACATGCATCTCCTCCGATGTCACAGGTGACCCTTCTGATGTCACGTGCATCCCCTCTATGATCCTCACCTCGTCGCCGTCGCGTTCTTCAATGACGATCTGGTCCGGCCGGTCGATATTCATGTCGAAGGTCGAAACGGGAAAGGCCGAATAGAACGGAATCCCGTTGTCATGTGCAGCCAGCGCCTTGAGATATGTGCCGGTCTTGTTGGCCACATCGCCTGATGCCGTAGCCCTGTCGCACCCTACGATGACGATGTCAACCATGCCGTTCTGCATCAGGTGCCCCCCGGCATTGTCCGTCACCAGGGTGCACGGCACTCCGTGCTCTGTCAGCTCCCAGGCCGTGAGACGGCTGCCCTGGTTTCGGGGACGCGTCTCATCAACCCACACATGCACCCTGATGCCTCTGTCATGGGCCAGGTATACCGGCGCCAGTGCCGTGCCATGGTCAACACACGCCAGCCATCCGGCATTGCAGTGGGTAAGGATGTTGACGGTCTCACCTCCCTTCCTTCTGCTTATCTCTTCAATGAGAGGCAAACCGTGAACTCCGATCATCCGGCTTCTTTCGGCCTCCTCATGACAGAGCTGCTCCGCCGCTGCACGCAGTGATCTGACGGCGGGATCCCTCTTAAGCACCTCCGTCATGATGTCAACAGCCCATGCAAGGTTGACAGCCGTTGGCCTGGCAGCCTTGAGCCTGTATGCATCATTCATCACCAGGTCGTAAAAGTCCTTTCTCCCGGCATGCTCAAGAAAGGAGAGAAAAACGCCCCACGCTGCCACAGCTCCTATCAGCGGAGCACCACGTACCGCCATGCCGCTGATCGCCTCGCAGACATCACCGGCACTACTGAGAGTAAGCACCTCATACGAAAAAGGCAACTTCCGCTGGTCGATCACACTCACAGACTGCGGCTCTGCCTCATTTGTCCATATGCTTCTGTACCCTGATCCTCCGGTCTTCATAAACAGACCCCCTGCAACTGAAATGACCTGTAAAATTAAGAATAATTGCACGGATTTGAGAATCACTGCCTCCTCGTTAAAAGAGATTTCCCTTTTCGAATTTCCGAACCGATCGTTCCATGTTTGTCGAATGAATTGAATATCTTTGCATAGGAATAAAACATTATGGTTGACAAGGAGGAATACAGGAGGAGGATCATTCTGACGGCCAGCAGGATTTTCAGTCATTACGGCTTCCGCAAGACCACGATGGACGAGATCTCACGGGCTCTGAACAAGGGCAAGAGCTCTATCTATTATTATTTTGCCAGCAAGGAGGATATCTTTGAGGCTGTGGTGCTCTACGAGGCCAACCAGCTTCGAAGGCAGCTTACCACCGCCATCAAGGAGGTCGAATCGCCCACGGAGAAGCTGCGCAACTATATCTTCGTAAGGATGAAGGCCTTTGCCAAGCTCTCAAACTACTACAATGCCGTCTTCGACAAGAACCTCGATCACTATGAGTTCATTGAGAAGATACGCTCGCGCTATGACCGTGAGGAGCTGGCCATACTGAGGCTGTTGCTCTACGTGGGCAACAGCAGGGGTGTCTTTGAGGTTAAAGAGAGTGAGTATACAGCCATGGCGATCCAGACCATGATCAAGGGCATGGAGGTACCTCTCTTCTGGCGTCGGCGCGAGATAGATATCAACAGTCGCCTCGAGGCGATCCTCAACCTGATATTTGACGGAATCCTAAAGCGGGAGTAGGCTCACTTTTTCTTTCCGCCAGCAGTGACGGGCACCGGTTTCTTCCTGTAGGCCCAGACAAGTATTGCTATCCCTCCCAGCACCAGCGGGATGCTGAGCCACTGACCCATGTTGAGCTTCATGCCAGCCTCAAATGCCACCTGGTCCTCCTTGACAAACTCCACAAAGAAGCGAAACCCGAAGACTATCACCAGGAAGATCCCGAACAGCAGTCCCGGCTTCTGTTTCCCCATGTTTTTCCAGTAGAGCCACATCAGTATCCCGAAGGTGATGAGATAGGCCAGCGACTCATATATCTGCGTGGGATGCTTCGGGGCGGTCTCGCCGTTGCGGAGGAAGACAAATCCCCACGGCAGCGTCGTCTCCACACCGTAGATCTCTGAGTTCATCAGGTTACCGAGGCGTATCAGCGCTCCGGCGAGGGCTACCACTATCACCACCCTGTCTATGGCCCAGATGTAGGGTTTCTTCTCCTTCCTGACAAAGAACCACAGCGCAAGCGGTATCCCGATGGCAGCGCCGTGGCTGGCCAGCCCTCCGTGCCATACCTTCAGTATCTCGACCGGGTTGGCGAGGTAATAGGCAGGCTCATAGAAGAAGCAGTGTCCCAGCCTGGCCCCGACGATGGTACCTATGGCAACGTACACTGTCAGCCTGTCGAGTGTCGCATCACCGAAACCCTCATTCGCAAAGATCTTTTTCATGATGTAGTATCCGAACACAAAGCCCGATGCGAAGAGCAGGCCGTACCATCTCACGGCAAAATTGCCTGTCCGGAAGATCTCGGGATTGACATCCCAGGGGATTACAAGAAAATCCATAGCCTTTCTGTTTGAGATACAAACTTACATAAAAACGCCCGGTTTTGCGCAGGCAGATAAAAATCAGCCGTGCCGCCTGCTGCTTATGCCCCCGGGGCTGATACACGCCGTAACAAAATTTGATGTAAGTTTGCAGGTAGTGGATGCCCGGAGATACATATCGCTCAGCATGGCTGTCACAGCCGCTGTGATGCTCTTCATAATGTCATGTGCCAAGATCAGCTCCCCCTCCGGCGGACCCCGTGACACCGAGCCTCCCGTCATACTGAAGAGCGAGCCGGAAAACAGCACGGTGATGTTCAGTGGCAACTCATTCATGCTCACCTTTGATGAGTATGTGGTTCTTGACAGGATAGCGGAGAAGTTTATGGTCTCGCCACCGCTCTCGCCGAAGCCGGAGGTGAAGCTCAGGGGCAAGAGCCTGCAGGTCACGTGGGAGGGGGAGCTGATCGACAGCACCACTTATACGTTCTACTTCCAGGATGCCATCCGTGACAACAACGAAGGCAACCCCATCCCCAACTACCAGTATGTCTTCTCCACGGGACCGGTGCTCGACTCCCTGTCGCTCACCGGCAACGTCTTCAGTGCTGCAGACCTGGAGGCGGCACAGGATATCACCGTGATGATGTATTCCAACCTCTCCGATACGGCTCCGCGTAAACTGCTGCCTGCATACATCTCGCGCCCCGATCCCTCGGGAGGCTTCATGATCAGCAACATACGTCCCGGCCGCTACAGGCTCTATGCCCTGCAGGACATGAACGGCAATACCCTGTATGATCTTGACGACGAGCTGTTTGCCTTCTGTGACTCGGTCATTGACATCAATCCTGATGACTATTATGCACTTGCCCTTGACTCTGTGAAATACAAGCCTCCCACAGCCACCGAGGCCATAAAGCCGGATGTTTTTCTCTATGGTATTCACAGGCTCTACACCTTCATAAAGCCCCCGGAGAAGCAGTATCTTCTCTATTCCGACAGGAAGAGTGCCTGGTCTCTGGGGTTTGCACTCGCATTGCCGTCAGACAGCGGGCAGGTGGTACTGACACTCACCGATGCGCCGCCTGAATCATGGTTCATGGAATCCAACGCCGCACGCGATACCTTCACGGTCTGGATAACAGACAGGGAGGTGTACGACCGCGATGCGTTGGAGGCTTTGCTTACATATCCGTATACAGACACCCTGGGAGTGACAGCTGATCGCACGGACACCATCAGCCTCAGGTATTACAAGCCTGCTCCTCCCCGGGGAGGGGAGCGCAAAGCCCCGGCACTGTCTCTCACCTCCAACCTTACCGGCAAGCTGAGGCCCGGGACGCAGCCTCTCTTTACAGCACCCACACCCTTCTCACTGCCTGACACCTCGAAGATCGTGCTGCAGCAGACGGCAGACAGCATCACAACCGTCATACCATACAGCTTTGAACGTGACAGTACCAACAGCCGCCGCCTGATGATGAAGGCCACGCTGGAGCCGGGCGGCTCCTACACTCTCATCTGCAGGGCGGCAGCCTTCAGTGACATATACGGTACGGTAACTGACTCCGTCGGGTACAAGTTCTCCGTAGCAACTGAGGAGGACTACGGCAGCGTCAAGGTTCTCCTTTCAGGGTATGAGGGCGACGTCATCATCCAGCTTCTCGACAGCCAGGAGAAGGTGGTCAGGGAGATTGCCGCCACCTCCCCCGGGGAGGTGCCCTTTAACCTCCTCGACAAGGGTCGCTACAGGCTCAGGGCCATCTATGACCTTGATTCCAGCAGGGTCTGGACCCCGGGTAACTTCGACCTTGGAAAAAGTCCCGAGCCGGTCACCTACTACCCTTCTGAGCTGGAGGTAAAGATAAACTGGGGGCTGGAGCAGGACTGGAACCTGGGAGAGATGTATCAGAAGGATGTGTCACTGAGGAAAAAACCGACAGCAAAACGATAACAGTATGGCAACACGTCGAGACTTCATCAGAAATACGGCCGTAGCCGGAGCAGCGCTGGGAGCGGGACTGCCCGCCTTCTCTGCCCGGGCGTTGCAGAAGAGGGAGTCGAACAGGCCCTCGCGCAGAATGCGCAAATTCACCAGCAGGGCGGTGGAGGATACCGTCAAGGAGATAGACTCCTTCCTCGACGGCAACGAGCTGGCATGGCTCTTTGGCAACTGCTTCCCCAACACCCTCGATACCACCGTCAACTTCAAAACCGTTGACGGCAGGCCAGACACCTTTGTCATCACAGGAGATATCAACGCCATGTGGCTTCGCGATTCCACAGCGCAGGTATGGCCCTACATCTCACTCACCGGCAGTGATGCGAAGCTGAAGGAGCTCATCGCCGGCGTGATCAACAGGCAGGTGAAGTGCATTCATATCGACCCCTACGCCAACGCCTTCAATGACGGTCCGGGTCACAGCGAGTGGATGAATGACCTCACCGAGATGAAGCCCGAGCTGCATGAGCGCAAATGGGAGATTGACTCGCTGTGCTATCCCGTAAGGCTGTCGCACGGTTACTGGAAGAGCACCGGTGACACCTCGGTCTTCGACGAATCGTGGAGCAGTGCCATGAGGCTGGTCATAAAGACCTTCCGCCAGCAGCAGCGCAAGGAGGACCAGGGTCCCTACCGTTTCCAGCGCGTTACCGGTTGGCAGACCGATACCGTTGCGGGTGGCGGCTACGGCAACCCCATCAACCCCGTCGGGCTGATAGTATCCATCTTCAGGCCATCTGACGATGCAACCATATGGCCCTTCCTGATACCCTCCAACTACTTTGCCGTGAAATCGCTGCGCCAGATTGCGGAGATAGCCGCCGGCGTCACCGGCGATGAGGCACTGGCAGCTGATGCCGGGGCCCTTGCTGCCGAGGTTGAAGGCGCACTGGAGAAATATGCCAGGGCTGTTCACCCCGACCACGGCGAGATAATACCCTACGAGACCGACGGCTATCACAACTACCATTTCATGGACGATGCCAACGTGCCCAGCCTGCTGAGTATGCCCTACCTGGGTACCATTGACCGCAGGGACCCGCTGTATCTCAGGACGCGCAGCTTTGTGCTCAGCAAAAGCAATCCCTACTATTTTTCCGGCACCATGGGTCACGGCGTGGGCAGTCCCCATACCGGCCTCCACCGCATCTGGCCCATAGCCATCACCATGAGAGCGCTGACGGCCAGCGATGACTATGACATCGTCTCGTCGCTCAAGATGCTCAAAAGCACTCATGCTGCCACAGGATTCATGCATGAGTCATTCATGAAGGACGATCCCACCCAGTTTACCAGGAAATGGTTTGCCTGGGCGAACACCCTCTTCGGTGAGCTGGTGCTGGAGACATACAGAAGCAAGCCTGATCTGCTGAAAGAGGTATAATAATAACAGTCGGCCGGATTGCATGACCGGGCCCGGAAGAGGGCTGATGTTCCGCGCATGTACCATCCGACCGGCAACACAAAGCATAAAAGAATGAAAGAGATAGTTGCAGGAGTAGACATAGGCGGCACCAACACCAAGATCGGTTTTGTTGACGCCCGGGGTGAGATCCTCGCCGAGGGGGGGCTCCCCACTGCCGAGTATGAGCTGGCCGAGCATTTTGTCACCGCCCTTGACACTACGGTCAAAAGGATGCTCGCGGGTCATGGCGACCTGAAGCTGACGGGCATAGGCATCGGTGCTCCCAATGCCAACTTCAACAAGGGCACCATCGAGCTGGCTCCCAACCTCAACTGGAAGGGGATAGTACCCCTGGTGGCGATGGTGGAGAGGCAGACAGGCGTGAAGGCCCGCGTCACCAATGATGCCAATGCTGCCGCCCTGGGAGAGATGATCTTCGGCGCGGCAAAGGGTGTCAGGAATTTCATCATACTTACCCTTGGCACAGGACTGGGCAGCGGCATCGTCATCGACGGTGAGGTTGTCTATGGCCATACAGGTTTTGCCGGTGAGCTGGGTCACATGACCATGGTGCAGGGCGGCAGGGAGTGCGGCTGCGGCCGCCGCGGCTGCCTTGAGACCTATGCTTCGGCGACGGGACTGGTACGCACCGTCATGGAGCTGCTCGGCGACAGTCGAGATGAGAGCGTGCTGCGCGACATGAAGAGCAGCGAGATAACATCGCGCATGGTGGCGGAAGCCGCGGCGGCCGGTGATGGCATCGCCGCGGAGGCACTGGACCGCACGGCACATATGATAGCGCTGGGGATAGCCAACGCGGTCATCTTCTCCAGCCCGGAAAAGATTTTCCTCTTCGGCGGACTGGCACAGGCAGGCGATGCCATCTTTGTGCCGGTGAGAAAATATGCCATGGAGCTGACACAGCCCATCTTCAGGGGAACATTCACCGTGGAGCCATCGGGTCTTTCCGAGGCACGGGCCGCAGTCCTGGGAGCCTCCGCCCTCATATGGAAGGAGGCGCAGTAAACTGATATTGCCGCCCTCTGTTTTTGGCGAAGTTTGAACGAATTTTTAGTTTTGTAATACATAATGTCATACATATGCGAACAATTGAGGTCAGAAGGCTGAAGAGTGACAGCGTGATTCCCCCCATGGCAGAGGTCTCGGCCCTGCTTGATGAGCTGGGAGAGGGTCATGCCATTGATACAGTGAACTGGGAGTCACACACATACAGGCCCGAGGTGAGGTTCAACATAGCCTGGGGCGACCGCGAGATATATATCAAGTACTACGTCAGGGAGACGAATGTCAAGGCAGAGAAGAGCCGCACCAACGAGATGGTGTGTGAGGACTCGTGCGTGGAGTTCTTCGTAGCCCCGGCTGAAGACGGTATCTACTACAACTTTGAGTTCAACCCCATCGGCACTGCCCTGATGGGCTCGGGTCACGGCCGGCATGACAGCGTCCGCGCCGACGAAACGGTAGTCAACGGCATACGGCGCCTGACGACCATGGGCGACGAGCCTTTTTCCGAAAAGAGGGGCGACATCAGCTGGTCGCTCACCCTGGCCATTCCTCTCGGCGCCTTCTTTCACCATAAGGTCGAAAAACTGGCCGGCAAAACTTTCCGGGCCAACTTCTACAAGTGCGGTGACATGCTGAGCAACCCGCATTATGTCACCTGGAACCCCGTCGGCACTGAACAACCCGATTATCACCGCCCGGAGTATTTCGGAGAACTGAAATTTATTTAGGCAGTAGTCAATCGCAAATCTTAAACCGCACATACACATGATCAGGGGAAACGCAGTAATAGGTCAGTCCGGGGGTCCTACATCAGTGATCAACTCAAGCCTGGCAGGAGTCATAACCGCAGCAAAGGGATCAGGAATTATTGACGGGGTCTACGGCATGAACTACGGTATTGAGGGGTTCATGAACGAGTGGCTCTTCGACCTGGGAGCGCAGCCTGACAGCATCATTGCAGGGCTCCGCCGCACCCCGTCGTCAGCCCTGGGCTCCTCGCGCCACAAGCTCAGGGATGAGGATTTCCCGAAGATCCTCAAGGTGCTCGAAAAATATGATATCCGCTATTTCTTCCTTATAGGAGGCAATGACACCATGGATACGGTGCACCGTGTTGAGGCCTGGTGCCGCAGTCACGGTTATGAGCTCACCGGCGTCGGCATCCCGAAGACGGTTGACAATGACCTCTTCGGCACGGACCATACCCCGGGCTTCGCCTCGGCAGCATGGTCCAACATCCTCAACGTGATGCAGGGCGGCATGCTTGCCCGCGACATGAAGAAGGTAGATCAGTTTGTGGTATATCAGACCATAGGCCGCGATGCCGGGTGGCTGGCAGCAGCAACGGCCGTTGCACGGCGCGAGGAGGATGACGCACCTCACCTCATCTATACCCCCGAGCATACCTTCGTCAGGGAGACCTTCCTTGCCGATGTTGAGAGCTGTATCCGCAGGTACGGGTGGGTGTCGGTGGTTTGCGGCGAGGGCCTCAAGTATGCCGACGGCACTCCTGTCAGCGCCTCGCAGGTGAAGGACAAGTTCAGCAACACCGAGTTTGGTGCCATGGGTGGCGCCAGCGTGGGACTCTCGCTCCACGGAATGATCTCCTCGGAGTTCGGCCTGCGGGGTGAATTCCAGATAACAGAGTCACTCATAATGAGTGATCACGTGCGGGCTCTGCAGACCGACCTCGATGAGGCATGGCAGTGCGGCGTGGAAGCGGTTCGCATGGCCGAGCGGGGCGAGTCGGGATTCATGGTGACAATTGACCGCGTTTCTGACAGCCCCTACGAGGTGAAGTACGGCAGGGTGCCCCTCAGCGAGGTGGCCGTCGCTGCCAGGCCCATGCCCGCCGACTATTTCAATGCTGCCGGCAACTTCGTATCCGAGGCCTTCATGAGATATATGAAGCCGCTGACAGCACCACTGCCTGATTTTGTGAGACTGAAAAGGATTATGGTGCTTAAATGAAACCTGCATGTGCAGTGACCTGTAGAGAGATCTGAATGACACATTTTCTGCGGGTTCCATTCAACAGATAAAGAACAGTAAAAAAGACAAATAAAAGGGAAGATATGGCAACGGAATTCAACAAGGTGGCACTCTCCGTCAACGCCCATCCGGATGATGCGGAGGCATGGAACGCAGGAGTGCTCAAGCTCCTGCATGACAGGGGATACAAGATTGTGATAGCAACCATGACGGGCGGCGACCTGGGCGGATGCGACATGTCGATGGAGGAGACCGCCAGGGTGCGGTATGAAGAGGCCAAAGCGGCAGCTGCAGTCCTGGACGCGGAGTATTATACCATGGGAGGCACCGACGGCTCCCTCTTTGACACCCCTGAGCTGAGGCTCAAGACCATCGCGCTGATGCGCAGGGTGAGGGCAGGCATCGTCTTTACCCACCTGCCCAACGACTATCATCCTGACCACCGGGCTACTGCGGCCATCGTGGAGGCGGCAGCGATGGTGGCATCGCTTGACCCGGTGCCTGTGACGGAGAAACCGCTGGAGGTGACGCCGCTGCTGTACCACTCCTCGCCGCTCACCCTGAGCGACCCCCTGGGGTCACAGCTCACCCCGCCCCACTTCTTCGTCGATGTCACCAGCGCCGTGCAGACCAAGATAGAGATGCTCGGCAAGCATCAGTCGCAGCTTGACCTCATGAAGCACATGCATAAGATAGACGATTTCTTCGGCTATGTCCTCGAGGGAAACAGGAACTACGGAAAAATGGCAGGGGTGGAATATGCAGAGGTCTACTGGCAGCATCTTGGTGGCGGATTCCAGAAGGACCCTCAGATACAGCGCGACCTGCATGAATTCATTGTAAAACACTAAAAAAGCACCATAATGAACCTGAAAGAGAAAAAATACGGACAGTTCGCCCTCGTGCGTGAGATGATGGAGACGCCGGGGATCATCAGATCGTTCTCCGCTGATGCCTCCAAACCTTTCGTCAAAGCCCTGAAAAAGAAAAAGGGCCTCTTCCTGACAGGAGAGGGGAGCAGCAGGCTCTTTCCCGCAAAAAGGGCCATCTTCTCATCACTGAAAAAGGATTTTGTCATGCCGGTGATGACCGAAGGATGTACACAGTCGCTCGACTATAACCTCCGCGACTTTGCGGTCTTTGCCGCCTCCAACTCGGGACAGACCAAGGAGGTGATACGCCTCGTCACCGCCCTGAAAAAGAAGAAGCACGATGCCGTCTTCGGACTCACGGCCAACAAAAACACCAGGCTGGAGGAGTTTGCCGATGCCGCCCACGTGCTGGGCTGCGGCAAGGAGGATGCCGTTGCCGCCACCAAATCGGTGGTGGAGCAGGCTCTCTTTTACGATTCGCTGCTTCGCAACCTGCGGGGTGAAAAGATGACCGGACTGAAAAAGGCCTCGGAACTGGCTGAAGAGGTGCTGACGGCAAAGATTGACAAAAAGATCATCAGCATGGTCACCAATGCTGACATGGTTTATTTTGCAGGACGCGATAACGGCGTCGCTGCCGAGCTGGCCCTCAAGACCAACGAGATCACCCGCAAGAAGTCGGCATTCCTGGAGGGCACCTTCGCCCTCCATGGCATCGAGGAGGTGATGAATGAAAACGAGGTGCTGATATGGGTCGATCCCTTTGAGCACGACCACGACAAGTTCATGGAGTGCATCGTCAAGGGTGCCGGGGTGAACGTCATCGCCATAGCAAAGGAGAAGACCATCTTCCCCACCATAGTGATCCCCGACGGGAGGGATTTCGCCGAATACCTGCAGCTTATGGCCGGATGGAACATACTGGTGGAGACAGGTATAGCTCTTAAGATCGATCTCGATCACCCGCGACGCGCCAGGAAGGTCGGCAATGAGTATGTTCCCGAGTAGCTGCCCTGACGTTCCTGCCGCCCGTGCCGCCCGTGCCGCCCGTGCCGCCCGTGCAGCCCCTGACGTTCCTGCCGCCCGTGC
>CAYPKP010000037.1:0-4297 GCA_964411345.1 uncultured Rikenella sp. | reverse complement strand
CCGCCCGTGCCGCCCGTGCCGCCCGTGCAGCCCCTGACGTTCCTGCCGCCCGTGCCGCCCGTGCCGCCCGTGCAGCCCCTGACGTTCCTGCCGCCCGTGCTACACGTGCCGCCCCTGCTGCCAGTGCTGCCAGTGCCGTCTGTGCCGCCAGTGCCGCCCGGGCTGTCCCTGACGTTCCTGCTGCCCGTGCCGATCGTGACAATTGCGGTACCGCGACATTTTTTTTACCTGTATGAACTAAAGCTTATATTTACTTTTGGTTTTGAGAAATATTTAGAATCGAATGAAGAAGGAAAAGGTTGTTATCGGGATTGATATCGGAGGCACCAACACGGTCTTCGGGGTCGTTGACCGCAGCGGAAAGATACTGGCAGAAGACGGCATCACCACCTCACACTATGACGAACCCGAGGTGTTCGTCGCCGCCCTCTATGAAAAGATAATGATAACCATCCCGAAGATCGGGCGTGAGGTGGAGGTGCTGGGCTACGGCATCGGCGCCCCGATGGGCAACATCAACAAGGGCACCATAGAGTACCCTGCCGATCTTCCGTGGAAGGGCATCATACCGCTGGCAGATATCTTTTCCAGGCATACCGATCTTCCCGTCATCGTCACCAATGATGCCAATGCTGCCGCCGTGGGGGAGATGATCTACGGTGGCGCCAAGGGGATGAGGAACTTCGTGGTGATCACACTGGGCACTGGCCTCGGCAGCGGGTTTGTAGTTGACGGTAAGCTGGTCTACGGACAGGATGGCTTTGCAGGAGAGATAGGCCATACCTCCATCAGGCCCGGCATGTCAAACCGCGACTGCGGGTGCGGACGCAAGGGATGCCTTGAGACATATGTCTCTGCCACGGGACTGAAACGGACGGTCCTCAAGATACTGGCCGACAGGCTTGAGGACAGTGAGTTGCGGCGCTACAGCTTTGACGAGCTCGACTCAAGGAAAATATATGAGGCTGCACGCCGCGGTGACATCCTGGCCCTCGCCGCCTTTGAACATACCGGGGCAATGCTTGGCTACAAGCTGGCCGATGTGGTGGCGCACACCAACCCCGAGGCCATATTCCTGTTCGGCGGACTGGCCCTGGCCAAGGAGCTGATATTTGAGCCGGCACAGAAACACATGGAACAGAACCTGCTCTATATCTACCGCGACAAGGTGAAGCTGCTCCCCTCGGAGCTCAGCACCCATAACGCAGCCGTGCTGGGAGCAAGCTCCCTGGTGTGGTCTGAAAATGAAGTCTAGCCGCTCACGGGCGGACTGGCTGTCTTACAGGCAAGTACCGGATGATGGTGAGTTATATCATAGGAGCCCTGCTGATTGTGATCGTCTTTTCGATCGCATACGCATATCTTAAGCCTCATAAGCTCCATCACTCACGGCCTCTCTCAACACTGGCTCTCAAGGCCAGCTATCTGTTATACCTCCTGGTATTGCTGGTAATAATCTATCTTGCCAGCCTCAGGGGAGGAGGGCTGAGCCAGGCGTTCGACGGCGGCAGGTTCTTTATCTTCCTGGTGGTGCTGTTCGTTCCCACAGCAGCACTGCTGTCGCGCAAAATAACCAGGTTCAGCGCAAAGCGGGTGCGCTACAACATTATCTTCTCGGCAGTGAACCTGATCCTGACCGTCACCCTCATGTTGCTTTACATTCTGTAACTGCAGTTCTGCAAGCGAAAAAGAGTACATTTGCTATAGAAACCAGAAAAACTCCAAAATCATGATTCAGGAACGATTTATCACCTATGTGGAGGAGAGCATCAAAAAGAACTGGAATATTGAAGCTCTCTCCAATTACCGTGAAAAGGGATATACTTACAGGGAGATAGCCGGGATAATGGTCAGACACCATATCGTCTTCAAGGAGAACGGCATCCTTGAGGGCGACAAGATAGCGTTGCTTGGCAGAAACTCAGCACACTGGTGTGCCATGTATCTTGCCGTGGTGACCTACGGTGCCGTGGTGGTCCCCATCCTTCCCGACTTCAAGCCTGACGACCTCCACAATATCATCAACCACTCAGATGCAAAGCTGATATTCGTTGATGACAAGATATGGGAGCTGCTCGACCCCGAAAAGATGAAAGAGCTGAAGTGCGCCGTGAGCCTTGACACCTTCAAAGTGACCATGAGCCGTTCCGACAGGATGGCCAGGACCTTTGAGAAGATAGACGAGAGTTTCGCTAAGGCCTTTCCTGAGTTCAGCCCCTCAGACATACTCTTTTCCGAGATTGACAATGAACAGCTGGCAGTCCTGAGTTACACATCAGGCACCACCGGCTTCTCCAAGGGAGTGATGATACCTCACAGGAGCCTGGCAGCCAACGTACGCTACGCACAGGAGAACATGCCCCTGGAGCCGGGTGACCCGGTAGTCTCCTTCCTGCCGCTGGCACATACCTACGGCTGTGCCTTCGAGTTCCTCTTCCCCTTCACCTACGGATGCCATATCACCATACTGACCAAAACACCGTCACCGCAGATACTGCTCCAGGCTTTCAGGGAGATCAAACCCAGGCTCATCCTCTCCGTGCCGCTGGTGATAGAGAAGGTATACAAGAAGCAGATACTGCCGGTGATCAGCAAGCCGGCCATGAAGGTGTTGCTCAAGGTGCCCGGCATAAACAAGGTTCTCTTCAAGAAGATACGCGAGAAGCTGGAGACCAGCTTCGGCGGCCGCTTCAAGGAGCTGGTCATCGGTGGCGCAGCCTTCAATCCCGATGCCGAGAAATTCTTCAGAAAGATAGGACTGCGCTTCTCTATCGGATACGGCATGACCGAATGCGGTCCGCTCATCAGCTATGACGGCTGGAAGACAGCCAGGCTGGGATCATGCGGCAAGTCTGTCGATACCCTCGAGGTGAAGATCGACTCGCCGGACCAGGAGAATACCGTTGGAGAGATAATACTGCGCGGCGACAACGTGATGCTGGGCTATTATAAAAACGAAGCGGCAACCACCGCCATCATAGATGAGAACGGATGGATGCATACCGGTGACCTGGGTGTGATTGACAAAGACGGATATATCTACATCAAGGGCAGGAGCAAGGATATGCTGCTGGGTCCGTCGGGAAAGAACATCTACCCGGAGGAAATAGAGTCACAGATAAACAACTATAAGTATGTCGTTGAGTCAATCGTGATCTCAGAGGATAACAAGCTGGTAGGGCTTATCTATCCCGATTACGAGGCCCTCAGGGCTGACGGCATAGTTGAGGATGGAATTGCCGCTGCCCTCGACCAGATACGCAAGGAGGTTAACCACCGCCTGCCCGATTATATGGCCGTGTCAAAATACCGCGTCCATCCCGAGGAGTTTGCAAAGACACCAAAGAAGAGCATAAAGCGCTATCTCTATATGAAGGAATAACGCCAGGTAAAGTGATGAGGCCCGTGAAGGGCCTCTCTGTTAATAGGGCCAGAGTGAAGAAGTACGCCATAATAGTAGCCGGTGGCAGCGGACGCAGAATGAAGTCGTCACTGCCGAAACAGTTTCTTCTCCTTGAAGGGAAGCCGTTGCTGATGCACACCGTGGAGAGGTTCCGCTCCTTTGACCTGAACATCGAGATCATACTGGTGCTGCCTGATGAACATATTTCACTGTGGAAGAGCCTCGTCGCGGAACACTCGTTTGATGTCACCCACAGGGTGGTGCCGGGCGGGGAGGAGAGGTTTCACTCGGTGAAGGCAGGACTGGCGCTGGTGACGGATGAGGCGCTGGTGGCTGTACATGACGGCGTCAGGCCGCTGGTGAGCCATGATACGATATGGCGCTGCTTTGCCGATGCCGAGGAGTTCGGCAGCGCGGTGCCGTTTGTCGAGCCCGCCGACTCGGTGAGGATCCTCGACGGCGATGACAGCAGGCCGCTGCCGCGCAGGGAGATAAGACTGGTACAGACGCCGCAGGTGTTCCGCAGCAGCGTCCTGATTGCGGCATACGAACGGGGTTATGACCCCTCGTTCACCGACGATGCCACGGTGGCGGAGGCCGCAGGGATGAAGGTGCATCTGACCCACGGCAACAGGGAGAACATCAAGATCACCACCCCGGAAGACCTGGCGGTGGCCAGTACACTGCTCAGATTGCTTAAGCAGTGAAAATGACTGAGGGAGTGCCCGACATCCGGAGATATGGTGCCCCGGAGCCCGGGAGAGAGATGGCCCGGAGCCCGGAGATACGATGGCCCGACAGCCGGAAGCAGACGGCCCGCGTGCTCAACAGATTGACAGTAAGCAATGAATCTCACTGACTGATGGAAAGACAAAGCATATTTGATCATAAGAA
>CAYPKP010000036.1:16369-33940 GCA_964411345.1 uncultured Rikenella sp. | reverse complement strand
CGGCAGAGTCAGGGTCAGGGAATACCGGGGGTGATTCAGTCGGCAGTCTGCAGTCGGCAGTCTTCAGTCAGCAGTTTCCAGTCGGCAGTTTTCAATTAGCAGTAAATCAATGTGTTAGTCACTACCTATTGCCTACTGCCTATTGCCTACTGCCTATCAGGGAACAGACAGTGCCACAGGTAAAATCTTACCATTGAAGAATTTGTTGCCGTTGACAGCAAATTCAGCCACAAATGCACCCATTTCGGAAGGGGAGACCGGAGCGGTGAAGCCCGGGAAGGCCTTGTTCAACATCTCTGTCTGAACAGAACCAGGACAGAGACAGTTGAAAGAGATGCCCCTGTCGGCATATTCCGCTGCCAGAGACTCTGTAAGAACTGCAAGCGCGCCCTTGGCCGCACTGTACCAGGAGAGCCCGGTAAACTTGAGACTGCCCTGGAATCCCCCCATGCTGCCAATGTTTACGACATGAGAACCCCTGCCTAAAAGAGGCAGCAACTCCGAGATCAGTGCCGCAGGTCCCGTGAAATTGACAGCAACCGTTGAAGCAACCTCCTCCTCGCTGTGCATCTCGAAAGGCTTGTTGACAAGATAGCCGGCATTGTTGATCAGGATATCTATCGTGCCCGGATCGTTGCTGAGGCTCTTTTTAAGCTCTCTGATCGATGAACGTGATGCCGTAATATCAAAAGGCACAGCTATGATATTTTTGTTCTCACACTCCTCAGCGAGCCTCCTGAGCGCCTTTTCATTGCGGGCTATGGCAATTACCCGGTTTTGCGGATTTGCCGCCAGCCTGAGCGCCGCCTCGCGTCCGATACCGGAAGAGGCACCAGTGATAATTATATTCATCTCGAAATCAGTAATTTAGTTCTTGTGCCTGATCTTTAATCGATAACTACTGCCGTAAATGTACTATTTTTCACTTTATTTGTAGCCTCAAAATGAGACAGGTGCACAACAGTATAAAGAGATTCCTGGCGTTGTTTTCGGTACTGCTGCTGGTGACGGCAGTTTCCGCGCAGGATCCGGAATTCAGGACGGAGGAGCCGAAACCGCCGGCTTTACAGCGCTTCTATTTTGGAGGGTCATTCGGACTCCAGTTCGGTACGGTTACAAATATCGAACTGTCGCCGGTGGTAGGCTTCTGGCTGCTACCCAGGGTTGCAGTGGCGGCCGGCCCCTCGTTTCAGTATCTCAAGGCCCCGGGAATAGGAACGACAATATTCGGAGGCCGGACATACCTCCAGTTTACGCTGGTGCAGGACCTCAGTAACATTATTCCTGTTGGTGCAGGCACCGGAATCTTTGTCCAGGGAGAATACGAACTGCTGAGCGTCGAGAAGAGATATGTGACACTGGTCTCTGAGGATGAAGGACGGGTCAGCAGCGGCAACTTTCTTGCCGGAGCCGGCATCTCCCAGCGAACAGGAAGAAGATCCAGCCTTAATATCACTTTTCTCTGGTGTGTCAGCAGCGACCAGTATCAGCTCTACAGTAATCCGGTTATCAGGTTTGAGATGTATTTCTAATATAGATAAGTATATTTAAAATAAATAAAATCAAGTTATTATGAAGATTGAAAACAACAAATGCGCTTCTCTGATATACACCCTCCACGAGGATAATGCTGAAGGCAAAATGATAGAAGCGGTGGAAGAATCTGCACCTCTGACTTTCGTATTCGGATCGGGCAGAATGCTTCCTGCTTTTGAGGCTAACCTGGCAGGACTGGAAGAGGGAGCGGCATTTGATTTCAGGCTGGCAGCAGTTGACGCCTACGGTGAGAAGCGTGAAGAGATGATAATCGACCTCCCGAAAAGTATTTTTGAGGATGAAGGCGTTCTCAGGAGTGAGGTATGCTATGTCGGAAACACTGTCCCAATGATGGATTCACAGGGTAACAGGATGAACGGTGTTGTGGTTGAGATCGGTGACGCTGCGGTGAAGATGGATTTCAACCATCCGCTGGCCGGAACTGACCTTCACTTTACAGGCAGGATTGTTGGCGTGCGTGATGCTACGGCCGAAGAACTGATGGGACCCTCCTCGGGAGGCTGCTCTTCATGCGGCAGCAGAAGCAGCGGCTGCGGCGGCGACTGCGGCTGATAAACATAAACTTCCTGTTTGCGCTCTTTTACTGCCGGCTACGGTCTGCGGACTGCCGACTGCCCTAAACCCTGAGCTCCTCACCCTCGGACTTGGCGATGATCACTGCTCCACAGGTGTCACTGTAAACATTGATCACTGTCCTGAACATATCCAGTAACCGGTCAACTGCCAGTACAAGCCCTATACCTTCAAGGGGCAACCCGACAGCATTCAGGACTACAGCCATCATCACCAGGCCTGCCATTGGTATACCCGCTGACCCTATTGCCGCCAGCAATGCCGTAAAGACAACGATAATCTGCTGCCCGAGAGTCAGGTCAATGCCATAGGCCTGGGCTATGAACATCACTGCCACACACTCGTAGAGAGCTGTGCCGTTCATGTTTATCGTGGCACCCAGAGGCAAGGTAAAGCTGGCAATCTTGTTCGAAACTCCGTTTTTATTCTCCACCGTCTCCATTGTCAGAGGCAGAGTGGCATTCGAGGATGAGGTTGAAAACGCCGTCAGTATTACCGTGGTCATGTTCTTCAGATGCTTCATCGGGTTGGCACGCCCAAGAAACCTGACCAGCACGGGCAGGGTGACAAGACCCTGGATTAAAAGTCCCAGCAAAACCGTAAGAAAATAGATCCCCATGCTCCCGATGATCTCACTAACCTGATTGCCGATAAGTATCTGCTGCGAGATCACTTTTGCCAGAATGCTGAATACACCCAGAGGAGTGAACATGATAATGAAGAGGGTGATCTTCATAATCACATCCAGGATTGCATTCAGCACATCAAGAAGCGCTACCCTCGACTTCTCTCCAACGCGGGTAATGAAAAACCCTGACAGGATGGCAAAAAAGATAATGGACAGCATATGCGCTTCAGCCATCGCCTTGATGATATTCGTCGGAACAATGTTGATGAGCGTCTGCCCGAAACTCTCCCTGCCTGTCGAAATGTCCTCTACTGGCACAGTGAGCCCCAGATCAGCCCCGACGCCCGGCTTGAACAGCTGTACCAGGATGAAACCTATCACTATTGCAATAAAGGTCGACAGAACATAGTATCCAAGGGTCTTCAGCCCCAGACGCCCAAGGTTCTCTGCAGTCCCGACATTGGCAACTCCCGTGGCTACCGAACAGAAAATAAGCGGTACAATCACCATGTTAAGACCACGGAGAAACACTTCCCCCATCCAGTTGGTGTATTTTGTGAGATTCGGGAAAAAATATCCGAAAAGTCCGCCAAGCACAAGCATTATCAGTATCTGCCAGTGAAGTGCTAGAGAAAATCTTCTTTTGACCATCTGTAATTGATTTTTTTTCGAAACAGGCCGGCTGTGCGCTCTAAGTCCTATGACCGGCTGAAGATAATCAAAAGATTATTCCGAAAAAGATGTTTTAAATTATCTCTCCTGAATTAAAAATTTCCATACAGCAGGAGGGATCATCCAAAATAATCGATTCTACAACAGTTTAAATTCCTTTTCATATCCTGTCAGCTTCCCGCACTCCATAACCAGGGATTTTGCAATGAAATACCTTTGATTCACAAATGTAAACAAGAGAACAGATACCAATCATGAGATATGTAATTACATTTGTCAATATCAGATGTATACAGATGTAAGGATAACTTGATTGATCAGGCAACATATGACTAATACGCATATTATCAGCATATTACATTTAGATAAATAAACCTGAAATTAAGCCCTGTGGAGGTCGGTTATGCCCTTCTGTTTAGATGTAAATCAAATTAAGACTTTAATTTACATATAATCAGTTATTAAAGATGTCTAAAGTGAAGTATCGGTCAAGTTGATAAAAGCCACATTTCAACATCCGATGCACTCACGGCGGAACTCAGGGATAAGGCATGACAGCGCTGCGGTTACATATGTAAATCAAATTAAATTACAGCTGTAATTGAATCAATAATTACATTTGTAAAAACCATTAACAGTCATGAAGGATCGTATACTGGCCTTTTTACAGAGTGAAAACAAGAGTTACGCTCAGTTTGCCGAGGAAATAGGGGTTCAGCCTTCAGGTATTTCCCATATTCTGTCCGGAAGAAACAATCCAAGTCTTGATTTTGTCCTGAAGATGCTTGAACGTTATGAGTCCCTGTCTACTGACTGGCTTCTGTTCGGGCGGGGACCGATGTACAGGCATACCTCTCAGCCCACCCTCTTTGAAGTGGAACCGTCAAATACGGCTCAGGAGGAACCGGGGCAGGAAGCTTTGCCAGGGACAGACACTGGTCCTTTTTCCGGTCCTGAAGCCCCGGAAAGCACTTCTGCCATGAAGAAAACAGTGGTACCACGAGCCTCCGTGGGTGAGAAGAGGCTGGAGAAGGTACTTTTCATTTTCACTGATAAAACTTTCACTGAATATTTCCCCTCCTGAAGGAATCTGATCAAATTGTCTAATTTTGCACTCAAAGAGGCCGGATGAGCAAGAGGATAGAAGATCTTACCGTAACAGACAACCGCAGGCTGGCCCAGGGCTTTTTCGTTGTAAAGGTGTCATCATCAACCGGATTGCCGGAGATACTGCCCGGTCAGTTCGTTCAGATACTCGTTACGGAGAGCCCTTCAACGTTTCTGCGGAGACCCTTATCAGTCCATGACGTCGACTACGGATCGAACACCATTTCCCTTCTTATACAGGTTGCGGGAGCAGGCACTGAGAGGCTCTCCAGGCTTGGCAGGGGAGAGACCGTCAACCTTATCTACCCTTTGGGAAACGCCTTCACCATGCCGGCCAACGGTGAGAAGGTGCTGCTCGCCGGCGGTGGATGCGGTATGGCACCGCTCCTCTACCTGGGACGCAAGATCAGGGAATCGGGTGTTGAGCCGCAGTTTGCTCTTGGATTCCGCAACCGGTCAAGGATCCTTGAGCACGAGCAGTTCAGAGATCTCGGCACGGTGCACCTTGCCACAGAGGATGGCTCTGAGGGTCACAAGGGTTTTATAACCGATATTCCAGCCTTTCGGGAGAGTCACTGGGACAAGGTGTACTGCTGCGGTCCTGAGCCGATGATGAAGGCCGTGGCCGGACTATGCCTTGAACGCGACATCTTCTGCGAGGTGTCACTGGAGAACCTGATGGCGTGTGGCATGGGCATCTGCCTGTGCTGTATCGTCCCTACAACCACCGGAAACCTCTGTTCATGCACCGACGGACCGGTTTTCAATATCCGTGATCTCAAATGGCAGACCTCAGAACAAAAATAGGGCCCCTGGAACTCAGAAACCCCGTGATGCTGGCATCAGGTACCTGCGGCTACGGTGCCGAGCTGGAAGATTTTCTCGACATTTCAAAACTGGGAGCCATAGTGGTTAAGGGCACCACCCTTGAACCCAGGGAAGGCAACGCATACCCGCGGATGGCTGAGACCCCATCCGGAATGCTCAATGCCGTTGGACTCCAGAACAAGGGAATAGATTACTTTGAAAGGCATATCTACCCTTCTCTGGCAGAATATGATACTCATGTTATTGTCAATGTAAACGGCAATACCGTTGAGGACTATATCGGGCTTGCAAGGCGTATCGGACACCTGGCCGCCATTCCTGCAATCGAACTGAACATTTCCTGTCCCAACGTGAAGCAGGGAGGAATGATCTTCGGCACCAATCCGGCGTCAGCCAGGGAGGTAATCGCCGCTGTCCGGAATGTTTACAGCAAAACCCTGATAGTCAAGCTTTCCCCAAATGTCACCGATATTACCGAGTTTGCCCGCATATCCGAGGAGGAGGGAGCGGAGGCTGTTTCTCTCGTAAACACCCTCCTTGGAATGGCAGTGGATACCGGGACCATGAAACCAAAGCTGTCGACGGTTACCGGAGGACTATCCGGGCCTGCCATAAAACCGGTGGCCCTCAGGATGGTATGGCAGACTGCCAGGGCTGTGAAAATCCCTGTCATTGGCATGGGCGGAATAATGAATGGCAACGATGCACTGGAATTCATTATGGCTGGTGCCGCCGCTGTTCAGATCGGTACTGCAACATTCATCGAGCCTCGCACAGCCCTTAGTGCATTAGAAACCATCGATTCATTCCTCAACGAAAGGAAATTTGACTCCCTGGCCAATATTACCGGCATAATTAATAGGAATTAAGTCCATTTTGCTTTAAATTTGTAAATTTCCCAGCGGAATTTATATCGTTAACTAAATTATAGAAAGTGATCATGGCAGAAAATTTGCAGATTGACAATCTGGACAGAAAGATCCTGGACATCATAACAAAGAATGCCAGGATACCCTATCTTGAGGTGGCACGGGAATGTAATGTCTCGGGAGCGGCTATTCACCAAAGGGTTCAGAGGCTCATACGTACAGGAGTGATAAAAGGTTCGGAGTTCAAGGTTGACCCGATAATGGTAGGATTCAGAACCTGCGCCTACATAGGGCTGTACCTCGATAACCCGGGCAAATACAGGGAGGCAATCAAGAAACTTGCAGATATCCCGGAGGTAATAGAATGTCACTATACTACCGGTAATTACTCACTCTTTATCAAGGTCTATACACGTGACAACGAGCATCTTCGCGAGGTGCTGACCGATAAGGTGCAGGCAATACCGGGTGTGATGCGGACAGAAACGCTGATATCCCTCGAGGAATCAATCAGCAGGCAGATACCGGTACTCTCGAAGTAACATCTTTCTGTTGAAAAACTTAAAGGATCTGCCCTGAAGGCGGATCCTTTTCTTTTTTCAGGTGCGCTGCGTTCGGGAGCAGCCAGCCTGCAGGGGTGGCGGGTTCGGGAGCAGACAATAAAAAAGGCAGCTGTCTGCTGCCTCGTGATCCAGCTGGGGCTCGAACCCAGGACCCCATCCTTAAAAGGGATGTGCTCTACCAGCTGAGCTACTGAATCAGTCCATTTTTTTGAGAGTGCAAATGTAGAGCAAAAAATTATCCCGTCAAAAAAAAATCCCCACTTTTGCCCAAATTTGCAAAAATTTACCCGATCCTGCATCAGAGGATAAAATGTGATTATATTTATCGCCCATCTGACAGCCCATGAGACGCAATATTTTTCGCGATAAAGTTGTGATTGTCACAGGCGCTTCCTCAGGTATAGGAAGAGCCACTGCACTCGAGTTTGCCCGCAATGGCAGCAAAGTCGTACTGGCAGCACGGTCTGCGGAGCGACTTGCTGAACTGGAAGGGGAGATCAGGTCGATGGGAGCAGAGGCGCTGTCATGTGTCACTGACGTCTCAGTAGAGGCGGACTGCCGCAACCTGATCGAGAAAACAGTGTATAAATTCGGCACCATTCATATCCTGATAAACAACGCGGGCATATCCATGAGAGCTTTATTTAGCGATGTTGATATTGCTGTTTTAAAACGACTTATGGATGTCAACTTCTGGGGTACCGTGTACTGCACCAGATACGCCCTCCCTTACATCGTCAGTAACAGGGGATCTATCGTCGGTGTCTCCTCCACAGCGGGATTTCACGGACTGCCGGGCCGTACGGGCTACTCTGCCTCTAAATTTGCAATACACGGCTTCCTGGAGACTGTCAGGATAGAGAACCTCAGGGAAAAACTCCACGTCATGATAATCGCCCCCGGATTCACCACCTCTGAGGTGCGCAGGCATGCCCTCCTTGCCGATGGCTCGGAACAGGGCAACTCACCGCGCGAGGAGAAGAAGATGATGTCTCCGGAGTATGTGGCGCGGTGGATACTCAAGGGCATCCGCAAGAAGAAGAGAAACAAGATCATGACCTGGGCGGGCCGCTTCACGGCGCTCCTGCAGAGGGTAACCCCGGCACTGGTCGACTATGCCTACTACCTCGAGATGAAGAGGGAGCCAAACTCACCGCTTAAATAACAGTCATGGCTGAACTGGCAGCACAGATACGCAACAGGCTGAGCCTGGTGCTCAAGGCACTGCCTCCTCCCGTATCAGAATCGGACAGGAGGTTGCTCACTCTTGCCACGGATATCGCCAGGGCATACTATCCGGCTGACATCAAATACCTGGGCGAGCCACTGCCACTCTATTATCTCGAGCTGGCCAGGCTTACAGCTTCAGCAATAGGACTCAGCGTTCCGGCAGTGATCAGCGCCATGCTCTCCGGTGTCAGGGAAGAGAGTGAAGAGTGGAACAGAATTGATACTCTCAATGATCCCTCGATAAAAGAGGTCATCACCGGTGTGTCGCGCGTCACAGCCCTCAGGGGCAGGGACTTCAAAGGCAAGCAGGCAGAGAACTTCCGCAAGCTGCTCCTGTCCCTGGCAGATGATGGCAGGGTCATTCTGATTGCGCTGGCGGAACGACTGCTGATCATGAGACGCCTCGACTGGCTGCCTGAGAAGGAGCGCCTGCCGGTAGCTTCCGAGACCTATTTTCTCTTCGCTCCTCTGGCACACAGGCTGGGCTACTACAACATCAAGTCGGAGATGGAAGACCTGGCTATGAAGCTGATGGAGCCGGCTGAGTACACCGGGATAGAGGCGAAACTGAAGAAGACCACCACTTCCAGGAACAGGCTTATCAGGGAGTTCTCCGGTCCCCTGATGGAGAAGCTTGATGCCATGGGCATCAGATATCAGCTCAAGAGCAGAACCAAATCGATCCACTCCATATGGCAGAAGATGAAGCGCCAGAACGTCGCATTTGATGAGGTCTTCGACATCTTCGCCATCAGGATCATAATCGAAACAACCCCTGCCAATGAGAAATCATCCTGCTGGCAGGTTTACTCCGTGGTTACCGATCTTTACCAGCCTGATCCGAGCAGGATGCGCGACTGGATATCAGTGCCGAAGACAAACGGGTACGAATCGCTGCACACGACCGTAGTTACGCCGGCAGGCAGGTGGGTGGAGGTGCAGATCCGCACTACCCGGATGGATGAGATAGCGGAGAAGGGCCTTGCGGCGCATTTTCGCTACAAGGGCCTCAAGGGTGAAGGCGGCCTCGATGCATGGATGGCACAGATGCGTGAAGTTCTGGGAACCATGGAGAAGGAGGGTGGCGACTTCCTGGGAGAGATACGTCCCGGACTTTACGCAGACGAGGTATTCGTCTTCACACCAAAGGGGGAGGTGAGACAGCTGCCCGTGGGCGCCACCCTGCTCGACTTCGCCTTCGACATACATACCGAGGTGGGATCCAAATGTATCGGAGGTAAGGTCAACGGACGCAATGTGCAGCTCAGACACAAGCTCCAGAACGGCGATCATGTGTCGGTCATCACCTCCGTGAAGCAGACTCCTAAGCGCGACTGGCTCTCGTTTGTCATTACCCATAAGGCAAGAGCAAAGATCAGACAGGCTCTTAATGAGGAGAAATTCAAACTTGCAGCTGAAGGCAAGGAGATTCTTACACGCAGACTCAAGAACTGGAAGATACCCTACGGCGATGCCACTGTGGTCAGGCTGCTGACGGAATACGGGATGAAGACCTCCCAGGATCTATATTTCAGTATTGCCATTGGCGAGATAGACCTCCTGCAGCTTAAAAAGCTGCTGCTCAAGGCTGAAGAGCAACCGGCAGAGATCCAGCAAAAGACTCCTGAGGTACAAACCCAGGAAGAGGCAGTCACGGCCGTTGGCGATTATCTCGTTATAGATGAGAAGGTTGAAGGGCTGGACTACAAGCTTGCAAAGTGCTGCAACCCGGTCTTCGGTGATAAGATCTTCGGATTTGTAACTGTGCTCGAGGGCATAAAGATCCACCGTGCAACATGTCCCAATGCTGATTTTATGCTCTCAAACTTCCCCTATCGGGTGGTTAGAGCCCAGTGGACCAGGCTCGACTCCTCCAGGGGGTTTCTTACCTCAGTAAGGCTGACAGGAGTGGAGAACCTGGGCATAGTGGCGAGGATCTCCGAGCTGCTCACCGTCTACCGGGGTGTGTCGGTTAAAAACTTCACCTACAGCATGAATAACGGCCTCTTTGAAGGGCGTATCGAGTTACTGGTGCCTAATATCAATATTCTTTACGGCATCATCAAGAAAATACAGTCGGTCAAGGGTATCACCCGCGTTACACGGGTCGACGGCTAGGGGCGGTGTTCAGTCCTCAGCCCTCAGTCCTCAGCCCACAGTCTTCAGTCTTCAGTCTGCAGTATGTGGGCCTCAACATACTGATAATCAGTATATTATAGCGTTTGCCGATTTCCGGCTACCAACTGTGGACAGCCTGGTTGCCGGCTGCCGACTGTGGATTGACGATTGCCGGCTGCCGGTTGCCGACTGTGTATTGACGATTTTTGGCTGCCGGTTGCTGGCTGTGGACTGCCGATTGCCATATGGGGACCTCTGCCTGCTGACTGCCAATTGCGTGCTGCCGACTGCCGGCTGTGGACTCTGGAGTGCCGGCTGTCAGTACCTCGGATCAGGCCTGACCGGCAGCCTGGCCATCTTCTCCACCTCCAGCGAGGTGCTGCCGAACTCGTCAACTACCTTACCCTGCAGCAGGTAGGTGCCGCTGCCCCGAAATGGCCAGTTGCTGATCGACTGCGGGAAATGGGTCGTGTCGAAAAACTCACCATGGTGGTCAATGAAACATCCGAAATTCATCCACTCATTCTTAGCCGTCTTGATATACTTTACACTGACCAGGTGTCCGACCATCTTTATCCTGCGTCCCACGGCACCATGCATCTCCGCTGCCGTTATCTCACCGCGGAAGCTGGTTTGCAGCATGTCAAACCATGTCAGCGTCACCGGGAAGCTGAGAAGCTCAATCTCGTCATAGGCATCCTCAAGCCGCGACTGCTCAAAGGGAGGCATGCTGAACCTCTTTGGTTCAGGATTGAACAGTGTTCGTGCCGTCTCTCTCTTGCCCCTGTTTATGAGCATGTGAGCCTCCCACAGCAGCAGTGCCTTGCTCTTGCCGGTGAAACGGAAAGCTCCCGTACGGATCAGGATCACAGTCTGCTCAAGACCCGGACCTATACGTGAGATGAAGTCATCTATTCCACTGAAATTGCCATATTTATCACGATCAGCAATAATTGCTTTCGCCAGGTTTGCCTCCAGCCCCTGAATATGGATCAGTCCTATGAAGAGCGTCTTGTCAGAGATGGTGGTTTTATATCTGCTCCGGTTAATGCAGGGTGCCTCAATGATTGCTCCCTCGCGCTTTGCTTCATGGACATAGACCCATGTGCGGTAGAAGCCACCGAAGTTGTTGATGACGGCCACCATGAACTCAAGAGGGTAGTGTGCCTTGAGCCACAGGCTCTGGAAGCTCTCGACGGCATAGGAGGCGGAGTGAGCCTTGGAAAAGGAGTAGCCGGCGAACGACTCTATCTGGCGCCACACCTCCCTGGTGGTCGACTCGGGATAGCCTTTGTCGCGGCAGTTGGCAAAAAAGCGGTCGGTGATCTTCTGCATCTCCTTGCGCGACCGGTGCTTGCCGCTCATGGCCCGGCGCAACGTGTCGGCATCAGAGAGGTCGAGCCCGGCGAAGTGATGGCACACCTTCAGTACATCTTCCTGGTATACCATCACGCCAAAGGTCTCGCTGAGAAGATCCTTCATCACCGGGTGGATATACTCGAATTTGTCAGGGTTATGGAACCTGTATATAAACTGGCGCATCATGCCTGAGCGCGCCACCCCCGGCCTGATGACCGAGCTGGCAGCCACAAGTGTCAGATAATCATCGCATTGGAGCTTCTTCAGCAATCCGCGCATCGACGGGCTCTCGATGTAAAAACAGCCTTTGGCGTCGCCACGCCGCAGGTGATCCTTCACCAGGGGGTCGTTCTTGAACTGCTGTATGGCATGCACATCCACATCCACACCACGGTTGGCACGTATCACCTCAGCGCTCTCCTTTATGTGGCCTATGCCTCTCTGACTGAGTATGTCAAGCTTCTCGTAGCCAAGTTCCTCGGCTGTGTACATGTCCCACTGGGTTGTCGGATAACCCTTCGGCGGCATGTCCAGCGCCGTGTAACAGCAGAGAGGCTCTTCAGAGATGAGTACCCCGCCGGCATGTATGCTGCGCAGGTTGGGGAAATCGGCAATCCTGTTGCCGGTTTCAAAGATAAGATCCTGGATGTCACCACGATTGCTTTCGGCGGAGGGATTGGCAATCAGGGCATCAATCTCATCCGCAGGCAGACCGTGCACCTTGCCCAGCTCGCGGACGATCGATTTGCCGCGGAAGGTGTTGACGGTGCCCAGCAGTGCAGTGTGTCGGTGACCGTAACGGCGGAAGATATACTCGGTGACGGCATCGCGCTCCTTCCATGAATAGTCTATGTCAAAGTCGGGCGGCGAGGTACGCTTCGGGTTGATGAACCTCTCAAAGTAAAGGTTCAGGTCAATGGGGTCAACATTGGTGATCTTCAGGCAGTAGGCAACGACGGAGTTGGCGCCGCTGCCGCGCCCCACATGATAGAAACCGCAAGCCATTGAGTAGCGTATGATGTCCCATGTTATCAGGAAGTAAGCCGAGAAGCCGAGCCGGTCGATGATCTCTAGCTCATGCCTCACCCGTTCTTCAGCCACCTTGTTGCCGGTGCCGTAGCGGTACTTCATGCCGTCCCATGCCAGCTTCTCAAGCAGCAGCCTGTCGTCATACCTGCTTGCTGAGTATATCTTCTTGTTCTTGTGCGTGGTGAAGTCTATCTCCAGCGAGCAGTCGTTCATCAGCCTGCGGGTGTTCTCCACCACCCGGGGCCACATGGCGAATCGGCTTTCCACCGCCTCTTCAGGGACAATGAACTCGTCGGGCAGGGCAGTCATCTCAGGGGTTAGCCGGCTGAGGAGCATGTTGTTATCCACGGCGCGCAGGCTGCGGTGTACGGGGTAGTCGGCTGGCGACTCCATCGTAACAGGCTGCAGGACAACATATTTTGAGAGCTCGCCTCTTGTCGCCGAGAGCAGGCGGCCGGCGGCGGCAGGACGTATGCCCAGGTACTCATTGTCGCGCAGCGCCGGTGAAGTGATAGTGTTGCCATTCACTCCGCCACCTGCCGGGTAGATTATGTAAACATTGGGAAAGGAGGGAGGCCGCAAGGGTAGTGGCTCGCCGGTGATGTTGTGGTGCGTGAGGAACTCGTTCAGCTCACGGAAACCCTCATTGTTGCGGGCTATGCCTATGTAAAGCAGCCTGTTGCCGTCACGGAACTCGATCCCTGCGGCCGGGGTGATGTTGCGGCTGCGGCACTCGCGTACAAAGTCGGGCACGCCCGTCGTGTTGTTGATGTCAGTCAGTACCAGTCGCCCCACACCCGCAGCCGCGGCGAGCTCGGAAAGGCGCTCCACGGAAAGGGTGCCGTATCGAAGGCTGTAGTATGAGTGGCAGTTTATGTACATTTTTCCAGTCTTCAGTCGGCAGCCTTCAGTCGGCAGTCAATCAGCAACTTACACTACTGCCTACTGCCTGCTGCCTGCTGCCTGCTAATAATAGTGCCATCCCCTCAATCGTTCCTCCATGCGTGATTTCTCAGCCAGGAGCTCCGACGCCTTTCTGAGCTCGCGCTCGCTGCGTTCCGCAGCGGTCATCACCCCGGCCGCACGCCGTATGGCATACCGGCCGAAACGGCCCCGCAGGCTGTCCATAGTCATGTAGAGGCTCACCATCTCGGGCGTGTCCTCGAACATGTTGAGCTGCTGCACCCCCCGCACCAGCCCGCTCACCTTCACCCCGATGAGCCTGATGAGCATACGGCGCTGCCAGAGACGGCGGAAGAGACTCTGGGCCTCGCTGATGAGCACATGGTCAAAGGCGGTGTAGGGTATGCGCCGCTGTAAAGTGTGTGTGTCGAAATCGGAATACCTGATCCTCACCGTGAGACACGACGCCAGCTTCTCCTGGCGGCGCAGCTCATAGGCCAGCTTCTCGGTCATGCTCACAATAAGCTGGTTGAGCATCACCGTGTCGGTGGTGTCACGATCAAAGGTGTGCTCGGTGCTGATCGACTTCTGCTCTGAATAACTGATGACCGGCGTGTTGTCAATGCCGTTGGCCCTCTTCCATATCTCCGTCCCGTTCTGTCCCATCAGCGACTCCAGCATCTCGGCAGGGATGAGACGCAGGGTCTGTATGGTGGAGATGCCCATGGAACGCAGCGTGTGGTAGGTCTTCTGTCCTATCATGGGTATCTTCCTGACAGACAAAGGGTCAAGGAAGGGGAGGACCTGCGGCTGCGCCACCTCCCTCTCGCCGTTGGGCTTGGCCTCGCCGGCAGCAATCTTCGAGACGGTCTTGTTGACCGACAATCCCATGGAAATGGGCAGCCCCGTCTCCCTGATGATAGTGTTGCGCAGCTCGTGAGACCAGAGGGCGCAGCCGTGAAAACGCTCCATGCCCGTGAGATCAACATAATGCTCATCAACAGATGCCTTCTCATAGAGCGGTGACTTCTCCGCGATGATGTCGGTCACCATCCTCGAATACTTGGTATACATCTCCATGTCGCCGCGGATAAAGACTGCCTCCGGACACATGGCACGGGCCATCTTCATCGGCATGGCCGAGCTGACGCCGAAACTGCGCGCCTCATAGCTGCAGCTCGAGACCACACCACGGTCAGAACTGCCGCCGATGATCACCGGACGGCCGTTGAGCCGGCTGTCACGCACCCTCTCCACCGAGACGAAGAAGGTGTCGAGATCAAGATGAAGGATGCTGCGCGATTCCATGTTCATAAAGTCTGTAAAGTCTGAAGGATTTGCGATTTGCGATTTGCGATTTGCGAATTCTGATTAAATCGGCAATCGAAAATCTGAGATCGAAAATTCCCGCTAGTGCTCTCCCTGCAATCTGGCTGCTTCTCCGCCAGCTGGCGGATCGGCCCACTATTGCCTACTGCCTACTGCCTACTGCCTTATTTTTTTTCATTTTCTGCTTGTTATTTAAAAAACTTCATCTATCTTTGATTAGAAATTAATCAAACTTATGATTACAATATAATCAATATTTTCAATATGTACTTCGCATCGAACATAAAATTTTTGAGAAAGCGCCGCGGACGCACCCAGGATGATGTGGCATCGGCCCTCCGGATGAAGCGGTCCACCCTCAGCGGCTACGAGAACGGCGTTGCACAGCCGGGCATAGAGGCCCTGGTGGCTTTTTCGGGATATTTCAATATCTCACTTGACACCATGCTCAAGATAGATCTGACCCGTCTCTCCGGGAGCCAGCTGGGTGAACTCGAGAGGGGATATGATGCCTATATCAAAGGCTCTAACCTCAGGGTGCTGACCACCACCGTGGCTCCTGACAACCGCGAGAACATTGAGCTGGTCAGCGAAAAGGCCAAGGCGGGCTACACCACCGGTTATGCAGATCCCGAATTCATAGGCGACCTGCCGCTATTCAACCTTCCCTTCCTCTCTTCCAACCGCAAGTACCGCACCTTTCAGCTGAAGGGCGACTCCATGCTTCCCATACCCGACAGGTCGTGGGTTACCGGTGAATTCATGCAGGACTGGAATGACATAAAAAGCGGAAAGGCGTATATTATTCTTACATCGAATGACGGGATTGTATTCAAGGTGGTGGAGAACAATATTGAGAAGAGCGGCCGCCTGGTGCTCTACTCGCTCAACCCGCTCTACGAACCATACGAGGTCCATATAAGTGACGTCAGGGAGATTTGGAAATTCGTGCATTACATCAGCGACGAGCTTCCGGAACCGGCTCTTCCGGAAAAACAGCTCCTCAGAACTGTCGCCTCCATGAAGCAGGATCTGTACCAGCTGAAGAAGAGCATTAACCGCGATATCGCTGATGCAACCGAATTGTGACCCGCGCAGATGGAAGAGTCCCTGCGCTGTGCCCGGATACCCTGGAAAAAGAAGACCTGAAGCAAAGATCCGGGCCGGTCGACTGGTCGCAGATGCTCAGCTGCATGGTCTCTGAAAGGTTACGGTTTCCCAGTGCCTGAAGAAGATGACCGAATCCCGGCCGGAAGCGATGCCTGCAAAAGATGATATATGCAACCGCAACTCAATTTACCTGCCATCAGGGCAAAATATAACCGCCGGACCAGCGTTTGTTAATTCTGAATATCAACTGTAATTATGCCCGGAAAAGAGTACAATCCCGCAATGCACACCGCTGAACATATACTTAACTCAGTGATGGACAAGATGTATCATTGCGGCAGATCATTCAACAGCCACATCGAAAGCAAAAAGAGCAAATGTGATTACCGCATAAAGAAAGGACTGTCGGAAAAAGAGATAATGGCAGTGGAAAGAACTGTAAATGAGATAATTAAGCTTAATGTGCCGGTGGGAGAGGAGATGGTCGGCAGGAGGGAGGCTGACAAAAAGTACTTTACGGGGAAACTGCCCGACAATGCCCCGGAGGTGATACGCATCATTACTATCGGTAACTTCGATGCATGTCCCTGCATCGGAACACATGTGTCAAATACTTCAGAGATAGGGTCATTCACGATAACCTCAGCCGATTTCAATGAGGGTGTTCTCCGGATAAGGTTCAAAATTGACCAGGCAGGTGTTACCGCAGCATCCCGGCTCGCGGTCTAGTGTGCCGGTAGATAAAACCGGCGGCACAACCCGGAAGCAGAAATGTTCTGTTCAGCGCGAGGGAGAGGAAACAGGTTCAGGGAATGAGGTCAGGATACACGGTATCGTGCATGGAATAATTACCCTGGTTCGGAGCCTGTGGAAATAAAGCTGCTTGGCGACGCAGGTTGAAGAAATCAGCCCTGTCTGAAGACAAAAAAACCGGCTCGAAGCCGGTTTTAGTTTCTATTCCTTGGTTAGCTTGACAATCATGTCAATTATTCCGGGTATTTCGGCGTCGGCTATCTTACCCTCGTAAATACCTCTGACAATGCGGTTCTTATCCACGATCACCACGGTATAGCTGTCTTTCGGCATGCCCCAGTCTCCGTGCAGCTGACCTTCAAAGTCAAACAGGATAGTGGTGTCATATTTTTTTGCTTTCTTTCCCGCAATCATGCGCACCAGCCCGTCCGGTTTCCATGTGGACTTGGTGTCGACGATCCCGAAACCCTTGAAATAATCCTGATCGATGATCTTGTCAACATCGGTCGCCTTGTTTACGGCATCATTGAAGGCGTCGTTGAGGTCAGACTCATCAGGATCAACATAATTGATCTGAAGGACTTTACCAGGCCATGAGTCCATGGTGAACGGCTTCTTGTCGGCATCGGTGAAAGTCCATTCCGGAGCCTTCATCCCAATCTCAAGCTTACCCTGTGCGGCAACATACGGCAGTAGAAATGCTGCCAGAAGAACAGTGAACAACAGTTTTTTCATTTTTGCACTTTCTTAAATTCATGCGAAAGATAATATTTTTTGACATTCATGCACACTCCAATGAAAAATGTGTAGGGCAATGCTGCTTATTTCAGCCGGTAAGAGAAGGAGACCCGTTAAGTCAATAATGTTCACCTTCTCCGAAGGCGGGGGCAGCCCGAAGCAGGCAGATAACAGGTTTTGAGCTGAGGCCGGGTATTGGTGATCG
>CAYPKP010000036.1:318-16269 GCA_964411345.1 uncultured Rikenella sp. | reverse complement strand
GACCAGCAGGCAGATAACAGGTCATGAGCTGAGGCCGGGTATTGGTGATCGGACCAGCAGGCAGATAACAGGTCATGAGCTGAGGCCGGGTATTGGTGATCGGACCGGCAGATCGATAACAGGTTATGAGCTGAGGCCGGGTATTGGTGATCGGACCGGCAGATCGATAACAGGTCATGAGCTGAGGCCGGGTATTGGTCATCGGACCAGCAGGCAGATACCAGGTCATGAGCTGAGGCCGCTATGGATGGTTGAACCGGCAGAGAGGCATCAGCCTGATTACCTGGCAATATCAAGAAAGTCGTTCAGCGGCTTCATTGCACGGAAGGCACCGGTGACCACTTCCGGGAAGTCGACGGCAACAACCTCATTATCAGTAAATTGATGCTCAGCGAGAAAGCTTTTCATCTTAATGAGTTCAATATGAGGATTATCCCTGGAATATCCCCGCGGCGGGACTTTCAGTTTTTCGCCTTCCAGCCCGCTGAAATACTTTTTGTATTCACGGCTGTCGATTATTCTCAGCAGCTCATCACCGTTGATGTCAATTTTTGCGCGAATTGCACCAAGCCAGGGTGCTGGCGGAATATAGGCACCACCGGCCACAAACGATGCTCCGGGCTCTATATGAAGGTAATATCCCGGAAACCTGTCGCCGTTCTTTTTGCCGCCGCGTACGATAAAGGCCCCGAAATTGGTCTTGTAGACCGATTTGTCGCGGGAGAACCTGGTGTCGCGGTTTATCCTGAACATGCAGCTCTTGGCCTCGAGTCCCTTCAAAATAGGATCAATTCCGACTATCTCATCAATAATGGCCTGTACGAAGAGTGAATAGTTCTCCCGTGCCTTGTCATAACGGGAGCGGTTCTCCGTAAACCAGGCGCGGTCATTGTGACGGCGCAGGTCATCCAGGAATTCAATGGTTGACGGTTCTATCCGTGGGAAATTTCTCATGACGGTGAAAGATAATTTTTATTAACGTACAAACAAATCAGCAGTCTCAATCAATGCCATGAAGGCAAAGAGCAAAAATACAAATTCACGGAACCTGAAGATAGCCGCCAGAAATGATATCAATAACATTTTTATCTGTTCCCGGAATATTACAGGGCGGCAGGGAGTAACAATACAAATTTTACCGGGGTTGAAGATGGGCCGTCAGCTTCGCAGGACTTTAAGATTGGCTGTCAGCAATGATATAAACAACATTTGCATCTGTATTGAGAATATTCCTATAATTAATATTATGTTAAATAGAATATTAAACATACTTGCCTTGCCGTAAGCCTGACAAAAACTTGCCCTTCCCTGCCGTCGCATCAGCGCCTGAAAAAGCGGCAGGGAGTAACAATACAAACTTTACTGGGGTTGAAGATGGCAGGATTCAAAAATCCGCAGCCATTGTGAGCAGCCCCTCCCGGATAATTGCTCCGCAGCTACTGGCAGTTAGCTGGAGAGTTTTGGATATCGATGGGATCCGACAGAAGTGTCGGCATATTTGCATGACAAAAAAGGCACCTTCATCAGGTGCCTCTCTTCTGCTGATATTACGTTGTTATTCTATTCCTGTAGCTTTTCAACCTTTGCCTTGTACTCCTCGAATTCAGGCATCATCTGCACCTTGAGGAAGATCTCGCGCAGGAACTCAAGAGTGGCAATTGAGGTCGGATTGGCCTTCTCTGCCTCCAGGAAGAACGGGATCGCCTCCTTCATCACTTCAAACGCCTTGTCCTTGGCAATCTCATATTCCCTGTTGTCGGCTATCATGTTGGCCTCGTTGAGCATATCATTGGCAATCGATACATAACTGAGGCCGATGTTGTAATTGCTTTCAAACTGATCCGGCTTCTTGGAGAGCGAATTCTTGAGGCTCGCGATGGCCTTGTCATAGTCTTCGAGCTTCATGTAAAGACTCCCTTCAACCAGGTCAAGTATGTGGTTCTGCGGATCCATCTCCATGGCCTTGTGAACAAATTCGAAAGCCTTTTCTGAATTGTTGGAATCAAGATAGAACTGTGTCGCCTGAAGAATGATATCAAGGGTGTCAGGATAAGCATTGTAGCCTTCCATAAGTGCTTCTTCAGCCTTTACTGTGTCCTGCATCTTCATGTAGCTGTCGCTGATGAATATATAGGGTTTCGTGTCCTCGGTACCGCTCTCGGTGCATGTGCGGAAATGTTTGATTGCCTCTTCGTACATCTCGCCATTGTATGCGGCAAGTCCTGCATTGAATATCACGAGTGTGTCAACCACGCCAACATACATCTCACTCTCAGAGACCATTACGTTTCTTTCGAACGACTCCATAGCGCCCTTGAAATCCTTTTCATTGAACTTGTTGATGGCATCATTGAGCAGTGAGTTGCCAAGCTGGGCATACAGGTTTTCCCTGATGATGGTATTCTTCATCTTGGGGTCAAGCTCAATAGCCTTGCCATAGTTCTTGTAGGCCTCCATCAGAGGATCGGGGAACATCTTCATGAATTTGGGATCTCCGGAATCAAATGCTGCCTGGGCAAGCTTTCCCATTACGTAATAGGTCTTGGCGTAGCCTACTGTCTTCGGGTGGGCAATGGCTGTCTCAAGGGCTTCCTTGGCCTTGTCCAGTGCTCCTTCCCTGATAAAGGTTTCTGCAGCATTGACCTTTCCCTTTTGCGCGGTAGCGGCAACTGAGATTATTACTGCGAGTAGTAAGAATGTAATCTTCTTCATGTCTGGATAATTTGCTTTTAAATGTTGTCTCAAAAATAAAACTTTAGAATATATTCTTCAAATAATTTGCCAAATTACTCAACAGCTCCCTCCTGCTCTTCCTGAATCTGCGGCTGATCCATGCTATCATCCTCATTTACTTCAACATAGGCCACTGATGCAATTTTGTCATTTTCTCTGATATTTATAAGCCTGACCCCCTGTGTGGCCCTGCCCATAACCCTCAGACTGCTGACCGGAATCCTCAGGACATTTCCTGCCTGCGTAATTATCATCAGATCATACTGGTCGTTCACACCCTTGAGCGCTATAAGCTTGCCGGTCTTGTCAGTGACATTTATGGTCTTCACTCCCTTTCCTCCCCTGTTGGTGATCCGGTAGTCTTCGATGGCTGACCTCTTTCCGTATCCTTTTTCAGAGACGACCAGGATATCATCCGACTGGTTGAGCACTGTAATCATCCCAACAACCATATCGTCACTGCCAGAGAGGGTTATGCCTCTCACGCCTGAAGCGGTCCTTCCCATCGGTCTTACGGTCGATTCCGGGAACCTGACTGCACGGCCTGAGCGCACAGCCAGCATTATCTCGTGCTGACCGTTTGTCATCCTGGCTTCCAGAAGCTCATCGCCCTCCCTCACGGTTATGGCATTGACGCCGTTGGACCTGGGACGCGAATAAGCTTCCAGTGAAGTCTTCTTTATTACTCCCTTCCTTGTGCAGAGGACAATGAAGTTGTTATTGATATATTCTTCATCATCAAGCGATTTAACGTTGATGAATGCCCTGACGCTGTCATCAGATTCGATATTGATAAGGTTCTGTATCGCCCTACCCTTGCTGGTGCGTGTCCCTTCCGGAAGCTCGTAAACTTTCTGCCAGTAGCACTTGCCGTTCCTGGTGAAGAAGAGCATGGTGTTATGCATGGTGGCTACGTACATGTATTCAATGAAATCCTCCTCACGGGTGGTGCTGCCCCTGGCTCCTGTTCCACCCCTGTTCTGACGGCGGAATTCGGTCAGCGGAGTACGCTTGATGTATCCCATATGAGAGATCGTAATAACCATCTCATCATCGGCGTAGAAATCTTCCGGATTGAACTCCCCTGCTGCCGGAACTATCTCGGTCCGGCGCTTGTCGCCAAATTTGTCTCTCACCTCGGTAAGCTCATCCTTGATGATCTGCATCTGCAGCGACTCGTCTGACAGTACCCTGTTGAGGTACTCTATGAGTTTTCTGACCTCCTCATACTCAGCCCTTAACTTGTCCTGCTCCAGTCCTGTCAGCTGTCTCAGCCGCATCTCGACTATGGCTCTCGACTGTGCATCGGAGAGTTCGAAGCGCTCCATCAGGCGCTCCCTTGCTATGTCTGCATTCTGCGACGACCGGATTATGGCAATGACCTCGTCTATGTTGTCACTGGCGATGATCAGTCCTTCAAGAATGTGGGCTCTCTTCTCCGCCTGGTCAAGGTCGAACCTGGCCCTGCGGAGTACAATATCATGGCGGTGCTGGACGAAGTTGTCTATGATCTCCTTTAGCGACAGTATCCTGGGACGCCCCTTTACGAGTGCAATATTGTTCACATTGAATGATGTCTGAAGCTGGGAGTGCTTATAAAGGTGGTTCAGCACAACATTTGCCGGCATCTCCTTCTTGAGGATAATGACCACCCTCATGCCGTTCCTGTCAGACTCATCATTGATATAGGATATCCCTTCAAGTTTCTTCTCATTGATCAGGTCAGCTATCTTCCTGATCATCTCGGCCTTGTTGACCATGTAGGGTATCTCGTTGACAACGATGCATTCCCTCCCCGAATGGGTGAGTTCAACCTCTGTCCTTGCCCTTACAACTATCCGGCCGCGTCCCGTCTCATAGGCCTCTCTTATACCCTGTTCCCCGTAGATGATTCCCCCTGTCGGAAAGTCAGGTCCCTTGATATGATGCATCAGCTCCTCAACCGTGATATCGGGATCGTCAATATATGCTATAATGGCATTCACCGACTCCGTCAGGTTGTGAGGAGGCATATTGGTGGCCATGCCTACGGCGATGCCCGATGCCCCGTTTACCAGGAGGTTTGGAATGCGGGTGGGGAGTACCGTTGGCTCCTTGAGAGTATCATCAAAATTGGGCTGGAAATCGACAGTCTCCTTCTCTATGTCCGAAAGGGTCTCCTCGGCTATCCGCTTGAGCTTCGCCTCCGTATACCTCATGGCGGCAGGACTGTCACCGTCGATTGATCCGAAGTTACCCTGTCCGTCAACCAGAGGGTAGCGCAACGACCACTCCTGGGCCATGCGTACCATGGCATCATATACTGAAGAATCACCGTGGGGATGATACTTCCCCAGCACCTCTCCCACTATCCTCGCAGACTTCTTGTAAGACCTGTTGGAAAGCACTCCCAGCTCCGACATACCAAAGAGAACCCTTCGGTGAACCGGCTTCAGACCGTCCCTCACGTCAGGTAATGCCCTTGACACAATGACCGACATCGAATAATCGATGTAGGCCGACTTCATCTCCTCCTCGATATTAACCTTTATAATTTTTGTTTGATCTGACATACAGTATTGATAATTAATTTATTAGCAGTTTGTTTCCCTGAAATGATTTTGATGCCCGAAAATAAGCAAAAGGTGGCATCTTTCAGCCTTTTATGCTCTCTATTTGTTAACATCTGATGTTAAAAATTGGGCACAATTATTGCCTAATGGTATTTACAATAGAATTAACTTTGAAACCGGGCAATTCATGCATTTATGTCAGCGTTACTGACACATTAGCATGTATCCCTCAAACAAAAAATAATGGACGCACATTTCTCACAGAGAGTAAACGATATCCTGGGTTACAGCAAGGAGGAGGCGATCAGGCTTGGCAACAGCCATATCAGTCCCGAGCACCTCTTCCTCGGCATCCTGCGTGAAGGAGAGGGTGTGGCGGTTGACATACTACTCAATAACGGGGTTGACCTGCTGATGCTCAAGGGATCAATAGAGAAGAGCATCAAGGCTGACAAACCCGTTACAATGGCTGACAATGAGATACTGCCTCTTCTCAAGAGCACCGAGAGGGTGCTCAGGCTCGTGCATATTGAGGCCAAGGCCTTGAAAACCAAAGTGATTGACACCGAACACCTGCTGATGGCCATCCTCCGTGACGAGAGCAATCTTGTCACCCGGTTCCTGACGGAGCTGGACATAGACTATTCGCTTGTAAAAAAGACGGTGGAGGCGGGTAACCCTGCCGCCCAGGCAGATTATCCCCGTGAAGAGGATGATGAGGGAATGTTCTCCGGCGGAGGACAGGGACGACAGCCCCAGGGCGGACAGCAGGCACAGAAGAGTTCATCCGAAACGCCGGTGCTTGATAATTTCGGCATAGACCTCACCAAGGCAGCCGAGGAGGGTCGCCTTGACCCGGTGGTGGGCCGTGAGCGTGAGATAGAGCGACTGGCTCAGATCCTTTCACGACGCAAGAAGAACAATCCCGTTCTCATCGGCGAACCCGGCGTGGGCAAGTCGGCGATAGCCGAAGGGCTGGCACTGAGGATCAGCAAGAGGAATGTCTCAAGGGTGCTCTTCAACAAGAGGGTCGTAGCCCTTGACCTCGCCTCCATCGTGGCCGGCACCAAGTACCGCGGGCAGTTTGAGGAGAGGATGAAAGCCATCCTCAATGAGCTTGCCAAGAATGACAATATCATTCTCTTCATCGATGAGATACATACCATAGTCGGTGCCGGCGGCGCCAGCGGCTCCCTTGATGCTGCAAACATGCTCAAGCCGGCCCTGGCAAGGGGCGAGATACAGTGCATAGGTGCCACTACGCTCGACGAATACAGGCAGCATATTGAAAAGGACGGTGCCCTCGAACGCCGGTTCCAGAAGGTCATGGTAGACCCGACCTCCATCGAGGAGACTCTCAATATCCTGAACAACATTAAGGAGCGCTATGAAGATCATCATAATGTGAGCTATACCCCTGACGCCCTTGAGGCATGCGTCAAGCTGACAAACAGGTATATCAGCGACAGGAACCTGCCCGATAAGGCCATCGATGCAATGGATGAATCAGGATCACGGGTCCATATCTCAAATATTGTGGTCCCTGAAAAGATCCTGGAACTGGAGCAGCAGCTTGAGGATACGAAGAAGGAGAAGAGCAACGCCGTCAGAAATCAGAACTTTGAACGCGCAGCAAGCTTCAGGGACAAGGAACGGGATATACTTGACCTCATTGAGTCTGAGAAGAAGAGATGGGAAAAGGATCTTGCCCTGAACCGGGAGGTTGTTGATGCCGAGAAGGTTGCAGAGGTAGTGGCCATGATGACCGGTGTCCCTGTTCAGAGAATAGCACAGACGGAGGGCACCAGGCTGCTGCAGATGGCTGAGGAGCTTAAGGTGAGTATCGTCGGTCAGGATGATGCAATAGCCAAGATCGTCAAGGCGATTCAGAGAAACAGGGCGGGACTGAAAGATCCGAACAAACCGATAGGTACTTTTATCTTCCTCGGCCCGACAGGCGTAGGCAAGACACAGCTTGCCAAGGTGCTGGCAAAGTTCCTTTTTGACACCACTGACAACCTGATCAGGGTCGACATGAGCGAGTATATGGAGAAATTCTCCGTTTCACGCCTCGTTGGAGCACCTCCGGGATACGTGGGATACGAGGAGGGTGGCCAGCTGACCGAAAAAGTCAGGCGCAAGCCCTATTCAGTTGTGCTGCTGGACGAGATCGAGAAGGCCCACCCCGATGTGTTTCACATCCTTCTGCAGGTGCTCGATGAGGGCCAGCTGACTGACAGCCTGGGACGCAGGGTGGATTTCAAGAACACCATAGTCATCATGACTTCCAATATAGGGACGAGACAGCTGTCGGAGTTTGGCGCAGGCATAGGCTTTGAGACCTCAGCCAAAAGAACGGCACGCAATGATCAGGCAAAGAGCATCCTGCAGAAGGCACTGCAGAAAACCTTTGCCCCTGAGTTTCTTAACAGGATTGACGACGTGGTGATGTTCAACCAGCTGTCAAGAGAGGACATAGACAAGATCATAGATATCGAGCTCAGGGGACTCTATGACAGGATTGAGGCGCTGGGCTACAGGATGAAACTGAGCGCCCAGGCGCGCGATTTCATTGCAGACCGCGGTTTCGACGTGCAGTACGGTGCCAGGCCGCTGAAAAGAGCCATACAAAAGTACCTCGAGGATCCCCTGGCAGAGGTTATCATCAAAGCCACGGTCACCGAGGGAGCAACCATTAACGTCGGTTATTCCAAAGGTAAAGAGGAGCTGTCGTTCAAGGTCGGCGGTAAAAAGGATGCCGCAGAACCTTCTGAAGAGGAAACCAGTCAGTAAGGCAATAATCAGTCTGCACGCCACAATCGGCAGTCAGCAGCTTCCATGTGGCCATCGCAGTCATTAAGTGAATATTTGATTTTTGACTTTCAGACTTTGCAGACTTTCGACATTCAGACTATTTCCGCATAGAGATCGAACTCACCGGACCCGGTTATCTTCACATCGGTGAAGGTGCCGGGTTCGATGCTTTTGTCCGTGGTGATCAGCACCTCCTGATCAACCTCCGGAGAGTCGTGCTGAGTGCGCCCCACATGGAAGAGACCCTCCTTCCGGTCAATGATAACCCTGACAACCTCTCCCCTTCTTGAGGCATTGATCTCGCCGGAGATGCGCTGCTGCAGCTCCATGATCTGCGATACCCTCCTCTCCTTCTCCTTTTCGGAAAATTCGTCGGAATAACTGTGCCAGGCATGGGTGTTCTCCTCATGCGAGTAACGAAAGGCACCGAGCCGCTCAAACCTGTACTCCTCCACAAACCGCAACAACTCATTGAAGTCCTCTTCCGTCTCACCCGGGTGACCGGCAATGACTGTTGTCCTTACAGCCGCACCGGGTACCATCTTCCGTATGTCACTGAGCAGCCGTCGAGTCTCTGTACCGCTGTGTTCACGACGCATTTTCCTGAGCACATTGTCTGAGATATGCTGTATAGGAATATCTATATATTTGCATATCTTATCGTTATCTTGCATCATCTCAAGTATCTCATAAGGAAAACCTGAAGGATAGAGATAGTGAAGCCTGATCCATTCGATCCCTTCTGTGCCCGAGAGCTGCCGGACCAGCTCGGGCAGCATCTGTTTGCCGTAGATGTCGGTGCCGTAAAGGGTCAGATCCTGTGCAATGAGTATCAGCTCCTTAACTCCTGCAGAGGCCAGAAATGAAGCCTCGGATGCCAGCTCCTCAAGCGGTACCGAGCTGTATCTTCCCCTGATATCAGGAATGGCACAGAATGAGCAGGTGCGGTCACACCCCTCCGATATCTTGAGATAGGCATAGTGTTTCGGCCCGGGAAGAATCCTCTCTCCTGTCAGCTCAGTACGGTATGCCAGTCCCAGGTGACTGATGACTTCCTGGGGCCTGTTAACCCCGAACCAACCGTCGACCTCAGGCATTGAGGCCTCGAGCTCTGTGCGATAACGCTCTGACAGGCAACCCATAACGAAGAGTTTGCCGCGACCGCGGCGCTTAATGGCCTCTGCATGGTCGATGATGGTCTCTATGCTCTCCTCCTTGGCATCGAGGATGAATCCGCAGGTATTGATGATGACAATGTCGGCCGGGTCTGACGAGTCAGCAGTGACACTGTAGCCCCCTGCCGTGAGCTGACGCATGAGCTTCTGCGAGTCAACGGTGTTCTTCGAGCAGCCAAGGGTAACGATATTGACCCTGTTGCTCTTCATCAGCGGTTGTCACTGAAGAGGGAGTCGACGAATGCATACCTGTCGAAGATCCTCAGATCCTCCATCTTCTCACCCACACCGATATATTTCACAGGTATCCTGAACTGGTCTGAGATCCCTATAACAACACCTCCCTTGGCTGTGCCGTCGAGCTTGGTGATGGCCATCGCATTCACACTGGTGGCCGCCGTGAACTGTTTTGCCTGTTCAAAGGCATTCTGTCCGGTTGAGCCGTCAAGGACAAGCAGAACCTCATGCGGTGCCTCCGGCACGACCTTCTCCATCACCCTCCTGATCTTTGAGAGCTCGTTCATGAGAGCTGTCTTGTTGTGCAGCCTGCCGGCAGTATCGATTATGACTATATCAGTTCCCGAAGCCACGGCCGAGGTGACGGTGTCAAAGGCCACCGAGGCAGGGTCGGCACCCATCTTCTGGCTGATCATGGGTACGCCGGCTCTCTCTGACCATATCCTGAGCTGATCGATGGCAGCGGCACGGAAGGTGTCAGCCGCTCCCAGCAGGACGCTCCTGCCTGCCTGCCTGAAGTTGTACGCCAGCTTGGCAATGGTGGTGGTCTTGCCAACTCCGTTGACACCGACGACAAGTATTACATATGGCTTAGCAGGCAGCGGCGCATCAAATCCGGCGATGCTCCCTTCGGTGCTGCTGTTCTCCTCGAGGAGGCCGGCGATCTCGTCACGCAGGAGGGCATTGAGTTCTGAGGTGCTCACATATTTGTCACGCGCCACTCGTCCGGATACCCTTTCTATGATCCTCAGAGTGGTTTCAACACCCACATCCGAAGAGACAAGCACCTCTTCAAGATTGTCGAGGACATCGTCGTCAATCTTTGACTTCCCGGCAACAGCCCTGGTAAGCCTGGCAAAAACGCTCTCGCGTGTTTTCACCAGTCCCCTGTCAAGTATCTCTTTCTCCTCTTTCCTTAAAAAACCGAATAATGCCATTGCCTGATTATTGATCGTCAAAAGTAAAAAAAGAGACGCAATCAGATGCGTCTCTCCCATGTTCAGGATCAGAAAAACTGATCTTATTTCGCTGAAAAGAAATCCTTAACGTGATCGTTATGAACAATTTCTTCCTTGAACTGGTATGCTCCGGTCTTCTCAGACCTGACCACCTTTATGCATTTGGTGAATGATCTGCCGGTTCCTGTCTTCAGTGTTGCAACAACTTTCTTTGCCATAACTCCTTAGTTTATTTTATCTCCCTGTGAAGGGTCATTTTTTTAAGTATGGGGTTGAATTTTTTCCTCTCAAGACGGTCAGGTGTATTCTTTCGGTTCTTGGTGGTGATATATCTCGAGGTGCCCGGCATTCCGGATTCCTTGTGCTCAGTGCACTCAAGGATAACCTGCACCCTGTTGCCTTTGCTCTTCTTTGCCATTTTCTCTCCGGTTTATTTAGTTGATAATGTAACCTTTTTCCTTTGCCTCCTTAAGGACCGAGGCGAGACCGTTCTTGTTGATGTTCCTCATTCCTGCAGCTGACACCTTAAGGGTGATCCATCTGTTCTCCTCAGGCAGATAATACCTTTTGGTAAACAGGTTGGCCATAAACTTTCTCTTGGTCCTCCTCTTCGAGTGGGAAACATTGTTTCCAACCACTGCTTTCTTGCCGGTGACCTGACACACTTTTGACATTATTATCCTCTTTTTACTTGTTCTGAAAAACTCCGAAAATCGGTTCGCAAAATAGGTGATTTTTATTCAATTAACCAAATAATTTCCTCATTTTTTTCCAACAACCCTCTGTTCAGGTGCTCAGCGGCTGATTATCTGCTTTCTAAGCATATTCAAAGCAGTGTAGGAGGCCCTCAGGATATTCACCGGTCTCTCGTCCGCAAAGCGATGCAACTCAGTTATTATACCCCTGTCGGAGGCGATGGCTATCCAGACCGTGCCCACCGGCTTTGTCTCCGTGCCGCCTGTCGGACCGGCAATGCCGGTTACGGCAACGGAATAATCGCTTCCCGCGACTCGCCTCACCCCTGCTGCCATCTCCGCGGCTGTCGCCTCGCTGACGGCACCGTGAACCCTGATAGTGTCGGGATTGACCCCGAGCACGCCGGTCTTGATGCTGTTGTCATAGGCTATCACCGAGCCAAGATACCATGCCGAACTGCCCGGCACGGAGGTGATCAGCGAGGAAAGCCTGCCTCCCGTACAGCTCTCTGCGGTGGAAACCGTCAGTCCTGCCTTGAGAAGCAATCCGCCCGTCACCTCCTCAAGCGTTGCCTCATCCTCTCCGTAGATCACATCGGGAATGATGGTGTAGAGTTTCCTGACCTGCTCATCCATCATCGCCTGCATGAGCCTCGCATCACCGCCCCGCCCTGTAAGCCTCAGCTTGATAAGCCCGTATGATGGCAGATAGGCAATCCTGACAACAGGAGGAAGCTCCCTCTCGTACTCCTGAAGCCTCTCTGCCAGCTTGGCCTCAAAGGTGCCGTAGGTCATGATGTTCTTGTGGATTATGACATTTCGACCGGCCCGGCTGGCGATCATCGGCAGGATGTGCTCAGTCATTATGTACTTCATCTCCGAAGGAACCCCGGGCATGGAGACAACTGTTTTGCCTCCCCTTGCAAACAACATACCCGGAGCTGTCCCGGCCCTGTTGACAAGCACCTTGCAGTTGTCGGGCACATTGGCCTGACGGCGGTTGTTGTCATTCATCTCCAGGTTCCTCTTCCTCAGCCTTTCCGTCACCTCCTCCAGCACGCCAGCGTCAGTGACCAGCTTTGCTCCGAAATATTCAGCCAGGGTCTCCTTGGTGATGTCATCACTGGTAGGCCCCAGTCCGCCTGTCATCAGCACCAGGTCGCTGCGTCCCAGCGACTCGTCGAGCGCGGCCATGATCTCCTCCCTCCTGTCTGCTATCGAGGTAATACGCGCTACACCCACACCAAGCATATTAAGCCTGCTGCCGATCCATGCCGAGTTGGTGTCAACGGTCTGGCCTATCAGAATCTCATCTCCGATGGTAATAATTTCTGCACTGTTCATATCTTGACTGACAGGTATGGTGGAAAAGGCAAAATTATCAATATTTTGTGTCAGCAAAGCTAATGGGGCGAAATGAAAACCGAACAGGAGATCATAAGGGAGGTAAGCGACTTTGTCAGGGAGGCTGTCCGGCAGTACGACAGCGGCCACGGATGGTCTCATATTGAAAGGGTTGTACGTCTGGCGCTCTATATTCATGAATGTGAAGGACGGGGCGACAGGTTTACGGTTGAACTTGCCGCACTGCTGCATGATGTGGGAGATCATAAATTTGCGGTGCACGACGGTACGGCAGAGATCAGGGCCCTCCTGGGAAGGCTTGGGGTTAGTGATTCTGTCACAGAGGAGGTGGTAAGCATCAATGAGAAGATCTCCTTCTCCAAAGGGCCGGCCACGGGACCCAAGAGTGATGAGCTGCAGATAGTTCAGGATGCCGACCGGCTCGATGCCATGGGCGCCGTAGGCATCGCCAGGGCATTCAGCTACGGAGGATTCAAGGGACGTGAACTGTATGACCCCAGGGCAGGATTACCCGGACAGCCGGGCGTAAGCTCCTCAAGCAGAAATTCCGCCTCCACGATTCATCATTTCCACGACAAGCTTCTGCGTCTGAGGAACCTGATGAACAGCGCCACCGGAAGAAGACTGGCTGATGAAAGGCATGACTTCATGCTCAGCTTCCTCAGTCAGTTCATGAGGGAATGGGATCAGGGAGCAATTCCGGGAGAGAACCATGGCCTGACGAACAACAGAGAAGAGCCGGAATGAAAGTTGTTACAGCTGATATTTTGACGGTTTTCTTTCATAAAATACTAATTTTACATAAACAAATTAAAACCTGAAAACATGTTTATTGCACTGCTTATCATTATTGTTGTTCTGGTCCTGCTGGCTGTCGGACTTTACAACAGGCTGGTCAGACTCAGGAACAACCGCGAGAATGCCTTTGCCGACATTGATGTACAGCTCAGACAGAGGCTTGACCTGATACCTCAGCTGGTGGAGGCTGTCAAAGCTTATATGAAGCATGAGAGCACCGTTCTGACAGATATCACCAACGCAAGGGCCAAAGCCATTGAGGCTAAGGGCATTGATGAAAAAATTGCTGCTGATGGCCGACTCTCTTCGGCGCTCCAGGGACTGAGGGTGGCCGTGGAGGCATATCCGGATCTGAAAGCCAGCACCAACTTCATCCAGCTTCAGGAGGAGATTGCAGACATTGAGAACAAGCTTGCCGCCGCACGCCGGTTCTTTAACTCTGCAACAAAGGAGCTGAACAATGCGGTGGAAGTCTTCCCTTCCAACCTTATTGCAGGCATGTTCGGCTTCAAACGCGAAACAATGTATGACCTGGCCGAAACCAGGGCACAGGCCGAGGAGACGCCCAAACTGAACTTCTGACCCGTATGAAGTATATCGGGCTGAACAGGCAGATATGGAACAACAATCTCAAATCTGTTGCATTGCTCATTTTGTTTCCACTGGTGATCTTTGCACTTGTATGGCTGTTTATTTTCCTTATCAGTCCTGATCAGGTTTACAGGCTTGATTATTCAAACCAGACATTTTTAAGGACAATACCCTGGATCTCCGCCGGCGTGCTGACGTGGTTCATGATTGCATTTTTCTCTCATTCGAAGATGATAGAAAAGGCCACAGGTTCTGCCCCTCTCAGCCGCAAAGAGAATAAGCGCATTTATAACCTCGTTGAGAATCTGTGTATTGCCCAGGGTATGTCCATGCCGAAAGTCAACATTATTGAAGATGATTCTTTAAACGCATTTGCCAGCGGGATTAATACTTCCACATTTACCGTTTCTCTTTCGAGGGGAATAATCGATAAGCTTGATGATCAGGAGCTCGAGGCTGTCATAGCCCATGAACTTACCCACATCCGGAACCGTGATGTCAGACTCCTGATAGTCTCCATCATTTTTGTCGGCATATTCGCCTTCCTGACCGAGGCGCTCCTCAGATCATTAAGATTCGGAGGCAGAGGGGGAAAGAAAGATGGCCGCATTATACTTATAGGTCTGCTGCTTGCTGCTATCGGATACCTGCTCTCCACCATTTTCAGGTTTGCCATTTCAAGGCAGCGTGAATACATGGCTGATGCCGGGTCGGCTCAGATGACAAGGAATCCGCTTGCGCTCGCCTCAGCGCTTGAGAAAATCGCCGTCGATCCGCAGATTGAAGCAGTTCAGCGGCGTGATGTGGCCCAGCTTTTCATCGACAATCCACAGGTCAAGACAAATAAGTCAGGTGCATCATCATCAGGATCACTCTTCATGACCCATCCCCCGATTGAGAAGCGGATTGCCCTGCTGAGACAGTTCTGACCGGCACCCGGTCACCATTATTAAATAAACTGCATTTTGCTTGTAAATGTGATAAATCTATCATGGAAATTAACCGCAACAGGCTGTATGAAATAATCTTCGAGGCTGATACACGTGAGGGAAAAGTCTTTGACGTGGTGATCATAGCACTTATCTTTCTAAGCATCTTCCTGGTGCTGTTGGACAGCGTCACTTCTGTTCGCGAAAAATATGCCCTAATCCTCCACACTTTGGAATGGGTGATCACAGCCATCTTCATGATTGAGTATCTTCTTAGAATCTACGTTCTGAAAAAGCCATTCAGGTATATCTTCAGCTTCTTTGGCATCATTGACCTTCTTGCTATTCTTCCAAGCTTCCTGGGACTCATCTTTGTCGGCGGACAGAGTCTGATGGTAATCAGGGCTGTGAGGCTGCTGAGAGTTTTCCGTATCTTCAAGCTTACCCGCTACACCTCAGCGGGCCGCACGCTGGCTGTGGCTATCTACCGCAGCCGTGAGAAGATATTTATGTTCATAGCGGTGATCCTCACCCTGGTGGTGATCTTCGGGACTGTGATGTATCTTATCGAGGGCGAGAACAACGGCTTTACGAGCATCCCGGTGAGCATCTACTGGGCTATAGTGACGATGACCACAGTGGGATACGGAGATATCTCTCCGGTTACAGGCATGGGACAGTTCCTTGCCAGCATAGTGATGATCCTGGGCTACGCCATTATTGCTGTTCCTACAGGGATAATAACATCCGAAATGATAAGGCACCCGCTCCGGAACAACACGCAGGTATGCCCGAACTGTATGTTTGACAGGCATGACGACGATGCTCAATACTGCAAACGGTGCGGCACTCCTCTTGATGTCCCGGCACCCGACGGGAGCGAAGCCGCTAAAACAACCTGACGAAAGGCTGCCTCAGAGATCTGTAAATCCCTATTTGGCCGGGATTGCTTCGCCTCCGGCTCAGCGTTCCCTGAGTGGGATGCTTTCAGGCAAAAAGCGCCACTGGCGTGGCGTTCATTATTCTTCAGCTGCCTCAGCTGTACAGGCAGAGATCTGTAAATCCCTATTTGGCCGGGATTGCTTCGCCTCCGGCTCAGCGTT
>CAYPKP010000036.1:0-218 GCA_964411345.1 uncultured Rikenella sp. | reverse complement strand
CCCTGAGTGGGATGCTTTCAGGCAAAAAGCGCCACTGGCGTGGCGTTCATTATTCATTTCCGCATCCCTCCTTCAGGCAAGCCTGAGTCGGTCTGCGCAAATAAATAAAGCCCCGACGATGTCGGGGCCTTTTTGCCTGAGCGGGAAAAGGGATTCGAACCCTCGACCCTCAGCTTGGGAAGCTGATGCTCTACCCCTGAGCTACTCCCGCCTTTGTT
>CAYPKP010000035.1:0-35252 GCA_964411345.1 uncultured Rikenella sp. | reverse complement strand
GCAATACCTGATCTCGTTGGAGGAGGCAAAGCGTGTGGAGTGGGCACCGGAGGAGACCGGCAGGTCAGTTCTGCCTATATACCTGTTGCGCTTCTCCGCCAGCTTCGGATCGCTTCCGTCAACCCACGCTATTACCACGTCAATGGGATCAGCCGGTTGTTCCGGAGTGCCTGCTCCGGCCATGAGGTCTTCACTCTTCATTCGCTCGCGTATTATCTCCATACATCCTGTCAAAAATACATTCCGGCTGCCCGGTGCTGCTTTAAATTCTTATGCCTCCCCCCAATCCTGTTTTTCTGCCATGCCAATCCTGCTGCATGAGTGTCAGCACAGCCTGCATCACCTGCATTAGGTTCAGCCCCCCTGATCCCGGTTCAATATGCTGTTGAGCCAGCTGAACAATCTTTCGCGCTGACCGCTGCCAAGCATCTCCATGCTCTGGATGCAGACTGATTTTATATGCGGATCTTTCATGCAGCGGCTTATCCTTCTGTTGAGTCGTGCCTCAGAATACCAGGGGTGGAAATAACCGAGGTTCAGCCTCCCGAAATTTCTGTTGCCGCTGAGGATCTCAAGGTGGTATGCCACTGAGGTGGCCAGGAGCTGAGCGGCATCCCTGAAGCGGTATGCAACGGTCTCCCTGAGCAATGTTTCGTTGGCCCTGAAGTAATCCTCAAGGGTGCTTACTCTCATGGGATGCGCCGTGTGGCAGTGGAAGAAATAGCGCCATTTCAGGCCCACAAGCCTGGCGCTCTGCCACTGACGGATATAGAATGATATTTTGGGCCGGTAATCTCTGTTGCGGCGTATATGCCTGTTCAGCAACACCTTCCATGCGATTCCTGCAATCTTTCTCACGGGCGGCAGCAGCCACCTGCCCCGCAGGACAGGCTTGCCGTTGATGAACCAGTCATCTACGGCTGTCTCCCGTATCAGGACAGTATCATCATTGAAGTAGATAAAATTTTCCGACAGGCCTTTGATCCTCCAGACCATAGCCAGTATGGAGGAGCTGTTGAAGGTGGGCAGGTACTCTTCATAGCCCCTGAAGATCTCAGTATGGTCAATGATTTTAAGGCAGTCCGCCTTTGCGGGAAACCTCTCCCGGACCTCGCTGGCGAGGCCGGGGTCCTGCCCGTCGGTGACTATGAAGATATTTCTTACAAAGCGGGCAAATGTGAGGATTGAGAGTAAGCAATATCTTATTTCGTTTGATGATGCGAAGCGTGTCGGGAGGGCTCCGGGGTGCGCAATGCTCTTGTTCTCCAGTGCCAGATAACGCTCCCTCTTCTCCGCAAGCTTCGGGTCACTGCCGTCGACCCACAGTATCACCGCGTCAATTGGTCCGCTTCCGGCAGGATTTCTGTTATCTGACATTGTTTTGTTGTAAATTTACGGCTTTATCTATTTTTATACAATGTTAGCCAGAAAATAACAGACGGATGTCCGGAGGCACTCAAAAAAAGATAGCAGCAGTATCAATGGTCAGAAATGACCAGTTCTTCATTCAGAAATGGATCGGCTATTACGGCAGGGAACTTGGTCATGAGAATCTCTATCTCTTTCTCGACGGGCTGGACCAGCCGTATCCCGATGGTCATGAGAGCATAAACGTCATCAGGATTCCCGGCCAGAGGCTGAGCAGGTCGAGGGGCGACAGAAACCGTATTGACCTGATATCCAACTTTTCCAGGGCACTGTTTCTCAGATATGACCTGGTCATTGCACATGACATAGATGAGGTGCTGGTGGTTGACCCCGATAAGCAGCTTTCGCTGGCCGGCTATCTTCAGCGGCCGGTGAGACATGCCTCCCTCTCTGCCCTCGGGCTGGATGTGGGGCAGCACCTTGAGCTGGAGCAGCCTATTGATCCTTCAAGGCCGTTTCTGGAGCAGAGGAGCTTCGCTCACGTGTCGGCGCGGTATACCAAGGCTGTTGTGGCCACAAGGCCGCTGAAATGGGGCTCGGGATTTCACAGGGTCAGGCACAGGAACTTTCATATTGACCCCAATCTCTTCCTGTTTCATTTCGGGATGGTGGATTATGCAGTCTCGCAGCAAAAGATGGAGGACAAGTCGTTGCTCAACGCCGGCTGGCGCGGGCATCTGGACAGGAGGTATGAGCTGTTCGACCTGGTCACAAAAAAGAGCCCGGTTGACGGTGACACATTCTTCAGGCAGGCACGGAGGAGGGAGAGCCTCTTCCGCCCGATCTTTGCACTCAACAAGCCGGGGATGCTTCCCGAAAAACCGGTGATAAGAATTCCGGAGCGGTTCAGGAGCATCGTCTGAGACATAATCCCCGGAGAGATATTAAACAGCAGTAAACATGAGATTTAAATACAGACTCAGAAAGGGCTACAGGCAGTTTATCTTCAACCTCAGTGCCTCCGAAAATCCGTTATGGCTGGCATGGTGCAGGCATATTTACAGGCCCCGGCCCGGAACCATAGAGGTGTTCCTTGATGAGTATTCCCGGAGAAACAGCCCCGTCACTTTCCTCCAGATAGGGGCCAATGACGGATTTATCAACGATCCGCTGCACATTTTCATCAAGAGGGACAACTGGCGGGGAGTTCTGCTGGAGCCTCTGCCGGACGTCTTTGATGAGTATCTCTCCAGGCTTCACAGGAAGAGACCGGAGATCACCGCCATCAACGCTGCCCTGGACCGCAGCGACGGAACGAGGCCGTTCTACCGGCTCTCGATAAGCAGGGAGCGGTGGGCTCACGGGTTGTCGAGCTTTGACCGCACAGTACTGGAGAAAAAGCTAAGGGACGGCAGCATGGAGAGGAACATGCGCAGGGAGGGAGTGACTCTTCCCGATAACCTGGAAGGATGCATCATCATGGATGAGGTACCCACTGTCAGCCCGGAGACGCTGCTGAAGAAATTCGAAGGCCGGGACCCGGATCTGCTGATGATAGATACCGAGGGCTATGACTATGAGATACTGAAGATGCTCGACCTCAACAGGATCTCTCCCGAGGTGATCATTTATGAGGAGATGCTCTTCGATGAAAAAACCGCCGCGGAGTGCCGCAGGTACCTGGAAAGTCACGGCTACACATGCCGGTCGATCAAAAGAGATGTCCTGGCAGTGAGACAACCGTCGTAATTGTTGTCCGGAGGTTGCTGACAACGGCGTGACCCGTGAAGCTGTATACGGAAGCAGCACAGGAGATGGATTCCGGCACTGGAATAACCGGGAGGAATTTTAACCGGGAGGCAGAGGAGATGGATTCTGACAATCGCATATACCGGGAGACTCCTGGACGGAGCGGAAACTGAGATGGAATCTGACATTCACATAAACCGCAGGATTTTTCACCGTTGGGTCTATTTCATCTCCCTGTGCCTTATAGCGATCTTCCTGCCATCATCAAGGTACATGCTGACGGTGAGCGAGATCATCCTGGCTGTCAACTGGCTGGCAGAGGGAGGTTTCAGGACCAGGTTCGGCAGGCTGCGCTCTGACAGGGCGGCAATAGCCTTTATGCTGATATATGTTCTGAGTGTTGTCGGACTTATATGGTCCGAAGATCCCGGTTATGCATTCAGGCATGACCTGCTCCACAAGCTGCCCACGCTCTTCATGCCTCTCATTGTGGCTACAAGTGACCTTCCCGGCAAAAGGATGACGAGGGTGCTACTGCTGCTCTTCATATCATCTGTGCTGGTGGTTTCATTCATCGGATTCTTTGGCAGGCTCATTCAGCCGGCTGCTTCATTCCGTGAAGCCTCACCCTTCATTCCGGGAGTCTACTTCGGGCTGATGGTGATCATTGCCTCTTTTCAGCTGCCGCTGCTGGCATGGGAGGGCGCGGACAGGATGCCGGACCGGGGAGAGCCTGTTAATTCACGGCCGGGGAAAAGAGAGGACGGGCGGGAGTGGCTGGCATCGGAAAAGAATGAGCAAGTGAAGCATCCGGTCCGGGAACCGGACGATACAGTAAATCTGCCCCTGCCGGCATGGATGATCACCGGGAGCAGGAAATTCTTCATTGCCAGCCTGGCCATCTCCGCATGGCTGGTCTTCTTCCTCTTCCACCTGAGGACTCTTTCCGGCGTTGCCTCATTTGTTGCCGCCCTGATTGTAATGACATCACTGCTCGCGGCAAGGTCAGGGAGGATACTGCCGAAGGTTTTGCTGCCTGCTCTGTTAATCATTGTGACTGCGCTTGCAGTCCGGCCCATGGTCACCATCTGGAAGCAGACGCATGCTGAGGCACCGGTCAGTTTCAACAACCTTGACAGCCTGACGGGCCGGGGCAATCCGTACCAGCATGATACCTTAAATATAATAAGGGAGAACGGCAACCTGGTCTATCTCTACATCGCTGACGGGGAGCTGAGGGAAGAGTGGAATGAAAAAAGCAGCGTTGATTATGACGGCATAAACCTGACAGGGGAGGAGCTCAGGGCTACGCTTTTCAGGTACATGTCATCACTCGGACTGCGGAAAGACGCGGAGGATTTTATGAGACTTACTGACAGGGACATAGCGGCTGTGGAAAGAGGTATCACAAACCACCTGAACCTAAGTCGTGCCGGCTTCTATGTGAGAGCCTACGAGGAGATGATGAGCCTTTATCTCTACTACAAAAGCTCGCGGCAGCTTACTGAATGGGGTTCACTTACGAAACGGATTGATCTCTGGAGGGCATCATGGGCAGCTTTCCTGGAGCGCCCGCTCCTGGGATGGGGAACGGGCAGCATCCTGCCGGCGGTCGAACACGGGCTCAGGAAGAACGGTTCCACCCTGTCCGGACTGAACATGAAGCCGCACAGCCAGTATCTTTACATTATGGTAACAACGGGAGTGGCAGGTCTTATCATCACCGTGCTTCTCTATGCCTTCTTTGTAGTTAATAGGCGAGCTTACAGATCCGTCATGTTCATTCTGTTCCTGACCCTCTTCCTGGTCAATTTCATTGGCAACAACTCCCTGGAGTCGCAGCCGGGTCAGGACCTCTTCGTCTTCTTCTCCATGATATACGGATATTTTTACCCGCACCCGGAGCGGAAGGAATAATCCAGGTAATGCTGGCCCCCGTTCGTTTACTGCAGTGATGATCCAGGTAAGGGCGAATCCGATCCGGGGGACGTCAGGCGTGGTTCAGGGAAAGGTGAATCCGATCCGGGAGACGTCAGGCGTGATTCAGGGAAGGGCAGATCCAATCCTGAGTGGAAGGCGTAACCCAAATTAGGCTGCACCCCATCCGGTGACGGCAGGGGTGATCGCGTGGAGGCGGACCGGGGTAATCCCGGAATGGCATGATCAATCCGGAAGCAGGGATTTTCTAGAGTCCCAGTTTTGTTCTTACTGACACCGGCAGGGCATCTTTGTGCACCATAACAAATATGGTCTTGGCCCTGACGTAGCTCTCCGACATGTTCAGATAGCCCCCGTATGGATTCCTGTCGGTGCCATATGAGTTTTTGGTTATATAGTATTTTGTTCCGTTCTGATCTTTGACGATCCCGGTGAGGTGCATCAGGTGGTCATCGGTGGTGACGAAGGTCTCATAGCCTGCCTGTCGCAGCTCCTGCGTGACATCTATCTCCGGCCAGGGCCTGTCAAAGCTCAGTACTGCCGCCCTGTCCGCCGTCCTGCTTTCAAAGCGGGCACGGTCAGTGCCGGCAAGGTTGTCGATACGCGTCATGTCGGGATTAACGGCCACGCCGTTGGCATGAGAGCAGCCCCTCTCGCTTACATCACCGTCCCAGCTGACTGTATAGCCTTTCATGAGAGCGGTGTCGATTACCATTATCAGCTCATCGAGGGGGACGTTGTGGAAGCGGTTCATCTCCCAGTTGTCGGGCACCTCTATCAGACCTTCGGCATAGAAGGGGAAATGCGTGAACGAGGTTATATGTACGTAATCGTCCATATTCAGCCCCAGGCTGGCGACAAATGACTTTGGTGTGTAACTCTGATCCCCGTAGGTGAATGTCTCCGGAGTTTTCCCGAGGTAGATGTCGAGGATGGCGGCGGTCACCTCCTCAGATTCCGGGCTCATCTTTTTCAGCTTCACCGGCACGGCAGCCACGGCGTCAATATATGACTGCATCTCGCGGTGGTTGTGTACCGGAGAGTCATAGTTGATGCCCGGGTATGCCTCATCGGGCATGATACCGTCCTCATTGAAGACCCTCAGCCATGAGAAAGAGAGGCTGCCCGGCCCGAGGTTGCCCTTGCCCAGACGCAGGTAGTTGTCGCGGATTCTGTTGTCATATGTTTTCCTGACAACGTACATCTCTGAGAGGTCAAACTCGCCTTTGCCCATGCGGAGGAGCTCCGACTCCATGAACGAGGTGGTGGCAAAGCACCAGCAGGTGCCTGTGGCCGCCTGGTTCTTGACCGGGGTGGCCGGCAGGGAGACTACCGTTGTGAATTTATATCCCTCAGGTGCCGGGGGTTCCTTCTGGTTCTTTTTCTGTGACTGTAGCGGTGCGGCTGCCAGCAGCAGCGAGACAAAGGCAAATAATACTCTTTTCATTATTATATGGATTATTTATTGTTTTTCTTATGGTCGGAGGGGCCATGCATGTATTACCATATTCATTTTCTGTAACATAATTTGTTTATATCCTGCCGCAAGCTCCTGCCCATGCAGGTTTCAAATCTCCTTTCCGGGGGTTTGGGCAGTTATGAATGAACCAAAAATATTTAAATAATCTGAAAGGTCAAATGTTATTCAACAGGGAGGAGCCGGGAGTCTTTCGACTTAATTAATGCGCAGCTGAAAACCGTCAACGGAGTGAGCAGTTGCCTGACTGGTCCTTACTCTTTCCGGGGAACTTTCTCTACAGAGTGGGGTAAAAGGCATTTTCAATATGGTCAATACCGGGTACGGGGTCATCAAAGATGACAGTCACGATGTCAAACCTGGCCTCTTTGGCGATGCCGTTGCGTGCGATGTAATTCGAAGCGGCGTAGATGATGGTTCTTTGCTTGGGTATGTTCACAGCCTCGGCAGGATGCACCCGGAAGCCGGCCGACCGGCTCTTGACCTCCACGAAGACGATGAACTCACTGTTTTCGGCGATGATATCTATCTCGGTGCGTCCCGACCTCCAGTTCCTGTCGCGGATGGTATATCCGTGCTGCCGCAGGTAACCGCAGGCCAGCTCTTCTCCGAGGGCGCCCAGTGAGGCTTTTTCGTGCATCTCAGATCTCTATCAGCCTGTTTCTGATTGCGTAGAGAATAAGGCTGGCGGTATTCTTTGAACCGGTCTTTGCCAGCAGGTTGGCACGGTGCTTGTCGACGGTGCGCTTGCTGATGAAGAGAGCGCCGGCGATCTCATGGTTGGAGAGCCCCTCGCAGATCTTCAGCAGTATCTCCTTCTCCCTCCTGGAGAGGCTGGAGCTCTTCTCCTCCTGCTCCCTGTTCTTGATGCGTCTGATGACGTGGTAGAGCAGCTCCTGGGAGAAGTAGTTGCCGCCGCGGTATACGGCAATGACGGCGTCATGCACCTCCGTGATGTCGGAGTCCTTCAGTATAAAGCCTTTGGCCCCGGCTTCCACCATCCGGTAGTAATACTCCTCCTCGCCGTACATCGAGAGGGCGATGACGCTGGTGTCGGGATGGAGGCGGGTCAGCTGTGCCGTTGCCTCAGCCCCGTCCATGACGGGCATGCTGATGTCCATCAGGACGATGTCAGCCGGGCAGGCCTCAATTGCCCTTAGCAATTCCGCTCCGTTTGATGCTTCGGCAACCACCTCAAATTCGCTGTAGGCGCCGAGGAGGATCTTCAGCCCGTTGCGGAAGAGCTGATGATCGTCAGCCAGTGCTATTCTAATCTTGTCCATTTTTATACATTACTCAAACCGCTACGCCTTCCGGCTGTCGGTGCAGGCGCCACGTGATATGCTTGCCAACACTGCTGCCGACTGAGGAGTGCCGTCCCGACAAATATGTCGGGATTGAGCCTTCTCCTTCGTCGTAGTCTCAAACTGCCTGCTGCCGACAGCTTTACTGATCCACCCTGATCAGTGCGCTGGTTCCCTTGCCCTTTGCACTTTCCAGGACGAAGACCCCGTCGACGGAACGCACCCTGGTCTCGATGTTGGGGATGCCCATGCCCACTGCCTCCTCCGAGGAGAGCTTCTCCATGTCAAACCCCCTGCCGTTGTCAAGGTACTGCAAGGTAATTATTTTTTGGTGCCGGTGAAGATCGATCTCTATCTTTGATGCCCCGGAATGCTTCATCGCATTGTTGATCAGCTCACAGGCAGCCCTGTAGATCACCACCTCCCTGTCAGCGTCAAACCTCTCTCCCTCCATGTTTGTCCGGAAATCTATGTTTACGCTACGGGTGCTGTTGATCTTTGCCGTGAAGGTGCTGATGGCACTTGCCACTCCCAGGTTGGTAAGGACATGCGGACTCATGTTGTTGGATATCTCCTTGATGGTGTTGAGCGCCTCGTTGACCACGTGCGAGGTGTTATTGAGTATCTCCGTGCCAACCGGATCTGTTACTCTGGGGGTGAGGGCCGAGAGCGACATTTTGACTGTTGAGAGCAGCGGCCCCAGCCCGTCGTGCAGATCCTTGGCGAATCTCTTTTTTTCGGTCTCCTCGGTGTTGATGACGGCGTTGAGGAGCCTGCGCTCCGACCTGGTGCGGTCTATCTCGGCACGCTTGAGGGAGTAGAAGAGCTCCCTGATCAGGACAACACCCGTGATTATCATCACCGAGATCAGAACGTTCATCCATTCGTCGGCCATCATCAGCTCAAAGGAGGGTTTGCCCTGGAAATACTCGATGAGCTGAATCAGTGTCCGCACTGCCATCAGCACAAAGGAGGAGGAGAGCAGGATCCATGAGAGACGGTAGCGTGTCAGCTTCATAAACCGCAGTGCTATGCCTGCGGCTACTATCTGGAGCACGATGGAGATGAACAGGGCGATCAGGCGTATCATTGCAATAAAAATTTAATTTCTGTAAAAGTAGGAGTTTATTACCTTTGGAGCGCCAATAAGAGAAACTGAAAGACCTATAACCTTTTCAAGACGCGTTTAAAAGTTGTTAATAATAACGAAATGTCAATTCTGACTTATTATTTGCGTATCAGTAATTTAACGGTCTGCCTCCTGCCCGGGGCAAGTAATTCACAAATAACTAATCATTAATAATTTATAGCGAACGACAACCATTGACCTTCTAACTTTACCAATCATGCGAAAACTAAAATTCATGTTCATTATGCTGTCCCTGTTTCTGGGTGCAGCTATCATGACGGGGCAGACTACGACCTCTACCCTCAGCGGTAAGATTACCGAGGATAACGGAGATCCTCTTGCCGGGGCTACCGTTATTGCCATCCATCAGCCTTCAGGTACCAGGTACGGTGCCATTGCAAACAGTCAGGGTCTCTTCTCCATTCAGGGTATGCGTCCCGGCGGCCCTTACGATGTAAGCGTAAGTTTCATCGGATACAAGACTATGGATTATACTGACATTACGCTTTACCTTGGAGAGACGTTCAACATCAATGCCAGTCTCGCAAGCACGGTTACCGAGGTGACTGAGATTGTTGTCGTCGGTGCCAGACCCTCCAAGTTCAACACTACAAAGACAGGTGCTACCGTCAACATATCAAATGAACGGATGATCTCCCTGCCTACCATCAACAGAAGCATCGGTGACATGGCGAAGTTTTCTCCCTACAGCAACGGGATGAGTTTCTCCGGTGGCGACGGTCGTTCGACTAACTTCACCGTCGACGGGTCCAACCTGAATAACAACTTCGGTCTGGGCAGCAACCTGCCCGGAGGAGGTAATCCCATCTCGCTGGATGCCATTGAAGAGGTGCAGGTTGTCATTGCTCCCTTCGATGTACGGCAGACCAACTTTATCGGCGGTGGTATCAACGCAATCACCAAATCAGGTACCAACACCTTCAGGGGATCGGCCTACACATATCAGACGAACCAGAACATGAGGGGCAACAAGATTGGCGACCATGACTTCGGTGACCGTGCTGAGGAATCCAATTCCATCTATGGCTTTACCGTTGGTGGTCCGATCATCAAGAACAAACTGTTCTTCTTCGGCAACTTTGAATATGAGAGCAGTCCGCAACAGGTCATCCGCTGGCGTGCCTCCACTGACGGTGTCTCCGATCAGCAGACCATTTCGCGTACGACTGTGGAAGACCTTCAGACAGTATCAGACTACCTGAGATCCAATTACGGGTACGAGACAGGATCATTTACAAATTTCCCTGCCAATGAGTCAAACCTTAAGTACCTGGTACGCCTCGACTGGAACATCAATGATGCCAACAAGCTGAGCGTGCGATTCAACCACACAAAGAACACGGCATGGAATCCGCCCAACGGCAACTCGACCGACGGCAGCTACCGTGACCGTAACAAGGACCGCGTAGGAGAATATTCATTCTCATTTGCCAATTCAATGTATTCGATGGATAACCTTGTCAATTCCGGGTCACTGGAGCTGAACAGCAGGTTCTCCAACAACATGTCGAATCAGCTGCTGGTTACCTACTCCGATATCCAGGATGTCAGGGGATCAACCTCAGAGCCATTTCCCTTCATTGATATCATGAGCGGAGATATTGCTACCGGTGCGGCTGCGCTGGCTCCTTACATGTCAGCCGGATACGAGTTGTTTACATGGAACAACGGTGTGAAGAACAGGATCATCACGGCTACTGACAACTTCACTTATTATATCGATGCGCACAAACTGACAGCCGGTGCCAGCTTTGAATACCAGATGGCAGACAACAACTACATGCGGAGCGGCACGGGTTATTACCGTTATTACAGCCTGAGCGATTTCCTGAGCGGAGCAGCACCGGTTGACTTTGCCCTGACCTACGGTGCCAACGGCGAGCTTGTTCCTTCCAACGCGGTTAAGTTTAACCAGATAGGCGCATATGTTCAGGATGAGTGGACCCCGATGCAGAATTTCAAACTGACGGTCGGTCTGCGTGCTGACAACATCACTTTTATTGATGATATCATTACCAACAATGCCATCCTGGCTCTCGATTTCGGCGGACGCCACATCAATACCGGAGAGTGGCCCACACCTAAGATCAACCTGTCGCCGCGTCTTGGATTTTCGTGGGATGTTAACGGGGACAAATCGCTGACCTTAAGAGGCGGTACCGGGATCTTTACCGGCCGTCTTCCGCTGGTATTCTTCACCAACATGCCATCAAATGCCGGTATGAACCAGCTTCTGATGAAGGTGCAGACGCGTTTCAACACGGTGACCGGAGCCGTGATTTCCAGAGACCCAAGGCTGGATCTGCTTGCAGGCGATATGCTTACCGATGTTTCCGATATGATTGACAGGCTTGACTTCCAGACGGTGGTAACACCTGAGGACGGCAGCGTGCCAAGTTCAATTGCAGGTGTGGATCCCGATTTCAGAATGCCGCAGGTATGGAAGACTTCTGCAGCCGTTGATTATAGAATCCCTGTGGATTTCCCGTTCAACCTCACGGCCGAAGGTATCTTTACAAAAAGCATAAACGCCATCAGGCTGGAGAACTATCTGATAAGAAATCCGGATGCTACATGGGACAGATTTGCAGGACCTGACAACCGTTATATCTTCCCGATAGATTACCGGTACTACACCAGCGTCAGTGATGCCGCCGTGCTTGTCAATACCAACAAAGGCTACGGTTATACGCTGAACCTGACTCTCAATGCCGAGCCGGTTCAGAATCTTGATATCATGGCTGCCTATACCATGACAGAGATGAAGGAAGTTTCAGGTATGCCGGGCAGCAACGCCAACTCCGCATGGTCAGGCCTTATCACTGTCAACGGTCCCAACAATGCCACCGTACAGCGTTCACAGTATGTTGTTCCCAATAAGGCAATCGCTGCAATAACATACCGCATTCCTTACCTTAATAACCATATGGCTTCTACATTCAGCCTCTTCTATGCAGGTTATTCTCCATACGAGGACAGCTTTACCTACACCAACGATATGAACGGTGACGGCGTGACCAATGACCTGATCTATATCCCGAAAGAGAAGGGTGAAATACGTTTCGTGTCGGCTGCCGATGAAAATGCATTCTTTGAGTTCATGGAGCAGGACAGGTACCTGAGAAAGCACAAGGGAGAATATGCAGAGGCTTATGCCGCGCGTGCACCCTGGGTTAACAAGTTCGATTTCCGTTTTGTACAGGATTTCTCTGTAAAAGCCGGAAGCACGAGGAACACCCTGCAGCTGACTGTTGACATTCTCAACGCAGGCAACCTCATTAATTCAAATTGGGGAGTCAACAAGAACATGGCTGTCAGCAACTACGGTGCCATACTGCAGTACGAGGGAGCTGAGATTGGCAACGTACCCACCTTCTCCATGGTACAGATTGATGATGCCTACCCGACCCAGACCTATGATACATATCTGAATATCAATCAGGTGTGGAGTCTGCAGGTTGGTCTCCGTTATATCTTCAACTAGACATGGATATATACTGAGTTAAGCAAGAGGGCGCTGTAATCCGGCGCCCTCTTCATGTATCGGGCCCGCTACGGGGCTCCGGAAAGCGAAAATGAAAGACTCATAACCTTTTCAAAACGCGTTAAAAAGTTGTTAATAATTACGAAATGTCAATTCCGACTTATTCTTTGCGTATCAGTAATTTAACCATCTGCCTCCGGGCAAGGCCGTGTAATTGGCAATTAACTAATCATAAATAATTTACAACGAACAACAACCATAAACCTACTAACTTTTCCAATCATGCGAAAACTAAGATTCATCTTCATGCCCTTGTTACTGTTCATTGGAACAGCCACCATGATGGCACAGGTAACAACATCCACTCTCAGTGGCAAGATTACGGAGGCTGATGGCCAGCCGCTGCCGGGTGCCACGATTGTTGCAACCCACATGCCTTCCGGAACCCTGTATGGTGCTGCGGCAAACAGCCAGGGTCTCTATTCAATCCAGGGTATGCGTCCCGGTGGACCATATACGGTCAATGTAACTTTCGTCGGCTACCAGACCCAGAGTTACACCGAGATTACCCTGTCGCTCGGAGAAAACACAACCCTCAACTCGACCATGGTATCAGCCACCACCGAGATGACAGAGGTTACTGTGGTTGGTTACGCGACATCAAGATTCAATACCACGCAAACCGGTGCAGTGACCAATATCTCAAATGCCCAGATAGCTAATATGCCTACGGTAAGCCGCAGTATTATAGATGTTACCCGCCTTTCACCATACGGAGGGGATGGTATGAGCTTTGTAGGTTCAGATGGCCGTACGGCTAACTTTACAGTGGATGGAGCCAATTTCAATAACAACTTCGGTTTGAGTGACAGACTGCCAGGAGGAGGCAACCCTATTTCCATTGAAGCTATCCAGGAGTTACAGGTTGTAATCGCTCCGTATGATGTTCGTCAGACCAACTTTATTGGTGGCGGTGTAAACGCTATTACGAAATCCGGTACAAACACCTTTAGAGGCAGTGCCTATACTTATCACAGAAATGAAAACATGCGCGGAGATGCTGTTGATGGTACGCAAATCCTAAATGCGCGTGATAAAGACCGGAATACAACTTATGGTTTTACTTTTGGCGGACCTATTGTCAAAAACAAATTGTTCCTTTTTGTAAACGGTGAAATGGCTAAAACACCAACCGTTGTCACTCGCTGGAGAGCTTCAACTGACGGTGTCGCCGATCCCGACAATTTTATTTCCCGCACAACAGTAAGCGATCTTCAGACAGTTTCTGATTATGTTAGAAGTAAGTATGGATATGAGACGGGATCGTTTAAAAATTTCCCTGCTGATGAAAACAATTACAAACTTCTTGCGCGTCTGGACTGGAATATTACGGACAAACATCGTCTGGCCCTGCGTTATAACTACACAAAGAACCTTTACTATAACCCGCCAAATGCTTCATCCATGGACGGAGGTACCCGTATGTCCGAGGCAAGGATGTCACAGGCCTCAATGTCGTATGCAAATTCGATGTATTCGATGAACAATATTGTCAATTCATTCTCTTTTGACCTGAACAGCCGTTTGTCCGATAACTTATCCAATCAGCTTCTGGCAACATTCTCACAACTTGACGATTTGCGCGGATCTACTTCTGATGAATTCCCGTTTATTGATATTTTGAAAGACGGGCAAGCCTACCTCTCTTTGGGTTATGAGCTTTTCACCTGGAACAATGCTGTTCACAACAACGTCTGGAATGTCAAAGACGAACTCACCTACTATTTTGGCAATCATAAAATTGTGGGTGGAGTAGCCTACGAATATAAAATGGCAGATAATGCCTATATGCGTAACGGCACAGGTTACTATCGCTACACAAGTCTTGACGACTTCTTGAACGAAGGAACACCTGAGATTGTGAACCTGACTTATGGTTATGGCGGAGAGAGCAATCCTGCAGCCCGCATAAGAACAAACAAAATCGGAGTTTACGGGCAGGATGACTGGAGCGTTACCAATAATTTCAAACTTTCGTACGGACTTCGTATAGACGGGCTTTTCTTCGATAATAAAGACTTGATAACAAACCAGGCTATTTTTGACCTTGATTATGACGGTCGTAATATCAATACAGGAGAATGGCCTGCAGCAAATCTCATATTCTCTCCCCGCATAGGTTACGTATGGGATGTTTTTGGAGACAAAAGCCTGAAGATTCGTGGAGGTACCGGTCTTTTCTCGGGTAATTTACCGCTTGTATTCTTCACCAATATGCCTACCAACGGTGGAATGGTACAGTATCAGGCACAGATAAATGCAGCGAACGCAGCAAGGAACGGCTTCACTATGGATGAATTTGCCGGCGGTCTTGTAACTGATGCCAACGGAAATGCCAATATTGCTGCACTCTATGATAAGTTGACATCACTGGGATATCCTTCAACTATTTCTCCCGAAGATGGAACAATTCCTTCTGCTATTGCAGCTGTAGATCCGAATTTCAAAATGCCGCAGGTTTGGAAAACGTCGATGGCTGTTGACTATACATTGCCCACTTCTTTCCCGTTCTCTGTAACGGCAGAAGCAATCTACAACAAAACAATCAACGGTGTTACTATTTCTGACTGGAGTATTCCCAATGTAGGTGGTTTCGCCCGTTTTAACGGTGTTGACAACCGTCCGATCTATCCTGCCGGTTATCGTACCAACACAAAGGCCTTTGTGCTGGAAAACACTAGCCTCGGTTATGGCTGGTCAGGCAACATTACTTTGAATGCTCAACCGGCAGAATGGCTCAGCGTGATAGCTGCCTATACACACATAGTTTCCAAGGATGTAACAGGTATGCCGGGATCCAATGCAGAATCTGCATTTACATATGTGCCCACGGTGGAAGGCCCCAACTTCATCAGATTGCACAATTCCCAGTACACCACGCCTGATCGTGTTGTGGCTTCGCTTACTGCCCACGATAAGAGCGGTAATCATTTCAGCCTTATCTACGAAGGATGGTACGGTGGATGGAAATACTCTTATATGACTGTTAACGATATCAATGGTGACGGTTACAACTACGATGCAATCTATGTCCCGACTGATGATGAAGTGGCAACCAATCAGTTCCGCTTTGTTTCAACAGACGACAAAACCCGCTTTATGGATTATGTGCATGCCAGTGATTATTTGAAAAATCAACAGGGCAAGTATGCAGAGCCCTATAGCGTTTACTCTAACTGGGTACATCGCTTCGATTTCAGCTACAAGCACGATTTTGCCTTCAAAACGGGAAAGAGCGAACACAAACTGCAACTTAGCCTTGATATCAGAAACGTGGGGAACCTGTTCAACTCCAGCTGGGGTGTAAGCACACAACTGAACCCGGCAATCGGTTCGGATGCCCGTATCCTCAAATACGAAGGTGTTGATGCTGACGGGGTGGCTACATTCTCTACACCCTCTTCTATCCGTGGTGATACCAAAACATTCACACCGGCAATCGATCTGAGTCAAACCTGGTTTGCATTAATCGGTATCAAATATATTTTCAACTAATAAAAAGTACAGCAATATGAAATTAAAATACTTTTTCCCATTATTCATCGCGGCAATTGCCATGATGGTAAGCTGTGACGATGAATTCTCTCCGACGTTGCTGGATGAAATTCAGGTATCGTCGTCGTACGTGGCTATCCCGTTAACGGGTGGTTCTGAATCCATTACCGTAACAGCAAGTGAAGGCTGGACAGTGGAGAGCAGTATAGCATGGCTGACTATCTCTACAGCCTCTGGCAGTGCCGGTGAATCAACGCTTACGTTTTCAGCTGAATCTGCATTGGATGGTCGCAAAGGAGAGGTAAAAATTAAGTGCGGAGGCGTAACTCAGAGAATAAACGTCATCCAGGGCCTGGCAACAGTTGCACCTGCCACCTGTGCGGAGGTAATTGCCGGACCAGACAGCAAGACCTATCTGGTAACCGGGGTTTGTACGGCAATAACCAACACACTTTACGGCAACTGGTATCTGGAGGATGAAACAGGTTCTATTTACATCTATGGTACTCTTGATTCGAAGGGTGGCACGAAAAACTTTTTAAGTTGGGGACTTGAAGTGGGTGATGAAGTAACTGTGCAGGGTCCAAAAACCACCTACGGATCAACGGTGGAACTGGTAGATGTAACGGTTATTAAAATCAATAAATCACTGATTAAGGTTGATTCTGTTGAAAACGCAGTACTTCCGATCGAAGGCGGTGAATTCATTGCATACCTTACCTGTAAAGGACAGGGCGTATCGGTAGATATTCCCGCAGATGCCGAATCGTGGTTGTCAATCTCCTCCATCCAGTCGGCAGGAACGTTTGTTGTTGTGAAATTCAAAGCTGAAGCCAATATGGGCGGAGACCGCGGAACCACAATCACATTCCATACAACTGACGGGACCAAAGACTATACCTCACAAACAGCACTTAGCCAGACAGGAGCGATTATAGATGCTTCTATTGAAGAATTCCTTGCCGCAGCAGTTGGTGATACACAATATCGTTTGAAAGGTGTTATTACCAGAATCACCAATACCACGTATGGCAATTTATACCTGAGAGATTTCTCGGATGAGGTCTATGTATATGGCATTCAGGAGTTCAGTACCAAAGGCTTGAAAGTGGGTGACATCATCACTATTGTCGGAAAACGTGCCGAATACAATGATAATCCTCAGGTTGGTTCTGCCGTTCTGGAAAGCTTTATTCCTGTAACACCGGCAACTATTGCCGAGGTGCTGGCTAAACCCGACGATCCCACTACATACTTTATGGTAACCGGTGAAATTGCATCGATTGTCAATGATACATATGGCAATCTTAATTTGAAAGACGGCGACGATCAAATCTACGTGTATGGCTGTTATCCGGGTTATGGTGCAACAGGCGACGCCAGAAAATACCTGATAGCTGACAAAGGCCTTAAAGTGGGAGATCAGCTGACGGTTATTGCACCGAAGGGCTCTTACCAGGGATCACCGCAGCTTTCAAACAGTATCTATTTCAGCCACGTAAGTTCGAAGTAAGTAATACGAAAATTTATGCCGTAAGTACATGACGCGCAGCATAATTTGCGTGACAGATTACAAAAGGGGGCTGCCTCAAAGCGAGGCAGCTCTCTTTTTTATCATGGTGCCGGGCCTGATCAATGGACGGAGGTCAGGTTGGGGGGCATTCTGATCCATTACCAACAAAAAAAAGACGGGGCTGTCGCCTTTTGCGGCAGCCTCTCTTAATTTTTAGCGGTAGTTTATAAAGTTCATATATCTGTTAATAAAAGAAAACTTTTATTCTTGTCTCCTCTGACCGGCTTGTCTATTTTAGCAAAACCGGTTCATTCTTACGGAAGGTAGATTAAGTAACTTATTATCAAACTTTAATATTTTTTCAAGATCGATGGAAGATTCATTTGTCCATACAGCCCCTGTCGCCCTTAACGAAAAGGAGATGTCAAACAAGGAGGAGAAGAAAATGCTCAAGGAGGAGACCGCAGGGGATAAAAAGAGCAGGTCAGCAGCCCGAAGTACAAAGAAGACATATACTTACGACGAGGCTCTGAAAGCGACGCGCGATTACTTCGGTGGCGATGACCTTGCTGCAAAGGTATGGGCAAGCAAATATGCACTCAAGGACTCCTTCGGCAATCTCTACGAGAAGAGTCCTGATGACATGCACCGCCGTCTTGCTTCCGAGATTCACCGTATTGAGAAGAAATACCCGAACCCGTTGCCCGAGGAGGTCATTTACCAGGCTTTCAGGGATTTCAAATATATAATTCCCCAGGGAGGTCCGATGACCGGCATTGGCAATGACTTCCAGATAGCATCTCTTTCCAATTGTTTTGTCATCGGCAACAAGGGTGACTCCGACTCATACGGCGGCATCATGAAGATAGACCAGGAGCAGGTACAGCTCATGAAGCGCCGCGGCGGCGTGGGCCATGACCTCTCCCACATACGCCCCAAAGGCTCCCCGGTGCTCAACAGTGCGCTCACCTCCACGGGGGTCGTGCCCTTCATGGAGCGCTATTCCAACTCCACCCGTGAGGTGGCTCAGGACGGCCGCCGCGGGGCGCTGATGCTCTCCATCTCCATCAAGCACCCTGATGCCGAGAGCTTCATCGACGCCAAGCTGGAGGCAGGCAAGGTGACGGGAGCCAACGTCTCGGTGAAGATCACCGACGAGTTCATGGATGCCGTGGTGAACGGCAAGAGCTTCCGTCAGCAGTACCCCATCAAATCTGACAACCCGAAGTTTGTAAAGGATATCGATGCACGCAAGCTGTGGAACAAGATTGTACACAACGCATGGAAATCGGCAGAGCCGGGCGTCCTCTTCTGGGACACCATCAGGAAGGAGAGCGTGGCCGACAGTTATGCCGATCTGGGCTATGAGACGGTATCCACCAACCCTTGCGGCGAGATACCCCTCTGCCCCTATGACAGCTGCAGGCTGATAGCCATCAACCTCTACAGCTATGTCAGGAACCCGTTTACCCCGGAGGCCTCGTTTGACTTCGGCCTCTTCAAACAGCATGTTCACCTGTCGCAGCGTATCATGGATGACATCATCGACCTCGAGCAGGAGAAGATCGATGCCATCATCGCCAAGATCGATGCCGACCCTGAAGACCAGGAGCTGAAGAGGGTGGAGCGCAACATGTGGGAAAACATACGGCACAAGACAGGCGAAGGAAGACGCACAGGCATAGGCATCACCGCGAAGGGCGACATGCTCGCGGCCCTCGGACTGCGTTACGGCAGCGATGAGGCTACGGAGTTCTCTGTGAACGTTCACAGAACGCTGGCCGTGGAGGCCTACAGGGCATCAACAATAATGGCCACCGAGAGGGGAGCCTTCCCGATATACGACAGTGAAAGGGAGAAAAACAATCCGTTCATCACACGTCTGCGTGAGGCTGACCCCGAGATGGTTGCCGGGATGGAGAAGAACGGCAGGCGTAACATAGCCCTCCTTACCATAGCACCCACCGGTTCCACCAGTCTCATGAGCCAGACAACCTCGGGCATCGAGCCGGTCTTCATGCCCTTCTACAAGCGGCGTCGCAAGGTCAACCCCAACGACAAGGATGTGAAGGTGAGCTTCGTTGACGAGGTGGGAGACCACTGGGAGGAGTTTGTGGTGTTCCATCACAAGTTCATCGACTGGATGAGGATCAACGGCTACAACTACGAGGAGGTGAAAAACATGTCGGAGGGAGATATCAATGCCATCGTGGCAAAATCACCCTACTACAAGGCTACCGCCAACGATGTCGACTGGGTTGCCAAGGTTCGCATGCAGGGAGCGATACAGAAGTGGGTGGATCACTCTATCAGCGTCACCATCAACCTTCCTGCCGAAGTAAAGGAGGAGCTTGTCTCGGAGCTCTACCTCACCGCCTGGAAGGAGGGATGCAAGGGGGCAACGGTATACCGCGACGGATCAAGGGCCGGAGTGCTCGTCTCCAACAACACGAACGAAAAGAAAAATGACTGGTCGCCCTTGAGGCCCAAGGTTCTCGAGGCAGACGTGATCCGCTTCCAGAACAACGAGGAGAAGTGGATTGCCTTCGTAGGACTGAAGGAGGGCGTCCCCTACGAGATCTTCACCGGCCTCCAGGATGATGAGATGTTCCCCATACCCAAGAGCATAGTCAAGGGCCGCATCATCAAGAACAAGGATGATGCGGGCAACACCCGGTACGACTTCCAGTATACGGACAAGTATGGTTACAAGAACACCCTTGGCGGGCTGTCGCACATGTTCAAGCCCGAATTCTGGAACTATGCCCGCCTCATCTCCGGGGTCCTCCGTTACGGCATGCCGGCCAAGGACGTGGTTGAACTGGTCTCGTCGATGAAGCTCGACAGCGAGTCTATCAACACCTGGAAAAACGGGGTGGAGCGCTCGCTCAAGCGTTATATACCCAACGGCACAAAGGCCAAGGGGAAATGCGAGAACTGCGGCTCCACCAACCTCATATACCAGGAGGGATGCCTGCGCTGCACCGACTGCGGAGCATCGAAATGCAGCTGATTCAGTCTGCACTCTTCAGTCCACAGTCGGCAGTCTGAGGCTCCGCCACAGGAGGCGACTCAATCCCGCAACCGCCAGCTGGCGGATCGGGGTTGCAGCATTAACTTTTCAGTCCTGACTGTGGACTGCCGATTGCTGACTGCCGGCTGATCAGAAGACCGGGACGGCGGAGTTTGCCAGTGAGAGGTCAATCTCCTCTGCCGTGGCCTCATGATCAGGCAGATAGCCTTCAAAATATTTCTCGTAGGCGGTGATGTCAAAGTGACCGTGGCCGCTCAGGTTGAAGAGAATGGTCTTCGAGACTCCCTCAAGATCGGCACGGCGCGCCTCGTCAAGGGCACCTGCGATGGCGTATGACGACTCCGGGGCTGGAAGAATGCCTTCAGTCCTGGCAAATAATATGGCCCCCTCAAAGCACTCGCGCTGCATCTTTGCTTTTGCCTCCACAAATCCGTCCTTCCGCAGCTGGCTGACAAGCACCCCGGCACCGTGATATCGCAGTCCTCCCGCGTGTATCTTGTCAGGGATGAAATTGTGGCCCAGCGTATACATTGGCAGGAGTGGGGTCATGCCCGACTGGTCTCCGAAGTCGTAGGTGAACCTGCCCTTGGTCAGCTTCGGGCAGGAGGCAGGCTCCACGGCCACCAGCCTTGTCTTCTTTCCGTTGGTCAGGTTCTCGCGCAGGAAGGGGAAGGAGATGCCGGAGAAGTTGGAGCCTCCGCCGAAGCATCCTATAACCACGTCGGGGTAGTCACCGGCCTTGTTGAACTGTATCATCGCCTCCTCACCTATGATCGTCTGGTGGAGGATCACATGATTGAGCACGCTGCCGAGTGAGTATTTGGTGTAGGGGTCCTGCGCGGCTATCTCCATAGCTTCTGAGATAGCGATACCCAGGCTGCCCGGTGACTCAGGATCGAGCTCAAGCACCTTTCTGCCGGCAGCGGTCATGGTGCTGGGTGAAGGAACCACCCTGGCATTATAGGCGTTCATCATAAGCTTGCGTCCGGGCTTCTGCTCATAGCTTACCCTGACCATGAAGACCAGCAGCTCCAGCCCGAAATGGTTGCAGGCGTAGCTCATGGCACTGCCCCACTGGCCTGCCCCGGTCTCCGTGGTTATGCGCCTCACCCCCTCCATCTTGTTGTAGTACGCCTGCGGTATGGCAGTGTTGGCCTTGTGTGACCCGGAGTAGTTGCCTCCCTCGTACTTGTAGTAGATCCTGCTCTTCGTGCCCAGAGCCTTCTCAAGATTATGAGCCCGGAAGAGGGGGGAGGGACGGAAGGTGCGGTACAGATCGAGTACCTCATCAGGGATCTCAATATATCTCTCTGTCGACACCTCCTGTTTTATCAGCTCCATCGGGAAGATGACCGACAGGTCTTCGGGACCCACCGGCTTGCCGGTGGCAGGATGAAGAGGAGGCAAAGGCTTGTTGGGCATGTCTGCCATGATATTGTACCAGTTGCGGGGCATCTGGTTTTCTGTCAGCAGAATCTTTGTAATCTTTTCCATGTTGTCAATATTTTGAGGTTAAACAAAAAAAGGGCGCGCTGTGATCAGCGCGCCCCTTAGCATAAATATTCTATACAGGTTATATAACGACGTGATTCACAGACTCATTGATTGAGCTGCACCAGCGCCAGACATATAACGTGAATTGTTTCATCGATGCAAACATAGTGAAAATTCATTACCGCAACTGCCGCAGGGAATTTTTTTTTCACCGGCAGGCAGTTTTAACTTTTATTTTGAATTGTGCCTTGCCGCCAGAACCTCTTCGATATCCTTCAGATTTACCGACCTGGCCCTGAGCAGTACCAGCAGATGATAAAGCAGGTCGGCAGCCTCATTTTTAAAAAGGTCAATACTATCGTCCTTTGCCTCAATTATCAGTTCAACTGCCTCTTCTCCAACCTTCTGGGCGATCTTATTGATACCCTTCCGGTACAGTTTGCTTGTATAGGAGTCTGATGCATTTTCATCTATCCGGTCGCTGATGATCTTCTCAAGGCTGTAGAGGAAGCCCTGAGCCTCCGGATCGCCAAAGCAGGAGTATGTTCCAAGGTGACATACAGGGCCTGCCGGCACCACCCTGACCAGCAGGGCATCCTGATCACAGTCGGTCAGCACTTCAACCACGGTCAGATAGTTCCCGGAGGTCTCTCCCTTGGTCCATAGGCTTTGCCTGCTCCGGCTGAAGAATGTGACTCTCCCCTCGCTCACGGTTTTGTTGTATGCCTCTTCATTCATGTAGCCCACCATCAGCACCTGCATCGTGGTGTTGTCCTGTATCACGGCCGGAACCAGGCCGTCTCCCTTTTTAAAATTGATATTCATCATATAATGATTTGTTTTTATTGGTATGATAGCCTGTCCCGATTTATCGGGAGAACCTCCATGTAGTTGATTATTAAATTTTTGTGTTTATGTATGCAAATGCATGGAGGTTTCATAGTCTTACGTTTATTTTGTTTTTCTGAAGGTATCTTTTGAGGTCAGGTATCAGGATCTCGCCGAAGTGAAATACTGAGGCAGCGAGGGCAGCGGTACACGATGTCTCTTCAAAGACCTTTTTGAAGTGTTCCATGGTGCCAGCGCCGCCCGATGCAATTACGGGTATGTTGACACTGTTGCTTACGGCAGCAGTAATATCTGTTGAGAAACCCTCTTTTGTGCCGTCGCTGTTGACGGAGGTCAGGAGTATCTCGCCGGCACCCCTCCTTGCAGCTTCCTCTGCCCATTGCAGTGTCCTGACCGTGGTGACGCGCCTGCCGCCGTTGATACATACCCGCCACTCACCATCAATGAGTTGTGCATCAATTGCCACCACGATGCACTGGCTGCCGAAGCTGTCCGCCAGCCTGGTTATCAGCGCCGGATCGAGAACGGCTGCACTGTTGACGCTAACCTTGTCAGCCCCGGAGCTGATGAGCAGTGACACATCCTCTTTGGTGGTGATGCCACCTCCGACGGTAAAGGGTATGTTAATGGCACCGGCGATCTTCTCCACCAGCGTAGCCAGTGTCTTTCTCTTCTCATGTGTTGCCGTGATGTCAAGGAATACAAGCTCATCAGCTTCCTGGTCAGCATATGCCCGGGCCAGCTCCACCGGGTCCCCGGCATCACGGAGGTTGACAAAGCTGACCCCTTTTACGGTACGGCCATCCCTTATGTCAAGGCATGGTATTATTCTTTTCTTCAGCATAATGCAGCCAGTTCTTCAAGTGATATCTTCCCTTCATAAATTGCCTTGCCGATGATGGCGCCTTCACATCCGGTTTCCCTGAGGGTCATGATGTCTGCCGCCGTGGTTATGCCTCCGCTGGCAATGAGTGAGAGACCTCCGATAGCGACTATCTCCCTGTAGACACCGACAGAGGGGCCGTTCAGCATGCCGTCTTTTTCAATGTCAGTGCACATGGCGTATATGACGCCTTGATTTCTGTAGTAACGAAGGAAGCTGATTATGTCACTGTCAGATTCTTTGAGCCATCCTCCGGTCGCCACTTTCCTGTTCCGGAAGTCGGCGCCCAGGATGACCCGGTCAGGACCGTATTTTTGCAGCCACCGGAGAAACAGCGAGGGTTGGGTTACCGCAATGCTCCCGCAGGTGACCTGTGAGGCACCGCAACTGAAGGCAGTGTTCAGGTCGTCGTCTGACCTTATGCCCCCGCTGAAGTCGACCTTCAGTCCGGTATTCCGTGCAATGGTTTCAAGCACCGGGTGATTCCGGATCTTCCCCTCCCGGGCACCGTCAAGGTCCACCAGGTGGAGGTATCGTATGCCGTGCTCTTCCATCTCCCGTGCCACATCCAGCGGATTCCCGGCGTAGACGCTCTTCCTTGAGTAGTCGCCCTGAGCCAGCCTGACACAGGCGCCGTCAATGATATCCATGGCTGCAATTATTCTCATAGCCGGAGAAAATTTTCAAGTATGCGCGCTCCTGTCGCTGCTGATTTCTCAGGATGGAACTGAGTGGCAAAGAAGTTGTCTTTGCGCATGGCCGCGGCGAAGGGCAATCCGTAATCGCAAACGGCTATGGTATTACCGTTGACCCCTGCATAATAGCTGTGGACATAGTAGACATCGTCGCCCGGTGCAATCCCTTGCAGCAGAGGATCACCGCTGAGGCTGACGAAGTCATTCCATCCCATGTGCGGGACCCTGGCTCCTGCAGGGAATCTTCTGACCTGAGTGTCAAATATGCCCAGCCCTTCAGTGTCACCCTCTTCCGAGGAGGCGCACATGAGCTGCAGCCCCAGGCAGATGCCCAGTACGGGCTGCCGGAGTGAGACTATGACCCTGTCAAGGCCTTTCTCCCTGAGATGCCTCATGGCCGAGGCTGCCTCGCCCACGCCGGGAATTACTACCTTCTCCGCACTGCTGATAATCCCGGTGTCGTCAGTTATCACCGCATCATGCCCGAGTCTCCTGAGTGCCACGCTGACTGACATGATGTTTCCGGAATTGTATTTGAGTATTGCTATCATAGCTGTCCCTTTGTTGATGGCAGGATGCCGGCATCTGTCGTTGCGACTGCCATCTTCACGGCCCTGGCAAATGCCTTGAAGATAGCCTCGGTCTTATGGTGCTCATTCTCTCCCGCAGCATGGACATGGATGTTGCATTTTGCGGTGTCGCTGAATGATCTGAAGAAGTGTGAGAACATTTCGGAGGCGATATTGCCTACCCGCTCTGACCTGTATGCCGCGTCCCAGGTAAGCCAGGGCCTCCCCCCGAAGTCGAGTGTCACCTGTGCCAGCGAGTCATCCATTGGAAGGGTGAAGCCATAGCGTCCGATACCTTTCTTACTGCCCAGTGCCAGGTTGAATGCCTCACCCAGGACCAGTCCCACGTCTTCAACCAGATGGTGTTCATCGACCTTAAGGTCTCCGGCTGCCTTAAGGGTGATGTCGATGCCGCCGTGGCGCGCCAGCTGATCCAGCATGTGATCCAGGAAACCTATGCCGGTGTTAATGTCGCTTCTGCCCGTTCCGTCGAGATTTATTCCGGCTTCAATATCGGTTTCCCCGGTTTTCCTCGTTACGGATGCCCTTCTGGGTATAGCCTTCAGGAACCTCCTTATCTCATCCCAGTCGGTGGTGCAGAGTGCTGCCTCACCGGTTTTCTCCCGGCTGATCCAGATAGCACTGCACCCCAGGTTACGGGCCAGTTCGATGTCAGTCAGGCGGTCGCCGATGACATATGATGATGTCAGGTCGACGCCCTGAGCAAGATACTGTGTCAGCATTGCCGTTCCCGGCTTGCGGAAGGGGGAGTTCTCCTCCTCAAAGGAGCGGTCAATGAACTGTGCCGCGAATTTCACCCCTTCACCTTCGAGGATGGAGAGCATCTTATTATGAGGAGCCAGGAACGCCTTTTCGGGATATGCCGGCGTCCCCAGGCCGTCCTGGTTTGACACCAGGACCAGCTCGAAATCCGTCTCCCGGGAGAGAGCAGAAAGGGCACATATCACTCCCGGCATGAACTCCAGCTTCTCCAGGCTGTCGACCTGCAGGTCAGGCGGTTCTCTCAGGATGGTCCCATCCCTGTCTATAAACAATACTTTCTTCATATGTACATAATTTTGATTCAGATGATCCCACTGCCCGTCCCGGTTTATCCGGAGAATTCAGGTCAGGAATCTGTTCCGTTTGCTGGCTGGATCAGTGATCATGGGGATTTAAATTTCAATCTTTTTCAGTTCCTCGATGACGCTGTCATTCTCACTTCGTGTGCCTGCAGTAATACGCAGACAGCCAGTTACGTCGCGGTTTCTGTTCCTTACTATTATGTTACCGGCTATCAGCCTGTCATAGACAGCATCAGCATCCTTAACCCTCACAAGGAGAAAGTTAGCATCAGAGGGCCATACTTTTTCAACTGCAGGAATTGTCGCCAGCTTTTCAGCAAGTCTTATACGTTCTGCTACCAGGGTATCTGTCTGTACTGTTACAGGCCTGAGCTCCTTCAGTCGTTCCAGGGCTGCCTCCTGGTTCAGCGTACTTATGTTGTAGGGAGGTTTTATCCGGAAGAAGTATTTCAGGATATCCGGGGAGGCAAATGCCATCCCTATCCTTGCTGCCGCCATGCCCATGGCCTTGCTGAAGGTCTGCATGACCACCAGGTTGTCATATATGCCGGTCTTATCAATGAATGAGGGTTTCCCGCTGAAGTCGGCATAAGCCTCGTCAAGTACCACAATGCCCCGGAAGTTCCGGATGATGAACTCAATTTTATCCGGGTCCATGCTGTTGCCGGTCGGGTTGTTGGGGGAACATATGAAGATCAGCTTTATACTGTCATCATCAAGAAGAGGTGTTACTTCCGGGATGTCAATATCGAAGTTTTCATCGAGTGGCACCTTCATAACCTCAACGTCATTGACTGCTGCCGACACCTGGTACATGCCATATGTGGGAGGAAAAATCACCACCCTGTCAGTGCCGGGGTTACAGAAAATCCTGTAGCAGAGATCAATAACCTCATCACTTCCATTTCCCAGGAAGACCGATTCTTCAGTGACACCCTTAAGGCTGGCTATGGCCGCCCGGAGTGCCCGCTGGCGCGGGTCTGGGTACCTGTTGAGCGGGCCGAAGGGACTTTCATTGGCATCGAGGAAGATGCCCTCTTTTCCCTGATATTCATCCCTGGCCGATGAGTATGGCATCAGGCTCCTTACGTTAGGCCTGACCAGTTGATCTGTTCTGTTCATCTTCAAGATATTTTATTCTGACGGATACTGCATTGCGGTGTCCCCCGAGCTTCTCAGCCCCGGCCATCAGCTCCGTTGCAGGACCGATATTCAATAGCCCGCGTTCTGTCACCTCCTGGAAGAAGATCCTCTTCATGAAGCTGCCGGCTGACAGGCCGCTGAAACTCCTGGCATAACCCCCGGTAGGCAGTGTATGGTTGGGACCGGTGATGTAGTCGCCTGTACTCTCGCTGCTGTAGTTACCCAGGAAGACAGACCCGGCATTTGCCACAGCGGCAGCATCCTGATACGGATCTGCGGTAGCAATGATCAGGTGTTCCGGCGCATAGCTGTTGCTGACCTCAAGGCATTCGTCAATTGTCTCAAGCAGTATCAGCGAGCTGTTTTCCAGCGACTGCACGGCGATGCTGTTTCTCTCCAGCAGTGCTGCCTGTCTTTCAATTTCCGCTTCCACCCTGTCTGCCATGATCCTGCTGTCGGTTAGCATGATGACCTGGCTGTCGGTACCATGTTCGGCCTGTGACAGCAGGTCAGCTGCCACAAAGAGAGGATTGGCGCTTTCATCGGCTATGATCATCAGCTCGCTGGGTCCGGCAGGCATGTCAATTGCCGTTCCCTCGAGCTGTACAAGTTCCTTGGCCCTGGTGACGTAGCTGTTTCCGGGGCCGAATATTTTATATACCTGAGGGATTGATTCGGTTCCGTATGCCATGGCAGCTATGGCCTGCGCTCCGCCTACGGCATATATGTCCGTCACACCGGCCAGCGAGGCTGCATGAAGGATGAGCGGATTGACCCTGCCGTCTCTTCCGGGCGGGGTGCAGATGATGATATCGCGGCATCCTGCAAGGCGTGCAGGTATGGCCAGCATCAGTACTGTGGAGAAGAGCGGTGCGGTGCCGCCGGGGATATAGAGTCCCACTTTCTCAATGGGCACATCCCTGCTCCAGCATCTTACGCCATCGGCCGTGATCACCGGTGCCGGGCTATGCAACTGTGCTGAATGAAAGGAGGTGATGTTTGCATAAGCCTGACGCATGGCTTCCCTGAGCTCCGGGGCAACATTTTCTCCGGCCTTTTTAATTGCAGCCTCCTCCACCCTGAAGGAGGCAGGGGCATAACCGTCATACTTCAGTGAGAATTCCCGCAGTGCGGCGTCGCCTTTGGCTCTGACCATGCCAAGGAGCTCCCTTACAGTGCCGTCAATTTCCATGTCTGCTGCTGAGGGCCTGACAAGGGCTGCACTGATCTTTTCCTGATCCGGGTAGAGAAGTCTCTTCATCACAGTATCATCTTTTCTATCGGTATTACCAGGATGCCTTCAGCACCGGCTCTCCTGAGCTGGTCGATCCTCTCCCAGAACTCATCTTCCTTTACCACGGAGTGGAGGCTGCACCATCCTTTTTCCACCAGCGGGAGTATGGTCGGACTCTTCATGCCCGGCAGGATCCTGCAGATCTCATCCACTGCCTCTTCCGGGGCATTGAGCAGTATGTACTTGTTCTCCCTGGCATTCTTTACGGCCCTGATGCGGAACAGCAGCTTCTCCAGTATCTTTTTCTTTTCCCCGCTGATGTTCCTGTTGGCTATTATGACAGCCTGGCTCTTCATGATGGTCTCAACCTCACGCAGGCCATTGGTCAGCAGTGTGCTGCCGGAGCTGACGATGTCACAGATCGCATCAGCCAGGCCTATTCCGGGAGCTATCTCCACGCTGCCGCTCAGCTCCTCTATCTCTGCATTGATGCTCCTTGCGGCGAAATACTCTCCGAGAAGCCCCGGATAACTTGTGGCAACCTTCCTGTTCTTGAAGAATTCAGGACCGTCATATGGCTCGTCTTTTGGGATGGCCAGGCTGAGCCGGCAGCCGGCAAAACCGAGCTGTTCAAGGATATCCACATCCTTCTTCTTCTCACAGACAGTGTTCTCACCCACTATCCCGATATCAGCTACCTGCTGCTCAACGTACTGTGGGATGTCATCATCACGGAGAAGTAGTATCTCTACGGGGAAATTGCCTGCAATGACCTTCAGGCTGCCAGAACCGTTGGTGATCTTTATGCCGCACTCTTCAAACAGCTTGCGGGAACTCTCGCTCAGTCTTCCGCTCTTCTGGATTGCAATTTTCAGTATGCTCATCTTATCTTACTGTTTAACTGAGCAGACCGTGCGACAAAAAAAACCCGCCTGATCTGCTCAGACGGGTTTATGATATTCAGCGTTCACCACACACCAATTTCATCTCGCCTGAGAGCAAGTATGAAAATGATGATGATGTAGTTTGTTCGAAAACATATTTTATTGCTTCGGCACAAAAATAGCAATTATTTGATCACGGCAAAAAAATGGCAGATACTTTGATTTGTCTGTTTTCCTGCCTTCCTTAACTTTCGTAGAGATTGTTATCCTTATTATAGATCCCAAGTATTTCCAGGTTCATTGTATGTTCTTCAAGTGCCCTGACTATATGGTCCATTTTTGAGGCAGTGCTCAGTTCGAGATCAACATGGAACATATACTCCCAGTTCCCGTTCAGCCGGGGAACAGACTGTATCTTTGAGAGATTGATGTCCATGTCGGCAAGTATCATCAGAACCCTGGCCAGTGATCCGGGTTTGTGACCTGTGGCAAAACATACCGACGCCTTGTCTCCCACGGTTGACATTACAGATTCATTACCTATGATGTGAAACTTCGTATAGTTCTTTTTATACGTTTCTATGCCCCCGGCAAGGATTTCAAGGCCATATATATCAGCAGCACTGGCTGATGCTACAGTGCCTGTTCCGGCAAGTCTCTGTTCACTTATTATCCTGGCAGATCCGGCAGTGTCATCGGTCTCGATCAGTATCACTCCTTTCAGGGTATTAAGAAACTCCATGCACTGGGTGAGGGCGATCGGATGTGATCTGATTTCACTCAGCGCGTCAATGGCAGTTCCGGGAAGTGCCATGAGGTTCTGTCTGATTCTGAGTCTTGTTTCGCCAATGATCTTAAGCTGCGACTCCCTTATCAGATTGTAATTGTAAAGTATGCTTCCGGTACGTGCATTCTCTATTGCCATAACAGCGTATTCAGCCCTGCCCTGCAGCACCGAATCAACAGTCTCATCGAAGGTTGAGCATGGCACCAGAACAATACTTTCATCTCTGAAATAGAGATTTGCAGCCATCTCGTGAAAGCTGCCCTTTTCGCCCTGGATGGCTACGTAAATCTGACGTTCCATTTTATTATTGGCCACGGGTTTAATTGTGTAAAATATATTCTGATAACCAGTCGCCAAGCATTGAGGTGGAACAGGGATTGCTCCTGTCAAGGTCTTCTGTTACCATCCCGGCTTCAAGAGATTTGTGAACGGCTTTTTTGAGGGCGTCTGATTCCCTGGTGAGGTTAAGTCCTGTTTCGAGAAGCATTGCTGCCGACAGGATTGTGCCGAGGGGATTGGCAATGTTCCTGCCTGCTGCCTGGGGATAGGAGCCATGTACAGGTTCAAATACCGATGTTGACAACCCGATGGATGCCGATGGCAGCAGCCCGAGAGATCCGGTTATGACGCTTGCCTCATCGGACAGGATATCACCAAACATATTCTCGGTGACAATAACATCAAACCGGAGCGGATTCTGGATCAACTGCATGGCAGCATTGTCGACGAACATAAAGTCCATTTCTATTCCGGGGTAATCATTAGCGATCTCCTTCGAGGTTTCACGCCACAGTCTTGATGTTGCGAGCACATTGGCCTTGTCGACGACGGTTACTTTCCCCTTTCGCTTTAGGGCATATTCACAGGCAAGCCTGACAACGCGTTCAATCTCATATTTACTGTAGACGCATGAATCGTATGCTGTTTGCCCGTCTTCAGACCTGCCCTGGGGCTTTCCGAAGTAGATGCCTCCTGTCAGTTCTCTTACCATCAGGATATCAACTCCGTCAAGAATGTCTCTTTTCAGAGGCGATCTGTCAAGTAATGAAGCAAATGTTGTCACAGGTCTGACGTTGGCATAGAGTCCCAGTTCCCTGCGCATGGCAAGGAGGCCCTGTTCCGGTCTCACTTTAGCCGAAGGATCATGATCATATTTCGGGTCACCGATGGCGCCAAACAACACACTGTCCGATTTTCTGCAGAGCTCCAGCGTCTCGTCCGGCAGGGGGGTGCCTGTACGGTCAATGGCGGCGGCACCCACCAGTCCGTAGGCAAAGCGAAATTTATGACCGAACCGCTCCCCGGTAGCCATCAGCACTTTGCAGGCCTCTTCAGTCACCTCGGGTCCGATGCCGTCGCCGGCAAGAAGAGCAATTTTATATTCCATCTGAAACTGTTTTTAAGGTTTTATATACAGGCTTGATCTCATTGTTTTCGATTATGTTGAGCATCATTTCAGTTGCCCTGAGTGCAGTATCAGGTATCTCAATTCTCACATTGACCTCCTCACCTCAAATGCCGCTATCTCATCCCTCATTCCGACCAGGTAGCCGATACTGTCAAGGCCCTTTAACAGACACTCCTTTTTGAAGGCATCTATAGCGAAAGTGACGGATATGCCCGCCTCCTCCGATAGAAGCACCTGATTTTCAAGGTCTATTTTCACCTTCGTTTGCGGGTTTCTGATTATCAGCTCCGTGAGCCCTGCCAGTATCCCTGAGGGTATTACCACCGGCAGGAGGCCGTTATTCAGGGCATTGCCGGTAAAAATATCCGCAAAGGCGTCTGACACAACAGCCCTGAAGCCGTAGTCAGTGATAGCCCATACCGCATGTTCACGGCTTGACCCGCATCCGAAGTTACTGCCCGTGACAAGGATGCTGCCCTTGTATGCAGGATTATTGAGGACGAAATCCTTTTTGAGCTCTCCCTCCCTGCCATATCTCCAGTCGCGGAAGAGGTTCTTGCCGAACCCTTCCCGGCTGGTAGAGGCAAGGAACCGTGCCGGAATAATCTGGTCGGTGTCTATATTTGCCTGCGGCAGGGGGACGCATGTAGATTCAAGGATGTCAAACTTCGCTCTTTTCATTGGGTTATTTCATTGTTCTGGTGGAAATTATGTGTGGCAAGACTATCATTTTCCTTTGCGGATTACTGCTGATGTAAGTTCTATGCCTTGTTTTTTTAGAGATCACTAACCGGTGTCATTTCCCTGGGGTCTGTTATCCTTCCTGTCACAGCTGCCGCCGCTGCCGTGAGCGGTCCGGCGAGGATGGTCCTGGCACCGGGTCCCTGTCTGCCTTCGAAGTTGCGGTTCGAGGTGGATACGGCATATTTGCCGGCTGGTATTTTATCATCATTCATCGCAAGGCATGAGGAGCATCCGGGTTGTCTCATGACAAACCCTGCCTTTTTGAATATTTCTGTCAGGCCCTCTTTTTCTGCCTGGCGCGCTACCTGCTGTGAACCGGGAACTATGAGAACCGTGACTCCGGGGGCTTTTTTCCTTCCTTTCACCAGAGAGGCAAAGGCTCTCAGATCTTCTATGCGGCCATTGGTGCAGCTACCCAGGAAGACATAGTCAACAGGGTGTCCCAGGAGCTTCATCCCCGGTTTAAAATTCATGTAGTCAAGTGCCTTCATGAAGGAGTCTTTTCCGTCGGGTCCGTGCAGGCTTTCTTCAGGTATATTCCCATCCACAGCCATACCCATCCCCGGGTTGGTTCCCCAGGTTATCATCGGAGGCACCGATGAAGCATCAAACACAAGCTCCCTGTCAAACAGCGCTCCGGGGTCAGTCCGTTGTGAGCCCCATTTTTCCAGGTGCCGCATGGCATCGGGATCACTTCTGAGTGAGGGGATCTCCGACAGGTAGCCAAGGGTGACCTCATCAGGAGCAATCAGGCCGCCGCGGGCTCCCATCTCTATGCTCATGTTGCAGACAGTCATCCTGGCCTCCATGCTCAGGCGGGAGATGGCCTCGCCGGCATATTCCACGAAATATCCCGTTGCTCCGCCGGTGGATATGGCTGAGATGATATGGAGTATCAGATCCTTGGAGGTCACTCCTGTGCGGAGTGCCCCGTTGACGGTTATCCTCATCCTTGCCGGCCTGGCCTGGAGAATGCACTGTGACGCCAGCACCATCTCCACCTCGCTGGTGCCGATACCGAAGGCAACGGTGCCGAAGGCTCCATGGGTTGATGTGTGACTGTCGCCACAGACTATGGTCATCCCCGGCAGGGTTTTCCCCAGCTCGGGGCCAGTGACATGGACAATGCCGTTATTGTGATGACCTATGCCGAAGTACTCTATTGCGGCGGCCCTGCAGTTTTGTTCCAGGGTCTCTACCTGGTCCCGCGAGACGGCATCCCTGATCGGAAGATGCTGATCTTTGGTCGGTATGTTGTGGTCTGCCACGGCCGTCGTCTTTTCCGGCCTGAAGACCCCGATGCCCCGTTGCCGCAGTCCCTGAAACGCCTGGGGGCTGGTGACCTCATGGATATAGTGGCGGTCGATATAAAGAACATCATGACCCTCATCAACAGATCTCACAACATGTTCATCCCAGATCTTGTCAAACAGTGTCCGTGGTCCCATTGTCAATCCTTGAAACAGCATCAATGAATGCCTCAACCGAGGCGGTAATGATATCCGTGTTTGCCGAGAAACCGTAAAAGATCTTCCCCTCATGCTCAACCTGGATATGCACCTTGCCGATGTCATCACTTCCCCGCGTTATTGCCTGTATCAGGAACTCCTCGAGGTGTACATTCTCATGGATCAGGTGTTTGACGGCAGTCAGTGCAGCGTCGATAGGTCCGTTCCCCGGGGCGGTGGAGGTATGTACCTCACCGTTTATCCTCACCCCTACGGTAGCCACCGGCGTTACCGAGTTCCCGCACAGAACCTGCAATGACTCGAGCTTAAGCCTCTTCTCTCCCCTGAAAACCTCTCCTGAAAGGATCTTGATATCTTCGTCATTTATCTCCTTCTTCTTGTCGGCAAGAATAAGGAAGCGGTGATAGATCTCATCAAGCTCCTCCTTCCCCAGCTTAATGCCCAGCAGGTCAAGCCTGTGATTGAGAGCCGCCCTGCCGCTGCGGGCCGTAAGGATGATAGATGATTCCCTTATGCCCACCTCCTTTGGATCGATTATCTCATAGTTTTCACGGTTTTTGAGAACGCCATCCTGGTGTATCCCTGACGAGTGGGCAAATGCATTTCTCCCTACGATAGCCTTGTTGGCCTGCACGGGCATGCTCATCAGCGTGGAGACCAGCCTGCTGGTGCTGAATATCAGCTTCGGGTTGATACCGGTGGCGAGGTTAAGGTCGTGATGGCTCTTAATGATCATTGCCACCTCTTCAAGGGATGTGTTTCCTGCCCTCTCCCCAATGCCGTTGATGGTCACCTCCGCCTGGCGGGCTCCGTTGACGATGCCCATCATGGTGTTGGCAGTGGCCATCCCGAGGTCATTGTGGCAGTGTGTTGAGATGACGGCCCGGTCAATATTCGGCACATTTTCGACGAGGTACCTGATCTTGGCCCCGTATTCTTCCGGGAGGCAGTAACCCGTTGTGTCCGGTATATTCACCACTGTTGCCCCTGCTTTTATTACGGCCTCTATGACTCTGGCGAGATAGGCGTTTTCACTTCTTCCGGCATCTTCGGCGTAGAATTCCACGTCATCAACGAATTTCCTGGCGTATTTTACAGAATCAACAGCCCTTCTGATAATCTCTTCGGGTGTTGTCCTGATCTTATACCGGATATGGTAGGGAGATGTGCCTATTCCTGTGTGAATGCGTTTTCTCTCTGCATACCTGAGTGACTCGGCAGCTACCTCTATGTCCTTTTTCACTGCTCTTGTGAGGGCGCATATGACCGGATAACGGACTGCCCTTGATATCTCTGCCACCGACCTGAAGTCGCCGGGACTGGATACGGGAAATCCAGCCTCGATCACGTCTACGCCCAGTGCCTCCAGTGCTTTGGCAACTTCAATCTTCTCAACCGTGTTGAGCTGGCATCCAGGCACCTGCTCACCGTCACGG
>CAYPKP010000034.1:0-36474 GCA_964411345.1 uncultured Rikenella sp. | reverse complement strand
GCAGTCGGCAGTCAGCAGTCGGCAGTCAGCAGTCGGCAGTCAGCAGTCGGCAGTCGGCAGTCGGCAGTCAGCAGTCGGCAGTCGGCAGTCAGCAGTCAGCAATCGGCAGTCGGCAGTCAGCAATCGGCAGTATGAGCCGCCGACGGAGGAGGAGGATCAATCCCGTACACGCACCTGTCCCGATGAAGTCGGGAGGGTCGGGGAGGTGAAGTCCCGTACATGAAATGTCGGGGAGGGTCGATCCCGCATCCGTCAGCTGACGGATCGGGAGGGCGGCCGGTTATGACTTACTGTATGAAAGGTATGGAGAGCGGGTATTTGTAGACCTCTCCCTTTGAAGCCCTGACACTTGCAATGATGACGCAGATGAACTCCAGCAGCACGAGAGCCAGCAGTATGGGTATCCCCACGATGATGAAGCAGAGAGGTATGGCCAGCACGGTATAGAGCAGCAAGGAGAGCTGAAAGTTCAGTGAAGACTTGCCGTTGGCGTTGACCCATTCCGATTCATCCTTGCGGGAGATCCAGCAGATAATCGGGCCGATAATCCCGCCGAAGGGAAAGAAGTATCCGGCAAATGCCGACAGGTGGCAGAACATAGCCCAGTCGCGCTCTGATTGTGTGTATGTCTTGATCTCTTCCATCGCTTTTTTATTAAAGACGATTTATGGTTAAAAATGCTGCATTATCAGAAGCGGGCCAGTCGTTTCAGGTCAGAGACCAGCAAGCCGCTTGCATTTTTACTGTCAGCCATGTGGCTGTCATAGTAATACATGATCGCATCATCAGTGCCAATCAGTGTCTTCATGCAGGTACCGCTGCGCTTGACGCCGTCAGGACCCACCTTGTGCACAATCAGCACATCTTCCTGCTTCTCCTCTATTGCCCTGATAATCTCATCTTCATCTGCAATCCTGACTTTATAGGGATAATATGCTGCTATCCTTTCCTCAGTATTGATTTCGGGAGCAAGGTCAGCCTCACGGACAAGTATTGTCTTGTCCTTGATTTCAGGAACATTCTTATTGTAGTATTTCAGATACCTCAGTGCGGAAAGTGAGGGGTTCCTCATCACCAGCTCGGCATGATATTCCATGAAGCGGATTATCAGACCCAGCTTGTAGCTGTACTCCTCCTCGGGAGCACCCGAGAAACAGAGAGGTATTGCACAGAGCTCCGGCAGCTCGTCCAGGTTGTCAACGTCAGCACCCAGCAGCAGGTTGAGAAAGTCATAGGTGGAGCCCGATTTGTCATTGCTGAAGCTGGTAATGGTAAGCACGATAAAGGAATAAGCCGGGTCAGTGCGCATTACGTTGAACTCTTCAACAGTAATGTATTTTACCGGCGTGACCTTCCAGTACTTGTTCACTGCATCCTTTATCTCTGCATTATAGAATGAGAAAGGATCTTCTTCCATCACGACGCATGTCACTGATTTCATGAATTTTTCAGCATCTTCCATGGTCGGGTATGGCCGCTGCTGGGCTACGGATGAGACTGTCAGAAGGACCGACAGGGCAAGGAGAATAATATGTCTCATACTATGTTTATTTTCCGGAAGGAAGCATGGCGGGATTTCTCTCATTGAACTTCCGCAGGTATACGAACATCATCTTCTTCTGGTTCTTGTTGCGCATTGACACGAACTCCTCATAGAGTTCAGGGTCGCGCATCAGCAGGGCCTCAAGGTTATCAAGGTCATATTCATAAACCTTACCTGTCTCAAAGTCTATCATGTACATCTCGAGGTCAGTCCTGGTTGTGTTACGGCTGTACGGGTAGCCGTAGCCGTAGGGGTCATAGTAGCTCCGGTAGGGGCTGTAGTAATAGGGCGAGTAGAATGACCTGTAGGGTGAGTAGTAGGGGTCGTAATAACTGTAGGGGTAGTTTCCCGGTGAGGTGGTGGTGACATCAGCCACAAAGTGGATGATTGACCCGAAGAATGTTATGCGGTTGTAGTTACCCTGCACCCTCACGTAGAGGACTCCGTTACGGGCAAAGCCCCATATCTCATCCTGAGCTATCTCCTGTCTGACACCCATGTTGTCATAGAAATAGATCTTTTCGGAGGCAAGCACCTGATCAAAGAAGTCCTTGTCATTATAGTCAACCGATGTGAAGAGTTTGGCCTTGGGTATGGGGCTGTTGTTTTTTACCTGGTCGAAGTTGAGGTAGATGCCGTCCCTGAATTTGAAGTCGGGAGTATAGGCAACAAGCGTATCCCTCTCCTGTGCCCATGATATGCCTGCGGCAACAAGTACGGCAATCAGCGTTATCATGTTCCTTTTCATCACACTCCTTTTTGGATTCTTCCTCAAAAATTGTACCGTAAGGCAAAAATAATCTTTTATGCATACTGAGAGCAACCCCGGCTTTATCTTTATTTAAATTCATGTATATTTGAGTGTCATATCCCTACTGTGCCCGTATTATGCCAAAAGTATCAAAACCTGTGTCGGTTACGCATTCTGAACTGATGACGCGAAGGACAAGGGACAGGATACTGCTTCCTGTTGCCGTGGCCCTGCTGCTGGTGATCATAGCTCTCTCGACTGCCATTGCGGGGATGGTCTGGGTGCCTATGGCCGCCGGCGTTGTCGCCGTGGTGCCCCTGGTAGTTTCCGTACTTGAGATACGCCGGCTGATAGCTGACAGCCGGTCGATCATCAGTGAGATGTCATCCGTTGCGGAGAGGAACGAGGATGTCATCAATTCATTCTCCCACAAGATAAGAGAACCGCTGAACAACCTTGTGCTTCTTGGCAGCATGCTCAGTGAGACAGCCGCCTCTGCCAGGCAGCAGGAGCTTATCGAGACCTTCGTTGCCTCCACCGGGACCATGGTGGATGTTGTCAATGACCTGACCATGGAGACGGCAGGCAACATCACCTTTGAGAAGAAGGGTGACATACGCTTCAGGCTCGGGCCGATCATTCATGATACCATCGGGCTGATGAAGCTCAACAGGAAGCATGACCAGAGCCTCATACTTTATGATGACAAGGGTGAGGGGGAGACGGAGTACAACGGTGATCCCATCATTATCAAGCAGATACTGATAGATCTTCTCAGTGCCGCCATCGCTGCCTCCTCGGGCAAGGTCACCGTCAAGATACAGGCCAGGGAGGCGGGTGAGCGTGACGGCATGCAGAAGGTTGAATTCACCCTCTCAACGAACAACCCGGTGGTCTTCATCGGTGAGGGACGCCAGCCATGGCCCCTCTCCGGGAAGCTTATAAGGGACTCCGGGGGCAGCTGGAAGGAAGCCACGGCCGGCTCCGGATCCTATTTCGTGTTTTACGTAAACCTGAGGAGGGCAGACAGGGTTGAGCGTCCTGCCGCCGCCAGCGCACTGATGCAGGGCATGTCGGGAGCCAGGGAGAGGAAAGAGCTTAAGGAGCTCTCCATACTGCTTGTGGAGGACAACCCCATCAACCTGCGCATCACCCAACTGATGCTCGAACCTCTCGTCAGACGCATAGAGACAGCCCGCAACGGCAAGGAGGCTCTGGATATGTTCGGCACATCGAAATATGACCTGATACTCATGGATGTACAGATGCCTGTGATGAACGGGCTGGTGGCTGCCGACAAGATCAGGGGTCTGGAGATGAGCACCCGTATGCATGTTCCCATTATTGCCATCACCGCCAATGCCATGCTGGGCGACAGGGAGCAGTGCCTGGCAGTGGGCATGGATGATTACATCAGCAAGCCGATAGACCCCGAGCTGCTGATTGAGAAGATCACTGCCCTGGTCTGAAATCAGAAGGGTCTCACCCCGAGGATCATCATGTCATCAATCTGATCATGGCCGCCCATCCATGATGCTATCGTCTCGTCAATGATGCGCTCCTGGTCGGGAAGGGGGTACTTGCTGATGGTCAGCAACAGGTGCCGCAGCCTGCGGTACATGAACTTCTTGTTTTCAGGGCCGCCGAACTGGTCAGCATAGCCGTCCGAGAAGAGGTAGAGTATGTCTCCCTTCTGAAGCCTGAAGGTGCTGCGGTTGAATGATACCATGGCAAACGACTGTACGACATTCTTCTTGTCGCCCTTGATCTCGATGAGCTTGTCGTCACGGACAATATAGACCGGCAGGAAGGCGCCGGAGAACTCCATCTCCCTGGTCCTGCGGTCTATGACACAGATACTCATCTCGATGCCGTCACGTATCAGAGCCTTGCCGCTCTCCTCCCTGAAGAAGGCCGACTCAAGCTCCCGGTTCATGGTAAGCAGTATCTGGTCGCTGTCATCAACCTTCATCCCGGTAATGATCTTCTGAATCAGTTCCAGGCCGATCATTGACATCAGTGCTCCGGGTACGCCGTGGCCCGTACAGTCGGCAGCGGCGATGAAGTATTTGCCGTTTCTCTCACTGAACCAGTAGAAATCGCCGCTGACGATATGCTTTGGCCGGTAATAGATGAAGTAGTCGCTGAATATCTTGTTGATATGATGTTCTGCAGGGAGGAGGGCTGCCTGGATCCTCCTGGCATAGTTGAGACTGTCGGTAAGGTCCTTGTTGCGGAGTTGCAATTCCGCCCTCTGGATATCTATCTCGTCATATGCTTTTCTGATCTCACTCAGGTGTCTCCTGGTGCGAAGCAGCACCCAGAACTGAAGTACAGCCAGGTAGATGACCGCCAGCACGATGAAGACCCAGAGCAGGTGGTTGATGATACCGCTATCCTTAAGCGCCTGTCCCAGTGCAGGTACTACGGCTATGAGCAGTTGCAGGCTCACAGTGAAGTGTTGCTGACACTCTCCACCGATGCCTTTCCCGGTCTTACGAGGGGCAGCAGTCTCAGTGAAGGAGAGGTTACAAATTCTCCGATACCGTATTCACTCCATCTCCTGTCAACGAGATCTATGGTCTCCCGGTCGGAACATACCACGTTGGGCCATTCTCTCGGGAAGGCCGGAAGCGAGTTTGTCTTGGAGGTGGCGTCAATGAAGAGAGCCCCGCTGTCGAGCCTGTAGAGGTCGCGGGTGGGGTCGCTGTTGCCGGTGACAAGCCAGGTGACCATCCCGGGGTCATCGGCATCTGCTCCCTCATCCACGGCAACGATGACGGTGCCGGCGGTGGTCAGTGATGAGGGCAGTGAGGTTGCAAAGTGACGCATATCGAGACCCTGGGGCGGCTTTCTTATCGCCAGCACGGCCAGCGGCAGGGAATGTCCGGCCATCGTCCTCATGCCGGTGATGATGTCAGAGGTGATATCCTCATCGGTGAGGGGAAAGAGTGGCAGCGAGTGGTACTCGCCGGTGCGCTCCTCCGGGAGTTTGACGGTGGCATCGATACCCATCTTGCCTCCCATGCTGAAGCGGTCGGAAGAGTGATCCAGAACATCAAGCGGACCGCGTGTGAGAAGCAGGTCCGTATCAAACCTCACATTGCCGAAGAGAGCCTCGGCCACCGCCGGGTAGTCGGTGACGGAGACATTGCTGCTGACCACAATGATGTATTTGCTGAGCATCATCTGCCCTGCGCCGAAGAGGGCGCTGAGAACCTTCAGCCCCTGCCCCGGGTACCTCTTTTCTATGCTTACAATCACAAGGTTATGTGCCACACCGGCCACCGGCATGTGCAGCTCACGGATCTCGGGAGCTATGGCCAGTTTTATCGGGGCGAAGAAGATCTTCTCCGTCGCCTTTCCCATCCAGGCATCCTCCATGGGAGGCACGCCGACCACTGTAGCGGGATAAACGGCATTCCTGCGGTGAGTGATGCATGTGACATGAAACCGGGGGTAGAGGTCAGCGAGGGAATAGAAGCCCGTATGGTCACCGAACGGTCCTTCCGTCACCGGCGGCTCCGCCGGATCCACATAACCCTCAATGACGATATCGGAGTCAGCAGGTACCCAGAGGTCGTTGGTGAGGCATCTGACGAGGGTGACCCTGCGTCGCCTCAGGAAGGCTGCCAGGAGATATTCGCTCATATCCTCAGGCAGCGGTGCCGTGGCAGCGTAAGTGTATACCGGGTCACCGCCCAGGGTGACAGTGACAGGCATCCGCTCTCCCCTCTTCTTCCACGCCTCAAAATGACGTGCGCCGGTCTTGTGCCGGTGCCAGTGCATGCCGGTGACATCCTTACCCATCACCTGCATGCGGTACATCCCTAGGTTGGTCTTTCCCGTAGCGGGGTGCCTGGTATGCACCAGGGGCAGTGTAATAAACCTGCCTGCATCATGCGGCCAGCATTTCAGGACAGGCAGCGTGTCAAGGTCAGGATCCGTCATGACCACCTCCTGGCACTCGCCCCTCCCTCTCTTCCTGACGGGAGCAAGCCGCAGAAGCTGCATCATCTGCGGCAGCTTTGAGAGCTTGCCGGAGAGGCTGCGAGCCTCGCTCACCGATTCTATGAGTGAGAGGATCTCTTCACCGGCATCATCCAGGGAACTGCGTCCCATGGCTCCTGCCATGCGGCTGTCAGAGGCAAAGGCATTGATCAGCAGCGGGAAGGCAGTGCCGGTATCCTCAAAGAGAAGGGCTCTTCCGCCGTTCTTCACAAGCCGGTCAGCAATCTCCGTGATCTCAAGCAGCGGACTTACACGGCAACGGACGCGGGTGAGGTCGCCGCGGTCACCGAGATAACTTGCATACTGGGCCAGGCCGTTGAATGACATTGAGAAACAGGTTTACACAAATATATGGAAAAAGAAGGTGGAATATCAGATACCACCCTCTTCTCACTTTAACCTAATGTTGGTAATGGCTCAGGGTCAGTCGCTGCTGCCGCAGCGACCGGCATCCTGCGCCGCAGGCTGTCAGCCTTCGCAGCCGTATGAGCTGGCGTTGCCCAGCTCCTCTTCTATGCGAAGAAGCTGGTTGTATTTAGCTATGCGGTCAGTGCGGCTCAGTGATCCGGTCTTGATCTGCCCTGAGTTCACTGCCACGGCCACGTCAGCAATGGTTGAGTCTTCCGTTTCTCCTGAACGGTGCGAGATTACTGTAGTATAGCCGGCCCTGTGAGCCATCTCAATACAGTTCAGCGTCTCGGTGAGTGTTCCTATCTGGTTGAGCTTGATGAGGATCGAGTTGGCACATCCCAGGCTGATGCCCTTTGCCAGGTACTCGACATTGGTGACGAAGAGGTCGTCGCCAACGATCTGTATCTTTGACCCGAGCTGGTCGGTATGGATCTTCCATCCGTCCCAGTCGCCCTCACTCATGCCATCTTCAATGGAATCAATGATGGGATACTTCTCCACCAGGGCTGTGAGATAGTCAGCCTGCTCCTGCGGAGTGAGTTTCTTGCCGCCCTTGCCTTCGAATTTGGTATAGTTATAGATGCCGTCCTCAAAGAACTCGCTGGCGGCGCAGTCAAGAGCCACGGTCACGTCGGCACCCGGCTTGTAACCGGCGGCGGTGATGGCCTCGATGATGCTGTCGAGTGCATCTTCCGTGCCCTTCAGTGCAGGGGCGAAACCGCCCTCATCACCCACGGCAGTGCTGAGACCGCGCTGTTTGAGCACCTTCTTCAGTGCATGAAATACCTCTGCTCCCATCCTGAGGCCTTCGGCAAACGAGCTGGCTCCCCTGGGACGTATCATGAACTCCTGGAAGGCTATGGGTGCGTCAGAGTGGGAGCCGCCGTTGATGATATTCATCATCGGCACAGGCAGCACGCGGGCATTGGTTCCTCCGATGTACCTGTAGAGCGTGAGCCCGTGATAGGCAGCCGCTGCTTTGGCACATGCCAGGGAGACACCCAGAATGGCATTGGCTCCAAGATTGCTCTTCGTAGGCGTGCCGTCAACCTCCAGCATCTTCTCGTCGATGGCCACCTGGTTGGTGACATCCATACCCATAATATCTTCCGCGATGATGTTGTTGACATTGTGAACTGCCTTGAGCACTCCCTTGCCGAGATAACGGCTGTTGTCGCCGTCCCTGAGCTCCAGCGCCTCGTTTTCGCCGGTTGATGCACCTGACGGCACTGCTGCCCTGCCGGAGGCACCGCTGGCGGTTACTACTTCCACTTCGATGGTCGGATTGCCCCGTGAATCGAGGATCTCCCTTGCATGAACACTAATTATCTGACTCATTGTATTTTATGTTTAAATATGATCGGTTTGCAAGATACAAAAAAAAGGGATATGAGTGTTAGTCGGTATCCCTTTAATCATTATATGTAATGATGTTATTCCTTCTCTTCGGTTTCGGTTTCCCCTGCACTCTCTTCAGGGCCCTCTTCCGTTTTGTTCCCGTTCTCCTCAGCACTGTCGGTCACCTGCTCATCTGCCGGCACTTCAGCCTTCACGGATTCCTGATCAGTTATCTGCTCCTGTTCTGTCACGGCCTCAGTCACGGTTTCAGTTTTGGCTGCGGTCTCCTTCACTTCTTCAGCCTTGCCTCCCGCCTTTGTTACGGCGGCGCCAGCAGCGGCTGTCTCGGCACCCTTTTTCTTCGTGCTGCGGCGGCGGCGTGTGGTCTTGGCCCTGGCGCCCTCTGCAGCAAGCATGTTCTCATTGAAGTCAACCAGCTCTATGATGCACATCTCAGCGGAGTCACCCAGCCTGTTTCCGGTCTTAAGGATACGGGTATAACCGCCCGGACGGGCAGCGATACGAGGGGCAACCTCCCTGAAGAGTTCAGAGACGGCATTTTTGTCTTCAAGATAACTGAATACCACCCTGCGTGAATGGGTTGAGTCATCCTTTGACTTTGTAATGAGGGGCTCAACATATCTTCTCAGTGCGCGTGCCTTTGCAGTGGTGGTTGTAATACGCTTGTGAAGAATCAGTGATGATGCCATGTTGGCAAGCAGGGCCTTCCTGTCTGCACTTTTTCTTCCAAGGTGATTTATAGCATTTAAATGTCGCATTTCTCTCTCTGCTTACCTGTTATTAATCTTTGTCGAGTTTATATTTCGCCACATCCATCCCGAATGAGAGATTCATTGTCTCCAGCAGCTCGTCCAGTTCGGTGAGCGACTTCTTGCCGAAGTTGCGGAACTTGAGCAGGTCATTCTTGTTGAATTTGACAAGGTCGCCCAGTGACTCCACCTCGGCTGCCTTGAGGCAGTTGAGTGCCCTGACCGAGAGGTCAAGGTCAACGAGTTTGGTTTTCAGCAGCTGGCGCATATGGAGTATCTCTTCATCGAACTCCTCGTTGGCCAGTTTATCTTCATAATCAATGGTGATCTTGTCTTCGGAGAAGAGCATGAAGTGGTATATAAGTATCTTTGCCGCCTCCTTGAGGGCATCCTTCGGGTGGATTGATCCGTCGGTGGTGATCTCCAGGATCAGCTTCTCGTAGTCGGTCTTCTGTTCTACCCTGTAGTTGTCAATGGAGTATTTCACATTGCGGATGGGTGTGAAGATAGAGTCAATGGCTATGACTCCGAATTCAGCCTCTTCGGGCTGATTTTCCTCGGCCGGGACGTATCCCCTGCCCTTGCTGATGTTGAGTTCTATCTGCAGTTTTACATCGGGTTCCATACGGCAGATGACCAGTTCGGGGTTAAGCACCTCGAAACTGCTCAGAGAGTTGTTCAGGTCACCGGCTTTGAACTGTTCCTGGTCGGACAGTTTGACGACTATTCTTTCGTTGTCAATATCCTCCACCATCTTTCTGAACCGCACCTGCTTGAGGTTAAGTATTATCTCAGTCACATCTTCCATGACTCCGGTGATGGTTGAGAACTCATGGTCAACACCTTCGATCTTGATGGTGGTGATGGCATAGCCTTCGAGTGATGAGAGGAGGATTCTCCGGAGGGCATTACCTACTGTTATGCCATAGCCGGGTTCAAGCGGGCGGAATTCAAATTTTCCGTACTGGTCGTCCGCTTCCAGTAATATTACTTTGTCAGGTTTCTGGAATGCTAATATGGCCATATGAATAGTTTTACTTTATTACTTGGAATATAGTTCAACGATAAGCTGTTCCTTGATCTCCTCGGGTATCTCCGAACGTTCGGGGACGCTCATGAATTTTCCGGCCATCTGTGTATCATCCCATTCGAGCCATGCCAGTCTTGAGCGGCGGTTTGACTCAAGTGACTGGATGATTGTCTCGAGCGATTTTGACTTCTCGCGCACACCTATTATATCACCCGGGCGGAGCTGGAAAGAGGGTATATTGACCACATTTCCGTTAACGGTTATGTGACGGTGAGACACAAGCTGCCGTGCTGCGGCTCTTGTGGGGGCAACGCCGAGGCGGTACACCACGTTGTCAAGCCGTGATTCAAGCATCTGGAGCAGCAGGAGGCCGGTGACGCCCGAAGCCGACGAGGCTTTCTCGAAGAAATTGCGGAACTGACGTTCAAGCAGGCCGTAGGTATATTTCACCTTCTGCTTTTCACGCAGCTGCACGCCGTATTCGGAAGTCTTCTTCCTCTTTTTTGTCAGGCCGTGCTGTCCGGGCGGAAAGTTCTTCCTGTCGAGGTTTTTGTCAGGGCCGAAAATGGGCTCTCCGAATTTCCTGGCGATCTTTGATCTTGGTCCTGTGTATCTTGCCATTGAATTGAACTGTTTTTCGTTATATAAAATGATAGTTGGGGCCCTTTACACTCTTCTGCGTGAAGGCGGGCGGCATCCGTTGTGCGGCATGGGAGTCACATCAATGATCTCTGTTACCTCCACCCCGCTGTTGGAAATGGAACGGATGGCCGATTCACGTCCTGATCCGGGTCCCTTGACAAAAACCTTCACCTTGCGAAGGCCCAGGTCATAGGCTACTTTGGTGCACTCTTCGGCTGCCATCTGGGCAGCATAGGGAGTGTTTTTCTTGGAACCCCTGAAGCCCATTTTACCGGCCGAGGCCCATGAAATAACCTGTCCTGAACTGTTTGTCAGGCTTATAATTATGTTGTTGAATGATGAATGTACGTGAGCCTGTCCCACCGGTTCAACCTTGACGACCTTCTTCTTCTGTGTCCCAGTCTTCTTTGCCATATGTCAATTATTTAGTAGCTTTTTTCTTGTTGGCAACAGTCTTCTTGCGTCCCTTGCGTGTGCGTGCATTGTTCTTGGTGCTCTGACCGCGCACGGGAAGCCCGATACGGTGACGGATACCGCGGTAGCATCCGATGTCCATAAGCCTTTTTATGTTCAGCTGTGTTTCGGAGCGAAGTTCGCCTTCCAGTTTATAATTTTCGGCCAATACCTGACGGATGGCGTTTATGTTATCGTCATTCCACTCTTCGACCTTCATATGGCGGTCAACGCCGGCCCTGTCAAGCACTTTCTGTGCCGTGCTGCGTCCGACCCCATAGATGTAGGTGAGAGCTATTTCGCCCTGCTTGTTCCTCGGTAGGTCTACCCCATTAATACGTGCCATATACCTCTTTTAATTTGAAGTGCAAAGTTAATCAAATTTATCCCTGCCTCTGCTTGAACTTGGGATTTTTCTTATTTATCACATACAGACGCCCGTTACGCCTCACTATCTTGCAGTTGGCTGAGCGTTTTTTGATTGATGCTCTTACTTTCATCGCACTGTTCTTTCTATTTAAATCTGAATGTTATTCTTCCTTTAGTGAGGTCATAGGGAGACATCTCCACCTTGACCTTATCACCGGGCAGGATTTTGATATAATGCATTCTCATCTTGCCCGAGATGTGAGCGGTTATTATATGTCCGTTTTCGAGCCTGACCCTGAACATGGCGTTTGACAACGCCTCGGTAATCGTTCCGTCAATCTCTATTGATGGTTGTTTGGCCATATTGTTACCTCTTTGTTAATACTTCTTCTATATAATCAAATGTTGTCAGCTGGTCGGCTTTACCCTCCCTGACCGCAACAGCGTATTCATAATGGGCTGACGGTTTGCCGTCGCCGGTACTGACTGTCCACCCGTCGGCGGCGACCCTCGTATTTTTAGTACCCATATTTATCATCGGCTCTATGCAGATGACCAGGTTCCTTTCAAGTCTTGTGCCGCTGCCGCGCTTGCCGAAGTTGGGCACCTCGGGTCCTTCGTGCAGGTTCCTGCCTATGCCGTGTCCCACCAGGGTACGCACCACCGAGTAGCCTCCGCTTTCGGCTTTCTTCTGCACTGCATGGGAAATGTCTCCCACGCGGTTGCCGGCCACTGCCTCCTTCACTCCTGCCTCCAGGGAGGCGCGGGTATATTCAAGCAGGCGCATTATCTCAGGCTTCACCTCTCCCACCGGGAAGGTATATGCGCTGTCGCCGTGGAAGCCGTTCAGTATCACCCCGCAGTCGACAGAGATTATGTCTCCCTCCTGCAGAGCGTAGTCGGACGGTATTCCGTGTACCACCTTGTCATTGACAGATGTGCAGAGCGTATTGGGGTAGCCGGCATAGCCCTTGAAGCCCGGCAGGGCGCCGTGATCACGAATGAAGCTCTCGGCGATGCCGTCAAGATGGATGGTTGTAACCCCCGGCCTGATGTGCCGTGCCAGTTCAGCCAGCGTTTTTGAGACGAGCAGGTTGCTTTGTCTCAGGAGCTCTACCTCCTCATCTGTCTTAATATAAATCATCAAAGAACGAAAAGGAATCAGATAGCCGTTACGGCTCCGGTCCTGCCCTTGATACGTCCCGACTTCATCAGGCCGTCATAGTGGCGCATTAGCAGATGACTTTCGATCTGCTGAAGAGTGTCAAGCACAACGCCCACGAGAATGAGTAGCGAGGTGCCTCCGAAGAACTGTGCAAACTCACCGCTGACGCCGAAGTTGACGGCGAAGGCGGGAAGAATGGCTATGATAGCCAGGAAGATGGATCCCGGAAGGGTAATTCTTGACATGATGGTGTCAATGAACTCAACGGTCTTGCGCCCGGGTTTGATGCCGGGGATGAAACCTCCGTTCTTCTTCATGTCTTCAGCCATCTGTACCGGGTTTATCGTTACTGCGGTATAGAAGTAGGTGAAGAGTATTATGAGCAGGGCAGTGACCATGTTGTACCAGAATCCGTACATATTGGTAAAAGCCACCACGAATCCCGACCCTGATTCGCTGAAGCCGGCGAAGATGATGGGCAGCATCATTATCGCCTGGGCGAAGATGATGGGCATTACGCCGGCTGCGTTCACCTTGAGGGGTATATACTGTCTGACGCCACCGTACTGCTTGTTGCCCACGATGCGCCTGGCATACTGCACGGGGATCCTCCTTGTGCCCTGCACCAGCAGCACTGAACCCAGTATCACCAGGAAGAGGAATACTATCTCTATCAGCAGTGCTATGAGTCCGCCCGAGCCGTTGATGCGGGTACCTGCCTCGAACACGAATGAGACGGGGAAGCGGGCGATGATGCCCACCATGATTATGAGTGAGATTCCGTTACCTATGCCTTTATCCGTTATTCTTTCGCCAAGCCACATGACAAATATGGTGCCGGCCGTAAGAATGATCACCGAGGAGACCTTGAAGAACATCCCCTGGAGCACGAAGGCCTCCGGGGGCAGTACAGAATGCAGGTTGGCCAGGTATGTGGGTGCCTGCAGGATCAGAATGGCCACGGTGAGATACCGTGTGTACTGGTTCATCTTGCGTCTGCCGCTCTCACCCTCCTTCTGCAGTTTCTGGAAGTAGGGGAATACGATCCCGAGAAGCTGTATAACAATAGAGGCAGAGATATATGGCATAATGCCGAGGGCAAAGATGGATGCCTGTGAGAAGGCTCCGCCGGAGAACATGTCAAGCAGTCCCATAATCCCGCTTGATGTCTGGTTCTGCAGGTTCTCAAGCATTGACGGGTCTACGCCCGGCAGGGTGATATACTTACCCAGACGGTAGAGGGCCACGATGCCAAGGGTGTAGAGTATCCTTGCTCTCAGATCCTCAATCTTGAAAATGTTTTTTATGGTCTGTATGAATTTCATGCCTTACAGTTTAACTGCGGTTCCCTGATTAGCTTCTATTGCTGCCTGGGCTGACTTGCTGAAAGCATGGGCATGCACCTCGAGCTTCTTCGTCAGCGTACCGTTGCCGAGTATCTTAACCAGCGAGTTCTTGTTGATAAGACCGGCGGTGAGCATCGTCTGTATATCTATGCGGTCACTCTTGAGCTTCTCAGCCAGTTTTTCCAGTGTGCTGAGATTGATGCCCTTGTATTCAATCCGGTTGATGTTTTTGAATCCCGACTTGGGCACGCGTCTCTGCAACGGCATCTGGCCGCCTTCAAAGCCGACCTTCCTGCTGTAGCCTGAGCGTGACTTGGCACCCTTGTGACCGCGTGTTGAGGTGCCGCCCCGTCCTGATCCTTCACCGCGGCCGATGCGCTTCTCTCTTTTCACCGACCCTGGTGCCGGTTTTAAATTGCTTAAATCCATTGTACAATATATGTAATGCAGTTAATACCCTTATACTTTCTCAGTCCTGACCAGGTGTTCAAGCTTCCTGACCATACCCATTATCTGAGGGGAGTCGTCATGCTCAACAGTCTGATGCATCTTCTTCAGGCCCAGTGCATCGAGTATCCTCTTCTGTCTCTCGGGCTGGCCTATCCTGCTTTTTACCTGGGTTATCCTTATTCTTGCCATTGCGGATGTTTCTAACCGTTAAATACTTTTTCCATTGTTACTCCCCTGTGGTCAGCCACGGTGCTGGCATCACGCATCTCGAGCAGTGCAGCGATGGTTGCCTTGACAAGGTTGTGCGGGTTTGATGAACCCTTCGACTTGGCCAGCACGTTTCTCACGCCGACGCTCTCAAGGACGGCACGCATGGCGCCTCCGGCCTTGACACCGGTACCTTCCGATGCGGGCTTGATGAAGACGTAAGCCCCGCCGAACTTGCCGTACTGCTCATGAGGTATCGTTCCCTTGAAAACCGGCACCTTGATGAGGTTCTTCTTGGCATCTTCTATGCCCTTGGCAATGGCAGTGGTAACCTCGCTTGCCTTACCGAGGCCGTGACCCACTATACCTTTCTCATCGCCGACAACGACGATGGCCGAGAAGCTGAATGTGCGGCCTCCCTTTGTCACCTTGGTTACCCTCTGGATGCTTACCAGCCTGTCGGTAAGTTCAAGATCGCTGTTCTTAATTCGCTTTGTTCCGTATGCCATACTGTTAAAATTTTAAGCCGCCTTCACGTGCTCCGTCCGCTAATGATTTCACTCTGCCATGATACTGGTAACCGTTTCTGTCAAAGACAACGCTCTCAATGCCTTTGGCCTTGCAGACCCCGGCAAAATGCTTGCCCACCAGTGCAGCCACCTCACTCTTCTTCTTGCCCGTGACGGAGGCTATCTCCTTCTCCCTCGAACATGCCGAAGCAAGTGTCACACCATTGACATCATCAACAGCCTGTATATATATCTGCTTGTTACTGCGGTATACCGTAATCCGTGGTTTCGCCGGGGTGCCCTTTATGCTCCTGCGGATCCTCAGTTTGATCTTCTCTCTCTTTTCTGTCTTTGTTAAAGCCATGACATCACTGTTTAATCATGTTATACACCAGCCGATTTGCCGGCTTTTCTTCTGAGTCTTTCACCCACGAACTTAATCCCTTTGCCTTTGTAAGGCTCCGGCGGACGCAGCGACCTGATCTTTGCTGCCACATGCCCTATGAGCTGCTTGTCAATGCTCGACAGGGTGATGATGGGATTGCTCCTCTTCTCGGTCTTGGTTTCGACCTTTATCTCCTGCGGCAGTTCAATTACTATATCGTGTGAATAGCCAAGGTTCATCTCCAGACGCTGACCGTTGGCCTCGGCACGGTAGCCTACGCCCACAAGCTCGAGCTCCTTCCTGTATCCTTTTGACACACCCACAACCATGTTGGCTATCAGGGCCCTGTACAGGCCATGGAGCGACTTGAGCCTCTTCTCGTCATTCGGTCTTGAGAGCACCAGCTCACCGTTTTCAATCTCCACCCTAATGTCACTGTCAATCTTCTGTGACAGCGTTCCCAGCGGCCCCTTTACGGTCACCATATTGGCGTCGTCAACCGTGACAGTGACACCTGATGGGAGGGATACCGGCATTTTTCCTATTCGTGACATTTGAATCCTCCTCCTGTTTAATAAACATAACAAATTACTTCACCCCCGACATTCTCCTTTTTGGCCTCCTTCTCGGTCATCACACCGGCAGAGGTTGAGAGAATGGCTATTCCAAGTCCGTTGAGGACCCTCGGGAGTTTGTCAACGCCTACGTACTTCCTGAGACCGGGACGGCTCACCCTGCGTATCGTTTTGATTGCGGGCAGCTTGCTCTTGGGATGATACTTGAGGGCGATCTTTATCTTACCCTGGAGGTTGTCATCAATGAACTTATAGCTGAGGATGTATCCTTTTTCGTAGAGTATCCTGGTGATATCCTTCGTCAGACCGGAAGCCGGGGTCTCAACAACCTTGTGACCGGCTTTTACGGCATTTCTCACTCTGGTAAGAAAATCTGCTATTGGATCTGTCATCTTATTGTAGTTAATAGTTTATATCTCTGTCGGGTTGTTACCAGCTTGCCTTTCTTACGCCCGGGATGAGTCCTTTGGAGGCCATCTCCCTGAATGTGATCCTGCTGATGCCAAACTGTCTCATGTAGCCTCTCGGTCTCCCGGTGATCTTGCACCTGTTGCGCAGCCTGATGGGGTTTGAGTTGCGTGGCAGTGCACTCAGGGCGATGTAGTCTCCTTCTGCCTTGAGGGCTGCCCTTTTGGCGGCGTATCTTTTTGCAAGTCTTGCGCGTTTGACCTCGCGGGCTTTCATTGATTCTTTAGCCATATTCCGATCTGTTTACTTGTTTTTAAAGGGTATTCCGAATTGTTTGAGCAGGGCATAGGCCTCTTCATCGCTCCGGGCAGTGGTGACAAAGGTTATCTGCAGTCCCATGATCTTGGCGATCTTGTCTATATCGATCTCCGGGAAGATGATCTGTTCCGTGATCCCCAGGGTGTAGTTGCCGCGGCCGTCGAGTCTGGCACCGACACCCTTGAAGTCGCGTATCCGCGGCAGGGCAACGGCTATCAGCCTCTCGAGGAACTCATACATGCGGTCTTTGCGGAGTGTGACCATAACGCCGATGGGCATCGCCTTGCGGAGCTTGAAGTTGGATATGTCCTTCTTCGAAACTGTCTGCACGGCCTTCTGCCCGGCAATGTCACTCACCTCCTTCACTCCCATCTCCAGCAGCTTCTTGTCGGCAATAGCCTGACCGAGCCCCTGGTTGATGACTATCTTTTCAAGACGCGGAACCTGCATCACACTCTTGTAGTTGAACTGTTTCATCAGTTCAGGTGTGATCTCACTCTTGTATTTTGTTTTTAAAGCGGGCGTATACATTACTTGATCTCCTCTCCTGATTTTTTGGCAAAGCGCACCAGTTTGTTCTTCTCGTTAAGTCGGCGTCCAACGCGTGTGGGCTTGCCGCTGGCCGGGTCAATGACCATGAGGTTGCTAATGTGCACGGGAGCCTCCTTCTTGATGATGCCTCCCTGGGGTGCCTTGGCGTTGGGCTTGGTATGCTTGGATACCATGTTCACTCCTTCGACCAGGGCCTTGCTTTTGTCCCTGTCAACCTCAAGGACTCTTCCCTTCTGTCCTTTTGATTCACCGGCAATGACAGCCACTGTGTCTCCTTTCTTGATGTGTAGTTTCTTCTGCATCGGGTGTCCGTTTAAAAATTATAACACTTCAGGTGCAAGTGAGACTATCTTCATGTACTTGTCGCGCAGTTCCCTGGCAACAGGTCCGAAGATACGGGTACCGCGAACCTCGTCCTGGTTGGTGAGGAGCACCACGGCATTGTCGTCAAAGCGGATATATGATCCGTCAGCGCGGCGTATCTCCTTTTTTGTCCTAACCACCACAGCCTTGCTCACCGATCCCTTCTTTGCTTCACCTGAGGGCATGGCGCTTTTTACAGAGACAACGATCTTGTCTCCCACGCTTGCATACCTCTTCTTGCTTCCGCCGAGCACCCTGATGCAAAGAACCTCCTTGGCACCCGTGTTATCGGCAACAGTCAACCTGCTTTCCTGCTGTATCATAATTACTTAGCTCTTTCAATTATTTCAACCAATCTCCAGGCTTTGTTCTTGCTCAGAGGCCTGGTCTCCATTATGCGTACCGTATCACCAATATTGCAGGTGTTCTCCTCATCATGAGCCATCAGCTTCTTCGTCCGGTTGACGAACTTGCCGTAGATGGGGTGCTTGACCTTTCTGCGGATGGCAACGACGATGGATTTGTCCATCTTGTTGCTGACGACAACACCCGTACGCTCTTTTCTAAGTTTCCTTTCTTCCATTGTGATAGCGGCTATTTTGTTTTGTCATTCATCTCTCTCTTGCGCTTCTCGGTCATGAGCCTGGCGATCGACTTCCTGCTCTCCTTGATCTTCTGGGGATTATCCAGCGGGGAGATGGCGTGGTTCAGCTTCATGCGCACAAGTGCGGTCTTCTCGTTGTCAATACGCTCGAGAAGCTCCTGGTTGCTTAATTCTCTTATCTCTGAACTCTTCATTGCTCTTATTTTTTATTCCTCGGCGTAATCACGGCGTACCACGAATTTTGTTGCCACGGGCAGTTTCTGCGCTGCCAGACGGAGTGCCTCCCTGGCAACATCAAAGGAAACGCCCTCGGCCTCTATGATTATGCGTCCGGGGGTTACCGGAACGACAAAGCCTTCAGGAGCACCTTTCCCTTTACCCATCCTCACCTCTGCAGGCTTCTTGGTTATGGGCTTGTCAGGGAAAACGCGGATCCATATCTGTCCCTCACGTTTCATATGACGGGTGACAGCCTGACGTGCAGCCTCAAGCTGACGGCCGGTGATCCATGCCTCCTCGAGGGTTTTGATGCCAAATGACCCGAATGCCAGCTGATTGCCTCTCTGGGCATTGCCTTTCATCATGCCCTTCTGGCTCCTCCTGTATTTGGTCTTCTTCGGTTGTAACATCGCTCTGTTGTTATTAATATATTGTATAAATCAGTTACCTGGAATCCCTTTTGTTGCCGCCTCTTTTCCTGAAGCCTCCTGACGGGGGTCCGCCCTTTGCTCCCTTGAGGTTCTTGGCTCCTATATTGGGACTGAGATCACGCTTGCCGTAGACTTCGCCGTTGCAGATCCACACCTTGATGCCTATCAGCCCCACCTTTGTAAGTGCCTCGGCAAGAGCGTAGTCGATGTCAGCACGGAAGGTGTGCAGGGGAATCCTGCCGTCCTTGTAGGTCTCGTTGCGTGCCATCTCGGCGCCGCCGAGCCTGCCGGAGATCACTACCTTGATGCCTTCGGCACCCATGCGCATCGTTGAGGCAACGGCCATCTTGATGGCGCGGCGGTAGGAGATCTTGCCTTCCACCTGGCGGGCTATGTTCCCGGCAACTATTGCAGCATCAAGCTCAGGACGCTTCACCTCGAAGATGTTTATCTGAACCTCCTTTTTGGTGATCTTCTTGAGCTCCTCCTTCAGTTTGTCTACCTCCTGGCCTCCCTTGCCTATGATGATGCCGGGGCGTGCCGTGTTGACAGTGACGGTGATGAGCTTGAGGGTACGCTCAATGATGATCTTTGAGATGCTTGCCTTTGCAAGCCTGGCATTCAGGTATTCCCTGATTTTGGTGTCCTCAACAAGCTTGCTTGAAAAGTCACTGCCACCGTACCAGTTGGAGTCCCATCCCTTGATGATACCTACTCTGTTGCCTATCGGATTTACTTTCTGTCCCATCTTTTACTCTGAAATGTTTGCTGTTTCCTGTTTCCTGCTACCCAGCACAAGGGTTACATGGTTTGATCTCTTGCGTATGCGGTAAGCCCTTCCCTGGGGGGCGGGACGGATTCTGCGGAGTATGCGGCCGCCGTCGACCTGCACCTCCTTGACGTAGAGGTCGCTCTCCTCAAGGCGCATACCTTCGTTCTTGGCCTGCCAGTTGGCAATGGCCGAGAGAAGGAGTTTTTCAACCCTGCGCGAAGCTTCCTGCTTGCTGAACTTCAGTATGTCAAGGGCCCTGTTGACCTCCTGACCCCTGATAAGATCAGTCACCAGTCTCATCTTGCGCGGTGAGGTGGGTACGTTTTTCAGTACGGCCCCGGCCTTCTCTTTTGCGGCTTCCTTCCTCTTTTCCGCGCTTATTCTTTTTCTTGCACCCATATCTAATTCTTTTTCAATTGTTTAGATACATTACCTATTTCTGTTTCCCGCCATGACCGCGGAAGGTACGGGTAGGGGCAAACTCACCCAGCTTATGACCAACCATGTTTTCGGTAATGTATACAGGTATGAATTTGTTTCCGTTGTGCACTGCCAGTGTGTGTCCCACAAAGTCGGGGGAGATAACCGATCTTCTTGACCAGGTCTTGATCACGGTCTTCTTTCCGCCATCATTCATTGCGTCAACCTTCTTGCCAAGGTGAAGGTCAATGAAGGGGCCTTTTTTAATGGATCTGCTCATCGTGTCAACTATTTTTTCCTTCTTTCAATAATATGCCTGTTCGAATACTTGGTACGGCTCCTGGTCTTGTACCCTTTTGCGGGCATGCCGTTGCGTGACCGCGGATGGCCTCCCGAGGCTCTTCCTTCACCACCGCCCATGGGGTGATCAACGGGGTTCATGGCCACACCCCTGGTCCTGGGCCTGCGTCCCAGCCAGCGGCTGCGTCCCGCCTTGCCCGATCTCTCCTGGTTGTGGTCGGTGTTGGATACCGTTCCTATAGTGGCACGGCATATCGTAAGCACCATCCTGGTCTCACCCGAGGGGAGCTTGATGGTGGCATACTTGCCCTCACGGGCAGCCAGCTGCGCAAAGGTGCCGGCACTGCGTGCCAGGGCTGCACCCTTGCCGGGCTTGAGCTCTATATTGTGCACTATCGTTCCCAGGGGTATATCCCCAAGGAAGAGAGTGTTGCCCAGGTCAGGCGTGGCGGTCTTGCCCGACATCACCTCCTGTCCCACTTTGAGGCCGTTGGGAGCAATGATATACCTCTTCTCACCGTCAGCATAGGTCAGAAGGGCTATACGGGCCGAACGGTTCGGATCGTACTCCACGGAGGTGACCCTGGCGGCAATGCCGTCCTTGTCCCTGCGGAAGTCGATCACACGGTACATCCTCTTGTGACCTCCGCCCAGATACCTCATGGTGCGCCTGCCGTTAACATTCCTTCCCCCTGACTTCTTCAGCGGCGCGAGCAAGGATTTCTCCGGCGTCTCGCGGGTGACCTCGGCAAAGGTACTCGCGATCTTATGTCTCTGGCCTGGTGTTACAGGCTTAATCTTTCTGACTGCCATATAGTGTTAAATGTTGCTGTAAAAATCAATCGTCTCTCCTTTGGCGAGAGTGACAACAGCCTTCTTCGTAGCTGCTGTGCGTCCCTTCATCATGCCCGACTTGGTATAGCGGGTCTTGTTCTTGCCGGCATAGTTGATGGTGTTCACCGATTCAACATTGACGCCGTAAAGATCCTCAACCGCCTTCTTTATCTCGAGCTTGTTGGCGTTGCGTGCAACCAGAAAACCATACCTGTTGAACTTCTCGCCCTGGCTGGTCATCTTTTCGGTCACTATGGGTTTAAGTAAAATTTCCATATCTATCTCCCGGTTTATAATGTTGACTGCAAAACATCAACTGCGCTCTCCGTAAGCACCAGAGTTGAAGCTTTCATTATACTGTAAGTGTTTAAATCACTGATAGTTACAACTTCAACTCCCTGCAAATTTCGAGATGACAAATATATGTTTTTATTTTGTTCCGGTAAAACAAAGAGTGATTTTTTATTCATTATACTGAGGTTTGCGCTCACTCCGGCCATTTTAGCGGTCTTCGGGGTCTCCAGCGAGAAATCCTCAAGAATGATAATCCTGTTCTCTTTTGCCTTGTATGAAAGGGCTGATTTTCTGGCCAGCTGTTTCACCTTTTTGTTGAGCTTGAAGCCGTAGAACCTGGGCCTGGGGCCGAAGATACGGCCGCCGCCGCGGAACTGCGGGTTCTTGATGCTGCCGAAGCGTGCTGTTCCGGTGCCCTTCTGTCTCTTGAGCTTGCGCGTGCTGCCCATGACCTCGCCGCGTTCCTTGGCCTTGTGAGTACCCTGTCTCTGACCTGCCAGGTACTGTTTTGTATCTAGGTAGATGGCATGGTCATTGGGTTCAATGCCGAAGATGGTCTCGTTGAGAGTAACCTTTCTTCCGGTCTCTTTTCCGTCTATGTTGAATACTGCTACTTCCATTACTTTGTTATTATTACGTAACCACCCTTGGGGCCCGGTACGGATCCTTTGACAAGGAGAATGTTTGATTCGGGGATGATCTTTATCTTGCGCAGCTCTGTCTCCTGCTGCCTGCCGCCGGTGCGGCCTGCCATGCGCATGCCCTTCATCACCCTCGAGGGCCATGATGAGGCGCCGACGGAACCCGGGGCCCTGAGCCTGTTGTGCTGGCCGTGCGTTGTGCCTCCCACGCCGCCAAAGCCGTGACGCTTGACGACACCCTGGAAGCCCTTGCCCTTGGTCCATCCTCTGACATCAAGGTATATATCATCATCAAACAGATCCACGGTGATGACATCACCTATCTTGTATTTGTCCTCTTCAAACCCGACGAACTCGGCCATCTTTCTCTTGGGGCCGGTGCCGGCCTTCTTGAAATGGCCTATCTCAGCCTTGTTGCTCGATTTCTCCCTCTTGTCGTCAAAACTGAGCTGTAATGCCGCATAACCGTCGTTCTCCACAGTCTTCACCTGGGAGACGACACACGGGCCTACCTCCAGGACTGTGCATGGGATGTTCTTTCCGTTCTCATCAAAGACGGAGGTCATCCCAACCTTTTTACCTATTAATCCCTGCATAATTCACTGTATTTTACGGTTATCACACTTTTATTTCCACCTCTACCCCGCTGGGCAGTTCAAGCTTCATGAGAGCATCGATGGTTTTGGGTGTGGAGCTGTATATGTCAAGCAGACGCTTGTACGATGACAGTTCAAACTGCTCTCTCGATTTCTTGTTCACGAACGGGGAGCGGAGCACCGTGTAGATCCTTTTATGGGTAGGCAGCGGAATTGGGCCGCTGACCACTGCACCCGTCGATTTAACGGTCTTGACGATCTTTTCTGCCGATTTGTCGACCAGGTTGTGATCGTAAGACTTGAGTTTGATGCGAATTTTCTGACTCATCTTTCTTAAAAACTTTTTCCTGTTGTTACTTCAATAATTTTCTTCGCTAAAATTGCAGGCACCTCTTCAAAGTGGGAGAACTCCATCGTGGATGTCGCCCTGCCCGAGGTAAGAGTACGCAGTACTGTAACGTATCCGAAGTTTTCTGCCAGAGGTACTTTTGCCTTTATAACTCTTGCACCTGCTTTCGATTCCATACCTTCCACCTTGCTCCTGCGCTTGTTGAAGTCGCCTATGACGTCACCCACGAACTCTTCCGGGGTGACCACTTCGGCATTCATCACAGGTTCAAGGAGCACCGGGCTGCATTTGGGCGCCGCGTGGCGGAATGCCTGCCTGGCTGCTATCTCGAACGAGAGCGAGTCGGAGTCGACGGGATGGTAGGAACCGTCCTTGAGAATAACCTTAAGGCTGTCGAGAGGGAAGCCGGCCAGAGGGCCGTTGAGCATCGCCTCGCGGAAACCCTTCTCAACCGAGGGTATAAACTCCTTGGGCACATTGCCTCCCCTGATCTCATTTACAAAGGTGAGTCCCGGAACAGAATCTTCGGCAGGCATCAGCTCCACGGTTATATCCGCAAATTTGCCCTTGCCGCCGGTCTGTTTCCTGAACAGCTCCCTGTGGGTGTATGAATTTGTTATGGCCTCCTTGTATGCAACCTGCGGCCTTCCCTGGTTGCACTCCACGTTGAATTCACGCTTCAGACGGTCGATGAGAATCTCAAGATGAAGTTCTCCCATGCCGCTGATGATAGTCTGTCCGCTGTCGGGATCGGTTTTGACCTTGAAGGTGGGATCCTCTTCAGCCAGCTTGCCGAGTGCCTGTCCCAGCCTGTCCATGTCAGCCTGCGTTTTAGGTTCCACGGCTATCCATATCACCGGTTCCGGGAACTCCATAGACTCAAGCAGCACCGGCTTGTGAATGGCACAGAGGGTATCACCCGTCTGAAGATCCTTGAAACCCACGCCGGCACATATATCTCCTGCGGAGACTGACGGCACGGGGTTCTGTTTGTTTGCATGCATCTGGAAGAGGCGGTTGATGCGCTCCCTCTTGCCGGTACGTACATTAAGTACGGTATCGCCTGCATTTATTGTCCCGGAATAGACCCTCATGAAGACCAGCCGGCCTACATAGGGGTCAGTAGCTATCTTGAAGGCGAGAGCCGAGAAGGGCTCGTCAGCCCTGGGCTCCAGCATTATCTCCCTGTCGTCGCGCGGGTCCTTGCCTTTGACGGCTCCCACGTCTATGGGTGAGGGCAGGTATGCCACCACACCGTTCAGCAGTCGCTGCACCCCCTTGTTCTTGAAGGCGGCACCGCAGAAGACGGGGACTATCACCCCCTCGACGGTCTCACGGCGCAGCACGGCCATCAGCTCGTCAGGGGTAATGCTCCCGTGATCTTCGAGGTAACGCTCGAGAATGGAATCGTCCATCTCTGCACATGCCTCCACGAGCTTCATCCTCCACTCCTCGGCCTCCCCGGCCATCTCTTCCGGGATGGGCTGAACGGTGAAGTTGGTGAGCGGGTCTACACCCTCCTCATAGATGATGGCCTGCATCTCAATAAGGTCGATCAGTCCCACGAAATCCTCGCCGTAGCCGATGGGTATCTGCACGGGCACCGGATGGGCTCCCAGCTTGTCGATCATCTGCTGCACCACACCGTGGAAGTCGGCCCCGGCACGGTCCATCTTGTTGACGAAGGCTATGCGCGGCACACGGTATTTGTTTGCCTGCCGCCAGACGGTCTCCGACTGCGGTTCCACGCCTCCCACGGCACAGAAGACCGCCACGGCCCCGTCAAGCACCCGGAGGGCCCGTTCCACCTCCACGGTGAAGTCGACATGCCCCGGAGTGTCTATGAGGTTGATCTTGAAGAGCTGATCCCTGTATTTCCAGAAGGTGGTGGTAGCAGCAGAGGTGATGGTGATGCCACGCTCCTGCTCCTGTACCATCCAGTCCATGGTGGCATTGCCGTCATCGACTTCCCCGATGCGGTGTACACGGCCCGTGTAATAGAGGATGCGCTCGGAAGTGGTTGTCTTCCCGGCATCGATATGGGCCATTATGCCAATGTTTCTGGTATGTTTGAGATCGTTGCTCATCTGTTGCTGGTTGCTCTCGCTGGTTCGGATCAGAACCTGAAATGGGCAAAGGCCTTGTTGGCCTCGGCCATGCGGTGTGTATCCTCTTTCCTCTTATAGGCTCCGCCCTCCTGGTTGTAGGCAGCCATGACCTCGGCGGCAAGCTTCTCAGCCATGCTGTGGCCGCTCCGCTTGCGGGCAAAGAGAATGAGGTTCTTCATGCTTATGCTCACCTTGCGGTCGGGACGGATCTCAAGCGGCACCTGGAAGGTGGCGCCACCGACCCTGCGGCTCTTTACCTCAACGTGGGGAGTGATATTGTCAAGAGCCTGCTTCCATATCTCGAGAGCACTCTTCTCCTCGTTCTTCATCTTGTCGGCCACTATATCCAGTGAGTCGTAAAATATTCTGAAGGCAACGGTCTTTTTACCACTGTACATCAGGTTATTGATGAAACGGGTAACGTACGGATCGTTGAATTTCGGGTCCGGTAAGAGGATCCTCTTCTTTGGTTTTGCCTTTCTCATATCGTGTGAATCCTTTAACTGTTACTTCTTTGGTCTTTTTGCACCGTATTTTGACCTTCTCTGCTTGCGGCCATCAACACCGGAGGTGTCAAGTGCGCCACGGATAAGGTGATATCGGACGCCCGGAAGGTCTTTGACCCTGCCGCCCCTGATGAGCACGATGGAGTGCTCCTGGAGATTGTGTCCCTCACCCGGAATATAGGCGTTGACCTCCTTCTGGTTGGTCAGCCTCACCCTGGCTACTTTTCTCATGGCTGAGTTAGGTTTCTTTGGCGTGGTAGTGTAGACACGCACACATACTCCCCTCCTCTGCGGGCATGAGTCAAGCGCAGGTGCCTTGCTTTTGTCTACCAGCTTCTTGCGGCCTTTTCTTACTAACTGCTGAATTGTTGGCATAATTCTCTTTTAATTAATTTTCTCTTTTCTATATACTGGTCTGCAAAAAATCATTTTCATCTCTTCACCGCCCGGCCTGCAAAGGACCGTTCCCATCTCTTCCCGGTCCGGACTGCAACGGATCATTCCCAATCTCTTCCCTGCCCCGGCCTGCAAAACTCCATCCTCACTCTCTCCTCCACCCGGAGTGCAAAAAACCAACCTCTGCCGTCTCAACAGGTGCGCTTCACTGCACCCGTTACGCAAGCTGCTCCCGCATGATGCGTCAACGGCAATCCGTCAACACAGTGCTGCGGGGGCAAAGTTTTCTGAAGATGTAACTTATGGTTTGTAAGTTATTTACAGGAATTTCTTCCCGACCGCTTCCATCGACCTCTTTTCTAAACTTACATTCCGGAGAAGCGACCGGTACTCCTGTTTTTCAAAAAACCGGTGCAAAGTAAATAAATATTTTCCAAACAGCAGCTACTTTTATGATCTCTTTTGAAAATTTGTTATTTTTGCGCTCCCTACGAGATCAACACACATATAATAAAATAATTAAAGCCGAAGATGAAGACTTACTCAACAGACCACCTCAGAAACATTGCTCTGCTGGGAAACTCGGGCTCAGGAAAGACAACCCTTGCAGAAGCGATGCTGTTCAACGGGGGGGTCATCGAGAGACGGGGTTCAGTGGAAGCCAGGAATACCGTCTCTGATTACAAGCCTATAGAGCAGGAGAACCGGAACTCAGTTTTTTCCACAGTGCTCTACGCCGAGTACAGCGACAAGAAGATAAACATAGTTGACACCCCGGGTCTGGACGACTTCTCCGGAGGAGTAATATCATCAATGTATGCTGCTGACACCGTCATGCTGGTCATCAACGTTCAGAACGGCGTTGAGGTGGGTACCGAGATCCAGTTCAGGCATGCCGGCAAGTTTCACAAGCCGCTCATCATCGTCGTCAACGGCCTCGATCACGAGAAGGCCAACTTTGAGAAGACGGTTGAGATGCTCCAGGAGAGGTTCGGCAGTGATGTCACCCTGGCACAGTTCCCTGTGAATGAGGGTCTGGGCTTCAACACCGTCATTGACGTGGTCAGCATGAAGATGCTGCGTTACGGCAAGGAGGGAGGCAAGGCTGAGGTTCTGGATATTCCCGCCGAGCACCAGGCAAAGGCTGAGGAGCTTCATGCCGCGCTCACCGAGAAGGTGGCCGAGAGCGACGAGGAGCTGATGGAGCTCTTCTTCGCCAATGACAAGCTTACCGAGGAGGAGATCAGCAGGGGCATACGCGAGGGGCTGCTCAAGAGAGGCATCTTCCCGGTCTTCTGCGTATCCGCCAAAGGCAACGTTGGTGTCGACAGGCTTCTGCAGTTCATCTCTGCTGCCGCACCGTCGCCGTCTGACATGCCGGCAGTGAAGAACTCGAAGGGCACCGAGGTCAGGTGTGATGCTTCCGGTGCTGCTTCGGTGTTTGTCTTCAAGACCACCATCGAGGAGCACATAGGAGAGATCAACTACTTCAGGGTCATGTCAGGCAAGATCAACGAGAACCTCGACGTGGTCAACACCAGCAACGGCACCAGGGAGCGGCTTTCGCAGATCTTCGTCTGCGCCGGCAAGAACCGCACCCGTGTTCCGGAGATACATGCCGGTGACATCGGCGGCTTCGTCAAGCTGAAGAACACCAAGACAAACCACACTCTCAATGCGGTGGGCAACGACTGGACCTATGAGAACATGCTGTTCCCCGAGCCCAAGTACCGCACGGCCATCAAGCCGGTGAATGAGAGCGACGAGGAGAAGCTGGGAGAGGCACTGAGCCGCATGCACCAGGAGGACCCGACCATCATCGTCGAGTATTCCAAGGAGCTGAAGCAGATCATCATCCACGGCCAGGGCGAGTATCATCTCAACATCCTGAAGTGGCATCTTGACAACATATTCAAGATAGAGACGCAGTACCTTGCGCCCAAGATACCGTACCGTGAGACCATCACAAAGACAGCACAGGCCGACTACCGTCACAAGAAGCAGTCGGGCGGCGCCGGTCAGTTCGGTGAGGTGCATATGATCATCGAGCCGTTTGAGGAGGGCTCAACAGAGAAGCCGATGATGAAGATCGCCGGCAAGGAGATAAAGCTGGCCAACCGCGACAAGGAGGAGATAGATCTCCCGTGGGGCGGGAAGCTCATATATGTCAACTGCATCGTCGGCGGCTCCATTGATGCGCGTTTCATGCCGGCCATCCTGAAGGGCATCATGGAAAAGATGGAGGTAGGTCCTCTGACAGGCTCCTACGCCCGTGACATCAGGGTATATGTCTATGACGGCAAGATGCACCCGGTTGACTCAAACGAAATATCCTTCCGTCTGGCAGGACGCAATGCCTTCAGCACCGCCTTCAAGAATGCCGGTCCGAAGATCCTTGAGCCGGTATATGACGTTGAGATCATGGTTCCCTCCGACCGCATGGGTGATGTCATCAGCGACCTGCAGGGGCGCCGCGGCATGGTGCTGGGCATGACCAGCGACAAGGGGTTCGAGGTGATCAAGGCAAGGGTTCCCCTTGCTGAGATGAATAAGTATTCCACTGCTCTCAGCTCGCTCACCGGCGGCCGCGCCATGTACACCATGAAGTTCGCCGAGTACTCCCAGGTCCCCGGCGAAGTACAGGATGCCGTCATCAAGGCTTACGAAGCCGAAGAGGAAGAGGAATAGGGAGAGGTTTCCAGAACGCTATATGGTTTTTACAGGCAGGGCCGCTGTTCTACAGCGGCCCTGCTGCATTATGCCGGGTGGTCCCGGCACGCTCAGGCACTGCGGCACTCATCCGGCTGGCCGTCGGCTGGTCACTGTATTAATTTGCCTGGCAGCCGGATGTCAGACCATGTGTCAATGTTGCAAGAGAGCACGGTCTTGCAGAGAGATGATAAAAAACCGCCCCCGGGTTAAACCTTCCGGACATTTGATCATCATACCTTCAGATGATCATCTGACATGACACCCTTGAAATTGGTATTTACCGTTACTGTTTTCCTCATGGCGGGGTTATCCCAGGCCAGAGGGCAGGTGTGTGGCATATCCGGATCAAAACTGAACAGCTCATGCGGTGAGGTCATTGATCTGCACAGCCTCGAGTTTGAAATATTGTATGCTTTTGAGAAGAGTGTATCGGGATGGGATGGCAACGGGAGCCTCACACCCATGAACGTCAACGGCAGTGAGGCCGCCATCGGCTCCGGCCTCTTCTTCCGCATGACCTTCGGGGCCTTCCGCAACACTGAGATAGGAGCCATGGCAGACAGTGAGGCTGACGAAGCCTCGCTGGGCATCAAATGGATGCCCTTTCACAACGGCGGGACATCCCTGGCAGTGGCAGGCGGGATGAAGACCAGCTTCGGGGAGAACGTGACCGATCCTGATACAGAAATAGCGTCAGTACACTCATGTGTTTCCGGCGCCCTGCTGTTCTCACAGGAGATTACCCGGGAAGTATCCGTTGATCTTAACGCCGGATACAGCATCCCGGTGGCAGGAGACCTTATCCCCGCATGGGGATGCGTTAACCTCTGCTGCGACTTCGGATGGTTTCTGCTTGACGGCAGGCTACAGGCAGTACTGGGAACAGGATACAGATCGGGATTCAGCAGGGAGAAGCATGAGAGGTTCTCCCTGGTGACTCTCTACCCGGGAATCACTGTAACGGCGGGACGCAACTTTGAGATCCTGGTTGCCATGCCTCATGACCTGTACGGCATCAATCACCCCGGAACCAGGTCAGTTATCTGTGCCCTGACGATGATGATCCGATAAGAGGCCGCAATTCACCCCCCCCATATTCTCAAGAAGCCACAGTGAGAGGCGTGGTCTGATTGTCTCCGTTCTACTCAAGCCGCTTTACCGTCCTCAGCGCCTCCAACCGCACAGTCTCGGAAAACCTTTCACTGTCTGCCATGATGATTCTGCAGGTATCAATGATATGCTGCCTCCTGTAGCTGTGACTGAACCACCCCATGGCTTCTATAAGAGCAACCTCCAGCTTCTCCCCGGGAGCTGTAAGCAGATATTCGGACAGCGGCTCAACGAGGGTGTGATATGTCAGGTTACGCAATGATCTTATGTCAAAGAGTTTGTTCTTCTCGGTGACATCCGCCCCTGTGACGGTTGCTAGTGCCTCGACCGGATAACCTGCCCTCTTGCGAATATCGGATGCAGCCTGCCTGTAGATTGTCCCGAGATAGTTTGCCGTATCAATATTCTCAAACCTTTTGTCGAGCTCCCGCATGAGCAGTGTGCTGTCAAAGTATGCCAGCGCATCCACGGCCTGATAGTTCACCCTCTTTGAGACATTGGGGTTGGTGACCAGCCGTATAAGCGACGGGGCCAGCCGCGGGTCGCCCGACTCCTGGCAGTATATGGCTGCAAACCTGCGGACAAGCTCATATGAATCGTCAAGTGCCGCTGCCGTTACCCTGATAAAGTTGTCATCCTTCAATTGCGCCAGGAGCTTCAGCGCAGTCATGCGGGTGTTCATGTACGGTGAGCTGAAGTATTTTTCTGCCAGCAGGTTGCTCACTGCAGGGTAGTCGTTAGACTTCAGGTGCCACAGGGCCCAGCTCTGCACATCGGGGTGCGGGTACGAGGTCATCTTCACCAGTTTGCCGTTGTTGCCGGCAAGCTTCGTCATCTTATCTGCATCGAGCTTCGGGTCTGATGATGCGAACCTGAAGGTGGGATCACCAATGATATGAGATTCAAGGAAGCATACCATCCGGTTCCACTCTCCCACCCTCATGCCGTATGACAGCAGGCCGACCATCTCATTGGGGTATTTGTCCTGCAGTGAGTTCACGGTGTTGGCCTGAGCCGCCACTGTCCTTCCGTCGCCAAAGACATAGGCGCCGGAGATAAACTCATCGCGGTGGAACGAACCGTTGAAGCAGGCATCAAACATGATGAACCTGGTTTTGATGTCATATTTTGCCACATCCCGGGCAATGATGTCCATATCTGCAAACCAGGCTGAATCCAGCTCGGTCTGTTCCTTCTCGTTAGCGCCCCTGAACCAGCTGTCGGGAACTCCCAGCCACTCCATGTACCTGTTCTTGGCCTCCACGGTATCTTTCGCACCCCTTACCTTTGAGCGCAGGTAGTACTTGATGCTTTCAATGTTCTGCTGCACGCCGTTGGCTGCCTTCTCCGATCCCACGTACTGGGCATCATAGGCCCCGTGGTGGTGCAGCAGCGCTATGTCAACCATCTCATCTGTCATCAGTGAGAGGATGCTGTTCTTGATGTGCTCTTCAAAGGTGTAGTCTATGTATTCCAACCCTTTGTCCTGCCTGTTGAGCTGAGGAAACTGCTGCAGCAGGGCAGCCTTCTCATCGATACGCGCTGTCATGGAATTGGAGTTGTAGCCATGACCGGCAAAGAAAAGTAGCTCATCAACCAGATCAGGGTTTTTATGTGCTGCAATCACCTTCTTAAGGTATGCCCTCAGCTTCGCACCGTCACTGTCGCCAGGAATCCTGATCCGGCCGCTGTAGATGTCGGGAGTGAGCACCTGTGGGGATGAGGGGTTGAGGCTATAGTAAAAATAGAGCCCGTTTGTATCAGGCTTCAGGAATGTAAACTCCAGGTCAAAGTCTTCATAGAACCGGTCGGAAGGCACTGATGATCTGTTCCACGGGTACCGTTCCTGGTCCATCTTGAAGGCCGAGGTAAGATGCTGTGCATCACGAAGCATGGGAACAGGAATATCACCGATGAAGACAGCTCCCTCCAGTCCCTGGCCTGAGACATACATCTCCCGCAGTAACTGCCTTATTGAGTCGGCATGCTTCCAGCGGTCCTCTATGATAACCGCATTAAGTCCTTCTGACTGAAGCACGGCTGCATATTCCCTTATCTCATTACCGGCCGCAGTCATGGATTTGCTGTCGGCTATAACTGCAAACTCACCCTTCAGGGGCTGAGAAAATGAAGGCGTTAACAGGGTTAACGCCAACACTGCTGATACGATTGATTTCTTCATAGTTTCAGAATGTAAGTCCGGCCACAACATCTATCAGGTAACCCGACAGATCTCCGGCTTCGGTGCCCGGAGCGGCAGCATACCGTCCCTGCGGAATAAGGAACAATGATTTTACAAATTTGTTCTGACTGAAGGGCATCTCAATCCTGACGGATGCCGATGCACTTACAATATTTGCCTTGGCGATGTAGTAGTCATGATATACCATGGCCGGGACACTAAGTGGCTGAACGATATATGATATATCTGAGCCCAGGTTCATCCGGTATCCCGCCTCCAGACCCGGGGTTATGAGCAGCCGTCCGGCTTTCAGCAGCTTCCTGGCAAAAAGTGAACCGCCCAGGTTGAATGTATTGTAGAAACCGTAGCTCTGGACAGGGAAATGCTCGGTGGAATAGTAGCCGGCCTGCAGGGCTCCTCCAAACTCCAGGTCAACATTGTAATTGTTATCATAAACCATCCGGGTATATTTGAGCTCACCGCCAAGGTCGGTTATCATCTGCTTGTTCTCTATCCAGCTTACAGTTGCCAGAGAGTCATAGGTATATGTACCCTTGTTGATTTTATATGACCGCTGCAGTATCTCGTCGCCGCTGACGGCCTTCAGTGATGCCTTGAGGGCCAGGATGTGATAAGCCTTCCCGCGCTCAATCCGGAGCATCCCTGAGAGTGAGATGTCATCTGTCTCGGTGATGCCGTCTATCAGCCTGAAGGAGCTGCCTGACCGGGCCTCTTCCATGTAATGATCATAGCCTAACTCTGCTATCATGTAGATGTCATCACCTTCACGGGAGGCCTGAAGCGCCGCGGCATAGCCATTGCCAACGTACCACTGCGAATATGATGAGATGTTGATTTCCTGCCTGAAGTAACCGAGGCCCAGGAAGACAAAGATGTTCTGGTTCCAGTTACCTTCGACCTTGTAGGACATCTCATTGCTGGTGGTATATACCGAAGCTGAAACACCCAGTTTTGTTCTGCCGAGGTCGTAGGTTATCCCCGGAGTAACCCTCAGCGAGGAGATGGTGTTCTTGTTGCGCGGATCCTTCTGTTTGGCACCGACGGCGGAGAGGTATTCTGCACCAACCGCCAGGCTGATCCGGTCATTCAACAGGTAACTGAGCTTCCCTTCCATGGCAAACTGCTCCCTGGACTGCCTTGCGGAAACCGAATCGCCTACCAGGTAGGGATTATATGTGTCGAACATCATGGTGCCGTTGTAATTGACACCCTTGTAGCCGGAGTTGGAATATCCGAATGATCCGAACAGTGATACCCTTTTAAGCTGCATGTATCCTTTTGTGACCGCATGGTATGAAGTCGATTGTCCGGGCTGCTGCACCATGCTGATATCATCGTCTGCGGCGGAAAATCCTGCCTGTGCCAGGCTGATGTTGCCGAAGCCGGTCTGAGACAGTGCAGCCGGATTGGAAGTGCCTGTCCAGGGCAGGATTGTAGGCATGAGGTCAAAGGCACGGCTGCCGGGAGGCACCACGGTGGTATCTGCCGCGGCGAAAGTGCTGCCCGACCCTGCCATGACCAGGCAAATAAACAAGAGCAAAACTGTCAGATTCTTCATCACCCGGGATATTCGGTTGTTGAAAGCGGGGTGCCGGACGGGCATTCCGGCCCTGGTCCGGCACACTCGCTCTATTGTGTCAGCTAGTTGTCAACGGTGGCAGGATGGACAAAAGGTGTGGGATCCTGATCGTTGATGAAGTCATTGTAGGAGTTGTTGCTGTCCTTGTAAATAACTTTTCCGTCAAGGATCTTCTCAACCTTCCGCCTCACGCTCTTGCTGTTGTAGGTGGCAAGACTCCAGACCATACCGGCATCAACGGATGTGGGCAGTCTTTTCAATCTCTTGTCGTCCTCAGGACGGTTGCATTCCACGCCGTCAATGACCCAGTCCTTATGGACCATGAGAAATTCCGTTGTTGATGTTGATCCGGGCCTTGTCATGAAGTTGTCGGGGTTGGCAACAAACGTCTGCCAGTCGAGTCCCGTCGGCAGCCTGAAGATGATCACCGGCTGTCCAAAGACTGAATGAAGCCAGTCTACCATTGATGCGGAGGTAGTGTATATCACTATCATGTTAAGAGACTGCGGGGCGTCTGTGTCCTTACCGGGTGCCTCGATGAAAGCCTCAAACGGTGCACTCGCAAGGTTGACGGGGGAGAGCGGATTGCCGAGCGGGTCTGTCTGGTGGTCGATGGCATCCATGGCAAGCACAACGCTGGTCCTGGGCTGCAGCGGGTACTGCTGGCCAGTGCCGGGGAACATCAGGGTATGGAAATAACATGGGATACGGTCCATTATCGAGCCATCAGGATTGACAAACTCAGTAGGTGATGATCCTATGGGCCAGGTGAGCCCGATGCAGAGGCCATCAAGGTAAACGACCTCATCGCTGTTGTTGTAGATCTCATGGAACTGGTCGGAATAGTAGTTGCCGCCCGTCTCGGTCTTGGAGCCTGTGTAATATATCTCCTTGAATACCAGGCCTCCCTTTTTTGAGGTAGCAACCATGTGCACATCCCAGTTGTTTGCCCCGGTGGGCTGTACCGTGAGGTTCTCAGTTATCCCGTTAAGGTAGAAATCGTCTGTCTCCTTGGTGGCGGATATTTTGTACATCCCCTCTTCGAGTGCCATTGAGGCAGTGCCCAGGGTGTTTGTCACCAGGTTAAATGTCTGGCCCGAGATGGTATTCTCAATCAGAACATTCACATCGGAGGCAAGATCATCGCCGTATCCCTCGGGATAGTAAGCCGAGATGGTTACGTCATAGAGTTTTGCTCCCTTCTCGCAGGAGGTGAGTGCCGCCACTCCCGCAAGAATGATAACCAGAAAGATTGTGCATTTTTTCATGATATTGAATTTAAGGTTAGAATTTGATCTTTATCTCTGCGCCAAAATAGAGCGGAGGATTCCTGCGTGCGTAGACTTCCGGAGCGCCTCCGCGCTGTTTAAGGAGCGGGTTATGGTTTGTAATGTTGTTTGCATAGAATGAGAAGTTGGCCTTGTCAGTGATCTCCTTTGTCAGCTTGAAGTTGATGACGAAGTATGGCGGATAGCCTGTCTCGGCAAAGTACCAGGGGGTGTTGTACCGCTTTATCAGGTCGGAATAGGGTTTGGTGACCGCCAGGGCACGGTCGAACTCATGATATACCATCTCCCGGTCATAATAGCCCAAAGGATCCACATACTTGGGCAGCAGCTTGTCGGCATACGGATCAGCCACGGCAGGGTCAGTATAGAACAGTGGGTTGCCGTCAGGGTCATCCCAGACGCTCTGATCACGGTCCATCCATATTATCTGTGTGGTCACGGATGCCACCATGCGCAGCTCCCGGATATGGGTTATGGTCCTGATATTGGTATTGAAGCGCTTGTCAATGCTGCCGTATCCGGCAGGATAGAGCGCAACCATGGGAAACTCCTTCCCTCCTATGCTGCCCGAAGAGGGTTTGGTGAGATCACCCACGGTCGTCTGCCTCTTCACCGTCATCCAGGCGCCGTCGATGATGAAGGAGGTCCGCAACGCCCTTACCATGCCAAGGTCCAGGGTAAACTCAACACCCTTCTTTGTTGTCATGGTACCGTTGCCCGGGTAGGTGAAGCTGACAAATACAGTATCCCGTGTCACGGGCAGCTGTACCTCGGCGCCGGAGACAGGATCGAGATAGAACACCCCCGATCCGGGAACAAAATATAGCTCCAGGCCGTTCTGCAGCGGCTGCGTGTACCTGTTGAAGATAAAATTCTCATAGTATGATTCAAAACTGAAGCCGTTCTCCATCTTTTCGGAATAGAGAGTGACATTCAGGTCAATACCATCGACCGTCAGGTCAAATCCGCCTTCGACCTTACGGTTAACCGCAGGTACCAGGTTCTCATTGCGCGGATTATCAAAAATCTTGGTGGTCACGACGAACAGGCCCCTCTGTGCAACCGGATCGTAGTAACTTAGGCCGGTCTTGTCCCAGTATGCCCTGTCCGGGTAGAGATAGAGCAATGACGGGGCTTTGGAGAAGAGGCCGTAACCACCCCTGAAAGCCAGATGCGAGACAGCTCCTTTTCCGTTGTCGATGACGGTATATCTTGTGTTGAACCTGGGGTCAAGCATGGTGGTCTCCTCACTGGAGCTGAAGATACCGTCAGGCTGGACATTGGTAAACCTGAGTCCGGCCTGCAGGTCCAGCCTGGTCTTGCCCATGGGTATACCAAGGTTTTCTTCGGCATAGTAAGCCAATTGTCCGAGAGATGGAATATCCTTGTAAGACCTTGGCCTTGCATCAGTACCTCCCGTTGGCACCGGCGGCCTTGACAGGTCATATACCCTTCCCAGGCCGTTGTTGCCAATGAGTTTGTACTCAGCGCCGGCAACAATATTGTTGAGTACTT
>CAYPKP010000033.1:0-36595 GCA_964411345.1 uncultured Rikenella sp. | reverse complement strand
GACTGAGGACTGGAGACTGAGGACTGGAGGCTGAGAGCTGGAGGCTGAGAGCTGCAGAATGAGAGCTGCAGAATGAGAGTTGAGGAGTGCAGACTGAAGACTGAGAGCTACAAGAGCTCAAACGGATCGGCATCGCGCCAGATGGGCATATCCTCACGGTATTTGTCAAGAGCTTCACGCGAGAGCACGGCAGAGAAAACACCCTCGGCACCTGGTTCGAGTGATGCCATGAGTTCTCCTTTAGGTCCGATGATGGCCGAATCGCCTGTATATGAAGTTCCGTCAGGATTTTCACCCACGCGGTTCACTCCTATCACGTAACACTGATTCTCAATGGCTCTGGCCACCAGCAGCGCCTTCCAGACATAGCTTCTCACCGAGGGCCAGTTGGCCGAGTATACTATAACATCAGTGTCGCCCCGATTCCTTGACCATACCGGGAAACGGAGATCATAGCATACCTGGAGGCTAAATGAAAAATCAAGATATGGTACTATAATACGCTTATTACCACGATTGTATACTGTATGTTCCCCGCTCATTGTATGCAGGTGTCGCTTGTCGTAAAAGGTCACATCCCCGTCGGGAGTAACAAAAACAAGGCGATTGCAGTAACTCTCCCCGTCGCCAATGATAACTGACCCGCAGAGGGCATATCCGCCGGCTGCAGACCGTTCCTTCATCCACATTACAGTGGGACCGTCCATGCCCTCGGCAAGAGGTGCGGGATGCATTGTAAAGCCTGTCGTGAACATCTCCGGCAGAACCACGATGCCGTTGCCGGGAGAAGCTTCGTCAAGCAGGGCTGAGATGTGTGCGATGTTTGCTTCCCTGTCCTCCCACTTCAGGCCGCACTGAACTATCGTTGCTTTCATAGTCACAAAACTAAGCATAAAGATATGAAGTAACATTTATAAAACATCAGCTGTGCGGTTCTGTTCAGCAGGAGAGCCGACGGTTGGTGCATAAGCAAAAAAAAACAGGCCGGCGGCCTGTTTCCTTATACTGTGATGGTTTCACTTCCCCGCGATCTTGTCGTGGTAATCGTTGAAGATTGATGTAACAAGCGGCTTGTAGTAGCGCCAGAAGAATCGCTTCGGGTCGTTATCATTGTCCGAGAAGAAGATCAGCCTTGCCCATCTGTCGGCTCCCTGGAATCTCGCCGTCCAGAAGGGTATTCTGTTATTGGCAAAGTCGCCTGCAAAATAATATGTATTCTGCTTTGTAGGCTCCTGTGTCACAGCAGGGAAGACAGAGGTGAGGTCATTGACGGCAAGCAGTGAGTCTCCCTCAGGGGTTGTCATGAGTTTAAATTCCGAGACGACATAGTTCTCTCCGGGGTCAATGATATCAAATGTATTTGTAAAGACGACCGTTGGCGGGAGGCTGAACTTCTCTGCCCAGGCTTCGGAAGTAACAATCACCGGCAGCGATGAAGCAAGGTGTGTTCCCTCCTCCAGCACTATTATGCTGTTTTCGTTCAGCAGGACCACACCCGGCTTAGTGAATGTCCAGGGTTCGCGGTACTGCTTTCTGTAGAGTGCGGGCATCCATCCCGGCACTCCCTGTGCAGATACGGTATCGAGACTGCGGTAATGCTGTCCCATCCATCCTTTGGAGGCAATGCCAAGCAGTTCTTCACTCTTGAACTTCTCCAGGCCTGCGGTGGGATAGTCAAACGTATTGTACTCAACGATCACAAGCTTGTCGCGCTTGGTCATCTCCGACATCAGCAGGTAGTCGTTGTTGTTCAGTCCGCCGTAGAGTTTGCGTGACCTGCGTGTCTTCTTGATTCCCTGGTACCAGTCGTTGAAGAAGACTCCGTAAGTATCGGCGTAATAGAGTGCATCATTGTTGTCAGCCAGGTCAATCAGTTCCGTAAGCCGGAAGTCCTTCTTCCTGAACTGTTTCTCTCTGACCGGCCGCTGGGGCACAAAACCGTAATAGTCCCTGGCAGCGGAGAAGCTGCCGCCCTTCTCTTTTCTGACAAAGCGATCGTTGGTGAGAATATAGGTAAATGACCGGTGTCCCAGTCTTTCGAGTGTGGGAACTGTCTTGTCAAGAATAACAATATCTATCGGCTTTTTTTCCTTAAACGCCCATCTGATAAAGCTCACAGCCGGTATTAACAGCAATACTGCCAGAATGATTAAGGTGATCAGCAGAGGTCTTTTCATAGTACGGAATTTGATAATATCCTGTTACTAAACGAATTCTTGATGCGAACAGTATGCGATAGGTGAAATTTAATTGTTAAAAGTATTAAATTAATTTTATCCTGAGAAAATTTTTTGTCCGAAAATGGCGAAAAACATAATGATTCAAGCGATTTTGTAATAATTTGCAGCAGCAATAACTGAAGAGCCATATGTTTTCAAATCAGCCACTTGCAGACCGGTTAAGACCCGCTTCACTGGAAGAGTTTGCCGGGCAGGAGCATCTTGTCGGTCCGGCAGGCGTGTTGCGCAAGGTTATTGAATCTGGCAATGTTCCCTCCTTCATCCTCTGGGGTCCGCCCGGGGTGGGAAAGACCACACTGGCAAGGATAGTTGCCGCCAGGCTTGAGAGGTCTTTTTTTCAGCTCAGTGCAGTTCACAGCGGTGTGAAGGAGGTCAGGGAGACCATTGAGAAAGCCCGCAGCCAGCAGTTTTTCGGCAAGCCCAATCCCATTCTTTTCATTGATGAGATCCACCGTTTCAACAAGTCGCAGCAGGACTCACTGCTCGGAGCTGTTGAGCAGGGTATCCTGACGCTGATAGGTGCAACCACCGAGAATCCCTCCTTCGAGGTAATCTCCCCCCTCCTTTCGAGATGCCAGGTATACGTACTCAAACCGCTTGATGATGAAACACTTAAGAAGCTTGTAGATAAAGCTCTGACCGCTGACTACTATCTGGCTCAATATGAGGTCAGGATCAGCGAATATGAGGCACTGCTACGCATCAGCGGCGGTGATGCCCGCAAGCTTTACAATGCCCTTGAGCTGACGGTCTCACTGGAAGCCGAAAAGGGCAACAGGGAGATAACGGTAACTGACAGCCTGGTTCTTGACCATGTGCAGCAAAACCTGGCCATGTACGACAAGAACGGGGAGCAGCATTTTGACATCATCTCAGCTTTCATCAAGTCGTTGCGGGGCTCTGATCCCAACGCTGCGGTATACTGGCTGGCCCGCATGGTTGAGGGAGGCGAGGATGTGAAGTTCATAGCCCGCAGGATGGTTATCCTTGCAGCCGAGGACATAGGAATGGCAAATCCAAATGCTCTGCTCCTGGCACAGACATGTTTCAATGCGGTCACCATGGTAGGGTGGCCCGAATCAAGAATAATACTGGCGGAGACTGCCGTCTACCTTGCCACCTCTCCAAAGAGCAATGCCTCCTATATGGCTATCGAAAAAGCCCTGGAAGAGGTCCGCAGGAAGGGAGACCTTCCGGTGCCGCTGCATCTCCGCAATGCCCCCACCAGACTGATGAAGGATCTCGGTTATCACAAGGATTACAAATATGCCCACGATTTCGAGGACAACTTTGTACCCGACAACTACCTGCCTGATGATATCAGGGGAAAGATATTCTACGAACCGGGGTCAAACAGCCGGGAAGATGAAATCCGCAGGCAACTGGCACAACAGTGGCAAAAAATTTACAAATATCGCACCGGTTCCAAATAAAATTTTTTCTAAATTTAGACCATGAAAGTCAGTGAGCCGGGATTTCCAGGTCACCTCAGGAGAGAGACAGAGTCCGCCGGATGTTGCTGAACAGTCGACTGCCGGTTCTCTGTTTATTTGCGTGGGTGACGGTTATACAGCACACTAACCAAAGCTTTAGTTAACATTTTATAAACAATTAACAGACATTTTATTATGAGAAAGTCAATCGTTTTTATGGCAATCGTTCTGACGGCATCGGTCTGCAGTGCCCAGACGCTCGACGAGATTGTAAACAGGTATTATGCAGCCAACGGCACGGAGATCCTCGAGAAGGCCACCACGATCTTCATGGAGGGCAACATGAGCCAGATGGGTACGGAGATGCCTATGACGCTCATGGTGAAGAAGCCCAACAAGGTAAAGGTTGTCATCTCCTTCAGCGGCATGGAGATCATCACTGCATTTGATGGCGAGAAGGGTTTTATGGTCAACCCGCTTACCGGAGCCACCGAGCCTGTTGAGATTCCCCAGGAGCAGCTGGGCAGTGTTCAGGAGTACAACATGTTCCGCGACAACATGCTTGAGGCCTACAAGGGCGGAAGGCTTACGCTCGACGGGGAGGAGGCCGTTGACGGCAAGGCTGCATACAAGCTTACCATCACTGATGAGGCCGGCAATGCCACCACAGCCTTTATTGACAAGGAGAGCTGCCTGACTGTCAAGACTGTTTCAAAGGTTGAACAGATGGGACAGGAGATGGAGGTTGAATCCTACGTTAAGGAGTACATGGATGTCAACGGGGCAAAGTTCAGCAAGGTGATCAGGCAGTTTGTCAACGGCATGGAGCTGGGAGGCATGACCTTCACGAAGATAGAGCTTGACAGGGAGATAGATGACGCCGTCTTCGTGATGCAGTGATCAGACAGAGTCCGGGCAGGATTCAACGGCAATTTGACCAGTCCTGAATAAGCGTTACGAATTATTGTCAAAAGGAAAGAGGGTGTTCCGCAAGGGCACCCTCTTTTATTCTCCAGGCAGGCCTGTAAGCCGGGTTCTGTCGCAGTGCGGCATCCTTCAGGAGGAGTTACGCACCTGTTCCGTCATTTATCTTGCCCCTTCATTGCTGACGGGGTCATACGACCTACCCCCCGGCTCGGGCGAGCAGCCCTCGGGCGCCGGTATACGCGGTCTTTCAACCCATCAGGTGTACGGCTCCCGGCGTCACCGCCGGGACCGGTGAGCTCTTACCTCACCTTTTCACCATTGTCCCGACAAGTCGGGACTGTTCTTTTCTGTTACACTGCTATACCCTTTCGGATATCTTCCCGTTAGGAAGGATGGTGCTCTCTGTTGCCCGGACTTTCCTCCCCGGCACATGTGCCGGGGCGACGGACCGGCCTGCCATGCTGCAAAGATACTATAAATGCAGGGAGTTCAGAAAATATTTACTGTTTTGACATTCATGAACTCACGTAATCCTTCCGCGCCCAGTTCACGTCCGTAGCCCGATTCCCTTACGCCTCCGAAGGGAAGTCCAGGCTCCGTTTTGACAAAGCCGTTCACTGCCACGGTACCCGTATCGATCTCATGAGCCATTGCCAGGGCCACTGCTTCGTCGGCAGTCCAGACAGTTGCCCCCAGCCCGAAGGGTGTGCTGTTTGCCAGCTCTACGGCTTCATCAGCGGTGTTGAAGGTGAACAGCGGGGCAACGGGACCGAAGGTCTCCTCGCAGGCCAGGGGTGATGTGAGAGGAACATTTTCAACCACTGAAGGGTGGAAGAGGGCAGGTCGCTCTCTTCCGGCACGGCCGCCACAGAGGAGCAGTGCTCCTTCGCTGACAGTCACATCAAGCTGGCGTTCAAGCTCATCGGCAGCAGCAACACTTACAAGCGGACCCACCTCTGTCGCCGGATCCAAAGGATCTCCAATCCTGAGCGCCTTTGCTCCGGCAAGGAATTTATCCCTGAATTCACCGTATACCTTGTTGTGCACAATAATCCTCTTCGCTGCTATGCAGCTCTGACCCCCGTTCTGAAACCTTGCTGCCAGTGCGGCTTCCACTGCCCTGTCCATCTGTGCATCTTGAAAGACGATAAACGGATCGCTTCCCCCCAGTTCCATCACCATTTTTTTTAAATTCTCCCCTGCTGCTGCGGCTATCTTTTTCCCGGCGACGTTACTGCCGGTCAGCGAGACACCCCGTATGCGACGGTCGGCTATCAGTCGCGCCACCTGGTCATGTGACGGAAAGAGAGTCCTGAAAAGGCCTGCAGGATATCCCGCCTCATTTATTATCTCCTCAGCAGCCAGGGCACAGCGGGGAACGTTGGAGGCATGCTTGAGAAGCCCTGCATTGCCACCTGTCAGTGCCGGGATGAGAAACCGGAACACCTGCCAGAAGGGGAAGTTCCAGGGCATTATTCCCAGGATGATACCCTGCGGCTCATGGAAAATGTAACTCTCACGGGCTGCGGATGTCCTCCTTTCAGGCCTGAGTATCTCCGGTGCCTTTTCGGCATACCAGCGGCAGAGCAGCGCGCACTTGTCAATCTCAGCCAGTCCCTGGGCAACAGGCTTGCCCATCTCCGTGGCCATCATCTCCGCCAGCCCGAGGCGGCGTGAAAGAAGGACAGTGCTCATGACGGTCAGCCTGCTGCACCTGTCGGCAATGTCGCTCTTCCGCCATTCATGAAAGAGCCTTTCAGCCTGATCCAGGACCTCATCCAGGATTGCGTCGCTCATCTCCGGAAAAACGGCATCCCTCTGCTGGAGCCACGGATTAAAACTCATGTAAGGCATATATCCTGTTTTTTGATTATTACAAGTGTGGCACCGCCGTAACCGTATCTGCTGAAGGGGGCATCCTGGCAGAGGAAAGAGGGGTGGTCGTGAGAAAGTATCTGTCTTATCTCTTCCCTGAGCCGGCCACTGCCCTGCCCGTGAATGAAGATTATCTCCCTGTCGCCCCTTCTTACTGCGCTCTCAAGTTCACCCCTGAACCGGGCAAGCTGCCGTTCAACGGCATCGTGGCCGTTGTATCCGCTTTTCAAATGCAGGTCAATCTCCCTTGCGCCCCTGTGGGCACTGTTTTTCCTCTTTGTCCTGTTGCCCTTCATTGTGAGATGAAAGATAGTCAAAAATCAGCTATTTTTGAGCCTCCTGAGAGAGATGAAAGATTTATACGGCAATATAAGGATCACCGATTATTCCTATGATCTGCCTGCGGAGAGGATAGCCAGGTATCCGCTGGCTGAGCGGGACCGGTCGAGGCTGCTGGTATGGGACGGCAGAGAGATCAGCGACAGGGTATTCAGTGATCTGCCGGACCTGGCCGATCCCGGACATCTGATGGTATTCAACAATACAAGGGTGATCAGGGCAAGGCTGAAATTCAGGAAGGAATCCGGTGCCGCGATAGAGGTTTTTTGTCTTGAGCCCTACCTGCCGGCTGACTTCGCAAATAATCTCTCATCATGTTGTCAGGTGGAGTGGAAATGCCTGATTGGCAATCTTAAGAGATGGAAGCAGGGTGCACTGGTCTCTGAGTTCGTTCACAACGGTTGCAGCCATACTCTCAGCGCAGAGATAACGGCTGCCGTGGATGACTCTTTCGTGGTGAGGTTTTCATGGGATGCAGGTGACATATCGTTTGCGGAGCTGCTTGAATCCATGGGTCATATGCCCATTCCGCCCTACCTCGGGCGTGATGACGAGCAGAGTGATGCTGCCACCTATCAGACGCTCTATGCACAGCATGACGGTTCTGTTGCCGCCCCCACTGCCGGATTGCACTTCACTCCCGCCCTGCTGGACCGGCTTCGTGAAAAAGGCATTGAGAAGAGTGAGGTAACGCTTCATGTGAGTGCCGGCACCTTCAGGCCGGTAAAATCGGAGCTCATCTGCGATCACATGATGCACACCGAACACTTTTTTGTCACCAGGAGCACTTTAGAGAGGCTCAGGGGCAGAAAGATCACCGCTGTGGGCACAACTACCGTCCGCACGCTGGAGAGCCTCTACTGGCTCGGATTGCGCTCTGCAGCCGGCCGATGGCCTGTAGAGGGTATCCCATCCGTGTCACAGTGGGAGCCTTATGAAACCGGTGACGGGTTTGAGGCGGACGATGCCCTAGACCGGTTGCTGGAGCTGATGAACCGCAGGGGTATTGAGGTGCTTGAGGCAAAGACAGACATTATCATTGTGCCCGGATACCGTTTTCGTATTGTCGGAAGCATGATCACCAACTTCCATCAGCCGCGAAGCACGCTGCTCCTGCTTGTGGCGGCTTTCACAGGGAACTCCTGGAGAGACATTTATGATCACGCCCTCACTGCCGGATACCGTTTTCTAAGCTATGGCGACAGCATGTTGCTGACCCCTCAGCCTGACAGGAAGTAGAAATCGAATCCCAGGAAATATTTACAAGAAGAGTATGGTCTTTTGCAATAATGTATATTATTATTTACATTTGTTGCTGTATACTTTACATGACATGAAATTAGGCAACAACATCCGGAAGTTCAGGTTTGAGAATAACGAGACATCACAGGAGGAGCTGGCGGCAGCCGTCGGGGTGACCAGGCAAACCATTCATGCAGTTGAGAAAGGCAAGTTTGTACCGTCTACCCTGCTTGCATTCAAAATTGCAAGGCATTTCAGGGTCAATGTCGAGGATCTGTTTTACATCATAGAAGACAATACTTAAGTTTAACTTTATATAGTTCATCTCATATATCTATGGAACAATTCAATAAAGTATCAGAAGACAAGAGAAAGTTAAGGACAGGAGCCCTGGTCACACTGGTGTTTCTCACTCTTGCGTCATTATGGCTCTTCTATGATCTGTATGCATACCTGGAGATAAAAGCAAAATCACCTGGCATTGAAAAGATGAGCAATTTCATCGGAACCGGATTCATTATTCAGATTCTGCTGTTATTCTCATTTGCTCTTCTGATTCTCAAGTCATTCAGAGCCGGGTATAAGGCTGGTGCTATGGTCATTGCAGTCATTATAGCCGGTACTGTCTCAGCAATTCTCCTTGTTTTTGACTTTGCCGCACTGGAAGACATCAGCAGTGACTACCTTGTGGAGGGTTATGAGTGCACTCTTGAGTGGATATGGCTTTTTGGTTCGCTTCTCTTCAGGTTTGTTTTCTATATTATTCTTTATCAGGTTATCTTCAGAATACTCAGAGCGATCAGAGAATTGACAGCGAATCCCCCACCGGTGGTTGACGAGATAATGTTCGAAGTGACTCAGTATATAGGCATGGTGTGCGGGTTCACAGGGCTGGTCTTCACTGTATACGCATACGTTGCCCTGGGAGATTTTACCATAAGCAACTGGCTTATGTGGCTGCTGATGTTTTACTCGCTGGCAATTATTCTCCCGTGGTTCTTGCTTATCCTTTACTGGATCATCAGGTTGTCGCGCAAAGCCACTCTTACGCTTTACGATGAAAAGCAGAAGCGGGATATTGCCTCTTCGGGATTGATTGCCTGGCTCTCCTCAATACCTTTTATGGTCATAATTCTGGTCACGAGTCTGGGGCAGTCATCTTCGCCAACGGTCTTTCTCTGGTTTCCCTCCTATCTCTTTTTCACTCTGCTGGTGTTTTCCGCTTCCCTGTTGCTGAAGTATAAAAGGATCTGAGCAATTATCTGTTCTTGTCCATGATAACCTTCATTAGTTCAGTAAATTGAACTATGTCATCGATTGTGGTATCCCAGCTTGTCATCAGTCGGTATTCAGAGGTTTGCGGATCCCATGGATAGAAGAAGTACTCCTTGCTGAGCTGTTCAGCCACCGCGTCGGGCATGATGATAAAGATGCCGTTTGCCTCGACCTTCTGGGTTATGGAGACACCGTCAATCTCCCGCAGTCTCTTCTCAAGCTCCAGGGCCATGGTGTTTGAGTGGGAGGCGCACTCCCTCCATAGTCCGTCTGTAAGATAGGCAATGTATTGTGCTGCGATGAACCTCATTTTTGAAGCCAGCTGCATCCCCTGCTTCCTGATGTACCTGAACCCCGGTGAAAGTCCGGGTTTAAGAAAGCATACCGCCTCCCCGTACATCATGCCGTTCTTGGTACCTCCGAATGAGAGAAGGTCCACCCCGGCATCAGTGGTAAAGGCTTTGAATGGCAGTCCCAGTGTAACAGCCGCATTGGCCAGCCTTGCACCGTCCATATGCAGCAGAAGTCCTGAGTTGTGGGCGTAGTCCGCCAGCTCCCTCACCTCTTCCGGCGTGTAAACCGTTCCCATCTCCGTCACCTGCGATATGGAGATGACTCCCGGCTGGCTGTGGTGTTCAAAGCCGAAGCCGTGCATATGCCTGGCCAGCATCTCCGGCCTCAGTTTGCCGTCAGGGGTATCTGCCGTCAGCACCTTGAAGCCTGCAAATTTCTCCGGCGCTCCGCACTCATCCTGCTCTATATGAGCGGTATAGGCTGTTATCACCGAATTCCATGACCGGGTCACTCCCGTCAGTCCCAATACATTGGCGGCCGTACCGGTGAAGACAAAATATATCTCAGCTGCCTCTCCAAGCTCCTTTTTCAGCATCTCCGTTGCCTTTGAAGTGAAGGGATCATCACCGTAGCCAACCACATGTCCGCGGTTGACATGCTCCAATGCCTTCATGACGGCAGGATGGACCCCGGAATTATTGTCGCTTGCGAATCCGCGTTTAAGTACAGGCTCATTCATAGTTTTACTTTTTGACGGCGCAATTTAGCCAAAAGCTGCTCTTGCTGCAATGTTCTTTAGCTATCTTTACGTTTTCAGTCCGTTATGACAAGGTACTTTATTTTTCTTTCATACAGGGGCACAGCCTATTATGGCTGGCAGCTGCAGCCCGGAAGGCGTACGGTTCAGGGGATAGTGGCAGGAGCCCTCGGCACGGTTCTGTCGCGTCCCACGGCTGTTACGGGTGCCGGCCGCACTGACACCGGCGTGCATGCATCCTTCTTCTGTGCCCACTTTGATGCAGTACGTGACGATCTCGGCAGTGACAATCAGCTTATCTACAATCTTAACAGCCTGTTGCCTGACGACATAGCTGTCAGCAGGATCGCAAAAGTAAGGAGTGATGCCAGTGCCCGTTTTGATGCCCTGTCCCGAACATACCGGTACAGCATCAGCAGGGTAAAGGACCCCTTTGCCGCTGACACGTCATGGCTGCTTTACTGGCCGCTTGACCTGCAGAGGCTCAACAACGCTTCGGCCCTCCTGTTACGCCACAGCGACTTCACCAGTTTCAGCCGGCTGCACGGGGGAAACAAAACGAGCATTTGCCGTGTAACAAAGGCGGAATGGCATGAGGAGGGCAACATGACGGTCTTCACTGTAAGCGCAGACCGTTTTCTCAGGAACATGGTAAGGGCTATAGTAGGCACCCTGATACCTGTAGGAAGGGGAAAACTCGATCCGGCAGGGTTTGAGGAGATAATCAAAGGGAGGAACCGGGGTCTCGCCGGGCAGTCGGCACCGGCTCACGGTCTCTCACTGACTGCGATAGAGTATCCTGAAGGGCTTTTTACCTGATCCCGGCGTTCCATATCTCCCAGGCCAGTTCAGCCTGGATCAGGAACATCTCCTCTCCGTTTACCGTCTGGCAACCGTGTTCTTCTCCAAGTGCGAGAAAGGAGGTTACGGGAGGATTGTAGACGAGGTCGAAGAGCAGCTGTCCCTCTCTCAGGTAACTGTAGTCGATCGGTGGCATAGCTTCAACGTCAGGTACCGTACCCAGCGGAGTGGCATTGACGATCAGTCCCGCCTCACTTATCACATCTCCGGGCAGCTCTTCATAAGAATAGCCGCCCCTGACCGGCGTTCTCGACACAGTTATGGCAATGATATTCAGGTCTATAAGAGTGTGCACGACACTCTTGGCCGCACCTCCGGTGCCGAGCACCAGCGCAGATTCAGGAAGTGCAACCAGGTTTTTCAGCAGTGATTCCCTGAAGGCGGGGGCATCGGTATTGAATCCCTGCAGGAAAGGTCTGCCCTCTCTCCGTGTAACCCTCACGGTATTTACTGCTCCTATGCCGGCGGCAGTCTCATCGATCTCGTCAAGATAATCTGTCACTTTCACCTTGTACGGTATGGTGACATTAAAGCCGCACAGATCAGGTTCACTCTCAATCAGTGCGGGCAGCAGGGATATGTCCGTAAGCTCGAACTTGCGGTAGCAGTGGTCTGCCAGCTGTTCCCTTGCAAATTTTTCGGTGAAGTGTTTCTGTGAAAATGAGTGTCCGAGCGGATATCCTATTATTCCGAACAGTCTCATCTCATCTCATCCGGAAGGAATGTAAAGAAGGTATCGCCACGCAGGCCGAGTCTCAGTGACTCAAGAGCGATGATCTCATTCGGAGCTATGTTACCGAGATTCACATTGGCTCCGAAATTGGTGATGAACCATGCCTGTTGCTGCTTAAGCGGTGCTTCCCAAAGGACATTTGTAAATCCTATCTCCTTGCTGATGGTGTTTATCAGTTCAAGATTGACCGATCCGTCATCGTTATAGATACCCACAGTGCCCGATTCGCGTGCTTCGGCGATCACCTTCACCGAGCCGGCTTCCAGCTCTGATTTCATCATCCCTACCCACTGGTCCGGGCTGTATACCACATTTTTCTTCTTGGATCCGACTTCGGAAACGACGGTGAACTCCTGTGAGAGTCGCCTGATATATTCAAGCTTGTCAGCATGTTCGAACTCATAGGAGCCATCGGAGACTTCGGCCATTCTGATGCCTGATTCCCTTAGGAGGCTGACATATTCGTCATAGAGACCCCTGACAACAAAAGCTTCGAAGAGGGTGCCCCCGAGATATACCGTCATGCCTGCATCATGATATATCCTTATCTTGCTTTCCACGTCAGGCGTTATCACGGAGGTGCCGAATCCGAGCTTGACATAATCGATATAATCGCTTCCCACGGCTGCCAGATCCTCTGCCTCCCTGGTACTCAGTCCTTTATCCATAACCATGGTAAGGCCTTCATTTCTGGGCCTGGGTGGTCTCTCAGGAATATGGGTGAGCAGTTGCCTTGCCTTTTTCATATCTTAATTCGTTTTCCTGAACAGTCGTTTCATTGCCTGCGTGAGTTTGGCTTCCGGCAGAAGCACGGCATATTCCTCAAGCAGGTCGTTGTCGAGTCTTGATGCCTTTATGAGAGCGCGGGCTGCTTCCGGAATGTTATTGGTATGGAGGTATGACGATGCAAGAAGGAACCATACTCCCGGCAGGTCGCCGCTTATCTTCCTTACTTTTTTGAGGATGCGCAATGCCCCGTTGTAAGAGCCCGTCATCATGACGATGATACCGATCTCTATCCAGGCCTCGTCATAGTATCCGTCAAGCCTGAGGGTATCACAGAAGCACCGCAGTGCCTCCTTGATACTTCCGGTCATGATATATGCCTTGCCGAGTGAGAACCAGTAGTCGGGATTGCCCGGATCCAGCTCAATGGCCTTTTTCAGCGGGCTGATGCTCTCTGCCGGTTTATTGCGCGACAGTGAAAGAAGGGCCAGTCCATACCAGGGATCAGGAAAGTCGGGGGTCAGTTCAATGGCTTCAGTATAGTATCTGCGTGCCATCTCCTCATCACCCGTCTTGTCATAGCATTCCGCCAGGTAGGTAAGTCCCTCCATACTGTCAGGTTCTTCCTCCACAAACTCGCGGTAGACGGCCATGGCTTCGGTGTACTTTTCCAGGTTGCTCAGAATATTGGCCTTATTGAAGAGAGCAAAAGTGTTTTCGGGGTTGATGGCAAGGGCATAGTCATAGGCCTCCAGCGCCTTGCCGTATTCTCCGGCCTTGTTGTAGACTATCCCCAGGTTATACCAGGCACTGTCGGAGTTGGGCTCCTCGTCGAGGTACATGGTATAGTAGCGTATGCTGTTATCCAGGTCGCCCTTCCTGTCGAAGGCATAGGCAAGGTCATAGATGTGGGCAGGAAAATCAGGCTCCAGTTCAGCCAGCATCTGGAGATAGGGTATCAACTCCCCGTAGTAATTGAGATTCTGAAGAATGGAGGTAATGCCGTAGAGGACTGTCTCCCGGTCTTCCGAATCACCGGCCAGTGCCAGGTCAAAGACGCCCCTGGAGCTGTCGATGTCCCCCATCATTGCCAGGGCGGTGCCCTTGCAGAGGTAGATATCGTAGTTTCCGGGTTCAATATTCTCAAGGCTGTTGGCGATGGCCAGGGCCTCGGCAGCTCTTCCCTTTTCGAGGAGCACACGTGCCTTCCTTATGAGTATGGGCACTGATTTGGGGTGCAGCTCACAAGCCAGCAGAGTGGCCTCGAAGGCACTTACAGGATTGTTCCCCTCAAGGTAATAATCGATAATAGTTTCGAATTCAATCACATCGAAATACAAGGTCTCCTTATTCTTCCGCATTCTTTCAAACCGGAGAACAACCTCTTCCACCTCGCCGTCATGTACAAAACCGTATTTCTCTTCTTCCATTCTCCCCGAATATTTTGCAAATGTAATAGATAATCGCCAATGTCTGACCCAAATGAAAATCAATTATCAACAGGGTGTCGTTTTTATAAACATGAAAAGCAGCACATTAGAAAAATATTTCCGGCTGACGCAACCTTCGCGCCACTCTTTTCATCTTATAATTGAAATCAAAAGAATACCCTCAAACCAAATATTACCCTAGAATTAACCTGAATTCTACCTTCTGACCGGGCCAACAGGCCCGGTTTTTTTATCGGTTTCATATTAAAACCTCTTTCCCGTCCGTTATCTCAGATAAAACCGCATCAAGCATGACTTCAAGGCTTTTCTGTGCGACAGCGGCACTTATCATACTTACTTTGCTGACCGGATGCCGTGATGATTCCCTGCTCAAGATCAACTATGAGCTGGGTCATTTCCCCGATACCGTGCTGGCCCTGGAGGGGTTCAACACGCAGTATGATGATTACAATGCGGACATTGAGGCTGCACGCATATTTTCAAGCCGTCAGGTAGTCTTCTCATCCAACCGCAACAGTGCGGGCAGTGAATTTGATATTGTCCAGGGCAAATTACACTACAGTTTTGGACAGACCACCGGTTATTTTCAGATTGACGCCGAGATGGCTGACGAGCAGTTCACCGGCAGGCTTCTCTCTCTCTTCAACACCGCCGGTGATGATTTCGGACCCTTAAGGTTCTTCAATGGCCGCAACGGTTTGGAATACATGGCAGTATCATCAGCCCGGGAGGGCACCGGCCTTGACCTGGTCTACACTGTTTACATACCGGCCTTTGCCTCTTCTCCCTCCCTCTCTGACCCTGTGCCGGTCACTGTTATGAACTCATCATACAATGATGCTTATCTCTCTATGAGCATTACACTTGATACGGCATACTTCTGTTCAGACAGGGCAGGCCATTATGATATTTACATGCTGACAAGGCCCTCTCTCATCTCCGTTGATGAGTGGTTCATGTCGGAGCCTGCTGCCGCTGCAGCAGTTGACAGCATAAACGGCAGCGGGGACGACAAATGTCCGTTTGTAAGGGGAAGATACATGGTCTTTGCTTCTGACAGGGAGGGCGGATACGGTGGTTTTGACCTCTACTGTTCTGTGTTTCAAGACGGCAAATGGAGCTCACCGGCCAACCTCGGTCCCGGCATCAACACTACCTCCAACGAGTACCGTCCGGTGCTGAACAGCGACCTGAGATATGAGAATCTCTTTCTTGTCTTCTCATCTGACCGTCCGGGTGGCAAGGGGGGGTACGACCTCTACTTTGCCGGGTTGGACCTTCCGTAGAAGCAAAAAGCAACAGGGACAAATCCTGCCAAAACAGCAGAGCCGGCGGTTCAAAAAGTCGGGCAACATTACGGGAGGTTCAGACAGCCGGGCAGCTGAATCGGACTGGCAGAAAACTTCCCACCCCGGCAATTCGATACTGGCAGACGCAATCCGGCAGCATTGGCATTCTGATGCAGAACAGATCTATCTGTTGCAGGCCTTCAGTGTATTGAGCAGCAGGGAGACCCTGGTCATTGGTCCCACTCCACCCGGCACAGGTGTTATCCATGAGCATTTCGGGGCGACATTTTCAAAGTCGACATCCCCCTTCAGTCTCCAACCGGACTTTGTTTCCGGAGCCTCCACACGGGTTGTGCCCACGTCGATAACCACCGCGCCCTCCTTCACCATGTCTGCAGTGATAAATCCCGGTGACCCTATGGCAGCAACAATGACATCTGCTCTCCTGATTATCTCAGCGATATTGGCTGTACGGCTGTGAACCACGGTCACGGTTGCATCAGCACCTTTCTGTGACAGAAGGATGCTCACAGGTCTGCCAACGATGTTACTGCGGCCGACCACGACGCATTCCGCTCCCCTGATGGGTATTTTGTACCTCCTCAGCAGCTCCATGATGCCGGCAGGAGTCGCAGATACAAACGAGGGGAGTCCGGCCGCCATCCGTCCCACATTAACGGGATGAAAACCGTCGACGTCCTTTTCCGGCGCTATTGTCTCGATGACCTTGCTCTCCGAGATATGTTCAGGGAGCGGCAGTTGCACAATCAGTCCGTCGACCTCCGGGTTGTTGTTCATCTCTGTTACTCTCTCAAAAAGCTCTTCAGAGGTGACTGATGCCGGAAGCCTTATCAGCGTTGACCGGAAGCCAACCTCTTCACAGTCCTTCACTTTGTGTGAAACATAGGTCTCGCTGCCACCGTCGTTGCCGACGAGTATGGCTGCCAGGTGAGGCACGCGTGAACCGCGTTCCTTCATCTTCTCTACTTCTGCAGCTATCTCCGCCCGTATTTCAGCGGCGGTTGCTTTTCCGTCAATGATCTGGTACATGTATGGGATTTTCGATTTGCGATTTGCGATTTTCGATTTTGCGGCTGCCAGCCGGGGCGGCCCTGCGGGGCAGTTAAATATTTCAGGGCCTGCGGCCTGCTGTAAGTTTCGAAAGGTCGCCTCCCTTTGCGACTGTCTTCATGATTTTACGTGTCTCATCAAACTGCTTCAGGAGCCTGTTCACTTCGGTTACGGTAGTGCCGCTGCCTTCCGCAATGCGTTTTCTCCTGCTGCCGTTGAGCAGCATGGGATTTGATCGCTCGTCCGGGGTCATGCTTGATATTATTGCCTCGATACCCTTGAAGGCATCGTCGTCGATATCAAGGTTCTTCATGGCTTTCCCCACACCCGGTATCATCCCCATGAGCTCCTTCATGTTACCCATCTTCTTTATCTGCTGAATCTGGGAGATAAAGTCGTTGAAATCAAACTGGTCCCTGGCGATCTTCTTCTGAAGCTTCCGTGCCTCGGCCTCATCATACTGTTCCTGTGCCTTTTCCACCAGGCTGACGATGTCTCCCATGCCGAGTATCCTGTCGGCCATTCTCTCGGGATAGAAGATATCGATGGCATCCATTTTTTCTCCCGCGCTTATGAATTTCACGGGTTTATTGACCACCGCCCTTATGCTCAGTGCTGCCCCTCCCCTGGTATCACCGTCGAGTTTTGTCAGCACCACGCCGTCGTAGTCTATTCTCTCGTTGAATTCGAATGCAGTATTGACGGCATCCTGGCCTGTCATGGAGTCGACCACGAACAGAGTCTCGTGGGGTGTGACGGCGTTTTTCACGGCCGCGATCTCGTTCATCATCTCCTCATCCACGGCAAGGCGTCCGGCCGTGTCTATGATGACAAGGTCATTGCCGTTCTTCTTTGCCTCCCTGACGGCATTCCGTGCAATCTCAACCGGTTTCAGGCTGCCCTCTTCGGTATAGACGGGCACCTCTATCTGCGAGCCCAGCACCTTCAGCTGCTCTATGGCCGCAGGCCTGTAGACGTCGCCCGCCACCAGCAACGGATTCTTTCCCCGCTTGCTCTTCAGGTGCTTTGCCAGCTTGGCACTGAAGGTTGTCTTACCGCTACCCTGCAATCCTGCTATAAGTATTATGGCGGGATTTGCCCTGATACTGATATCTGTCCTCTCTCCGCCCATCAGATGAACAAGCTCGTCATGAACGATCTTGATCATCATCTGTGAAGGCTTGACCGCCTGCAGCACATTCTGACCCAACGCCTTCTGCTTCACAGTATCTGTGAACTGCTTGGCTATCTTAAAGTTGACATCAGCATCCAGAAGCGCCCTTCGAACATCCTTCAGAGTCTCCGAGACGTTTATCTCAGATATTATTCCTTCGCCTTTCAGTATCTTGAACGACCGTTCAAGTCTCTCACTCAGATTTTCAAACATAGTTTTCCAAAATTGTCACTCACATTCTTTCCGGCGCTTCAATACCCAGCAGCCAGAGTCCTTTTTCAATCACCCTGCCAGTCACTGAGGTAAGTTTCAGTCTGAAGTCGCGTATCTTTTTATCCTCCTCACCGAGGATTGAATAGTCATGATAGAACTGGTTGAACTCCCTTGCCAGTTCGTAAATATAATTTGATATCAGTGCAGGACTGAGCTCTCCCGCTGCTTCAACAACCAGCGAGGGGAAGTCGTTCAGCAATTTTATGACACTGATCTCCTTAAGGTTTGGGATTACATCACTGCAGTCTCTTTCGCCCCGGCCGGCCCCTGTCTCTTCTGCCTTTTTCATTACTGACCTGATGCGGGCGTAGGTATACTGAATAAATGGACCGGTATTGCCGTTGAAGTCTATTGATTCTGCCGGGTTGAAAGTCATGTTCTTCTTTGGGTCAACCTTGAGTATGAAGTATTTGAGGGCACCCAATCCTATCTGTCTGCAGATATTTGCCCTTTCGGCCGCGCTGTAGTCTTCAAGTTTGCCAAGTTCTCTTGACATTTCCGTAGCAGTGGCGGTCATCTCCTCTATAAGGTCATCGGCATCAACCACTTTTCCTTCTCTTGATTTCATCTTGCCTTCAGGCAGTTCAACCATGCCATAGGAGAAGTGATGCAGTCCTTCCGCCCACCGGTAACCCATCCGCAACAGGGTCAGGGCAAGTACCTGGAAGTGGTAGTTCTGTTCATTACCCACTACGTAGATATGCCTGTCAAAGTGATAGTCGGAATAACGTATCACAGCCGTTCCCAGATCCTGCGTCATATAGACGGCAGTTCCGTCAGAACGGAGCAGCAGCTTCTGGTCCAGCTTGTCGGCTGTAAGGTCTATCCATACTGAACCGTCATCCTTCCTGATCAGGTTTCCCTGTTCCAGTGATTTGATTACCAGCTCCTTACCTATCTTGTAGGTATCAGACTCATAATATATTTTATCGAATTCAACGCCCAGGGCCTTATAGGTAATGTCAAATCCCTCATAGACCCATGAATTCATCTCTCTCCACAGTCCGACGGTTTCGGCATCACCTGCCTCCCATTTGAGGAGGAGTTCTCTTGCCTGCTTCATCAGAGGGGCATTCTCTCTTGCTTCTTCGGGTGTCATTCCGCCGGCAGCAAGTTGTTCTGACTGTTCACGCAGTTTCTGTTCAAACAGCACGTAGTAATCGCCCACGAAGTGATCTCCCTTTTTTCCGGTTGTTTCAGGTGTCTTTCCGTTGCCGAACATCTGCCATGCCAGCATCGACTTGCAGATGTGGATTCCGCGGTCGTTGACAATGTTTGTTCTGACCACCCTGTTGCCGGCAGCACCGCAGATCCTGGAGAGGGAGAAACCCAGGAGGTTGTTCCTGATATGGCCGAGGTGGAGGGGCTTGTTGGTGTTGGGTGAGGAGTATTCAATCACTATCATGGGCGATGAGTCTCCCGCCTTCAGGAAACCGTAATCTTCAGTGGCGGATATCCTCTCCAGCCCTCTTGCCCATTCCGCAGGGGCGACAGTAAGATTAAGAAAACCCTTGATCACATTATAATTACTTACTGCACTGACATTTGCGGTGAGCCATTGACCTATGGCGTCAGCACTGTTTTCAGGTGTGGTGCGGGAGATGCGGGTAAGGGGAAAGACCACCAGTGTAAGGTCACCCGCAAATTCCTTCCTGGTCTTCTGCATCTGCAGCAGGTCATCACTGACATCCGTTCCCCAGATCTCTCTGACAGCCTCGCGCACGCTCTTCCTGAGCAGGTTTTCCATTCTCGTTCGATTATGGCTGCAAAGATAGTATTTCCTCTTTAACGAATTGCCTGAAAGGAAGAGACAACAGCGGGACAAATTGTTTAAAAAAGTTGATAACTGGTTATTATTTTTTGACGAATACGGAACGGCCTTCTAAAAAAACAGGTTACCTTTATGAGGTTCTATTGGGGTTATAATGCGTGACTGGGAAGGAAACGACTAAAATATTATGGTAAAACTTAAGGATATTAAGGTAGATGCTACCTCCAAAACACCGCAGGTCAGTTTTGTCGCGGGCACCGGGAATCTTTCATTTACAGGCAAATCGTTACCTGAGAATGCATCAGGCTTCTTTGAGCCTCTGTACAAGTGGGCAACTGAATATGCAAAGAATCCGGCAGAGAGCACAAACCTTAAGTTCAACGTTGATTACTTCAACACCTCTTCAGTAATCTGGATGGGCAAGATTCTGAAGGCACTCACGAAAATCAAGAAGAACGATCACATACTTTTTGTTCATCTTTACTTTGACATCGAGGAGTATGACTCCATGGGTGAAGAAGATGTGAGGGAATCCCTCTCACCGTTCCTGGATGTCACTGCTGATGCCACCTGCAGTGTCGGTATCAGGCTCTACGGCATCGATGATGACGGTAATACCCTGAAGGAGAATATCGTTCTCATCTGATCGTCACTTACTCGTTTTTTACCGGTTTTTGGTTTAACTTTACAGGTTGTAACAGCTGTTTTATGAAAACTGTTGGTATAATTCTGGTTGCGTTAATACTATCGCCTATGAATATATTCGGACAGGGGCAAGACAGGCAGCCTGCCGTATCCGGCAGCTTCTATCCTGCCTCCGGCAGTGCGCTCAGGGCTGAGCTCGCCGCCTGTTTTGCAGAGGCAGGGTCTCCCCTGCCGGGCGTAAGGGTCAGGGCGCTGATTGTGCCGCATGCAGGTTATGTTTTTTCCGGCAGCACGGCTGCTGCAGGCTTTGCAGCGATACCATCCGGGGCTCAATATGACAATGTTTTTCTCATAGGCGTCAGTCACAGGTATGCCTTTGAGGGAGCAGCGGTATTCACCTCCGGTGACATGGTTACTCCGTTGGGAAAGGTCAAGGTCAACAGGGATGCCGGGGAGAAGCTCAAGGCAACCAACAGGTGGTTCATAGGGCATGATGCCGCCCATGGTCCCGAGCACTCGCTGGAGGTGGAGCTTCCCTTCATACAGTATCATTTTGAGCATCAACCGGCTGTTGTTCCGATACTTATCGGCACCCGCAACAGCACTGTGCTCAAGGCTGTTGCCCAGGGGTTGCAGCCCTGGTTCAACAGCCGTAACCTTTTCGTCATCAGCAGCGACTTCTCTCACTATCCCTCCTATGAAGATGCCCGGAGGGCAGACAGGCGTACTGCCGATGCCATCATCAAGGGTGATCCTGACAACTTTATGAAAACAGTCAAAGCCATCGAGTCGTCCGGCACCGAAAACCTCGTGACAGCCATGTGCGGGTGGCCTGCCGGTCTCGTCCTTCTCTATCTTACCGAAGGGCAGTCAGGGCTTAGCTGGCGTAATGCCGGCTACACAAATTCAGGTGACTCGCCGCATGGTGGCAGGGATGAGGTGGTAGGTTACAATGCCATCGTTCTGGAGGAGAAAAATGATGCAGCAGAGCAGCCATCGCGGACCGGCGAAAAGTTCCTGCTCACTGCAGGAGAGAAGAGCACGCTGCTGGCCATCGCCCGTGATGCCATCTCTGCAAGGCTTCAGGGACGGCGTCCCGACCCTGTGGACCCCTCTGAGATCACTCCCCGTCTCAGGGAGCCGCTGGGAGCTTTTGTCACGATAACGAAAAAGGGAGAGCTGAGAGGTTGCATTGGCCGTTTCACCTCGTCGGAGCCACTGTGGGAGGTGATAGCCCAGATGGCAGTGGAGGCGGCATTCGGCGACCCCAGGTTTCCAGAACTGACGGCTTCCGAGTATCCCCTGACAGAAATTGAGATATCGGTTCTCGGACCGATGAAAAAAGTCAGCGGGGCGGAGGATATAAAGATCGGCATACATGGCATTTATCTGAAGTCCGGTATGAGGTCAGGCACCCTTCTTCCCCAGGTTGCATCGGAAAGAGGATGGAGTGCAGAGCAGTTCCTTGGATACTGTGCACGCGACAAGGCAGGGATCGGCTGGGACGGGTGGAAAGATAAAAACTGTGAGATCTTTGTCTACGAAGCCTATGTCTTCGGCGAAAAGGACCACAGATGACGTATCATGTCATTCCCATAGGGATCACGGTCCTGGTATTCTATCTCTACACTCTCTACCTCTCTTCCACAGGGTTCACCGCCAGGCAATCGCACCGTCGCTTCTGGAACTGGGTGCTGCTTGCTGTTTTTACCGTGACGGGTCTCTTCGGACTCTTTATGGCACTGAAGATAACCTACAAATGGGAGATCCCGTTTTATGACAGGTTGATGACCTGGCACGTGGAGGCCGGCATTTCAATGGCCTTTGTGGCCATTGTCCACCTTGCACGCAATCTAAGCTACTATTTTGACAGGGGCAGAAAGAGTGAGACTGGTTCTGAAGGTGACACGCCTGCGGAACTGATTCCGCCTGAACGTTCATCGCTGCTACTCCTGCTTATCGGTTTTGTGAGCTCATCGTCGCAGTTTATCCTGATGCGCGAGGCGGTGATTCTGGGTGGCGGGACAGAGGTATCCGCCGCGTTGTTCCTGTGGGTCTGGCTGATCATTGCCGCCTCAGGGGCCATTGCGGGCAGCAGTTCCGGAATAAGGAATGCGGGAAGAATGATCTGGACACTGCTTGCTGCCACGGCGCTGGCTCCTGTAGTCTTCATAGTGATGAACATTCTTCTTCTCAACCCGGGTGAGACGGCAACGTTGCTGCAGACAGCAGGCATTCTTGCTGTCAGTGTAGCCCCGGTGACCTTCATCTCATCACTGATTTTCATCAGGCTCTCGGTCATCAGGAGGGCTGCTGCAGGGCTGGCTCCCGGCGGCAGCTTCGGCATTGAGACCGCCGGATCAGTGGCCGCCGGCATATTCACGGCCCTGACAGTCACTCTTCACGTACCCAATTACAAACTCTATATCCTGATACTGCTTCTTGGCGCCGGTGTTGCCGTGACCCTTCCCGGATACCGGGCACGGACGGTGCGGGGTGTCATTATCGCTGTGATTCTGCTGGCTGTAACTGCAATTGTCGCCAATCCCGACCTGCCTGCCAGGAGCCTTCTCCTTCGCGGTGTCACGGCAGTCAAGAGCACTGACACGCCGTTTGGAAACATTACCACGGCCATTTACTGCGGGGAGCAGACCGTCTATTACGATCACAGGCCCCTGTTTTACAGCAGCGATGTTGTCAGCCGGGAGGAGAACATTCATTATGCACTGCTGCAGAGGGAGAGCCATCAAAAGGTAATGCTCATCTCCGGAGGTCTCCGCAGGCATCTGCCCGAGCTTGTGAAATATGATATCAGGGAGCTGGTTTATCTTGAACATGACCCCGGTGTCATTGCTGCCGAGGGTGTCAGTGACACAGTAGCGGGAGGCATGACGGTCAGGGTGGTCAGAAATGACCCGATAACCGAGCTGAGAGAGAGTGAGGAGACCTATGATGCCGTACTGCAGCTGATACCTCCGCCTTCCACCCTTGCAGTCAACAGGTTCTATACGGTAGAATATTTCAGGCTTGTCAGGGAGCACCTTACAGAAGAGGGTATATTCCTCTGCACCCCCATGCCCTATTACAATTATTCTCCTGAGAGTTACCGGAAGAGCTTCTCTCCTCTTTACAATGCCCTGAAGGAGGTATTCAGCCACACAGCCCTTATACCCGGCTCGGTTCTCTACGCGGTGGCATCTGATCGCCCGGTCACGCCTGCAGTATCGCGTCTCTCCGATGCCCGGTCACTGAAAAACAGCTACGTAAGCAGTGATTATCTTGATGACGGTGAGATAAGGATGAGGGGTGAGCAGATAATCCTGCAGGTTGACGGGGAGGCTGGATTAAACAGCGCACTGCGGCCTGTCTCGTCGCTCTTTGCAAACGTCCTTTCTATTGAGAAGATGGGCAACAGCGGAGAGCTGAAAACAATCCTGGCACTCCTGCTGCTGATACCGTTTCTTTTCATCCGCCGCGGAGGGGTCATGATGTTCACCTCATCGGCGGCGCTGGCGGGTTTTGGGATGATAATGATATTCATTCTGCAGATCACCGCAGGCAACATCTACATACTGTCGGCGATCATACTTACGCTGCTCATGGCCGGACTGGCGGCCGGCGCAGCCCGGGGTCACACTCTCTCCCTGACCAGGCTCTCAGTCTGCACAGTGCTTCTCGGGACTCTATACCTGGCTACCGGACTGCTGAGTCCCTCTCTGGTAACGGCAGCACCCCGCACGGTGATCACGGTGATATCTATTCTTCTTCCGGTGGCAGGTTTCATTACAGGAGCTGTTTACAGGGTTCTCACAACAGCAGGTGCAGGCGAAACGACGGGTTCGGTCTATGCCTCAGACCTTGCCGGAGCTGCACTGGGATATCTTACCGTTGCCACCATCATTGTACCTCTTGCCGGCACTGCCGGTGCCTGTTACATTCTCGCCGCACTCATTTTAATATCGGGTACTGTTGCATCAGTGGTGATTAAGCATTAGTTTTATGATCCGTAACTGATACACCTATGTCAGCAGCCGCAAGAGGAAGCAAGATAACGAGGAGGGACTTTGCCCGCAGGAGTTCCATCGCCGTTGCTGCCGGGATGATCTCTCCCATTCCGTTGCAAGCCGCCCTTCCGTCTTCACATGAGAGGCTTGCCATGTACCAGCAGCAGAGTGCACGGGGGGTGGTATGCCTGATATGCCCCAATGAATGCACACTTAAGGACGGGGAGGTGAGCGATTGCCGCAACAGGGTGGCAAAGAAGTCAAAACTTTACACCATGGCCTTCGGCAATCCCTGTGCAGCAAATGTAGATCCAATGGAAAAGAAGCCGCTGTTCCATTTCCTCCCGGGCAGTTCTGTCTTTTCCATCGCTACTGCAGGCTGTAACTTTGCCTGTCTGAACTGTCAGAACTGGACCATCTCCCAGACTTCTCCCGACAAGACTAAGAACTTCGATATGCCTCCGGATGATGTGGTGGCCCATGCCCTTGCCACCGGAGCCAAAAGCATAGCCTACACCTACTCTGAACCGGTGACGTTCTATGAGTATGTCTATGAGACTTCCAGGGCAGCTCATGAAAAGGGTCTCAGGAACGTAATGGTGTCGAACGGTTATATCAACAGGGAACCCCTGAAAGATCTGTGCAGGTTTATCGACGGTGCCAATATCGACCTCAAGTCATTCAGCAACAGCACATATCTCAAGCTTACCGGGGGCAAGCTGCAGCCGGTCCTTGATGCTCTCAGGGTATACAGGGATGAGGGCGTCTGGCTTGAGATCACAAACCTTGTTGTACCGGGCTGGAGTGACAAGCCTGATGAGATAAGGGAGATGTGCAGGTGGCTGCATGACAACGGTTTTTCCGACACACCTCTGCATTTCAGCCGTTTTCATCCACAGTACAAGCTCGAGCATCTGCCTCCCACCCCGCTCAGCATACTCGAAACCGCCGTTAAGATCGCACATGATGAAGGCATCAGGTTCGTATACATGGGCAATGTACCTGGCTCAGGTCATGATGATACATTCTGTCCGTCATGCGGAAAGAAGCTGATTGACAGAAGCGGCTTCAGGATCGTCACTGATGAGATCAGGAACGGCAGGTGCGGTTGCGGAGCCGTGATTCCGGGCGTATGGAGCTGACAGATTATTATTTACCGAACCATGTCAATGATGAAGCTTGCTGATGCAAGAAGGAGAGCCGAGGAGCTCAGGAAAACAATAGATGAACATAACCACAGATATTATGTTCTCAATCAGCCTGTTATTACCGACTTTGAATTTGATCTGCTGCTGAACGAACTGCAGGCGCTGGAGAAGAGGTTTCCTGAGCTGGTGAGTCCTGACTCACCCACGATGAGGGTAGGCAGTGATCTCACCTCTGAGTTTAGCCAGGCAGAGCATACCTGGCCCATGCTCTCACTGGGCAACACCTACAGCATAGAGGAGGTAATGGAATTCGGGACGCGGACAAGCCGCATGCTCGGCTATGAACCTCAGTATGTGTGTGAGCTCAAGTATGACGGAGTATCCATAAGTCTCACCTATGAGAACGGGCAGCTGGTACGGGCTGTCACCAGGGGTGACGGTACGGTGGGTGATGATGTAACCGTCAATGTCAGGACCATCAGGAGCATACCTGTCAGAATCTCTGCGAAGGGTATTCCTGACTCTTTCACCCTCAGGGGCGAGATATACATACCACGCAAGGGCTTTGAGGAGATGAATGCTTCACGCCAGGCCCTCGGGGAACCGCTCTTTGCCAATCCCCGCAACGCTGCCGCAGGCACGCTCAAGCTGCTTGACCCGAGGATCGTGGCCTCGCGTCCCCTTGAATGCTTTCTCTACTATCTGCTGGGCACAGATCTTCCTGCGGACAATCACTTTGACAACATCCTGGCGGCCCGGTCATGGGGTTTCCGCACTCCTGACATCATACAGCTCTGCAGGGGCATGGAGGAGGTGACGGGTTTCCTGGGGCAATGGGAGACTGAGCGTAAGAGACTGCCCTATGATACTGACGGTGTGGTAATAAAGGTAAACTCACTGGCGGCACAGGGAATACTGGGTGCCACTGCCAAGTCGCCCCGCTGGGCCATAGCCTACAAGTATGCAGCCGAGCAGGCCGTCACAAGGCTGTTATCAGTAGATTTCCAGGTTGGCAGGACAGGAAATGTCACTCCCGTGGCCAATCTGGAGCCTGTATTGCTGGCAGGCACAACGGTGAAGCGTGCCTCTCTCCACAACAGTGACCAGATCGGATTGCTGGGCCTTCATTACGGGGATACTGTCACCGTTGAGAAGGGCGGTGAGATCATCCCAAAGATTGTGGCAGCTGATGCCTCTCAACGACTGGCCGGTGCAGGGGCTGTGACATTCCCCCGGGAGTGTCCTGAATGCGGTACGCCGCTGGTGCGCAATGAGGGTGAGGCAAATCACTACTGTCCCAACTATATCCACTGTCCCCCACAGATCACAGGACGCATAATTCACTTTGTATCCCGCAAGGCAATGGATATTGAAGGACTGGGCGAGGAGACCGTAGAGCTTATTTACAGGAAAGGGCTGGTGCGCAGCGTGGCAGACCTGTATGACCTGAAGCATGAGCAGCTGGCTTCGCTGGAAAGGATGGGTGACAAGTCGGCCTCCAACATTATCTCGGAGCTGAGATCATCCCTCTCCGCTCCCTGGCACAGGAAGCTCTTTGCCCTGGGTATCAGGCATGTGGGTGAGACAGTAGCCAGGACGCTCGCCGCCGGTTTTTCTGATATTGATTTGCTTATGAAGGCCAGTGATGAAGAGCTTACTGCCCTGCCTGAGATAGGTCCGCGTATCAGCGCCAGTATCAGGGAATACTTCGCCGACGCGGAGAACACAGAGACAGTCAGACGGCTGAAGGCCGCCGGTATGACATTCGGCGGTGCAGCGAAGGAAACTGCCTCTGACGGGCCGCTGAAAGGCATGACGGTGGTGATAAGCGGCACCTTCAGAAATTTTACCAGGGAGCAGATGAAGGAGGCTGTCGAAAATGCCGGAGGCAAGATTACCTCATCAGTCTCGGGAAACACCTCTTTCATCATTGCCGGCAATGATATGGGGCCATCCAAGCGTGCAAAGGCAGATGCTCTTGGTGTGCGCATGGTAAGTGAGGAGGAGTTCATGAAAATGATTGAAGATTAGCATTGATATGATATGCTATAAGCCAAAAAAGATATAGGTTTGCAAAACGATGGAATTTCTAGGCAATCTCAGACTTAAGGCCGGCAGGCAGATCATCCGGAGGCGAAGATCTCCCTTCAGGAGGATCAGGAAGGAGTTTGACCTGGAGAAGGCGAGAAGGATAGGCATACTGTGGGATGCCTCATCAGAAAAGGATTTTCAGCATCTGGCTGCATTGAACAGGCAGCTTATGCAAGAGGGCAAGAGCGTTGAGGTGCTGGCATGGATACCTGGCAAAACCGTTCCTGACAGACTTACAGGCCTGACATACATGAAGTTTCTGAAGCCGGCTGATCTTAACTGGGCTTTCATACCTACCTCGGAAGATGCCAGGAAATTCATAAGTTCAGACTTTGATCTGATCATCGACATCAATCCCGGTGCTGTTTTTCCGCTTCTGGCTGTTGTCTTCCTCTCATCATCGCCCATGAAGGTCGGGTCTGACATGACCTCAGCCCCTGAGAAATCGCCTTACGACCTGATGATCAGGACGCCGGGTCCGTTCAGCACAGCCTCTTTCATTGAGCAGGCTATGCTCTACCTGGCAATGATCAGCACCCCGGAGACGAGGGCCTGACAGTTCACTGCCAATCCGGAAATTTACTAGACACCGGCAGAATCGCCAAGATTCCGTCCGTGGCAATGTTTGTACTTCTTGCCGCTGCCGCAGGGGCACGGATCGTTTCTTCCCACCTTCTTATCGACCCTTACCGGGGCCATCTGCTGCTCTCTTTTACCGGGTGCCTCTCCCCCGCCGCTGCCGTAGCTGTCAAAGTCGCTCTTCTGCGTCTTCAGCCTGCTCATATCGGCCTGTCTCCGGCGCTGTGCCTCTCTAACGTTGTCTGGTGAGGCTACGGGGATGGTTCCCTTCATAAGCAGGCTCACCACATCCTGGTTGACCTTGGTGATCATGGTTTTGAAGAGCTCGAACGATTCGAACTTATAAATCAGGAGGGGATCTTTCTGCTCGTAGGTGGCATTCTGCACTGACTGCTTAAGGTCATCCATCTCCCGGAGATGCTCCTTCCATGCCTCATCTATGGTAGCCAGCACGGAGGTCTTTTCAAATGAGCGCAGCAGCTCTTTGCCTTCGGTCTCGACAGCACCTTTCAGGTTGGTAATAACGTTATAGGTTCTGACCCCGTCAGTGATTGGCACAACTACATTCTCATATGTAGCTGACATTCTTTCATATACATCTTTGAGGATGGGAAGTGCCGTGGAAGCGATCACCTCGCCCTTACGGCGATAGGCATCCAGCACCTTGTCATAGACGACATCCGTTATCTCCTGGTTGTTGTTCCTGTTGAAATCACCCTTCTCCACCGGCGAGTCTACTGAGAGATACCTGATGAGCGAGAACTGGAACTCTTCGAAGTCGGAGACATCCTTGCTGGTGTTGACGATCTGTTCGGTGACGTCATACATCATATTGGCAATATCCACCCCGAGTCTCTCGCCGAGGAGTGCATGACGTCTCTTGCTGTAGATCACCTCTCTCTGGGAGTTCATGACATCGTCATATTCCAGCAGTCTCTTTCTGATGCCGAAGTTATTCTCCTCCACCTTTTTCTGGGCTCTTTCAATGGATTTGGTGATCATCGGGTGCTGTATCATCTCCCCCTCCTTGAGTCCCAGCCTGTCCATGATGCCGGATATTCTCTCCGAGCCGAAAAGGCGCATCAGGTCGTCCTCAAGTGAAACGAAGAACTGAGATGAACCGGGGTCTCCCTGTCTGCCGGCGCGTCCTCTCAGCTGCCTGTCGACGCGTCTCGATTCGTGCCGTTCGGTACCGATGATTGCCAGGCCTCCGGCCTTCTTCACTTCAGGTGTCAGCTTGATGTCAGTACCGCGACCGGCCATGTTGGTAGCGATAGTGACGGTGCCTGTCTTTCCTGCCTCCAGGACTATCTCTGCCTCTCTCTGGTGGAGCTTGGCATTAAGAACGTTATGTTTCAGTCCCTTCATCTTGAGCATGCGGCTGAGCAGTTCCGAAATCTCCACGGAGGTAGTTCCCACCAGCACGGGCCTTCCCTGTTTGTTCAGACTGACTATCTCATCAATAACGGCATTGTATTTTTCCCGTTTGGTTTTATAGACCAGGTCTTCATGGTCATTCCTTATGACCGCCACATTGGTGGGAATTACCACGACGTCAAGCTTATAGATGTTCCAGAACTCTCCTGCCTCTGTGATGGCCGTACCGGTCATACCTGCCAGCTTGTGGTACATCCTGAAGTAGTTCTGCAGTGTGATGGTGGCATAAGTCTGCGTAGAGGCTTCCACCTTCACATTTTCCTTGGCCTCAATGGCCTGGTGCAGTCCGTCGGAGTAACGTCTTCCCTCCAGGATACGTCCGGTCTGTTCATCAACGATCTTGACCTTGTTGTCCATAACGACATACTCCACGTCCTTTTCAAAGAGCGTATATGCCTTCATCAGCTGGGTCATGGTGTGGACGCGTTCCGACTTGACCGCGAACTCCTTGAGCAGTTCATCCTTGGCCCGCATCCTCTCCGTCTCATCCTTGACGGTCTTCTCTATCTCAGCAACCATGGAGCCTACGTCAGGGAGCACAAAGAAGCTTGCATCCTCAACCGATGTGGATATCAGATCATGGCCCTTTTCCGTGAGTTCAATGGAGTTGGCCTTTTCGTCGATAACGAAATAGAGTTCTTCAGTGACTTTGGGCATCTCCTTGGAGTTGTTCTGCATGTAGAAGTTCTCCGTCTTCTGGAGCAGTGTTCTCACCCCCTCTTCACTGAGGTACTTGATCAGTGCACTGTTCTTCGGCAGTCCCTTGTATGCTCTCAGCAGCAGCAGGCCGCCCTTCTCGTTGTCGTCCTCACCGATAAGCTTTTTGGCCTCGGAGAGCAGCTGAGTGACCAGTCTTCTCTGGGCGCTCACCAGTTTCTCAACCTTATGCTTGAACTCATCAAACTGCAGGTTGTCACTCTTGGCCGTGGGACCCGATATGATGAGCGGAGTCCTGGCATCGTCTATAAGCACGGAGTCAACCTCGTCGACGATGGCATAGTGGTGTTTTCTCTGCACAAGGTCTTCAGGATTGATGGCCATGTTGTCACGGAGGTAGTCAAAGCCGAATTCATTGTTGGTCCCGAAGGTGATGTCCGAGTTGTAGGCCTTGCGTCGTGCGGGTGAGTTAGGCTCATGCTTGTCGATGCAGTCGACCGTGAGTCCGTGAAACTCGTAGAGCGGTCCCATCCATTCGGAGTCGCGTTTTGAGAGGTAGTCGTTCACCGTGACTATATGCACGCCGCGCCCTGCCAGGGCGTTCAGGAATACCGGCAGGGTTGCCACGAGGGTCTTTCCCTCACCGGTAGCCATCTCGGCAATCTTGCCCTTATGGAGTGCCACTCCGCCAATGAGCTGCACGTCATAATGGACCATATCCCAGAGGATTTCATTGCCACCGGCCATCCAGCGGTTGTTCCAGTAAGCCTTGTCGCCCTTTATGGTAATTGATGGCCTGGTTGCCGCAAGATCACGATCCCAGTCCCTGGCGGTGACCTCCAGCACCTCGTTCTCCTTGAACCGTCGTGCAGTCTCCTTGACGATGGCAAATGCAGCAGGCAGCAGCTCGTCAAGCTTCTCCTCCATCTTCTCAAGTATGAGCTTATCGAGCTTGTCTATCTGGTTGTAGAGCTCTTCCTTGCGGTTAACATCCTCCTCCTTCTCCGCGGTGGTTCTTAATTCAACAATCTGCTTCTCCTCTTCAGCGATATGTTCCATGATCATCTGTTTCAGTTCAGCTGTCTTATCGCGGATGGCGTCATTCGAGAGGGAGGCAACAAGGGCACTTTCCTTTTCGATCCTTGCCACGAACGGATTGATCTCCTTAAGGTCACGAACCTCCTTGTTACCCAGAAAGAGTGACAGTATCTTATTGACGAAGCTCATTTACGTGGTTTTTAAAAACATTCGCAAAATTAATACTTTTTTCCGGTTCAGTGAGTGCGTCAGATGTATATGGGGAAAGGCGAACACGGGAAGCGTGGCAGAGAATAGAGCTGACAGAAAAAAAGGCTGCTGCGGTTTCGCAGCAGCCTTAAGCTGGAAATTTCGTCCTGCTTCGGAAGGAGTGGTATTATTCCTCTCCCCTCAGTCTCATAATGTCACGGTCGAGGAAATAGAGTCCGTGTTCTCCGGCCATCGATAGCTTATCGATTATAAGTTGAACGCTGCTCTCTTCCTCCAGCTGCTCTTCAACGAACCACTGTATCCAGTTGGTAGTGGCGTAATCGTTCTCGGATATGGCGGTGGCAAGCACCTCATTGATGCTGGCGGTGATGTACTGTTCATGCTTGAGCACCTCTGCGAACATCTCCCTGACGCCCTTGTATTTCACCGGCGGCTGTTTAAAGGCAGGAATGCAGGCGCAACCGCCTCGTTCATTGACATATTTGATGAACTTGAGCATATGCTGCCTCTCTTCGTCAGCCTGAAGGTAGAGCCAGCCTGCTATGCCGGCCATGCCTTTGTTCTCTGCCCACGAAGCCATTGCAAGGTAAAGGTTTGAAGAGTATCCTTCTCTTTCTATCTGCCTGTTGCAGATATCTTCAACTTTTTTTGTCAACATATCATTTAAGTTTTATGGATTTAGATGAGTTGTAACAATTACTGATTTCCTGTTCCGGTCTGATCCTGCCACAAAATTCAATTTCAGATCCGGATTTGCATTCATGCCAGGTCATTTTCCTGTCAGAGAACAATCAACACGGGATAATGTTCAGGCCAGTATCTCCCTCACTTTCTGCACCAGTTCGGAGGGGAGAAAAGGTTTGGAGAATACATGGTCTGCTCCCAGTGTACTGGCCATCAGCAGGTAGCTTCCCGGACCTGCCTTGCCTCCGCCGCTGATGGCTATCATCTTCACCGAGGGTTTCAGCTCCCTTATCTTCATGATTACCATCAGTCCGTCCTCTTCAGGCATCAGCAGGTCGGTAACCACAAGGTCTATTACCGATGGACGGAACCGGGCTATTGCCTCTCTGCCATTGGCGGCGGTAACAACTGTAAACTTGCGTTTTTCAAGGGCATCCCTGAGCATCTCGCGCAGATCAGCATCATCCTCAACAATCAGTATGCCTGCCATATCAAAAGCGGTTGGATAGTGTCATGAATCGGTTTTCCGAAGGTAACTCTTTTCGTCGACAGGGCCAAATCCGGACAGCGGTATCAGCAGTTCAACGACGGTTCCGGTGCCTGGATTGCTGTTTACCCTGACTGCTCCCCGCAGATCATCTGTTATGGCTCTGACGACCATCATGCCAAGACCTGTTCCACCCGCCCCCTCACCTTTGGAGAAGAAGGGTTCAAAGAGCTTTTCGGTTGTCTCGCGGTCCATCCCGATGCCGTTGTCAGCAAACCTCACCAGGGCAGTGTCATATGCTTTCCCGTCGCTGCCGCCGGGGTCACTCACGGCTGCCAGGGTTATCTCCAGCCTGCCTCCTTTTTCCTTCATGGCCTTCAGGGCGTTGGCCGCAACGTTAATAAAGAGCCTGAACAGCTGTGCCGGCACCGCATCAACGTGCAGTTCCGGTGCCGTTATCTTTTCAGTGATGGTGATATTGGCAGCAGCGGATTGTCTGAGGAATCTTACTGCATCTGCAAGGATTTCGCCGACATTTACTCTCTGAGGTGGCTGCAGTGCTCCCCGGCTGAGGTCAATCAGCTGTGCCGTAAGGGACCTTGCCCTGTCGGCGGCCCCGATAATCCGTTCCAGGTATTTTTCCGTTGCGGCAGCATCACCGGCAGACTCCTGTGCCAGCTCGCTGTAGCCGTAAATCGCCGTCAGTATGGTATTCAGGTCGTGGGCTATACCTCCCGCGATGGCGTAGGCCCGGGCAGAAGTATCATCCTGCCTGCCAGTTTCCGATGCAGGGAGATCATTTTTCTTCTTTATTGTTTTGCTCACGGGTCAGGAGAGGCTATTCGTAATCAAGGTTGAAACTCTTTTTCAGCTCTTTCAGTGCAGGGTTTTTTGATGCCATGTGATTGAACTTCTGATCGGGGGAATAGAGGATCTCACCTCTCTCTGTAGCCTCCACGGTGGTGATGAGTTTCAGGGCACTGTTCTGGAGGGAGGTACGGAGGTGGTTTTCCAGCCGTGCCCTGAAGCTATGATCGAATGTCTCCTTCAGCGCACTGTTGTCAAGCTTGAGCACCACGCTCTTATCGTCGTGCAGCTCCGGAGTCACGGCTGCCAGTGTGACTGATATTCTCGGGCTCTCGTCCCTGATCTCAGCTGCAAAGTCATTCCATGCTTCCTTCAGTTCATCCGGGGAGAACTCCCTGGCCGGAGGAGCAGCGACTGTTTCCGGAGAAGGTTCGCTGACGCCGTTATCCCCGGTTGCGGGGGCGCTGATGAGGTTCCTGATTGAAATCTTCCTGTCGTCAGGGGCCTGAGGTGTCACCTTGCGGGGGGTGACTGCCGGCGCCGGTGGTGATGCGGTTATTACTGAGGCAGGTGCCGCTGCCGGCGGAGGAGCCGGGTCTGCTATCGTACCGGGGGATTTGGTGTCAGCTTTTTTTTTTGGCTCTTCGGGCTCCGTCTCCCGTGACACTTTGCACATCCGCATCAGTGCAAGTTCTACATGGAGGCGCTGGTTCTTGCTGCTGCGGAAGTTAAGCATGCACTGGGATCCTATCTCGAGGGCTTCGTAAATGAATGTCAACGAGGCCTTTACAGCCTGCTCGCGGTAGCGCTGCCGTATTGAGGGTGAGGTCTCCAGCAGCTTTACCGTTGCCTCATCGCGGCTTACCAGCAGGTCACGCAGGTGGTTGTTGAGTCCCGCCATGAAATTATAGCCGTCAAATCCTTTATTGAGTATCTCATTGAAGGTAAGCAGTGCTTCCGACACGTCGCCCTCCATTGCCGCAGCGGTGATCCTGAAGTAATACTCATAGTCGAGCACGTTGAGGTTGGCAATGACATCACCGTAAGCAATGTTCTTGCCACTGAAGCTGACGATCTGGTCAAAGATGGATAGTGCATCGCGCATGGCACCGTCAGCCTTGGTGGCTATCACATGCAGTGCCTCATGTTCGGCGTTCACCCCTTCATTGCCGGCCACCCAGGTGAGTCGCTGCACGATATCGTCAACGCTTATCCGGTTGAAGTCGAATATCTGGCACCGTGAAAGTATCGTAGGAATGATCTTGTGCTTTTCGGTGGTTGCCAGAATGAAGATGGCATGTGACGGTGGCTCCTCCAGTGTCTTGAGGAAGGCGTTGAAGGCCTGTGCCGAGAGCATGTGGACCTCATCAATGATATACACGCTGAATTTTCCGACCTGCGGGGGTATCCTCACCTGGTCCGTCAGGTTGCGGATATCATCCACGCTGTTGTTTGATGCGGCATCGAGCTCATGGATGTTGAATGATGCCTGGGAGTTGAAAGAGCGGCATGATTCGCACTGGTCACAGGCTTCGCCGTCAGGTCCGGGAGAGGAGCAGTTTATTGTCTTGGCAAAGATCCGTGCGCAGGTGGTCTTGCCTACGCCCCTGGGACCACAAAAAAGATAGGCCTGCGCAAGAAAGTTATTCTTTATCGCGTTCTTCAGAGTAGTGGTTATGGTATCCTGCCCCACAACCATGTCAAAAGTGGCAGGCCTGTATTTCCTGGCAGAAACAATGAAGTTATCCATAGCGGGTATCAGCAGTCTGTCTGGTTTATCAGTCACAAATATAAGCAAATAGTTGCGGGATTATTTTTTTTTAAGATTTATTGTCTTACTTTTGCATCCCAATTTATTAACACCATTATAAACCAAAAAAGAGATGTTGAATCAGTACGAAACCGTTTTCATTGCAACTCCCGTTTTGTCTGAGAATCAGATGAAGGAAGCGGTTCAGAAGTTCAAGAAGATCGTCACCGACAATGAAGGTGAGATCGTTCATGAAGAGAACTGGGGTCTGAAGAAGCTCGCCTATCCCATTCAGAAGAAGTCGACAGGTTTTTATTACCTGATCGAGTTCCGCGGGCCCGGTGAGTTGATAGAGAAATTAGAAGTGCAGTACAGGAGGGATGAGAGGATCATCCGCTTCCTGACCTTCCGTATGGACAAGCATGCAATTGAGTATGCCGAGAAGAAGAGAAGAATGAAGGAAACAGAAAAAGTTACGGAGGAATAGAGATGGCACAGAACAATTCAGAGATCAGGTACCTGACACCGCCTACAGTAGAGATCAAGAAGAAGAAATACTGCAGGTTCAGGAAGAACAAGATCAAATACATTGACTACAAGGACCCCGAGTTCCTGAAGAAGTTTCTCAATGAACAGGGCAAGATCCTTCCCCGCCGTATCACCGGTACGTCGCTGAAGTATCAGAGGAGAGTGGCCACCGCCATTAAGCGCGCACGGCATCTTGCCCTGCTGCCTTATGTTGCTGACCTGTTAAAGTAAAGGAGGAAGAGAGATGAAGATAATTCTTACACAGGATATGGATAAGCTCGGTCAGAAGAACGACATTGTGACCGTAAAGACCGGGTATGCCAGGAACTACCTCATTCCAAAAGGTTATGCCGTTCAGGCAACAGACTCTGCCGTGAAGATCCATAATGAGAATCTGAAGCAGAGGGCCCATAAGGAGGAGAAGATTAAGAATGAAGCTGAGGTGCTGGCCGGCAAGCTTGCCGAGGTAAGACTGGTTCTCGGAGCGAAGGTGAGTTCCGCAGGAAAGATTTTCGGATCTGTAAACACCATTCAGCTGGCTGAAGCGCTTAAGGAGAAGGGTTTTGATATAGACCGCAAGAACATCCTCCTGGGCGAAGAGGCTATCAAGGAGATTGGCAATTACAAGGCTGTCATCAAACTGCACCGTGATGTCAGGGTCGACATCGATTTTGAAGTCATAGCCGAGTAGGCTTTCAAAAGAGTCAGATGAGAATATGTCAGAGGCGGGTCCGGAGACCCGCCTCTGCTTTTTTATCTGACCGCTATCGTCTCAATCTCAATGAGTGCACCCAGCGGC
>CAYPKP010000032.1:0-36602 GCA_964411345.1 uncultured Rikenella sp. | reverse complement strand
GGCAGTCAAATCGAAAATCGGGAATCGCAAATCAGAATTCCGGGCAGGGTATGGCGTGAATCTTCTGTCCTCGTTTGATCTGCGAGGAGGTAAAAGCATAGATGAGAGATATCTCGTATGCTCCGCCTGAGGCAGTTATCAGGTTTGAGATGGTGAAGTCGTAGCTGAGGCCTATGTTCAGCTGGTCAGTCTTGATGCCGATCATCCCTATGATTGCATCTCCGGCCTGCGCTGACACGTCGCTCGTTGAAGCGAAGGGTATGCCCCTGTACCAGACGCCGAACACCAGTGGATTCTTGTAGTAGTAGAATCCTATGTCAGACTGGAAGAAATCACCCTGAAACATCACGTTGGCTGCCACCGACAGGACCTCCTCCAGCTTTTTCCTTAGCCTTCCGCGGCTGATGATCTGAAATCCCCCGAAGAGATCGACCTTTATCGGTATGGATGCATTATCGCCCCAGAATGATGTCCGGGGCCGCAGCAGGTGGTCAACGGTAAATCCGGCCCATATCTTTTCATTGTAGGCCAGTGCGGATGCAGCAAAATCTATGTCAGCAACATTGTCAAAGGGCGGCGGGGTGATGGGAGGCAGGGTGCCTCCTGTAGTAATCTGGCTGTTCCATACCAGCTTGGTGAGATCGAGCCCCAGGTATGTGAACTTGAAGTTTACTCCCGGCCTGATATGCCATTCGTCGTTCAGCTGGATGTCATAAGAATAGAGCAGTCCTATGTTGGTGGTACTCAGGTCTCCCGAGCCTGCCACGTCATAAGTTGCAAGGATACCCACACCAGAGTTGAAGTTGGGTACGGCCTTGTCGAATGAGACACTGTAGGTATGGAACACCCCCGGTATTGAGGGCCACTGGTTACGCCAGTTCAGTGAGAGCCTGTAATCTTCCGTTGCTCCGGCAAATGACGGTGAAAGGTAAAGCTGATTGGCATAGAACTGAGAAAACTGGGGGTCCTGACCCGAAGAAAAAACAGACAGCAGTAAAAATATACTGATCAGATATTTAGTTTTCGCTGGCAAACCTAATCCTTTTACAGTGTATAACGTATAACAAATTAGAAAATTATACGGCTGAACTCAAGGAAGGTTGCATTAATTAACATCAACCATCAGTCGTGCCGGCATGCAGGAGAACGCCATGGCCGACAAGAATCTAAACATCAATAATTTAACAGGGTGACATCGCCGGCCATGATCAGTGGCTCTCCGTTACGGTAGGTTCCTCTGACCTTCCAGAGATATACTCCCGGGCTGCAGAGCTGGCCCTTGTAGTAACCATCCCACCCCATTTCCGGATCGTCGCTTTCAAATACCAGGAGACCTGCCTTGCTGTAGATCCTGAGCTCATAGGAGGCGATGCCCGAGGTCACCGGGTGGAACACCTGGTTAGCCTGATCGGTAAGGTGGTTATAGTACCCGCCGATGGGGCCTCCCCTGTTTGGCATAAATGCATTGGGGAACCTGACAAACATTCCGTTATCGGCAAAAACGTCGCTGACAACCAGCGAGTCGGCGCAGCCGTATTCGGAGAATGCCGTCAGGGTGACATCATAGTTTCCCGGTCGTTCATACCTGTATTCAGGCTCAGCGAGGGTAGAGAAGGTGCCGTCGCCGAAATCCCACAGGTAGTTCACGGCCTCTTTAGAAAGGTTGATGAACTGTACCCTGTCGCCCGTGCCGGAGCTTTTTTCCTGCCTGATCTCGAAGCGGGCCACGGGGCGACCCAGGGCCTGTATCTCGGTCTCTGCGCTGCTCTTGCGTCCCCTGCTGTCTGTGATGGTGAGTGTCACACGGTAGGTGCCGGGAAGGTCATAGATATAGTCAGGGCTGGTCTCCGATGATGATCCGCCGTCACCGAAGCTCCATGATGTGTGGTAACCGTCGCAGGCGCTGCAACGGAACTCCACGTGAAGCGGCACGCATCCCGATGTCACTGAAGGCTCCACCACGGCAAGCGTAAGCGGGACAGCAGCAAGAAGCCCGGCTTTTCCTTCCGGCCCGGTGACGCGGATGGTGACACCGGCAGCACTGTTCGGCGCTGACAGTGCCTCATGGCGTTCAGCCGGCGGTAGATCTGCGGACTCAAAGGTTGTTGCCGCACCGGTATGATGACTCTCCCGCACCGCCTTCTCCCCGACGGCGTCAACGGAGGAATCACCGGCACTCTGCTGCGGCTGATCAACGCTGACCTGTTGCGGGAGAATCTCAACCGGAGGTGCCGGCATAACGTCAGTATTCTGCTGAGGCTGTGACAGCAGAAGCACACCGGCGACAGTGAGGCCGGCAGCCGCAAGAGTGATGTACCATATGTTGAGGCGGGCAGGATTGAAACGGAAGAACTCCCTGCGACCGAGGCTGCGCATGACACGCTCCGTAAGGCTGCCATCGGCAGCCAGCTCATTCTCCTCCAGCTTGTTGCGGAAGAGACTCTCAAGACCGTTGTCTTTCTTTCCGTCTCTCATTGTCACTTCACCTGTATTTTCCTTTCAGCCTTGCCAGCTCCGCGAGCTTGTTTCTCAGTATGGCCCTTGCCCTGCTGTACTGCGATTTTGAAGTATTGACGTCGATGCCGAGCATCCCGGCTATCTCCTGGTGCATATAACCCTCTATGGCGTAGAGGTTAAAGACCAGCCGGTAGCCCGGCGCCAGTTCACCGAGTACCCTGTAGAGCTCTTCGGCACTGTAAAAATCCTCCTCAAAACCGGCGGACCCGCTCTCCTGGTTCACATAGTCATCGATATCCGAATGATGTTTGTGACGCAGGTTCCTGTTATAGTATGTTATCGCCGTGTTCACCGTCACCTTTCTCAGCCAGCCCCTGAAAGAACCTGTGCCCGCATACTCCCTGAGGTTGAAGAATATCCTCATGAAAGCCTCCTGCAACATATCCTCAGCCTCAGGCCTGTCAGTGGCATATCTCATGCAGACTCCCAGCAGGTAGCCGGAATAATTCTTCCAGAGCATCTGCTGTGCCTTTTTGCTATGCCTGAGACAGCCCTCAATGATATGCTGTTCACTCATCATAGGCCGGACACAATGATCAGACAGGTTCTGCTCTCAAAAGGTTGCACCATCTTAAATTCTTTTTTATTAGGGTGAAAAAATGTTGTAAACATACCCTGACTGATGATAAACGTCATTATTAGAAAATTTATTCGCTGATATCTTTGAAAATGTTAATCAGCAAAAATCATAAAGATGTTTAATAAATTCATTGCAGCCATTCTTCCGTACTTTCCGAAGAAGTTCATCTGGATATTTTCACGCGCCTATATCTCGGGAGAGAAGATGTCCGATGCAATGCGTGTCTCAAAGGAGCTCAACGAGCAGGGTATGATGGTCACCCTTGATGTTCTCGGTGAATTCATTGAGTCACTTGATGAGGCCGAGGCCAACAAGCAGGAGTATCTCGATCTCATTGATGAGACGCAGAGGCAGGGCATTGACGGCAACTATTCGCTCAAGCCCACAAGCTTCGGCCTGCTCATAGACAAGGAGGCATGCTACAGGCTGATGCGCGAGATAGTGGTCAAGGCTGCATCCTACAATAACTTCTGCAGGATAGATATGGAGGACTCACCCTGTACTGACCTTGAAATTGAACTCTACCGCCGCCTTCATGCCGAGTTCCCGGGGAATGTAGGGCTGGTGGTACAGGCTTACATGAGGAGGACATACAGTGACCTTGAGAATATGCTTGACATGAACACCCCTGAGATACCGACAAACTTCAGACTCTGCAAGGGGATATACGTAGAACCCGAGGAGATAGCCTATAAGAAGTATGCGGAGGTTAACATGCACTATCTCAGGGATCTGGAGCTGCTTTTCAAGAACAGGGTCTATGTCGGCATTGCCACCCACGACAGGCCGCTTATTGACGGCGCCTACGAGCTCATTGAGAAATATAACGTGCCAAAGAACATGTACGAGTTCCAGATGCTCTACGGTGTCACACCCAAGCTGCGTAAAAGCATCATTGATGCCGGTCACAGGATGAGGGTCTACGTTCCCTTCGGGACGAAATGGTTCGGCTACTCAACCAGGAGGCTGAAGGAGAACCCGAAGATGGCCGAGCACATTATCAAGGCAATCTTCTATAAGGGGTAGAAAGCCACCGAAGCTTCAGCGCAGGTGGCCTGCTACCTGACCGGCCCCCTGAAAATGATCGAATCATGCATATTGCGGAGCTTCTCCAGCTCCCGGACGGAGATGTATGGTGGTGGGGGAGCCGGGTCCTCGGGGAGGCCTGTGGCGAGGATATAGATCAGCGGTATGATTGTGAAGGGACTGAGTGACACCATCTGGGATGACGGTATGCCTCCCTTTTCGTAGGCATCGATGCGCTGTTTCTGCCGCAGAAGCTCATAGTTGGATGCCGGGTCAACCTGCCTGCTGGTACTGGTGATGCCCTGCCAGGCAGCTATCTTCAGATTGTTGCTGGCATTGATAAGCTCCTGGTTTGTTGCAGGCGGCTCGGACATGATGGCAGCCTTTATGTTACCCAGCCGTGGCATGATCACCACCGCAGGTATCATGAGAGTATCGCTGCTGAGCCATATCGCAACAACATATTCGCGGGCCGTGAGGGTGTCCGCCACGCTCATGATGAAAGTGCGGTAGCCTACGGAGGTAAAGGATACAGTATCGTTATGACGCGCATAGAATGAGAACATGCCTCTGCTGTCGGCTGCTCCGGCACTCCTGTTCCTGACCGCATAATGGGCCCCGGTCAGTGGTTCGCGGGTGTCAGCGTCAAGTATGACACCGTGAAAGAGCATGGACTGCTGCTTCTGTGCTTCCGCTCCCCGGGTCATGAAGGCAGCAAGGAGCAGAAGAGGCAGCAGCCGGAGCCATGACTGCCTATCTGCGCAGTATGATCTCGTCGAGCGTTCTCTTGGGAACATGATGAACACCCTTTTCATCCCTCCAGTATTTGATGTCATTATCCGCGACGGCTTCCAGCACCACCTCCTCGGCGGCCTTGCCGAGTGCCAGTACAAGCAGTATCTCATAGTCGCGAGGTATCTCCATGGCGCTTCTCAGCCGTTCCTTCTTCACGGAGGCGATGATGCACCCGGCGAGACCTGACTCGGTGGCACCGAGCATGATGCTCTGCGAGGCTATGCCGTGATCCACGCCAAAGGTATCGGATATCTCCTTGTCGCCCAGTATTATTATGTATGCCGAAGGCCGCTCACCGGCAGCAGGACCCTCCCAGTTGGCAAGGTAGCCGGCCCACGCGAGGCAGGGAAAGACCAGCTCGCGCTTATCAGGCTCCGTGACAAGGATATATTTCAGTGGCTGGCGGTTGGCACCGGAGGCTGACAGCCTGGCAAGGTCAACAAGAGATACCAGGGTTTCGTAAGATACCGGATGGTTCTCGTCAAACCGGCGCACTGTCCGGTTCTTTTCTATTAACTGGCGGAGATTCATTTTCATAAATTTTCGCCAAAGATAGAGAAAATAAGGCAGCTATTTTTTCAGGGCCTCGTCATAACGTTCTCCAATTACCCTCCAGTCAAGCAGCTCCCAGAAATTCCTGATGTAATCGGGGCGCCTGTTCCGGTAATCGATATAATAGGCGTGCTCCCAGACATCGCATGTCATCAGCGGCACCAGTCCTGACCGCAGCGGGTTGCCGGCGTTTGACTCCTGGGTGATGGTGAGCCTGCCGTCGGGCTTCATGCAGAGCCATGCCCATCCGGAGCCGAAGAGTGTTGTGGCTGCCTTGGTAAAGGCCTCCCTGAAAGCATCAAACGATCCGTATTCAGCCTCAATGGCTTTGGCCACCGTGCCTGCGGGCTCTCTCTTTCCTGACGGTGAGAAGGCGGCAAAATAAAACGTGTGATTCCACACCTGGGCAGCATTGTTGAAAATACCGCCGTCGGCCTTCCGGATCATGGTCTCAAGTGTGGCCTCCCCGAACGGTGAGCCGGGAAGGAGGTTGTTGAGATTGTTGACATAGGCAAGATGATGCTTGCCATGATGGTACTCAAGTGTCTCGCGACTAAGGTGAGGGGCGAGGGCTTCCGGAGAGTAACTGAGGGGTGGCAGTTCAAATTTCATGAGTTGATCGGATAATTGGATTTCAACGTAAAGATACTAAATAGAGCTCAGAGAGTAAAGAATCATCAGAGAAATATCCTGTCGGGAAGTGATCCTGTCAGCTTCCTTTCCCGGGCCAGCGCCAGAAGGCGTTCGACAGCCCCTCTTCCCTCCTGCCCCAGCGACAGGCTGTAGTTGTTGACATAGAGCCTGATATGTTCAGCCGTTACCGAGGCATCCGTCTCGCGGGCGTTCTCTGCTATGAAATCCACCGAGTGACCGGGGTTGGCGAAGGCATACTCAATGCTTCGCCTGACACATCTCTCAACCCCGGAGGCTGTGGCAGCGTCAAGGTTTCGGCTGACCACTATTCCGCCCAGCGGCAACGGCATGCCCTCCGTCAGCGACTCCCACATCTCTCCGGTATCGGCTACCCGGAGAAGTCCCATGGACTGGTATGTAAATCTTGTCTCATGTATGATCACCCCGGCGTCAACCTCACCCGAGAGTATGGCTTCCGGTATGTCGGAGAAGAGATATTCGCGCTTGCGTGTTGCTTCGGGCCAGAAGATGCTGAACAGGAGGTTGGCGGTGGTATTCGTCCCCGGTATGGCAATGAGGGCCTCATTCAGTTCATCGGGCCATATCCTGCGCTTGCTCACCACCAGCGGGCCGTTGCCGCGCCCCAGGGCGCTGCCGGAGTCGAGTATGAGATAGTTGTGAGCTGCAAGGGCATAGGCATGATAGCTCATCTTGGTGATGTCCACGCTCCCCTCCATGGCCCTGCCGTTGAGCTCCTCCACGTCAGCCAGGAACCAGTTGAAGCTGAGGCCTTCCGTGTCGATCCTGCCGTGCACCATCGCCTCGAAGATGAAGGTGTCATTGGGGCAGGGAGAGAATCCAAGTGTCAGCTTCATGATTCAGCAGTCATTTTGAGTATTTCGGCCATCGCCCTTTCAAGGCTCTGCAAGGCCAGCGGTATATCCCAGTTCGCGGTGTTGCGCGGCTCCACCATGTTGGATATGGCCCTCACCGAGAGCCATTCGGTATGAGCCATGGCACAGCTATAGGCCAGCCATGCACCCTCCATTGTCTCTATCTCCGGATCCCAGGCTTTCCGGATTCGTTCTATCACCGGCGCCGAGCCGGACGACATGTTGACCGTGGCGGCGGTCACGGCTTTGTACTTCCGGGCAGCAAGGTCGAACATCCTGCCGCTGCAGTGTATCCGTCCCCCGCTGAAGGGGTAGCTGTCAGGGTCTGCCAGGTTAGCCCGGAAGAGTGAGCGGAAGGTGCCGTTGTCGTCCACGCCCATGTCTGCAAAACAGTCGGACCGTACCACCACCACCGCCCCCGTTTTCACCGCCGCCACGTAGCTTCCCGCTATGCCCGCCCCGATCACCAGGGAGGGCCGGGGACCTGCCGCAAAACGTTTCTGCAGGGCCCATGACATTGCAGCCCCGCCGACACCCGTGACAATTATTTCGCAACTGCCTCCGATGACACCTGCAGCCTCACGCACAGCCTCCTCCTCGGAAGGGTGAGCCACCGCTACAAGAATACCTGAACCGTTCTCCTTCATCTCCTTTGCCGTCATAGGAAGGATAAATATATTATATTTGGATATAATAACTCCTATTCCAGGCAACCATTTAACTCATAGGCTATGATCTACCTGACACGACGAGAGAGGTTCAGCGCTGCCCACCGGATGTTCCGGCCCGGTCTCAGCGATGAGGAGAACATGAAGCTGTACGGCAAGTGTTCGAACCCCCGTTGGCATGGTCATAACTATGTTCTGAAGGTGACAGTCAGGGGAGAGGCGGATCCTGACATCGGATATTTCATGAATGCCACCCGGCTGAAGGAGATCATCAACGAGAGGGTGATCATCAAGCTTGACCACAAGAACATGAACCTGGAGACTGACTTCATGGCAGGCAGGATAGCCACCACGGAGAGCCTGGCCATGGCCATATGGGGTGAGCTCGAGGCTCCCCTGGCCGCAGAGGGTGCGCTGCTGCACTGCGTCAGGGTGGAGGAGACGGAAAACAATTATGTTGAGTATTATGGATGAGAGTGTGTCCCCTGAGTGCCGGGAAGAGACCGGAACCGGGAGAAGATGTCCCCGCTGAATGGTAATGGGAAAACAGAATCCGAGGCAGCTTAATTACGATGAAACCGCCGGATAACACGAAGCGCGGGAAAAACATATCAATTACTTTAGACAATATGAAAAAACTAAACGACGGCAGCGGAAGACTGTCAGACAACTACAACAAGATTGAACAGTGGAACCCGGAGATCATCAGTGAGATCGCGGGTTATTACAGCAGGATACTCAAGCTGCTGGGTGAAGACCCCGACAGGGAGGGGCTGCTGAAGACCCCCGAGAGGGTTGCCAAGGCCCTGGCCTTTCTCACCCGGGGCTACGAGTCTGATCCTGACGAGATTCTGCGCAGTGCGCTTTTCCGCGAGGATTACCGGCACATGGTACTGGTAAAGGACATTGACATATATTCAATGTGCGAGCACCACATGCTGCCCTTCATCGGCAAGGCGCACGTGGCCTATATCCCTGACGGCACCATCACCGGGCTGAGCAAGATAGCCCGGGTGGTAGAGACCTATGCGGCGAGGCTTCAGGTGCAGGAGAGGCTGGTAACGCAGATCCGCAACTGCATACAGGAGAACCTCAAGCCGCTGGGCGTTGCGGTGGTCATCGAGGCGCAGCATATGTGCATGCAGATACGGGGGGTACAGAAGCAGAACTCCGTCACCACCACCTCTGCCTTTACCGGTTGTTTCCTCTCTAACCTGAATACCCGTGAGGAGTTCATGCACCTGATAGCAAACAGGCTCCATTGAGATTAACATTTTAAACCTCTTTTCATAATATGAAAGCATATGTTTTCCCGGGGCAGGGGGCGCAGTATCCCGGCATGGGCAGGGAGTTGTACGATACTTTCCCCGAAGCCCGCGAAATGTTTGAGAAGGCCAACGAAATATCAGGTTTCCGCATCACCGATGTCATGTTCTCGGGCAGTGCCGAGGAGCTGAAGCAGACCAGGGTGACACAGCCGGCCATCTTTCTTCACTCGGTGATACTCACCCGCGCAATGGGTGCAGGGTTTGTTCCGGCGATGGTCGCCGGACATTCCCTCGGGGAGTTCTCGGCACTGGTAGCTGCCGGGGCCCTCTCCTTTGAGGCCGGGCTGACGCTTGTGGCAGCCAGGGCCGAAGCCATGCAGAAGGCATGCGGCCTGACACCCTCAACCATGGCAGCCGTGATAGGCATGGATGATGCCGTTGTGGAGGAGGTGTGTGCCTCCCTGACCGAGATCATCGTGCCGGCAAATTACAACAGTCCCGGCCAGATAGTGATCTCAGGAACAGTTGAGGGCGTTGCCAGAGCCACGGAAGAGCTGAAGGCACGGGGTGGCAAGAGGATAATACCGCTTGCCGTCAGCGGCGCCTTCCACTCGCCATGCATGGAGCCGGCACGGCTGGAACTTGAAGATGCAATACGGAAAGCAAAGATCAGGCCCCCGTCATGCCCTGTATATCAAAATGTTACAGGCCTGCCAACGACAGACCCCGGAGAGATTACTGACAATCTCATAGCGCAGCTGACTTCGCCGGTAAGGTGGACACAGAGTGTTGAGAGAATGATAGCTGACGGGGCTACGGAGTTTATCGAGGCCGGCCCGGGCACTGTACTTCAGGGACTGATAAGGAAGATAAACCCGACGGCGGTAACCTCTGCTGCTTCCGTCACTCCATGACCGATATCACGGCCATGCCCTTTCTTCCGTCCATCCGTATCACCAGCGGTTTCTGAAACCTCACGTGACGGAAAAACCTGCCGCTGCGGATGACTGTCTGTTCGTCCAGCCTATCCCAGACAACGGCATGTTCGTCTTCGTCGAGATTGACGGAGAAGTAGCCTATATTCATCGAGGTCACATTATGGAAGAAGTGTGACCCGAGAGAGGCGTCAAGATGGTATCCCGGCAGTCCCACCTCCACAATGACTTTGGCATTGGATATCTGCGGCCAGGCAACGGGTATCCCCAGGAACCTGTCGCGGGAGCCCCAGCGCCCGGGACCTATCAGCACATAATGGCGGTTTTCGTCGAGCATGATCCTGTTTATGGCATCGATCTCTTCAGCCATCTCCACCGTTGCCATCTTGCTGAAGTGTCCGGGTTCGACATAAACCACATCTGTGATATCTGCAAGGAGGCCGTTGCCCATACTCTTTTTCGATACGAGCACCGTATGTTCATCATAGACGGAGTCGGGATCGACACTGTACCCTGCGCCGCTGCCCACGAGAGGTTTGACCTGCAGCAGGTAGAAGGTGGCCATGCCATCCTCATCCTTTGTCAGGTCGACGGCGAACTCTATCTCCACGGGAGCTCCGAAGGCCTCGCGAAACACTTCGAGCACCTTCTTCAGCGTCGGGGCCAGGGGGATGTAGTCATATTTGAGGATATCGGCAAAGTTGATCACCCTGGGTCCGGAGGCGTAGAGCCCGGGCACCAGGGTATCGTCATCAATACTGAGCACGGAAGCTGAATGCTGTATTGTGCCGTCACTCTCCGCCCTGCTGATCCTGAGCTTGACCATGCCCGCATGCTGCCCCTGCAGGAGGTCGACATCGCTCTTTGCCATGTTGATGGCAAAAAACTCCACCTGCGAGAACCTGGAGATGTCCATTATGGGAACAATGTCCAGATCAGGGAATGAAGGGGAGAAACGAAACGCCCGCTCACCGTCAAGGACGTATTGTCCAAGACCCACGGCCATCACTGCAAAGCCGTCTGACGGGGTCATGTGGGCTACGGGATAGAAGTTGTACGACTGTGCCGTACCGCTGATATGCGGATAATAAATGTCGTCGTACCTGCTGCCCACCACCGTCTGTATCACAATGGCCATCTTCTCCTGCTCCACCTTGTAATTAATGGCTTCGAAGTAGGTACGTGAGTCATTGGAGTATATTGAGGCAAAGACGAGCTTGATTGCGCTGCAGAGCTGTGTGAGCCTCTCCTCTGCGTCAGGATGGTTGTTGGGGAGCAGGTAGGTGCCGAAGATACCTGAGAATGGCTGGCTCAGTGAGTCTTCGAAGAGGCTCGACGACCTGACTGCCAGCGGACCGTTATTTATGCGGAGGAAGATCCTCAGCTTATTTCTCAGCTCTGTGCTGAGGGATCCGGCCACGAAACGCCTCTGGAGTGCTGCGTAGTCCTTCTCACGGGTGACCTCTTCCCAGAGATGGTTGCTCTCCATAAAGAGGTCAAACTCATCGGTTCCGATGATGGCGGTAAGGGGTGTCTTGATTTTTATCCCGGGGGTTAGCCTGCCCACCTCGAAACTGTATATCAGCGTATTGATAAAGGCCAGGCCACGGCCCTTGCCTCCCAGTGATCCGCCGGCAAAACTGACAATATTGGTCTCCTCAGCTACGTGAGACTCATCAAAATTGACAACCTTGCCCTTGTTCATCTCGCGCCGCCGCTGCTTCACGATGTTCAGCAGGAACTCCCGCAGCTCCCTGACATTGTTGAAGTCGGAGAGCTTTATCGGGTTGATCATCTTGGCAATCTTCACCTCTCCCCTGGCCATCAGCCAGAGAGAAAAGTGGTTTTTCACGGCATGGTACTCAAGCGAGTCCTCCGGCACGGTCCTGAGAAAGGACTGGAACTCCTTCATGGATTTTGCCACAGCTATCTGCCTGCCTTTGGTGTCACGGTAGACAAAATGGCCAAACCCGAGGTAATAGTTGATGAACGACTTCAGATCCTGGAGCAGGGACTCGGAGTTCTTGTTGATGAAGCTGGCGTTGAGTTCGGCGGCAAACCTGGCATTGTCGGGGTCGGAAGACTGCAGCACGGCCGGCAGGTTGGGCATCTCCTGCCTTATGTGGCTGATGAATTTATATCCCGCCTTCCTGTTGAACTCACCCTTCTCGGGAAAACGCATGTCAGAGATCACCCCCAGCAGGCTGTCCTTGTATTTGTTGTAGATCAGCATGGCCTCCTCATAGTTGGTGGCCAGCAGGATCTTAGGCCGGGCCCTGATCTTCAGCACCTTATACAGCTCGTCCGCACTCACCTCCTCAATAAGGTTACGTGTCTGCTCCAGCACCAGGGTATATAGCATGGGGACGTAGGTTGAATAATAGTCAGCCAGGTCCTCGATGATCAGTATGACACCGGAGAGTCCCTTCTTTGTGTCATTCTCGACATTGACCCTGTCTTCGAGAAGCTTGACCATTGCGAAGAAGACCTTTGACTCGCCTGTCCAGACAAAGTAGTTGTCAAACGGTATGCCGTGCTTTTTCTGGTTCTGGACCCAGGGGATGACGCTGGGGTTGTTTACCAGCAGGTATGTGGGAATGTACGGGTATTTCTCCTTGATCTTGGTGCAGAGGCTCATGGGGCTCTCGCGGTCGACACCCACCATGATGATGATCATGTCATAGTGCCGGGCCTCCAGGCGCAGGAAGGCCTCATCCTCGCCTGAGACGCCGGTGACGCGTGGAAGGGTGGTCAGGCTCATCTGGTAGTATTCGCCAAGTATGTGATCCGAGAAGCGCCCTTCGCCCTCTATCGAGTATGCGTCATAGAGACTGGCCACCAGGAGTATTTCCTTGACCATAAAAGGCATGAGATCATGAAAGACATCCCTCTCGGCATTGTACCTGTCAAGAAATTCCTGCAGGAGCTTGCGGCTTGACTGCTCCGCAAAATTCTCGTCCTCCTCCGGGACCATCGTTTTCTGAGATGCAAACTCCCTGGCCTTCAGACTGTTGATATGCCGTGTTATCAGTCCCGACATATTTCTCAGGAGGTCATTCTCTTCCTTCAGAAAGGGTCCGGCATCCTCTTCAGGGAACTCTGAAGTATAGAATATCTCTATAGTCCCTTCTGCATCTATAGTCTGAAAGTTATGGATCAGCTTCCATTCACTCTCCTTGAATTGTGGCGTCTCATAGGATTTGCCGTCATAGATGATCCTGACCGCAGTCTGGTCAGGATACTGCATGGCGGAGGGCAGTATCAGCACCAGCTGCTGCAGGGATTCCTCAACCGGCTTCCCCTCCTTGAGCATCAAGGTTACCCGGTTGATGCATGCCAGCTCCTTCAGGCGTTCTTCCTGCTGTTGCAGGGCACGGTCTCTCCGGGCCCCTTTTCCGGGCTGTACGTCCATATAGGCATCAAGTGATTTCAGACGCCAAATTTAGCAAAATAGATGAAGAAAAGCGCCATCGCGTCATGTGACGGACAGTTGCTATTTCTTCCAGGTAGCTCCGCTGTGCAGGAGCTCATCCACAGATTTTATCTTCGAGGCCTCCTGTACCCTCACATGCTGGTCGCGCATGGCTTCATCATATGTATGGTCCTTGATCGACCTTATGACGCCGAGTGCTACCGGGTATTCCGGAAGATGCATGCCTGCCAGCCTGTAGTGGATACCCGGGTTGGGTTCATGGGCGTCATGCACCAGCACATCCTTCTCCGTGCGGCCGTTCTCGCCCAGCTTTATCACCTTCAGCTTAAGATTCTCAAGGATAATACCCTTGTCGCGGTCTTTGCCAAAGATCATTGGCTCACCGTGACGGAGCACAAGGGTGTTGTCATCCCTGGTCTCCTTGTTGGTGATGAGGTCATGGGCCCCGTCGTTGAAGATGACGCAGTTCTGGATGACCTCCACCATGGCGGTGCCGTTGAACAGGGCAGCCTCCTTGTACACTTCATTTGAAAGCTGCAGGTTATAGTCTACCGTGCGGGCGAAGAACCGTCCGCTGGCTCCGATGGTCAGCTCGCCTATCTTGAATGACTCCTCGATGGTTCCATATGGCGAAGTCTTGGTCACCAGCCCCTTTTTCGACGTTGGCGAATACTGTCCCTTGGTGAGGCCGTATATCTCATTGTTGAACAGTATTATCTTGATGTCTATGTTTCGCCTGATGGCATGAATGAAGTGGTTGCCGCCGATGGCCAGTGCATCACCGTCGCCGGTCATCATCCAGACCATCAGGTCAGGATTGGCGATCTTGATGCCGGTGGCTATTGGAGCGGCCCTCCCGTGTATTCCGTGGAAACCGTAGGTGTTCATGTAATAGGGCAGCCTTGAAGAGCATCCTATGCCTGAGACAAATACATATTTTTCCTTGGGTATGTCAAGTTCGGCCAGTGCCTTCTGCAGCGAAGCGAGGATGCCGTGATCACCGCATCCGGGGCACCATCTTACCTCCTGGTCGCTCTTGAAGTCCCTGGCGACGTAGTGGTTCTCGTGTGTTTTTGTTTCAGCCATTTTATTTCTCCTCCAGCAATTTAATACAGTATTCTTTTATCTCCTTCACCGTGAAGGGCAGTCCCTGCACCTTGTTGTACTGATGATAGGTGAATTTCTGATGCTTAATTCTCAGATAGTTGGCAAACTGTCCAAGGTTCAGCTCGCATACCACCAGCTTTTTAAATCCTCCGAACACCTGTGCGGTATTCTCCGGCAGGGGTCTGATGTAGTTGAAGTTAACCGCCGACACATTATATCCCTCCTCCTGCAGTTCGGTAACTGCAGTAACGATGTGGCCGTGGCTGCTCCCCCAGCCTATTATCAGCAGGTCGCCGCTGGTGTCGCCCACGACCTTCAGGTCAGGCACGTCAGCTGCCACCGCTTCTACCTTCGCCTCTCTCATCTTAACCATATACTCATGGTTTTCCGGGGTGTAGGAGACGCTTCCCCTGATGGTCTTCTCGAGCCCGCCAATGCGGTGTTCGAGGCCTTCCATGCCGGGCACTGCCCATTTACGGGAGTGTTTTACAGGATCCCTGTCATAGGGTAGATACTCTTCGTCAGTCTTTTCGGCCCACGGCACCGTGATGGAGGGCATGTCACTCATTGAGGGTATCTTCCACGGTTCGCTGCCGTTGGCAAGGTAGCTGTCTGTCAGGAGCACCACCGGCGTCATGTATTCCAGGGCTATCTTCGCTGCATTGAATGCATAGTGGAAGCAGTCCGAGGGTGTCCCTGCCGCCAGCACCACCACGGGGCTCTCTCCGTTACGGCCGTAGAGAGCCTGCCAGAGGTCTGCCTGTTCAGTTTTGGTAGGGAGGCCTGTTGAGGGTCCGCCCCTCTGCACGTTTACCACCACCAGCGGCAGTTCGGTCATGACTGCCAGGTTCAGTGCCTCCGATTTGAGGGCAAAACCCGGCCCGGAAGTGGATGTCACGGCCAGGCTACCTGCGAAGCTGGCACCTATGGCGCTGCAGATGCCAGCTATCTCGTCTTCAGCCTGGAGACTCTTGGCGCCCAGGTCCTTGCGCAGGGCCAGCTCCTCGAGGATGCCGGTTGCCGGGGTGATGGGATAAGAACCTATGAAGAGCTTCATCCCTGCCTTCTCTGCTGCGGCAAGAAGACCCCATGATGTGGCCTGGTTGCCGTTGATATTGCGGTAGGTACCCTTCTCTATGTTGGCAGGGCTCACCCTGTATGACGGAGCGATGGCCTGTATCGTCTCGGCATAGTAGTATCCTGCCCGGAGCACCTTGCTGTTTGCCTCGGCGATGAGCGGCTTCTTGCCGAACTTCTCCTCAATGAAATCTTCAGTGTATTTGAGCTTGCTGTCAAAGAGCCAGTACACCATCCCGAGGGCAAACATATTCTTTGTGCGAATTACCGACTTCGGGTCAAGCTCCGAATCCTTGAGAGCCTCCTTAACCAGTGTGGTTATGGGAGCTGCAATGAGGTGCATGCCGTCGAGCTTGTCTTCGATGAAGGGATCCGATTTGTAGCCTGCACGCAGTATCTGCTTTTCAGTGAAGCTGTCAGAGTCATAGATGATGGTAGAGCCCTTGGCCAGGTACCTGGCATTGGCGCGCACTGCCGCCGGATTCATTGCCACGAGCACGTCGGCGTAGTCACCGGGAGTATTCACCTGCTTATGCCCTATGTGAACCTGGAAGCCCGAGACCCCTCCCACGGTTCCCTGGGGAGCGCGTATCTCCGACGGATAATCGGGGAAGGTGGAGATGTCATGGCCGAACAGCGCCGAGGTGGTGGAAAAGAGGGTGCCCGTAAGCTGCATTCCGTCCCCGGAATCGCCTGAAAACCTTATCACCACATCATCTTTCTCAATGACCTTTAATCTTTTTTCCATGATAAAATTGAACTGTTTGTTTTAATAAAGGAGCTTTGAAGAGTTAACCCGTTTGAAGGAGCTAAGTTCAGCAATACACTGATATAACTGTATGATTTTAATCATATATGCCATTAACCGGCAACTGAATGGCCGGAAGGGTTGAATCGCCGTCACCTGCGGGCAGGGAGGCCTGTCAGCGCCAGATGTCAGCCTTTTGAAGATTGATGTTGCTCTCGAAAAACATTCTCGCTATCTTTTCAAAATAGTCGGTGTAGTCGGATACGAAGAAGAGATCCTCGCCTGTACCGTTACGGTTCAGCAGGTCATGCTTCTCCAGCGTCTCCCTCAGCAGGGCGGCAACAAGCCGGCCCGAGTCGATAACCTCAACGTCAAAATTAAAAAACTTGCTGATCTGATTTTTAATGATCGGGTAATGGGTGCAGCCGAGTATGAGTGCAGTTATATCGGCAAGCCTGGCATCGGACAGGTAGGTCCGTATGATGGCGTTGCTGATGTCATCAAAGATAAATCCCTCCTCGATCATCGGCACGAGCAGGGGTGTTGCCATGGATGCCAGCACCGTTGAGGGCGATGCTGCGCTTATCTTCTTTTCATAGGTGCCGGAGCTGATGGTTCTCTTCGTGCCTATCACCCCGATCCTCCGGTAGCTGCGTGAGGCGACATACCGTACCACCGGGTTTATAACGTCGAGGATCAGCACCCTGTCGCGGTACTCCTCCTCAAGGCTCTCATAGGCTGATGCGGATGCGGAGTTGCAGGCTATGAGCACCAGCTTGGCGTCATGCTCAAGAAGAAACTCCGTGATGCGTGCCGAGTAACTTCTTATGGCCTCCTCAGACTTGTCGCCGTAGGGAAGGTGTGCAGTGTCGCCGAAATAGACTATTCTTTCTCCCGGGAGATTTTGCCTGATGGCATGAGCCACAGTCAGTCCTCCTACTCCTGAATCAAAAATACCTATCGGGCGGTTTCCTGCTTCCATGATTTCAGGAGCACGGAGGCCCGCCGGCATCACCATTGCTCCTGTCAGGAAGCGGAGCAAGGCCGGCGGTCATCCGTGCCGTGATCTTTCCTATTCCTTTATTCCAAGCTGGGTTTTTACCAGCGGACCGATGTCGGTGCTCTTCGCCGTATCAACATAGACGAGGGTGCGTACATCATAAATATATGTGAATCCACCCTCCTTTGCCACTTTATTGATGGCAACCGTAGCCTTCTCAATTATCGGGTTGAGCAGTTCTGCCTGCTTCTCCTGGAGCTGAACCTGGGCCTGCTGCTGGAAGTTGCCGATGCGGGTCTGCATGTCGGCAAGCTCCTGCTCCTTGTTTGCCTTTACGATATCGGTGAGGTTCTTGCTGTCCTTTACATACTGGTCAAGCTTGTTGTTGTATTCAACCTGCATCAGTTCCAGAGCATTTGTGAGCTCCTGCCCGAATGCATTGTACTTTGTCATGGCCGAGTCATAATCAGGCATGGTCATGATGATGTCATCACGGTTGATATGGCCTGTCTTGAGCGACTGAGCAAATCCGTCCTGTGCCGTAAAAACCAGTACAGCGAACAGGAGTATCCCAAATACTTTTTTCATCTTCTTATTATTCAAATTTTAGTGTGCAAATGTAATTATTTAATTCTTATAACCGAGTTTCTGCAGTACCTGATCGGAGAGATCATACCGCGGATTGGCAAAGAGTATGTTTGATCCTGCCGAGGTATCAAAAATAACTGCATAACTGCCCTCCACGGATATCTCCTTAATGGCCCTGAGTATCTCATCCTGAATAGGTTTAACCATCTCTTCCCGTTTTCTGAAGAGTTCGCCATCCATCCCGAAATATGCATTTTGCAGCTCTTTCACCTCTTTCTCCCTGGCAATGATGGCCTCTTCCCTCTTCTTCTTCTGCTCCTGTGTCAGCAGCACCACCTCAGCCTGGTAATCCTTATACATCTGCTCCACGGCTGCATAGCCGTCGGCCACCTCCTTCTCCCATCCTTCGGATAGCTTGTCCAGCTGCTGCTGTGCTGCGGTGAAGGAAGGAATATTGTTCCTTATATATTCGCTGTCAACGAAGGCGAACTTCTGTGCCATGCCGGTCAATGATGCGGCAAGCACCAGTACTGTCAAAACGATGATCTTCTTCATAGCTTGTTTTTTTGATTGTTGTCTGTCAAAATTGCTGTCCTATTACAAAGTGGAACTGGCTTCCGCCGTCATCGGCCCTGCCGGTGACGGGCGTGTCAAATCCGTAGCCCCAGTCGATGCCCAGAAGGCCGAACATGGGCAGGTTGGCTCTGAGGCCTATGCCTGCAGACCGGTTCATCCTGAAGGGGTTGAATTCCTTTAGGCCGTACCATGCCCTCCCGGCCTCAAGGAAGGCGAGGCCGTAGATGGTGGCCTGGGGGTTGAGCGATACCGGGTAGCGCAGTTCAAGGGTGAGCTTGGAATAGACGTTGCCCACCTCCACGATCCTGTTTTCCTTTATCTGTGTGGGTGTCAGCGAGCCGTTGGTGTATCCCCTGAGGGCGATGACCTCACGGCCGTAGAAGCTGTATCCCGTCATGCCGTCGCCGCCAACATAGAAATTCTCAAAGGGTGACGGTCCGATATCCCTGTTGTAGAAACCGAGGTAGCCGAATGCTGCACGGGCATTGAGCACCAGCTTGTTGTCAGAGGTGAGGGGATAGTAGTAATCGGCTTTGAAGACCGTCTTGTAAAACTCTATCCAGCGGTATTTTTCCTCATCGGGAAGAGCAGACATGTCCTTGCCGCTGATGGCTGAGTAGGGCGGCGTCAGCTGCACCGAGAGGCTGAAGGTGGATCCGCTGCGGGGATAAATGGTGTTGGGCCCTGCCGAAAAGCGCGTTATCCTTGCAGTCAGCGATGCCAGGTTGGCGTCACCGTTGTCAAAGAGGAACTGGTACTGGGAGTAGTTGTACATGCTGTAGCGCTGGTAGCTGCCCTCATAGAATACCGAGAAATAATCATCGGGCCACTCCAGTCTCTTGCCGAAGCCTACCGAGGCACCGTCGATGATCATATGCTGCCTGTCGTCGGAGCCCCTGGGGGAGCCGTTGGTCATCAGTGAGCGGAAGGCTGAGAGCGAGAGGGTGTTGGGCTTCTTGCCGCCCAGCCATGGTTCAATGAATGATATGTTGTACGACTGGTACACCCGTCCGTTCGACTGTGCCCTGATCTGCAGCGACTGGCCGTCGCCGGAGGGGTAGGGTCTCCACTCCTTCCACTTGAAGAAGTTGCGCATGGCGAAGTTGTTGAACCTCACCCCCACTGTTCCTACCAGCATGCCTGCGCCCCAGCCGCCGGAGATCTCAAACTGGTCATTGGCCTTCTCCTCGAGGGCATAGAGCAGATCGACGGTACCGTTGATCTGGTCAGGGATGGGCTGCGGGTTGATCTTCTCGGGGTCGAAGTGACCCAGAACTGCCACCTGCCTCACGGAGCGGATGATATTCTCCTTGGAGAAGAGATCGCCGGGCATGGTGTACAGCTCACGGCGCGCCACATGCTCATTGGTGCGGGTGTTGCCGCTGATGATCACATTGTTGAGGTTGGCGGGGTCACCCTCGAAGATCCTCACCTCCAGGTCAATGGAGTCACCCTCCACATTCTTCTCAACCGGCGTAACCCTGGAGAAGAGATATCCGTAATTGAGGTAGAGTGAGTTGACGGCATCTTCGTCCTCTATCAGCCGCTTGTAGATGGCGCTCTGATTGTAGACCTCTCCCGTGGGGAAGTTGAAGACCCGTTCGAGCTGATCCCTGGTGTAGATGCTGTTGCCCACCCAGTTGACATTCCTGAGGTAGTACTGGTTGCCTTCGTTGATCTTTACCACCAGCACCATCTTGCCATCCTCCAGGGCGTATGTGGAATCGCCAACTACGCGGAAGTCGCGGAAGCCGTTCTCATTGTAGAACTCAACCAGGCTGTTGCGGTCCTCCTCGAATTTATCCTCGATGTATTTTGAGCCCTTGAAGATGTTGAGGTCCTTCTGCTTGGTGTTCTTCATCACCCTGCGCAGCCTTTTGTCCTCGAAGAATTCGTTTCCCTCAAACCTTATCTCCTCTATCTTGACCTTCTCATTCTTGTTGACGATAACACTCAGCACCACATTGTTGGGCAGGTCGGGGTCATCCTTCTGCACAATGTCCACCTCGGTATTAAGGAACCCCTTTTCGATATAATGATCCCTGATGGTCTTCTCTGCCCTGCTGAGAAGGTGGGCGGTGACCTGTGATCCGCTGGGCAGGCTCAGTTTTTCGGTGAGGTCTGTCTCTTCCGATTTTCGTATCCCTTCGAATCTGAGTGTTGAGAGACGCGGTCTCTCCTGGAGATAGATATCAAGCCATATGTTCTCTCCCTCGATCTGCGTCACTGTTATCCTGACATCGGAGAAGAGGCCCTGCTCCCACAGTTTCTTCACCGCGGAGGTTATCTGTTCCCCGGGTATCTCGGCCTTCTGTCCGATACGAAGGCCTGATATGCCCATCAGTGCCGTGGGGTCAAGGAATCTGACGCCGGAGACGGTAATGCCGGCTATGGTATATTCATCGGGGTAGAGGTAATTGACAAATTTTTCTTCGGTCTGAGCTGTGGCCGCCAGGCCTGTCAACAACAAAGCAAAAAGGAAAAAGGCACGCACTAGGTTTTCTTTCATCATCTCATCTGTTTTCAGCGATCTGCTCACTGGTCTTTCCATATCTCCTTTCCCTCTTCTGGAAGTCTGCCACTGCTTTGTAAAAGTCCTCCTTACCAAAATCGGGCCAAAGTTTCTCTGTAAAATAAAGTTCCGCATAGGCGAGCTGCCACAGGAGGAAGTTGCTGATCCTCTTCTCTCCGCTGGTGCGTATCATCATTGCCGGGTCAGGGGTGCCCGATGTAGTGAGGAAGGCGCTGACGGTATCTTCATTGATCTCGCCGGTGCTGATCCGGCCTTCCCTGACCTCCTGCGCTATGCGCCGGCAGGCATCGGCTATCTCCCACCGTGAGGAGTAGCTGAGGGCCACTATCAGTCTCATGCGTTCACCCGCAGAGGTCACCCGCATTGTTTCGCGGAGCCTGGCACGGACATTTTCCGAGAGCCTCTCGAGGTCACCTATGACCTGAAGCGATATCTGCTTGTCGACCAGTGTCTTTGTCTCATTGTTCAGAGACTCTACCATGATGTCCATGAGAGCAGAGACCTCAGCATCTGGCCTGTTCCAGTTTTCGGTGGAGAAAGCGTAGAGGGTAAGGTACTTTATCCCAAGTTCCGCTGCTGCCTCGACGACCTTCCGCACGGCCTTAACCCCGCGGTGATGGCCGAAGATGCGCTCATGGCCCCTGCGCCGGGCCCACCGGCCGTTGCCGTCCATGATAACAGCAACATGCTCCGGGAGCCTGCTCTTATCTATCTGATCCTTAAATGTCAAGTTTATCTCTTCTTTCTTTTTTTACTCTTTTCCATTTCTGCAAAAGCCGGGCAGCCTAACAGCTTGTTGTACATCTTCCATGTTACGGATATACCCATGAAACTGTACCAGTCATTGTTATGCAACCATGAGTGATCTACAGCCGACGGTGAATCGCCCGGAGTCATGATCTCATATTGGCCGTCAAATTTATCATAAAAAGTCTTACGAAAACCATATTCGAACTCAATGCCAACCTGATTTGCAACATTGACCTTGAATCCGGCAGAGAATGGTATAGAAAAGAAAGGATGAAAGCTTTGGGGTGAGCCGTCCAGGTCAACCTGGTTATATACAGCCGAGAAGGCTGCTCCGGCAGCTATGTAGGGGGTATAGTCAACCCTTCTGCTTCTGAAGGTGGAGTAAGGGAAAAAGTTGTATTCAAAAGTTGCCCCCAGCTCTCCGAGGGGTGCATCCAGAGGTGTGATGTAACCTCCCATGAGGTTGGCCCTGACGGCCAGCCTGGGGTGGAAGTTGTACCTGTAGAAGAACTGTGCGGCCGGGCCGGGCTTGAAGAAGGTATTCGCGGAGTCGCCAATGTATGTCACAATGCCTGCAGAGACGCCGTAGTCAGCGCTGCGCTGTGCCATGAGAGGCAGGGAGGCGATCATCACTAATATTACTGTTGCTGTTCTTCTCATTCCGCGGCTTACGTGCTGTATATCATCTGAAGGAAGGAAGTCCGTTCCGTGCCGTCATGATTCTGTAGTTGAAGGTCACGCTGAATGTGTGGTAAACATCTTTCCGCCTTGACAAATCCCTGCCAGGGATGGGAGGCACATCAGGGTCATACCCGTCAAGGAAATCAGAAAAAGTGTAGCGGCCGTTCAGCTCCACTCCTATCAGTATGTTAGGGTCAACAGCGAGTTTGGCGCCCACCCCTGCCGGAATAACGGCAGTGAAACCTGCTGATTTCTGCTCGGGATTTGTGCTCCACCGCTGTTCCAGATTGTCATTTCCGCTGACGCTGAAGGCTGCACCGCCAATGCCTGTCATTGCGTACACATCTATGCTCCTGAAGAAGTCCTTCAGCCTGTTCCTTGCCCTGCCCCTGTATGTCTGAAAGAGAAAGCTGTTTCGCTCACGGTTTCTGACAAAATAGTACTCACCCGCAAGCAGTGGCTCGAACAGGGATGTAACAGCCGCATAATCTCTGATTTCGTTCGACCCTCTTGCATCAGTTGCATGGAGCATGAGGTAGGAGAGGCTCAGCCGTGCAGCTACATTATCGATGATAAAGTACCTGAAAGAGCCGTTGACGCTGAATCTTGTCTGGCGGAATGTTATGTCCCTGAATCCGATAGCGTTATCGCCGAGTGAGAATCCGCCGATATCGCCGTAGAACTGTGATGTGCCCAGGCCGGCTGATGCTTCATATCTCTTCATCTTCCACAGCTGTGCAGAGACGAACGGTGCAGTAAAGAGCACCACAAAGCACACCAGTATAAGACGTTTAATCATCAGTCATCCTGCAGTTGAGGCTACAAATATAAGTATTGTACCACTAATTAAAACTTAAATATTCCTTAATTATTGTCAGTTACGGGGATCGGCGCCCCACATAAGCTTATTCCTCAGGGTGCTGAAAAAATCATTCCCGGCGGTGGTAACCGTATTCAGCCTGACCTCTGCGCGGCGTATCTCTGCCGTAGTGCCCATTGGCACCGTCACGGACCTGGAGTCGCAGGTCATGAGACAGCCGCTGCTTCTTCCTCCGGTAACAAGGGTGACGGTGTTGTTGCCGTCGATGATGACAGGCCTGACGGTGAGGTTGTGAGGCGACATGGGGGCGATGATGATGCTTTCGTCGGACGGAAAGAGTATCGGGCCTCCCACGCTAAGGTTGTAGGCCGTTGAGCCTGTTGCCGTTGAGATGATCAGTCCGTCTGCACGGTATGTATTAAGGAGGAGGCCGTCGACACTTACGTCTATTGTAATCATGCTCTGGTCAGCCTTCTGTACCGTGAACTCATTGAGTGCCAGGGTGCGTTCCGGACCGAAGAGCCCCCGGGGAGAGACGATTTCGAGCATTGAACGGCTGACGACCTCGTACTCGCCGGCACAGAGCAGGTCTATTGACCTGCCTATCTCATCATCATCGGGTATGTTTGCCAGGAACCCCAGCCTGCCGGTGTTTATCCCTGCTACGGGAACAGTTGTGTTTTGTACCCGCCGGGCAGTCTCCAGAAAGGTGCCGTCGCCTCCGACACTGATTATCAGGCACACATCATCAGGCAGCTCAGAATAATCAGAAAAAGGGATGACCCTCTGATCCCCGGAAAAGCTGTTGCCGTTGGGCTCCATGATATTCAGGTAGATGGTGACGCCGCGTTCATGCAGTGCATCAATCAGCCTCAGAAGTCCGGCCGTGGTCTTCCCTGTCAGACCCTTGCTGTATAGTGCGAATTTCCTTGACATCATGCGAACTGGTTACATATTGAGGTATTTCATGAGCAGATTGTACCTGTCAGTGTAAAACCGGTCGAGCTCATCATTGTCGGTGACCCAGGTTGTTACCTCGTAGGAGTATCTCTCAAATGTCCTTATGATGGAGGCAAGGTCGGTGGTGTTGACCTTGAGGGTGATCTCCAGGCTGGTGGAGTCGGGATCGGAGGTGATGGCCATGCTCAGTATCCTGGCGTCGTTGCTCTCGACAATCTGTGAAATGCGGCTCATGGAATAGTCGCGGGCGACGACATTGAGCATTATCACCCCGCCGGGCTGTTCTATTGAGGAGAAGGAGGCAACGCCGCGTATCATGTCATTATAGGTGATGACTCCCCGGTAATGCATCTGATCGTCAACCACCGGCACCACGGTCAGCTTGTGTCTGGCGGAGAGGGCAATGACCTCATAGATGTGCTGTGTCAGCTTCACGCACGGGCGGGGAAGCGACAGCTCGTGGTTGCCTATGGGTTCCTCGGGCTGGTTGAGGTCGAAGATGTCACTGTCGGAGATGAGCCCCAGGTAGTCGCTCTCATTCACTATCGGCAGATGTGATACCCTGAAGGTCTCCATCCAGTTCAGTGCCGTCTGTGCCGTGTCTGAGGTCTTCAGTGCCGGCACCACATCCGATATCAGGTCTTTTGCAGTCATTCCGCGGGTCAAATTTCGATTAAAAGTACAAAAAACTACGTATCCGTGTAACTTTGCACTCTCAAACAGGATACAATGCAATGACGCGACTGAGTGTAAACATCAATAAGATTGCCACGCTGCGCAATGCCCGTGGAGGCAATGTGCCGGACGTAAGGCTTGCTGCGGTGAAGTGCCAGGCCTTCGGGGCCGAGGGAATAACGGTACATCCGAGGCCTGATGAGAGGCACATAACGTACAGGGATGTGCCGGTGATAAGGGAGGTCATCACCACCGAATACAACATTGAGGGCAATCCGGAGGAGAGGTTTGTGAAGCTGGTGCTTGACAACCTGCCCGACCAGGTGACGCTGGTACCTGATGCTCATGACGCCGTGACCTCCAATGCAGGATGGGACACAAGGGCCAACCTTGCTTTCCTCACCGATGTGATAGCCCGTTTTCATGAGAAGGGAATACGCACCTCCATATTTACCGGCACTGATCCGGTGATGATTGAGTATGCCGCACGCACCGGCACTGACCGTATAGAGCTCTACACAGAGCCCTACGCTGCCATGTACGGCGCCGGCAGGGAAGCGGCCGTGGCTCCCTTTGTCAGGGCAGCGGAGACAGCCCGTGAGGCAGGACTGGGTGTCAATGCGGGTCACGACCTCGACCTTAACAACCTGGCATGGCTCCACAACAACATACCGTGGCTTGAGGAAGTATCTATAGGCCACGCCCTGATATCGGATGCACTCTGGTACGGACTTGAGAACACCATTCAGATGTATCTCCGTGAGCTGAGGCGCAGCTGAGAAGAGGCTACCTGAGATGTTTCTCCACGATGGTGCGCAGAACCTCTATGCCCACCAGGTTCTCACCCCCGCCGGGGATGATGATGTCGGCATATCTCTTGGAGGGCTCTATGAACTGCAGGTGTGACGGCTTGACCGTTTCATTGTATCTCTCCAGCACCTTCAGCACCGATCGCCCCCGCTCCACGATATCACGCTGAATAACCCTTCCCAGCCTGTCATCGGCATCAGCATCGACGAAAACCTTGATGTCAAGCAGCGGCCGCAGTCCGGGGTCGACGAGCACCAGTATCCCCTCCACCACCACCACCTCGGCAGGCTTTACGGGAATGGTCTCAGCAGACCTGACACAGGTGAGATAGGAGTAGATGGGCATCTCTATCGGGCGGCCGGCCCTCAGCTCCCCGAGATGTGCGATGAGCAGCGGCCACTCAACGGAATCGGGATGGTCAAAGTTGATCTTCTGCCTCTCCTCCACCGGTATGTGACTGTTGTCACGGTAGTAGCTGTCCTGCGGAAGTATCACAACCTCCCCCGGAGGGAGCATGTCAATAAGCTTTCGCACAACGGTAGTCTTTCCTGATCCTGTTCCTCCGGCTATCCCGACAGTAAGCATAAAAAGTGTATTTTTGTACCAAAAGTAGCAAATTATCCGTATGGTAAAACACATCGTGATCTTTAAACTCACTCCTCCCTTGGCCCCCGGTGAGAAGGAAGAATCGGTACGCAAGCTGAAGGAATTCTTCGGTCCTGTTGGCAACAGGCTTGATTATATCATTGAATACCGTACAGGTGTCAACATCACTGAAGATGACCATTGCGGCGATTTTGTCATTGATGCTACTTTTGCCTCCCGGGAGGATCTGAAGCGTTACCAGAGGAGTGATCCTCACCGTGCCGCGGTGGCTGCGGCAAAAGATATAAAAAAGGCCAAGGTGGTTGTTGATTATATTATCTGATGATGAACTCGCTCTACCCCATCAGGTTCAGGCCCATACTGAAGGAGACACTCTGGGGTGGCAGTGCCCTGCGCGAGCGGTTCGGCAAGAATGCCGGCCCCGGCACCAGGGTGGGAGAAAGCTGGGAGATCAACGGCATGACCGGTGCAAGCTCAGTGGCAGCCAACGGCTTTCTCAGGGGTAACAGCCTCGAGGAGATAACAGAGGTATACCTGGGCGACCTGGTCGGTGACAGCGTATACGAGAAGTACGGCAATGAGTTTCCTCTGCTGATCAAGCTGATTGATGCCCGCGACACCCTTTCCATACAGGTTCACCCTGATGATGCACTGGCGTCGGAGAGACACCATGCCTGGGGCAAGACGGAGATGTGGTATGTTATCGATGCTGAACCCGGGGCAGTGATTTATACCGGCTTCAGGAAGAAGACCGGCAGGGAGGAGTATCTGGGTCACCTTGCTGACAGTACGGTTGCCGGCATCATCAATGCCACCCCGGTCTTTCCGGGTGACGCCTTCTTCATTCCGGCAGGAACGGTTCATGCCATAGGTGCCGGCGTGCTGCTGGCAGAGATACAGCAGACCTCTGACGTCACCTACCGCATCTACGACTGGGACCGCGTTGACGCTGACGGCAGGCCCAGGGAGATGCACACTGAACTGGCCCTTGATGCCATCGACTTTGACAGGGACGATACCGGCCTCATCAGGCTGGAACCGGAGTTGAACCAGGCGCTCCTTCTGGCCGAATGCAATTATTTCCGCACCAGCCTGCTGCAGTTCGACAGGCCCCTGATGAAAGATCTCAGCCTTACTGACTCCTTTGTGATATACATATGCACGGAGAGCATGGCGGTCGTTGACTGCCTTGGCCATACCGAAGAGGTGAAGGCCGGAGAGACGATACTGATACCTGCCTCAGCCGACAGTGTGACGCTTATTCCCCAGGGCAGGGCCACCCTCCTGGAAGTTTATATACCTTAAATAACAAGAGCTGACATGAAACAGATTCTATCGGTTACCATCACATTCATAATGCTTCTCGCCGCATCGTGCGGCAGCGGCACCGGAGACAGCGGAAGAGGCAGAAAGGCAGGTCATCAGCCCGATACAGGCTTCACCGGCATCAGGAACTACATCAGGGATGATGTCAAGGTCAAGGAGGTCGAATACAAAAACGGCGTCAGGGAGGGCATCACCCGCACATTCTACAAGGGTGGCGTCATCGAACAGGAGATACCCTATTCGGGCGACAAGAAGAACGGCGAGGCGAGATGGTACTATCCCGACAGCAAGCTTTTCCGGGTCACCCCTTATGTCAATGACACCATCAGCGGCACGCAGATACAGTATTACAAGAGCGGCCGTGTCAAGGCAAAGCTCGACTATATCGACGGCAAACGTCTTCCCGGCCTGGAGGAGAACATGATCAACGGAACCAGGGTCACGGACTACCCCGAGGTTACCTACAGGGTCAACGATCTCTACGATGAACGAGGGGTCTACAAGCTATTCATCGAGATGTCAGACCTGGCTGAGAACGTGAAGTATTACAGGGGTGACTACGTCAACGGTCTCGTTGACCTTGACTCCCTCACGCTGCTGCTGCAGACTGCCACCACCGGCTACCTCGACCTCAAGAAGAGCCCTGGTCACAGTGCCGACTCTGTCGTGGTCATCGCCGCCTATCTCACCCGCTTCGGCAACAGGCTATACTACCGGCTTGCGATACCCCTGCCTTACAAGGACCTGAACTGATACGGAATGTCAGAGGCCTCTCCACCGGAAATCAGGTCAGCGGTATATATCAAAAGCAGCGCCAGAATAAGCCAGCTGCCACCGCCTGACCTGCCGGAGTTTGCCTTCACCGGAAGGTCAAACGTAGGAAAGTCCTCACTCCTCAACATGCTCGTCTCCAAAAAGGGCCTGGCAAAAATATCGGGCCAGCCCGGAAAGACACAGTTGATAAACCACTTTCTGATCAACGACAGCTGGTACCTCGTTGACCTTCCCGGTTACGGTTACGCACGCGTATCACAGAAGATGAGGGCTGAGTGGGATAAACTGTTCACCTCGTACATCACCCACCGTGAGAACCTCATTTCACTTTTTGTGCTGATCGACGGACGGCATGAGCCCATGGCTGCTGACCTGACCTTCATGGAGAGACTTGCCCTCAGCGGCGTCCCCTTCGCCAGGGTCTTCACCAAGAGTGACAAGCTCTCAGCGGCTGAGGCTGAGAGGATACGGGCCGTGCATGACAGGGTCATGCTTGAGAGGTGGGAGAGCCTGCCTCCCTCGTTCGTCACCTCAGCAGCAAAGGGAACGGGCAGGGAAGAGTTGCTGAAATATATTGCAGGAAACATGAAATTTTTCGGCAGAGAAAAATGATTTGAACCATTAATATTATTTTTACCTCATCATCCGGAAGATAACCGTCAAATTGCTCAGATATGAATGGCAGACCTCCCTTTAAGATCTTTTCATGCACCTCTTCACTTTCAATAGCAAAAAAAATTGCCGGTCATCTTGGCATTGAGCTCGGCAAGAGCACACTGCTAAGCTTCAGTGACGGTGAGTTTCAGCCATGCTTTGACGAATCGGTCAGGGGCTGCCACGTCTTCATAATACAGTCGACCAACCCTCCGGCAGAGAATCTCATGGAGCTGCTGCTGATGATCGATGCTGCCAAGAGAGCATCGGCCTACAAGGTCAATGCCATCATTCCCTATTACGGTTTTGCGAGGCAGGACCGCAAGGACAGGCCCAGGGTATCACTGGGCGCCAAGCTGACAGCCGACCTGCTCACGAAGGCAGGTGTTGACCGCATCATTACCATCGACCTGCATGCCGATCAGATACAGGGTTTCTTTGACGTTCCTGTTGACCATCTATTTGGATCAGCCCTCTTTGCACCCTACATCCGGAACCTCAACCTGCCGAACCTCACGGTATCTGCACCTGACATGGGAGGCTCGAAGAGAGCCAACGCCTATGCCCGCTACCTGGGCTCTGAACTGGTGCTCTGCTACAAGCTGAGGAAAAAACCGAACGTTGTTGAGGAGATATCCGTGATAGGCGAGGTGGAGGGCCGCCATGTGGTAATCATCGACGACCTTGTTGACACGGCAGGCACCCTCACCTTCGCCGCAACGGTGATGAAGGAACGCGGTGCACTTAGCGTTAGGGCGATGGCAACCCACCCGGTCCTCTCCGGCGACGCCGTGGAGAAGATTGAGGCTTCTCCCCTGGAGGAGCTGGTGGTCACTGACAGCATACCCCTTCAGCGGCAGTCGGAAAAGATAAAGGTGCTCTCCGTCAGCGAGATCTTCGCCGAGGCAATAAAAGCAGTCTATACAAACAGTTCCATCAGCACCGGTTTTGTATTTTAACCTTTTTAGCTATATTTGCAGGCCAATTTAAAAACGTCAAACGTGTGATGGGAGGTTGCCTGGCATGCAACCTTGAGTAGCACAACAAATTAAAGACTAATGAAAAGTATCGAGATCAAAGCCGTCTCACGCGATCATTTCGGCAAAAAGAGTTCCAACAGCCTCAGGGCCGAGGACAATGTGCCGTGCGTAATGTACGGCGGGGAGGAAAACCTGCATTTCTATGCGCATGAAAATGCCTTCCGCAAGCTGGTGTATACCCCGGAAGTATATCTTGTCAACCTCAACATCGACGGAAAGAATTACCATGCAGTAATGAAGGATCTGCAGTTTCACCCTGTCAGCGATAAACTGTTGCACATCGACTTTATACAGGTAATTGAAAACAAGCCTGTTACAATCAACATCCCCATTAAGATCATCGGTGTGTCTCCTGGCGTCAAGGCCGGAGGGAAGCTCAGGATCAAGCGCAGGTCGCTCAGAGTCAAGGGCATGGCTGAAGATCTGCCCGATCACCTCAACATCGACATCTCCAAACTTCAGATCGGACAGTCGATCAAGATCGGTGACCTCTCATATGACAGGCTTGAGATTATCGACAACAAGCGCGCTATGGTAGCCGCGGTGGCTGTTTCCAGGGTATCACTCAAGGAAGAGGAGCTTGCCCCCGAGGGTGAAGAGGCTGCTGGTGAAGCTACGGCTGAAGAGCAGGGCGAGGCCGCTGAATAGTAGCCATGAAGTATCTTGTCGCCGGTCTTGGCAACATAGGCGAAGAGTACAGGAACACACGGCATAACGTCGGATTTATGGTGCTGGATGCAGTTGCAACTGCATCCGGCATTGTTTTTAAGGACAGCCGTTACGGGTTCACCGCCGGCATACGCCACAAGAGTGCCCAGATGGTGCTTCTCAAGCCCACCACCCTGATGAACCGCAGTGGCAACGCCGTGCGGTACTGGCTCAACAGGGAGAAAATCCCCCTTGAAAATCTTCTCGTTATCACCGATGACATAGCCATACCTACGGGCAGCATCCGGCTCCGGGCAAAGGGAGGCGACGGCGGCCACAACGGCCTGGCAAGCATCAGCGAGGTACTCGGCACCACAGACTATGCCCGCCTGCGCATGGGTATCGGCGACGATTTCCACAGGGGCGGACAGGTAGATTACGTGCTGGGCGAGTGGAGCGACGAGGAGCTCTCCGTCATCAAAAGGCGGCTGCCGCTCGCTGTGACTATGATACAGTCGTTTGTGACTGCCGGATGTGAACTAACCATGACTGCCTACAACAAGGCCGGAAAAACCCTCACCGATGACGGCTCAGAAGGGAGAACGGATAGATAAGTATCTCTGGCACGTGAGGCTCTTCGGCTCCCGCAGCGCCGCCACCGAAGCATGCCGCAGGGGAAGGGTGGCGGTCGACGGTCAGACCGTCAAGCCGTCACACTCCGTCAGCGAAGGAGCAACAGTGACCGTCAGAAAACCCCCGGTAACGTACAGCTACCAGGTCATCGCCATCCCCGTGAGCAGGGTGGGTGCGAAACTGGTGCCGGACTTCATCAGCGACCTCACTCCTGATGATGAAAAGAACAAGCTGCTGCAGGGAAAAATAACCTCCGGCTACAGGCCTCGCGGCACCGGCCGCCCGACGAAGAGGGAGAGACGGGAGCTGGATGATCTCATGAATTAATCGGCAGGGTGGTATAAATACCTAAAATGTACGGCACAGCACCCCGGCGGCAGCTTTTTTAGACCGTGACGGTAAAACTTTTTCTAACTTCGTATGCAGGAGAGCCGGCAGCTTTCCTTTTCAGGAACAACAAGTTAATCTGCATTGGGGAATGGCAAAGCACAACATTGAAAAGTATGATCTTTTCTATCAGCTACTGAAGAACTACGTTGATCTGTGGCACAATTACATTTTTTACCGCAAGGTACTGGCCTACGGCAGGGAGCACATCGACTTCTCTGTGCCGACGATATTTGCCCCCAACCATCAGAATGCCCTGATGGATGCCATGGCCGTGATCGGCACACTCAACCGGCAGCTGATCTTCCTGGCCAGGGCTGACATCTTCAGAAAGAAGTTCGTGGCACGGATTCTCTACAAACTGAAAATGCTGCCGGTATACCGGTTCAGGGACGGTTATGAGAACCTGAAGCAGAATGACGATACCTTCAGGGACACCCTGAGGGTCATGGAGAACCGGAACGGGGTGGTCATCCTCCCTGAGGGCAACCATGCCACATTCAGGAAGCTGAGGCAGCTCAAGAAGGGAATCTGCCGTATTGCCTTCCAGACCGCAGCGGCATCAGGCTTCAGCAAGGAGATCAACATCGTGCCGGTTGGCCTTGACTACTCCCACTACTGGCGCTTCAGGCAGGTACTCACCGTAGTCTACGGTCATCCCATACATGTCTCCGAATATTACGACTCCTACAGGGAGAACCCCAACAGGGCTATTGTAGAGCTGCGCGACAGGCTCTCGTCAGAGATGCAGAAGGTGATGGTGCACATTGATGATGAGCAGGATTATGACGCCATCAACGAGCTGCGCAGCATCATCAACGAGAAGTACAGCGACAGCATCCGCTACCCCAAGCTCTTCCGCGATAAAAGGCTGGTAAGCAAGGTGAACGAGCTGAGGGCTGAAGACCCCGGGGCTTACAGGAAGATTTGCGATGATTCTCTTGGGGTCCGCGACATGGCCACCACTCTAAAGGTGACCTACAGGCAGCTGAGGAAGAAGAAGCACCCACTTGTATGGCTCATCCTCTCGGGGCTCCTGTTGCTGGCCACGCTGCCTGTTTTCATCCTTGGTGCCACGCTAAACATACTCATGTTCCAGGTAGCTTACCTGCAGGCCATCAAATCAAAAGATCCCGCCTTCATCAGCACGGCACGGTACGGATTCTTCCTTGGTCTGAGCTTTATCTTCGGCCCCGTCTACCTGGCGCTGGCACTCATCTTCATTCAGCCCTGGTGGCTGGCAATAATTGCCTTTCTTATGGTACCCATACTGGGTATCATGGCATGGAACTGGTTCCTGCTCTACCTGAGGACGGTCGGTGGCTTCCGCATACGGAGGCTCATAAGGGCCGGCAACCCCGTCTTCACACGGCTGCGTGACACATACGACAGCCTCATTAAAAGAGTAGCTGCTCTCTGACAATGAAGGATATTTTCACAGGGAAAGTGGTTTGGATCACCGGCGCCTCGTCAGGTATCGGGGAGGCCCTGGTCTATGCCTTCGCCGGTGGCGGCAGCCGGGTCATAGCCTCATCAAACGACAGCAGCGGACTCAGCAAGGTTGCCGGCAACTGTGCATCACTGAGGGGGAGCATCACAACCGTGCCTTTCGACCTTGGCGACACCGGCACCATAGAGGATACGGTAGCCCGGGTGATAGAGCAGGAAGGAAGAGTTGACATGCTTCTTAACCTGGGGGGCATAAGCCAGAGAGCCCGCATCAGCGAGACGCCCCTGTGGCTCGACCGTAAGATCATGGAGATCAACTATTTCGGGACCATAGCCCTCACAAAGGCGCTGCTGCCCCACATGATCACCGCCGGAGGAGGCCATATTGCCGCTACCAGCTCAATATCAGGGCGGTTCGGCTTTCCTCTCCGCTCTGCCTACTCGGCATCAAAACAGGCCCTCCACGGTTTCTTTGAGACACTGCTCCTCGAACATGCCAGGGACAATATAAGGGTCTCCGTGATCATACCGGGAAGGGTGAAAACCATGATATCATACAATGCCCTCACGGCTACAGGCGACAGTCACGGGAGGATGGACGAAGGCCAGGCCGGGGGTGTTACCCCTGAAAGAGCTGCAGAACAGATAATCAAGGGGCTGAGAAGAAACAGAAGGGAGATACTTGCAGGCAGCAGTGAGCTGCTGATGTTGAAAATAAGAAAGTACCTGCCGTGGCTCTTCTTCAGGATAGCCGGCAGGATCAATCCAACGTAAATGAAAAATGAAGATCAAGGGATATATCATCAGCGGCATACAGCAGATGGGCGTCGGGGTTTATGACCTCAGGAAGGCATGGGACTGGTACATCATGGCCTTCGGCATGGACTGCCGCATCTTCGAGGATGAGGCTGAAGCAAGGCTTATGCTACCCTATACCGGCGGGGAGCCGCGCAGCAGGCATGCCGTGCTGGCCATGAACCTGCAGAGCGGCGGTGGGTTCGAAGTGTGGCAGCACAAGGGCAGGAAGCCGGAGTATCGCGACCGCGAGACCAGCCTCGGCGACCTGGGGATCTTCGCCTGCAAGATGAAGGTGAGAGATGTGGATGCTGCATGGCACTACTGGACTGACAGCGGCGTGGAGGTGCTGGGAACCCCGGAGGAAGACCCGTCAGGCAGAAAGAGTTTTTTTGTCAGGGACCCGTTCGGGAATATCTTTCATATCGTAGGTGCCACCGACTGGTTCATGAACCTGAAGAAGATCTCGGGGGGATCCTACGGTGCAATAATCGGGGTCACTGACATAGATAAGTCGGTTAAGCTCTACTCGGACATACTGGGTTATGACCGGGTAGTTTACGACATCACGGGCAGCTTCCGTGATCTGGCTGCAGTGCCCGGAGGCGACAGTCTGTTCAGGCGCGTGCTGCTGGCTCCCTCAAGACCCTTTCACGGTGGTTTCAATCCCATTTTCGGCCAGAGCGTTATAGAGCTTGTTGAAGCACGTGACCGTAAGGCCACCCGGATATTTGAAGGCCGCTACTGGGGTGACCCCGGCTTCATCCATCTCTGCTATGACATCAGGGGCATGGATAACCTTCGCAGGTACTGCAGCGAGGCCGGTTTCCCCTTTACCGTCGACAGCCAGGAGAGCCATGAGGGCGACAGCTTTGATATGGGTGAGGCGGCAGGCCACTTTGCATACATCGAAGACCCCGACGGCACACTGATAGAGTTCGTGGAGTCGCACCGCGTGCCGATAATAAAAAAGCTGGGATGGTATCTAGACCTGCGCAGGCGCGACCCGAACAAGCCACTGCCCACGTGGATGATCAAGTCACTGAGATTCTCAAGGGTGAAACCGGGGAGGAGTTGAGGGTTGAGAATTGAGAATTAAGAATTAAGAATTAAGAATTAGGAATTAAGAGCTCATAACCAAGCATTTAGGCATTGTTATCACTATTGCCTACTGCCTATTGCCTACTGCCTGCAGTGGACTGATCACTGCGCCAGCGCCTGTGCCTGTCCCATGACCCGGAAGAAGTTGCCTCCCCAGATCTTGGCAATATCCTCACGGCTGTAACCGCGCCTGATAAGTTCTTTGGTGATATTGTTTATGGTTGAGACATCCCTGCAGCCTTCAATGCCACCACCGCCGTCGAAGTCAGAACCTATGCCCACATGATCGATGCCGATGATATCAACTACGTGCTGAATATGGTTGACGGCATCAGTTACCGTTGCGAGCCTGACGTATTTGTTCTTCAGTTCAGAAAATTCCCTCCAGCGCTGCTCCCTCATCTCGTCAGTCATCTCCTCAGTGTTGCTGCTCCACTTCTCACGGAGTTCCTTCACCTTCTCATCAAACTCGGGATTGGGCTCGGGCTGTTTCAGGTAGTCACTCAGCAGGCATATCTGTATCACTCCTCCGTTCTTCTTCAGTGCCAGCAGCATGTCATCATCCAGATTACGCGGGCTCTCGCACAGCGCCCTGGCAGATGAGTGGGAAGCGATGATAGGAGCTTTTGAGATGCCAAGCACGTCATAGAAAGACTCGTCAGAGGCATGTGACACATCCACCAGCATGCCTACCCTGTTCATCTCCCTGACCACCTCCTCACCAAGGGGTGAAAGACCTCCGTGTTCCGGTCCGTCCTTATCAGTGGAAGAATCACAGATATCATTGTTTGATGAGTGGCAGAGGGTGATATAGCGTGCCCCCAGGTCATAGTACTGCTTTATCCTTGAAAGATCGGTTCCCACAGGGTAGCCGTTTTCGATTCCCATAAAGACAGCCGCCTTGCCTTCCGCCTTCAGCTTCAGCGCATCTTCACGGGTAAGGGCTATTCCTGCCAGGTTGCTGTTTCTTTCCACATTGACCTTCACGGAGTCAAAGGTGCGGACTGTATTCCGGTGCTCAATCTCGTAGGCTTCAGCTGTTCTCGGTCCCTGTCCTATGAAAATGGCAAAGAACATGGCATCGAGACCGCCCTCCTTCATGCGGGGGAAGTCGACGCACCCGTTGTCATTGCGCACGCCCGGGTCAAATCCGCCCCTGGCCAGCCTCATGGGCGTGTCACAGTGGGTGTCAACGGTGAGCATCTCCCCGTGGAGCTTTTCTGCCTTGCGGTCGATTCTCTCTTCCTCGGTGGCACAGCCTGCAAGGAGAAACACCAATGTGAAAATCAAATATACTGTTCTCATTCTGATCGGTTTGGTTGACTGCGCTAATATAAGAATATCAAACGCTGCTTGTCACTGCCTCCTGCCGCGACAAAGTATAAAAAAGGTTAAAAGTATTTACCGCGGCGCGGGGCCCGCAGGCAGTGAAGCAGCAAAGCCCCCCGAAAGCGCGGGGGCGCGGGGTCCCAGGGAACATGAGCGCACGGAAGCCTGGCGACCCGGTCCCGCGGAAGCGCGATGACAGGGGAAGAGTAAGCGCAAAAAAAAGCCCCGACTAAGT
>CAYPKP010000031.1:16470-38045 GCA_964411345.1 uncultured Rikenella sp. | reverse complement strand
CTGATGATTTTGAAGTAAATTACGGGGTTGTATTAAAACGGCTTTTCACATGATACTCAAGCGGTATATTGAAGAGGATGATGATCAGATATTTGACCTGGTGATCGTCGGTGGCGGCATCACCGGAGCGGCTGTAGCCTATATTGCTGCCGCCAGGAGTCTCTCCGTCGCACTTTTTGAAAGGAAGGACTACGGCGGTGCCACCTCCGCTGCCACCTCCAAGCTGATCCACGGCGGGCTGAGGTATCTCGCCAACGGGGAACTCAAGCTAGTGCGTGAGTCGCTGCGGGAGCGCAGGATCCTTGGCAACATCGCACCCAATTTTGTCTACCCCCTGCCGTTCCTGCTGCCTATGTACAAGCGGTGGAAGGGAAATATCTGGAAGATGCTCGCGGGCATGTACCTATATGATGCACTGTCGTATGACAAGAAGGACACCTGGGACAGAAGCAAGAAGCTGCAGAATCACAGGCTTGTCCCCCGCAGGAAGACCATCAGGCTGGAGCCTAACCTGAAGATGGAGGATCTCAGAAATGCTTTCTACTTCTTCGATTATCAGAGCATCTTCCCCGAGAGACTGACGCTGGCGTTTATCAAATCGGCTGCGGAGTACGGGGCAAAGGTATCCAACTACGCACCTGTGGAGGGATTTGACTTCGGTGAAGAAAACAGGATCACAGGGGTGAAGGTCAGGGACTCCTTCACGGGATCAGTGAAGGAGGTGAGAGGCAGGCTGGTGGTCAACTGCGGCGGCACCTGGGCCGATGAGATACTCAATCTTGCCGCCGGGAAGGATATTCCGGAGCACAGGGTGAAGCGGTCGGAGGGAATCCACATAATAACCAAGAAGATTGCCGGTCACCATGTGGTCTCGCTGCAGAAGAGCGACGGAGGTCACATGATGATCATGCCGTGGCGCGATCATTCGCTCATAGGCACCACCGACAAGGAGTACTTCGGCGATCCTGACGACTACAGGGTTTCAGAGGAGAGCATTGACGAGATCATTAACAACGTGAATGAGAACTTCGGCCGCAAGATCTCACGGTCCGATATTGTTCATGCCTATGGAGGTCTGCGCCCCCTGGTTGACGATCAGACGAAGGGATCATATGAAACATCGCGAAAGTATGAGGTATATGACAATGCCAATGACGGCATTGAAGGAATGATCACCGTTGAGGGGGGAAAATATACCACCAGCAGGAGCCTGGCACGCGAGGTGCTGAGGCTTATCTCGGCGAAGCTTGAGAGGACCCTTTCTGACTCTGTCTCCGACAACCTCTATCTCTCCGGTTGCGAGATAAGGGATATGCGGCAGTTCATGATCAGGCAGCATCTCAACTACAGGGACTTCAGCCGCAATACGGTGGAATATGTCAGCAGGAATTATGGTACTGAAAGCAGGATTGTCTTTCAGATCGCCAGGGATGAACCACGTTATGCAGAGGTGATAAGCCATGACGGAGAGATCCTTGCCGAGGTGGTCTACGCTGTCAGGTATGAGAGCGCACGCACCCTCAGGGACATCATGCTGCGGAGGACCGGCACGGGCACCCTTGGCAACCCGGGCAGGGAGATCATTGACAGCATCGCATCGGTGGCGGCAGGACTGCTGGGCTGGGATAAAAAGCGCCGGGAGGAGGAGACCGCTTCGGTTCTGAAGGAATATGAACTATATTAGGAGCATGGAGATAGAGAACAGCTACCGTAATATCCTCAAGTGGGGCGACAAGCGGGAAGAGGCGGTCGATCGCCGCATGATCACACTGATAAAGGAGAAGTTCGGAATTACTGATGACGAATTAAAGAAAAAACATCTCCCCGGTACGGAGGAGGTGAGGCTTGAAAAACCCTCTCTCCTGAAACCGTCCCACCTCGATTTCCTGAGGAGTGTCTGCGGTAGTGACAACGTGCTCGTAGACGACTTCTCCCGCGCCCGATGGTCCTGCGGCAAGTTTTACGGTGAGCTGCTTGACCTGAGGCTGGGTCAGGTGCCTGACCCGCCAGACGCCGTGGTGGCGCCACGCAGTCATGAGGAGGTGGGTAAAATCGTAGAATTCTGCAGCGCTGAAAAGATAGCCATCATCCCTGCCGGAGGACAGTCGTCTGTAACCGGAGCCCTGCGTGCCCCGCACGGAGGCATAGCCCTGGACCTGGCAAGGCACCTTAACAGGATCGTTGAGATCAACAGGGTAAACAAGACTGTACGTGTCGAGGCCGGCATCATGGGCCCGGCGTTTGAGGAAGAGCTTAACAGGCACGGCTACAGCTGCGGTCACTTTCCGCAGTCGTTTGAGTATTCAACCGTCGGCGGCTGGATCTCTGCCAGGGGTGCAGGACAGGCCTCCACGGGATATGGCAAGATAGAAGACATGGTGGTGGCGCTGAAGGCAGTCACGCCGGCAGGTGTCATAGAGACGAAGGATTTCCCCCGGATGGCACAGGGGTGGGACATCCACAGGCTCTTTGCCGGTGCCGAGGGCACCCTCGGGGTGATAACCGAGGCGACGCTCCATATCTTCAACCATGCGCCGGGGAATACCACCTCCGCAGGATTTATCTACAGGAGCTTTGAACAGGCCGTGGAGGCAATGCGGAAGGTGATGCAAAGTGAATATGGCAGGCCTCACCTGTTCAGGATATCCGATCCGGCAGAGACTGACATCGCCTTCAGGACTTCCGGCTTCGACGGCACAGCGGCTGACAGGCTGCTTAAAGGGCTGGGATTTAAAACCGGCAGTCGCTGTCTGATGTTCGTGACGGTGGAGGGGGAGAAGAGCTATGCCCGCTTCGTAATGAAAAAGATAAGGAGGACAGTGCGACGCGGCAAGGGAATGTTCATCGGCGGCGGTCCCGTCAGGAAGTGGCTTGCCCAGCGTTACTCCAGCGCCTATATGCGCGATCCGCTGATGGATCTCGGCATCATGACCGACACCCTCGAGACGGCGGTGACATGGGACAGGCTGCTGAAGGTGTGGAGTGCTGCTCATGAGTATGTCAACCGCAGGCCGCGGGCCTTCATGATGATACACATCTCCCACGTCTACGAGAACGGGGCAAACCTCTACTTCACCTTCCTCAGTCCCATGGAAAAGGGCAATGAGAAACAGGATTTTGAACTGTTTCACCGGGGACTGGTTGATACTATCCTTGAAAACGGGGGTTCCATTTCCCATCACCACGGCGTGGGCAGGGTGCTGGCCCCCTGGATGGAGGGGCACCTCGGGAAGAGCTCCATGGCGCTTATGGCGGCAGTGAAGAAGCATCTTGATCCTTACAATGTCATGAACCCCGGCGGCACACTGGGGCTATGATAAACAGTACCCGGAAATGAAGAAACACCACGACACCCACTGAATGTAACCACCTGACCATGAAATCTTCCGATGAACTTATACTGGCCATTGACTTCGGCACGCAGTCGGTGCGCGCTGTACTGATAGATCTGCAGGGCGATGTCAGACAGATATGCAAGACCGTTATCGAACCCTATTTCTCAGTGGCGCCGGGATGGGCTGAGCAGCATCCGGAATACTTTCGCGACAGGATGTTCGAGACGTTGCAGCGGCTGTTCCATGAGACAGAGTACAGCAAGGATCAGATCAAGGCAGTCACGCTCACCACCCAGCGTTCCACACTGATCAATCTCGACAGCGAGGGCAGGTCGCTGCGGCCGGCCATCAGCTGGCTCGACCAGAGGCTGTGTGCTGTGGGAAAATATCCTGACTGGATGATGCAGATAGCCCTGAGGATAGTGGGCATGAGGGAGGCAGTGATGCATACTGTCAAGCAGGGCGAGTGCAACTGGCTCATGCAGAACACTCCTGAGGTGTGGGAGAAGACAAGCAAGTTTCTGCTTCTTTCAGGATACCTGACGTGGCTGCTGACAGGTGAGTACCGTGATTCGATAGGATGCACCGTGGCCTACCTGCCCTTTGATTACAGGAAGCAGCAGTGGACAGACAGGAGTCACATGAACTACAAGATGTTTCCTGTGGAGAGGGACAAGCTGCCTGATCTTGTAAGGCCCTCAGAGGTGCTTGGCCGCATCAGTCGGGAGGCCTCAGAGCTGTCGGGCATTCCCGAGGGGCTTCCTCTTATTGCCGCGGCTGCCGACAAGGCCTGTGAGGTGCTGGGCTCAGGTGTCATCACTCCCGATGTGGCCTGCCTCAGCTATGGCACCACGGCAACGGTGCAGACGACGCACAGCAGGTATCATGAGGTGATACCGTTCTTTCCGTCGTACCCCAGCGCCGTGCCCGACAGCTACAATACCGAGGTGCAGATATACCGTGGTTACTGGATGATCAGCTGGTTCAAGAAGGAGTTCGGGCTGAAGGAGATACAGATGGCCGAGCAGACCGGACACGATCCCGAGACCTTCTTTGACGCCATGGTCGACGAGGTGCCTGCCGGTTCCATGGGGCTCACCCTGCAGCCCTACTGGTCGCCCGGGGTGAAAGTGCCAGGCACGGAGGCGAAGGGGGCGATCATAGGGTTCGGCGACGTGCACACCAGGGCACATGTCTACAGGGCGATACTCGAGGGGCTGACCTACTCCCTGAAGGAGGGTCTCCTGCGTACCGTCCGCCGGACAAAAGTGCCGGTGCATTCGGTGGTAGTCTCGGGAGGAGGCTCACAGAGCCGGCAGGCGATGCAGATCACTGCCGACATCTTCAACATGAACAGCTACAGGCCCCACACCTATGAGACATCATCACTGGGGGCGGCTGTCAATGCGGCAGTGGGGATGAAGTACTACGGTGATTTCACCGCAGCAGCGGCTGCCATGACCAGGAGGGGTGAGGAGTTCGTGCCCGACCCGAAGAATGTGCAGATCTACGGCGAGCTCTATGACAGGGTTTATTCAAGGATGTACAGACACCTGCAGCCTCTCTACGAGCAGATCAGGGAGGTTACCGGCTATCCGCCGAAGATATGACGCCGGTGCCGGAGGTGATCACTGGCTAAACGATTTTGAATTCGATGTTTCCTCCGAGTCCCACCTTATCTCCGGCGATGATCACTGCCGAGAGTATCTCCGGCCGCTCCAGCGCCTTTTCCGTCATACGGTGGACATCGTCACCGTTCTTTACCTCATTGCAGAAGGCGGTGGCGAGGGCATCTGCCAGGGCACCGTCGCGGCAGGCTATCATGCATGCGTCAGCCATGCCAAAGCTGAGTGAATGACCCACTGTTCCCGAGGAGCAGCAGAGCGCCAGCGGTGTATCTTCTGCTGTCACCTGCAGTGCTATCTTCTCAGAAAGGGGGGAGCTCCCGGCATGGACAGCCACCGAGGCCGGCGCTGTCAGCTTCATGAAGATGTCTCCCCCGTTTTCCACCACCACCTCATCAGCGCGGAATTCTTCGAGCAGATCGCGGCAGATAAATTCCGCCACAGCCCCGGCCACGGCGCTCATGGGTCCGGTGCCTGCCGCCAGGGCGGCGTCGCTCATGGCGGTGATGAGAGGGTGAATTTTCCCGGGTGCTACCACCGGGACGAGTGAATCACGGAACTCAGGGTGGTTGATGATATGTGAATCCAGTATCTCCCGGTAGTAAAGGATACGGTCAAGGGAGAACCGCTCAGCCTCCCTGCGGTAATGTTGTTTGTCGATTGCCACCCAGAGGTCGGTCTCGCGCCATGAGGCCCTGAAGCTCGTCCATCGGCTGTTGCCCATGGCCTCGCGGTAGAGGCGTGGCTGGTATGCCGGGCTCTTAGCCAAGATCGATGGAGAAGAGTTTCAGCGGGCAGGCAGTGAGACAGAGCTCGCAAACAACACATTTCTCCGGCTCGAACGAGAGCTCTGCTGTCTTTTTATTCATGGTCAGCGCCCCGGCAAAGCATACGGCAGAGCAGGCACCGCAGTGGATGCATAGATCCTCACGGTAGGTGATGGTGCGGTCAATCGGTACGCACTCCACGTTCTGCTGCTCCATGTAGGCCATACCCTCCTTAAGCACCTTTGCCGGTGCCGTCATCTCCATCACCAGGTGCCCGATCTTACCGGGCGAGACATCGGCCTTGACAATATTCACCATGATGTCATACCTCCTGATGAGGTTATATGTTATCGGCTCACCCGTCGCCTCGGGCGGGAAGGTCAGCACAAATCTCCTGCTTTTCATACGCTGTTGTTTTGAAATTAAAGTCTTATTTCCAGGCTGTTCAGTCCTGCAGTCTTCTGGAACTGCTCCACGGGCTCGGTGATCAGGAAGCGGCCGGCGGCTATCTCCTCCCTGAGGGTCCCGGCTATCTCACGTGCCACCCTGACGCTCGAGAGCGGAGCCGTGCGTATCTTCTTGCCGTTGAGGGTTATCTCCCCGGCAAAGAGCGAACCGTAGTCGGTTCGACCCAGCACATCATGACCCGGAGAGCCGTAGTCGATGATGTTTGTCTCTATCTGGCTGTTGCGTATCATAACCCTGCGGGCCATATCCTCATCCAGCACCGGGATGGGTATGCCAACCCCGACGAACATCGATACGCCGTATTTTTCAAAGTAGGCGGCCCTGATAAAGCGGGTACTCATCATTCGGGCGTCGCCGATGAGGGTCAGGGTGGCAGCATTGCCTACCGGGATACCGTGTTTGTTGAATGGCTTGCCGGTGTTGAACTGGGTGCCGTGCCAGGCCACATATCCCGTGGTCCCTCCGAAGAAGATGCGTGTGCCGATGCCTATGGTGCGCATCTCCGGATCATTGAGCAGAGGACTGAGCTCCCCGGAGGTTGAGAAGTTGGCGTTGCCGAACGATGGCAGAAGCGTGCCCATATAGGTGTATTTAATGCCGGCCGTGCTGTTTACCGCCACGTTGTAGTTCTGGTAGGCGTTGCGGGGGTTTAACATTATCATCTCGTTGACCGTCTCCCTGCTGATGAGGGTTTTAACCTCTGTACGCGGGTAGCAGTCGGTGCCCTTGGCTGTGGCCTGCAACAGCACCTCCCTTCCTGCTATCAGCTCCTCGATGACGTGAGCCCCTCCGTACTGGTCGTGCGGCAGCGCCGTTTCGGTGGCACCTATGTAGGCATCAACGGCAGCAATGCCTGCAAATACCGGCACGTTGTTGAGGGTGATACGCTCCATGCGCATGGGCGGATCGGTGTGACCGAAGTTGATGAACATGCCCGAGGAGCACATGGGGCCGAAGGTGCCCGTAGTCACAACATCAACTTTTTCTGCTATCTCCGCCGGGGTTGATTCGCGGCCCATGGCTGAGACCTGCTCGGCGGTGAGCACCACTGCCCTGCCGCTGCGGATCTTGTCATTGATCTCCTCAATCGTCCTTTTCTTCGCCATAATGAATTTTTTCAGGTAACTTTAACCGTTGCAAAAATAAACTTCAAAGATATGCTTAGATCACTTACTGTAGCTTCCCTTATTGCAATTCTTTGCTTCTCGTGTGTTCCTGCTGATGATCCCGCCATCGATGTGATGACTTTCAACATACGGCTTGACACGCCGCATGACGGGCCAAACGCCTGGCCTCACCGGGCAGCCATGGTTGCTGGCTTTGTCAATGATCAGATCCCTGATCTTCTTGGCATGCAGGAGGTTCTGTGGCACCAGTATGAGTATCTCGACTCCGCGCTGACAGGATACGGGTCCGTGGTTGCCGGACGCGATGACGGTCTGCGGGCAGGGGAGGCATGCCCGGTCTTCTTCCGTCTGGGCCGTTTCGACATGCTTGACAAGGGTACCTTCTGGCTCTCGGCTACTCCTGATGTGCCGGGATCGGTAGGCTGGGGGGCTGCGTTGACCCGTGTGGCGACCTGGGTACGGCTCTATGACCGCACTGTAAAGGATACACTCCTGTTTCTAAATACTCATTTTGACCATATCAGTGATTCTGCAAGGGTGATGAGCTCCGGGGTGCTGATGGAGAAGGTCAGGGAGCTGGCCGGGGACAATGCCTTTGTGATTACCGGCGATTTCAATGCCAGGCCTGAGAGCCTGGCCATTGCCGGCATGCTGGAGGAGAACCTGGCCGTTGATACTTACAGTATATCAGAGACCGTTCCCGCGGGCGAATCTTACACCTTCAACGGATGGAGCCAGGAGCCGGGTGACAACCGTATTGATTACATCTTCGTACGCAAAGGCATGAAGTCCTTGAAACACGGGACACACAGGGTGATCGAAGAGGGGGTATTCATCTCCGATCACTGGCCGGTGACGGCTACCGTCACCTACTAGCAGAAGTTTCTAAGGATTGTCTGCCAGGACGGCCGTTACTGCACCCTGCAGGTTGTTTTGCCGGGGGATGCGGCAGATCCCTGCAGGTTGTTTTTAGTGTGTGGCAGATCCCTGCGGGTTGCTCTATAAGTGTGTGGAAAATCCCTTCAGAGCTTTGTTGGCAAGTCCTTCAGCAGGTTATATTCAGGCGCCCGGTCAGGTTTGAGACATAAAATACGGTACTGGTCTCCGGCATGATAACCTCTCTTATCAGGCAGCGATCTTACAGATTATCAAAGGCCTCTTTCATGGCCCTTTCCATGATGACATCCCTCCCTTCGAGGAAAGATTTGTATGTGTCAGCCACGGGTATGTCAGGCATAATAGGCTTGCGCTTATCCATACCTTCCACGGCTGCGGAGTATGTGCTTCGGCCCACCGTGATGATAAATTGAGTGTTATCCAGTCTGAATTCGGTGTTCCTGCCTGCATTGCATTTATATGTAGCTCCGCTTGGAGTACCTATGAACCTGCCTATTCGGTTATGGCTCAGCAAGGCACAGAAGTGTCCGTTGGTTGAGCCGCAGCCCCCGTCAACAAGTGTAAACAGATTGCCGGTGAAATGATTCCCGGCAAGCGGAACGGGAAGCGCCAGGTCAGCATACCTGCCATATGGTTCCGCAAAGTATGGGACAGGCTCCTTCTCAAGGTATGACAGCAGGATGACAGCGCAGAAGGGGTCACCTCCTCCGTTGCCGCGCAGGTCAAGAATAAGGTTTCTGATGCCCCTATCCTTTATTACGAGGAACGATGAATCCATAAAATGCCTGAAGTAATCGACCTTGTCATAGTAAATAAAAGTCTCCACGGTCATTACGGCAGTACTCTTCTCCTCCATGATGTCCAGTCTGAGGGGAGGTCCGCTGAAATGGGCGAATACAACCTTTCTGACGGCATCGATAGAAGCGGGTGTAAGGGCAGCTGTGGCCGATGTCTTCCTGCCCGGCAGGGCATATGTGACCAGATATTTGTCAGGAAATCCGAAATAGCTGGCATAGAACATAGAGAAGCGCCTGGTGAGCTGTGCATCTGTGAACCATGGGTTTAAGGCATCAGCAGAGGTCATGGACCTGAGTTTTTCGACGACGGTGTTTGCAGGGATGCCGTTTATATCAAGTATAATGCTTCCCGCCGGCACCTCCGAGGTTTCATTGTAACTGCCCGTTACCACCAGGTAATTGTCGATGAGCCTTACCCGGAGAGGAAACATATTGTCTGCCTGCTGACTGAAGAATCTACCCGGCATCCATGTGGCAGTATGCATGCAACCAATTTGAGAAGTTATCTCAGCCAGCAGCCGGAAGTAATATTCCGGCTTCATTGAGTCGGTTATCATGGTGTAGTGATGATCAAACAGACTGTCCATTTTTGTTTTTGAGGAATATTCATAGAGACAGCAATGGTTTTCTTCGAGGATTTTCCTGAACTGCCGGAAGTCTTCCATGAGTTCATTTTGGCTGAAGCTTCCGTACGGCTCAGCCTGCTGTCCCCGGCCGTTAAATGCTGCCAGAGCCGTAAGAAGGCAGGTTGTCAGGATTTTGAGCATGGAGACCTTTTTCATTTTCCGATAGTTTTGGTTATTACTATTGATAATGATGCAAAAAGGTAAGAAATTCCATAAATCTGCATATGGATTATCCGGCAGGCCGGCCCGGATTATCATCAGGGGCTGCTGCATGACCGGAATAGGAAAAGGCATCAGGGTTTGCTCCGGGGTCGTCCCGCCCCCGTCGCCGCCGGTTGTCTTAAGCCCGTTTGCGGTATGCCCTGATGGCCATGATTATGAAGGCGACGGCCAGGAGGGATAGCATCCCCATATCCGCCGCAATATCATTGAATCCCGACCCTTTCAGCATCACCATGCGGTTGATGCGCATGAGATAGGCAACGGGATTGACCCAGTTGAACTGCTGTGCCCACAGCGGCATGCTCTCGGTGGGAGTGAAGATCCCGCTCATGAGGATGAATATCATCACGAAAAAGAAGGCCACAAACAGGAACTGCTGCTGTGTTGAGGCCATGGTTGAAAAGAACAGTGCCAGTCCCAGTACCGCCACGAGGAATATGGAGGCACAGGCAAAGAAGAGCAGGAGGCTTCCCTCGAAGGGGATGTTGAACGCCAGCCACCCGATGCTCAGTCCGAGTGCCAGGTCGAGGAGCCCGATGATAAAGAAGGGAATGACTTTGGAAGCTATCAGCTCCCATTTTCTGACCGGGGTGACATTGATCTGCTCAATGGTGCCGACCTCCTTCTCCCTGACGAGGTTGAGACCGGTCATCATCAGTCCTATTGCCGTTATAAGTATGACCAGCACCCCGGGGAGCATATAATATTTATAGTTCAGGGTGGGGTTGTACCAGAACCGTGATGCAACTGCTATTCCGGGAAGGGAGGTCTGATGTGAGCCTGATCCGGAGATACCTGCAGGGACAGCTCCTGTTCCTATTACAATATCCCTGTTAAAGTCGCGCACCACGGAGGTGAGATAGCTCCAGGAGAGCTGGGCGCTGGTGGCGTTGACAGCATCAGCCAGCACCTGAAGGCGAGGCCTGGTGATGCCGGCCAGACCCTCGGAGAAATCACCGGGGATGATGAGGGCCATGTCGGCATCGCCGGTGAGGAGCAGTGCCTCCGCCTCTTCATAGTTCGCGGGAGTGGCTGTGATACGGAAGAAGGAGGATCCGCCCAGCCTGGCCAGCAGTTCGCGGGAGGAGGGAGAGCGGTCATTGTCTGTGACAGCCAGGTCAATGCGTTTGATCTCGAAGGTGACGGCAGGGACCAGGATCAGCATCTGAAGAATCGGCACTGCAATAATAGCCCTGATCATGAACGGATTACGCACTATCTGGCGGAACTCTTTCCGCAGCAGGAACACTAGCTTTCTCATCTTCCTCCCTCCCCGAGCCTTACCTTGAATCTGCCGGCACTGAGGCCTATGAAGAAGAGCGTCATGATGACAAGTATCAGGGTCTCCTTCCAGATGTATGTAAATCCTGCCCCCTTGATCATTATTGCGCGAATGATCTCAACGAACCACCTTGGCGGCAGTATCATGCTCACGTAATCGTAAACCTTCGGCATGTTCTCTATCGGGAAGATAAATCCCGACAGCAGGAGGCTGGGCAGCATCAGGGCCATGAAGGAGATGAAGATGGCGTTTTCCATCTTGTCCACCGATGCCGAGACAAGGATACCGATGGAGAGACCCAGCAGTATATAGAGCATGCACTCTGCTATCAGCAGGGCTATACTGCCTCTCACCGGCAGCCCGAAGACATACCAGGCCATCAGCAGTATCACAATGACGTTCACCAGTGAGAGGAAGAAATAAGGCGCCACCTTGCCTATGATTATCTGCCAGGGTCTCAGGGGAGAGACCAGCAGCACCTCCATGGTGCCGAACTCCTTCTCGCGGACGATGGCCACGGAGGTCATCAGGGCACTTATCAGGATGAGGATCAGGGTTATGACACCGGGCACGAACATGAAGTGGCTCTCGAGACTGGCATTGAAGTACATCCTGACCTCCGGTATTATCACAGGGAGGGATGCTGTCAGCTGTTGTGTCAGTGCTGAGGAGTAGTCGTTGAGGATGCCTGTGGTATACCCGGTAACCAGGCTGGCAGTGTTGGGCTCGGAGCCGTCGGCGATGATCCCGACTGTGGCACTGCCCTCGCGTGTCAGGGTGGCTGCCATCTCTTCGGGAAATACTACCACTGCCTTTATCTTACCTTTCTTAAAGGTTGCATCAATATCCTCGTAGGAGTCCAGGCGGTTACTGACAGTGAAGAAATCCGAGGCTTCCAGTTTCAGCGTCAGATCGTTGGAGACCTCGTCACGGGCATTGTCGAGCACGGCAATGGAGGCATTTTTCAGGTCCGTTCTCACGGCATACCCGAAGATGAGTATCTGCGCTGCGGGTATCCCGAAAAGTATGATCAGTGTCCGGTAATCGCGGAAGATATGGAGGAACTCCTTCCTTACAAATGCCATGAACCTCTTCATGCTCTCTCCGTTTTTGGTCTGGCTATCTTGACGAAGAGCTCCTCAATGGTGGCGCTGTTGTATCGGTCGCGCAGGGCAGCCGGTGAGTCCAGGGCGACTATCCTGCCTTCGCTCATGATGGTGACGCGGTCACAGTATTCGGCCTCATCCATATAGTGGGTGGTAACGAATACTGTTATTCCTCGTGATGCCGTCTCGTAGATCATCTCCCAGAACTGGCGCCGGGTGATGGGATCCACGCCGCTGGTGGGTTCGTCGAGAAAGACAATCTCAGGATCATGGAAGACAGCCACGGCAAAGGCCAGCTTCTGCTTCAGTCCAAGCGGCAGTGTTCCTATAAGCTTGTCGCCGTACTGTGAAAAGCTGAGTCTGGTGAGCAACTCCTCCCTGCGCCGGCGTATCTCCTTCATTGTCATGCCGTAGATGCCACCGTAGAGCTCAATGTTTTCATTCACGGTGAGGTCATCATAGAGGGAGAACCGTTGGGACATGTAGCCTATGCGTTTTTTTATCTCTTCAGGGCGTCCTGCGTCTATGCCGGCCACCGTCACCCTTCCGGAGGTGGGACGCGAGAGTCCGCAGAGAATGCGTATGGCTGTAGTCTTTCCTGCCCCGTTGGCACCGAGGAAGCCAAATATCTCACCCTTGTAGACATCAAAGGTCAGGTGGTCGTTGGCAACGAATGACCCGAACCTTTTCACAAGTCCTTCCACCTCTACTACCTTTATTGTCTCTGTCATGATTCTCGCTTCATCAGTTCAAGGAAGATGTCTTCAATACCCGGGACGATCTCCGTTGCTGTCACGCCTGCCAGGCCCTTTTCCTCCAGCTCGCGGACAAGCTGTTCCGGAGTTGTGTCTGGGTGCAGTGATACGTGCATGGCGTCGCCGAAGGGTTCCCTGCTCAGGATGCCGGGAACGGATTTCAGGGCCAGGAGCAGCTCGTATTTTTTGTGATGACGGACTGCAAAGATAGTGTGGCTGCAGGACTGGCGGATGTTGCCGGGGGTGTCGATGTCAAGGAGCCTGCCTCCCTGTATGAGTGCGATGCGGTCGCATCGCAGGGCTTCGTCCATGTAGGGCGTGGATACAATGATGGTTATTCCCTCGCTCCTGAGGTTTGCCAGCATCTCCCAGAACTCGGTACGTGAGACGGCATCAACGCCTGTGGTAGGCTCGTCAAGGATGAGTATCCTTGGCTTGTGGATAAGTGCGCACGAGAGGGCAAGCTTCTGCTTCATGCCCCCCGACAGGCGTCCGGCCTGCCGTTTCCTGAATGGTTCTATCTGCTTGTATATCGGCTCAATAAGATGATAGTTCTCTTTTATTGTGGTACCGAAAATGGTGGCGTAGAAGTTAAGGTTCTCCTCCACGGTGAGATCGTGATAGAGGCTGAAGCGGCCGGGCATGTATCCTATATGGTTGCGCAGCTCCCTGTAACGGCTGACGGTGTTGAGGCCGAAGAGCGTCATGCGTCCCCCTGCAGGTATGATGAGGGTGGCGGCGATGCGGAAGAGTGTTGTCTTGCCGGCGCCGTCGGGACCGATGAAGCCGAACATCTCTCCCTCCTTGATGCTGAAAGAGATATCGTCGAGGGCGGTGACCCTGTCGTACCTGTGGGTGATATTCAGTGCCTCAACAGCTGTCATCTCACTGAAATATTGCCTCTCCTGGCATGCCTGCCTTTATGGAGCCGTCGTTGGCGACGGCAATGGTGACGGCGTAGACGAGGTTAACGCGCTCCTCCTTTGTCTGGATGATCTTGGGCGTGAACTCTGCCTTTTCAGCTATGTGGGTGACGGTGCCGGCAAAGTCTCTGAATCCCTTCTCTCCTTCGTCTATGCGGACGGTGCATGTGGCGCCGGTCTTCACTTCGGCCAGCTGTGCGCCGCTGACCCACACCTTCAGCTTCATGGTCTTCATGTCTGCTATCTTCACCAGTGGTTTGCCGGCGGCGGTGACCTCATATGCCGAGGCATATTTCTCTATTACGGTGGCGTCGAACGGGGCGCGCACCGTGCTTCGGGCTATCTGCTCATCAAGGAGGGCGCGTTTGGACTGTATGCCCTGCATCTCTGCCGCCACGGCACGGCGCTGGGTGTTGTTGGCCTCGGCCTGTCGGCGGAGCACCTCCATCTGGCCGGTGAGGTCGTCAAGCTGTTTCTGCGTGGCGGCGCCGTCAGCGTGCATGCGGCGCGTGCGTTCGAGGTTGACGCTGAGGTTGGCTATCTGCTGCTGTATGACGGCATCCTGCGCCGCAATGCCCGCCAGGCGCGCCTGCGCCTGCGCCGTCACCGCGTCAAGCTCTGCCCGCTGCAGCACCGCCATGGTGGTGTCGGTGACGGCGATGACGGCGCCGCCGGCCACCAGACTGCCCTCGGTGACATCCAGGCAGATGAGCCTGCCCGATGACTCGGAAGAGATGGTTACCTCGTCGGCCTCAAAAGTGCCCCAGGCATCCGCGTCACTCTCACCGCGGCCGCAGCCGCAGGCAAACAGAATTAACGCCGGTATCAATAACTTTCTCATAGGTCTGTGTTTATTTCGTTGGTCTGAAGGAACCGTATCTGACTGCAGGAAGGTTCTGTTTTATTGCTTTTTCTCCCGGGCAATCATGAACAGTCCGGATGAATTTATTCCTTGTATCCTGTGATATAGATATATTCGGTCTCCGCCCTGGCGAGACTTATCCTGCGCGCGGCAGCCGCTATCACGGCCTGCTTTTCGCTGTTGAGCTCGGTCATGTACTGTGAGGCCGTGATAACCCCGTTCTCCATCTGCGAGGCCGCGGTGGCGGTGATCCTTTTGCGTATGGTTATCAGCTCCTCGTCGCTCGCGGCTGCCCTGCGCAACGATTCTATGTCTGCCATTTTCAGGGTCAGCAGCCGTTGCAGTGCCTCCGACGCGGTACTCTTTCTGATATCCAGCAACTGCTGCTGCAGCGTGAGGGAGCTGCAGTCATTGCTGCTCCTGTTCCAGTCGAAGATATTCCATTTGATGCCTGCGCCAAAGGAATAATAGAATTCGGGGTTGTCAGCGAGGAAATTGTTGCCCGGAGGATTACCGTAGCCGGCCTGGGCATAACCGAAGAGCCTGGGCATACGCTGGCTCTTTAGAAGGTTCTTCGAGAGCTCCAGCTGACGGCTGCGGGTGTCAAAGAGACGCAGATCGGGATTGTTTTTCAGGTCGTGGCCGGTGATGACCTGTTCCGGAAGCACCAGCTCCGCATTAACCAGTTCCGTAATGCCGGTGATCTGTTCCAGTGCCTCTGCCAGTGCCTTCTGGCGGAGTATCAGCTCGAGCAGTGACTGCTCCGCCTTTATTGTTTCGGCCTTAAGCACGTCGAGGGTGACCTGTGGCACGACTCCGTTTTCCACTCCGGAGGCGACCTCTTTCGTGCGCGCCATGAGCTCCTGGAGAAGAACAAAGGTAACCTCGATCTGACTCCTTGCCAGGAGGATCGGGAAGTAAAAGTTGTTCACCTGCTCCCTGAGCCGGTAGATGTCTGCCTCATTCTGTTGCATGTTGAGTTCCCTGACAACCTGTTCCACGGCTCTGGCGTTGCGTGTCACCCCGCCGTCCCATATCATCTGTCCCAGATCAATGGTAGCCCTGTACTGCTCATGAGGTATTTCAGGCAGAGAGCCCGGAGGCAGCGGTACGGAGCCCAGCATCTCGGAGAGATCCACAACATCGGACTGCCAGGCGAAGTTCCCGTTCAGATCGAGGGAAGGCAGCCATGAGGCATTCAGGTTCTGTTCACGGAGACGGGTCATCTGTGAATAGAGCTCCCGTTCACCTGCCAGGGGTGTCACTGCAGCTGCAGAGTCATAGCACTGCTGCAGGGTGATGATCTTATGCCCCCTGCCGGCGGTGCTTTGTGGTGACTGCAAAGCGGCAGAACTCCCGTCTGTCCGTTCACCGGAGGCGCTCATCTGTGCCAGGCCGCAGGGTAGCAGCAGGGACAGCATCAGAAGAAGAAGCAGGGTCCTTTTCATTTCTTGCGGTTTTTAAGGGCGGTCATGACAAATCCGGCAGCAAACTCCTTCCTCTCCTGCATGAAGGCGTTGAACTTCTTGTTTTCAGTCATCTGCGGAATCATTATTGCCATCATGTCGCGCGCCGCAACGGGGAATACCGTCATGCCCACTATAGTAATCATAAGCTGCGGCATATCACTTTTCTTAATTCCGTAACCCTTGAGCTCCCTGGAGTGCCTGTCGTATATGAGGTCACGAATCTGGCCATAATTCAGCGTCTGCTTAAGTTCTTCCACCAGTTCAGGGTTGCGTGATATCTCGTTCAGGAGGAAAATGGGCAGCCTGGGATTCCTGATGAGGAATTCAATGTGCTCATCCAGAAACCTGCGCATCTTCTCCTTGAAGGGAGCCTCTTCATTGAAAATGGAGATGATCTTGTCAAACATCTTCTTGAGAAGCACCTGGAAGACAGCCATGAACAACTGGTCTTTGGTCCGGAAATAGTAGTGCAGCAGAGCCTTGTTGATGCCGGCACGGTCAGCTATCTCCTGCATGCGGGCCCCGGTATAACCCTTTTCTTCAAATACTTCCGTGGCAGCCTCAAAGATTTTCGACTGGGTCTGGCCGGTCAGTTCCCTTTTCTTAACCATTTGTATTAACTGATTGGATTAATCATATGATTTAACTGAACAGTCAAAATTAGGCATATTCTCCCTGACTGGCAAGTTTTTTATGATTTTTTTTTCGGGATGCAGGAGGTGCCGGTGACCGGCAAGCCGGGGCAGGAACTTCTCTGCTGCAGGCAGGTCGGCCCGGGTAAACCGCGATGAGTTAATCTTCCTTTTATAATAAAGGTGTACATTTGCCGGAGAATTATTCGTGAATGCTCAAAAACCTACTGCTAATAGGCTCCGGTGGTTTCCTGGGCAGCGTGGCACGCTACCTGGTGTCACAGCTTAACCTCACCGTCAGCTTTCATTCCATACCGGTGGGCACCCTGCTTGTGAACATCACGGGCAGCCTGGTAATAGGCTTTCTTACAGGTATAGCAGAAAAGAGCCTCATACTGACACCGGAATGGAGGCTTTTCCTGATGGTGGGACTCTGTGGCGGCTTCACCACCTTCTCTGCATTTGCAAATGAGAACCTGATGCTGATCCACAACGGACAGATGACGACTGTGCTGTTTTACACAGGATTGAGCATCTTTCTCGGCTTTGTTGCCGTTTATCTGGGGTACATATTGACTAATCTGCTATGATAATGGAAAAGAGCTCCCATTCCGTAATGAGGGTGTATGCCAGCACAACCGACCGTCTTGGCTCACAGTTATTGTATGAAGCTATCGTTTACAGGGCAAGGGAAGAGGGAATCTCGGGCGCGACGGTCTACAGGGGAGTGATGGGTTACGGACTGAGCAGCCATATTCATACCTCAAAATTCTGGGAGCTGACGGAAAAGCTGCCCGTTGTCATCGAGATGATTGACCGGACCGAGAAGATCGAGGAGTTCTATAACCTCATCTCTTCGGAGCTCTCAGACCTTCCGAAGGGCTGCCTGGTCACCATCAGCCCGACAGAGGTGAAACTCCATAAGTTCGGAGAGAAGTCGCGCCAAAACTGATTCCACACTTTTTTTCAAAAAAAATACAAAAACATTTGGAAGTTAATGTTATTTATATCTAACTTTGTGTTAGAAATAATTAACACCAGTAATTATGAAAAGAGTATGGATCGCATTTGCAGTTGCTTTTTTGGTTCTTGCCACATCAGCTATCTGGTTTTTCAGTACGGAGGATCACAATGTCGGATTTGAGATTGTCACCTTCGGAGTGATAATTGTCCTTGCCGGTCTGGGACTTCTCTTTGCATTCCGCAGGCTCTCTTCGGTAAAAAGGGATGAGCCCCAGGAGGATGAGCTTTCAAAGAAGATCCTGCAGAAATCATCGGCATGGTCTTACTACATCTCTCTCTACATGTGGGTCTTCATGATCTGGCTGAAGGACAGGGTCACGCTGGATACCGAACAGGTGCTTGGTGCCGGCATTCTGTCGATGGCAGTCATATGGTTTGCCTGCTGGATTGTAATAAGGCTAAGAGGCATCCGCAATGAATAACCGCATAAGGGAGTACCGGGCGAGGCACGACCTGACGCAGGATGACCTGGCCAAAAAGGTGAATGTCAGGCGTGAAACGATTGTCTTCCTTGAGAAGAACAAGTACAATCCGTCGCTGAAGCTGGCCCATGATATCGCATCTGTCTTCGGCGTGCCGATAGAGGAGATATTCATATTTGACTGAGGGAAAGCCGGGGTGCACATATCGCTGCTCCCCGGCGCCTGTCCCGGCTCTGCTGCTGCATGAACCGGTTATTCTGAAATATGCCCCTCCCGTCAGACCCTCATTCAGTGTGACGCTCCCGTCAGCCGGAACGGCAGAGTCTGCAGGCCATATTGTCCTCCATTTTCCTTTTTCCTCTTGCACTTTTCAGTTGCAGTTCATAAATTTATGGTGCATTTCCTCTTTTATTGTGCAACATAAATTTACGAGCCATGCTGGTCAAGACCTTCAGCGCTGCCGTTTTTGGCATAGAGGCTGTTCCGGTAACCATAGAGGTTGAGGTTACCCGCGGTGTACGCTACATGCTTGTGGGTCTTCCTGACGCTGCCGTCAAGGAGAGTCAGCAGCGCATTGAGTCGGCCTTCCGGGCGGTAGGGCTACACTGGCCGGGCAGGCAGGTGATCATCAACATGGCTCCGGCCGACATACGCAAGGAGGGATCCTCATATGACCTCCCGCTTGCCGTCGGCATACTGGCTGCGGCGGAGACGGTCAACGGCAACAGGCTCGACGGACTGCTGCTCACCGGCGAGCTCTCGCTGGACGGCGCCGTGAAGCCCGTCAGGGGTGTGCTGCCCATGGCACTGCAGGCGCGGGCCTCGGGCTTTCGCGGTATGATGGTGCCGGCGGAGAATGCGCAGGAGGCGGCAGTGGTCGAGGGGCTGGATGTCTTCGGTGTAACAAGCCTTGGTGAAGTGCTCGACTACCTGCGCGGTGAAAAACAGCTGACACCGCTGACGGTGGACCTTCACACTCTCTTCAGCCGTGAAGGAAACATCTATGACATTGATTTTGCGGATGTGAGGGGACAGGAGACCGTCAAGCGCGCCCTGGAGGTAGCCGTCGCCGGATCACACAATGCAATCATGGTTGGCCCTCCCGGTTCCGGAAAGACGATGCTGGCAAGGCGGCTGCCCGGAATACTTCCTCCAATGACCCTGGAGGAGGCTCTCGAGACCACCAGGATTCATTCGGTGGCCGGCAAGACCGACAGTCATCTTGCACTTATGACCCGCCGACCCTTCCGGAGTCCCCATCATACGAGCTCGGATATCGCCATGGTCGGCGGAGGCAGCGTACCGCAGCCCGGGGAGATAAGCCTGGCAAACAACGGGGTGCTCTTTCTCGATGAACTGCCGGAGTTCAGGCGCAGCGTGCTGGAGGTGCTGCGCCAGCCGCTGGAGGACCGTATCATCACCATCGCCCGGGCCAGGCTGAGCTGCGACTTCCCTGCCTCCTTCATGCTCATCGCCAGCATGAACCCCTGCCCCTGCGGCTTTCACAACCACCCGGAGAAAGAGTGCACCTGCGCACCGGGCATGGTACAGCGGTACCTGAGCCGGATATCGGGACCGCTGCTGGACCGTATTGACATACATATAGAGGTTGTGCCCGTAAACTATGCAAATCTTGCCGCAACAACACCCGCAGAGTCCTCCTCAGAAGTGCGTGAGCGGGTGGTCAGAGCCCGTGAGATACAGACCGTAAGATTTGCCGGCATCGACGGAATCCATTGCAACGCCCAGATGACATCAGCCATGATACGCAGACACTGCCACCTTGACGAGACCGGAGGCCGGCTCCTCAGGGCCGCCATGGAGATGCGGGGACTTTCCGGAAGAGCCTATGACAGAATACTTAAGGTCTCCCGAACCATAGCCGACCTTGATGAATCCGAGACAATCTGTCCTGACCACATCTCCGAAGCCATCAACTACCGCAGCCTCGACAGGGAGGGATGGGCCGGATAAAAATCAACCTGTTGTTTTATTACATTCATCTTTTTGCTTAATTTGTGACCGGGGAATAATATCTTTCATCTTCGGTCGGAAAGTATGGAACTGATTAACAGATTAAGAAAAAAGCTGTCGGATGAACATTTGATGTTCGCTTACCGCGGTGAGGTTACTGAGGACAACTCGGCAGGACTGCTCACTATCCTTGAGAGGGAGATGGAGTTTTCCGATTTCAATCCTCTGGGTCGCAAGAGACTCTTCATGTTCGTGCTGGAGAACCTGCAGAATATTACCAGGCACGGCATCTCAAAGAATGATGAGGTAACTTCACTGGTGGTCTACAGCAAGACCGACGACGGTTACACCGTAAGTACAGGTAACGCCCTGAAGAAGAGTGAGGTGAAGGGCTTGAGAAAAAACCTGGAGAAGATAAACAGCCTCGACCCCGAGAAGGTCAGGGAGGTATACCGCACCATGCTGCAGGATTCAAGCATAGGACGCAAGGGCGGGGCAGGACTGGGCCTGATGGAGATGGCGCGCAAGACGGGCAACAGGCTCGACTACGACTTTCTGCCCATCGATGACAAATATTCATATTTCATACTGAGCAAAACGGTTGATGCAGGAGGCAAGGGGATTGCCCAACCCGGCTCAGAAGGCACTTTCGACTCAGCCATGGTGGCCAATCTTGAGCGCACCATGAAATCCAACGATATCATCTTCATCTGGGCCGGACCCCTGACTCATGCCATCAGCAAGGAGCTGCTCAGCTTCAGCGAGGCCACCATGAGGGAGACAGACCTCGAGCAGAACCTGCACAAGCGTGTCTTTGCCACCCTGATAGAACTTTTCCAGAATGTCGCGCAACACAGTCCCGGATTTGATGCCGAGCAGAAGTACGGCATACCACTGGCCATGATCAGGAAAAGGCCGACATCATTCATAATCACCTCGGGCAATCTGATCAGGAAGAGTGACATCGAACACCTGGTACGCAAGCTGGAGATGGTCAACAGTTACGACGAGGAGGGTCTCAAGAAGCTTCTCAAGGTGGCTTTGATGGGACAGGATATGTCCAAGGTCACTACCGGCTACATGGGACTCCTGGAGATGGCCCGAAGGTCAGGTCACAGGCTTACCTACAAGTTCGAGGAGGTCAACGAAGACTATTCCTATTACACCATTAAGGTGAGGGTCAGAGCCCGCAGCCAGAAACCGCGCTGACCGCCCCAGTCAATAATCCGGTCAGAGCCCGCAGCCAGAGACCGCGCTGACCGC
>CAYPKP010000031.1:0-16370 GCA_964411345.1 uncultured Rikenella sp. | reverse complement strand
GCCCTCAATCAGAGTTTCCGCTGATTTCTTCCTGCAAAGGCACAGTCACCAGACTCAGCTCCCTGCCGTCATATACGGCATAGCTCTCACTGCAGCTGAACCAGTCGCCCAGTATTATCATCCTCCTCCCATCCTCGTCGAAGGTGAGGGGCAGGTGTCTGTGGCCGTAGATGTAGTACCGCGCCCTGCATCCTTCTGCCGCCAGGGTCCGCGTATGGCGGATAAGGTCTTCCTTATCCTCGCCCAGGAAGGGCAGTGAGACATGCTTGGCCAGGCGGCTGCTCCTTGACCATCCGTGACCCAGGGCCATGCCGAAGCGGGGGTGGATGGCAGAGAACAGTGTACGTGCCATGCGGTTGCGAAAGAAGGCAAAGAGCAGCCTGCCTCCGATGTTCCTGCTGCCGAGGCCCTCACCGTGGGCCAGGTAGAAGGTTTCACCGCCAATCTCAGTCAGCAGAGGCTCATGATGCACCGTTACTCCGCACTCATCGGCAAGGTAGCCCTTCATCCACATGTCGTGGTTGCCGGCGAACATATGTATGTCAATGCCCCTGTCAGTAAGAGAGGCGAGGGTCCCCAGGAAACGGACGAATCCTTTGGGGACCACAGTTTTATATTCCCACCAGAAATCAAAAAGATCACCAAGGAGGTATATGGCTGAAGCATTGTCAGCCACTCTCTCAAGCCAGGCCGTCACCCTCTGCTCACGTTCGCGGGGATCGGTTCCGGCTGCCAGTCCAAGGTGAAAGTCAGAGGCGAAGTATGTGTTGCGGCCTCCCGGGATCATCACTGTTTGTTGAAGATCTGATCGAGCCTGATCTGCAGGTTGCGACCGGTAAGATTGGTATTGATGATGTTTCCTTCAGGATCATACAGCAGGTTTGACGGCACTGACTGCACGTTCATCAGGCGGGCGTAGACAGGGTTCAGCGGATCCTCCTCCCTGACGCTGATCCAGGGGATCTCCTCAAACCGTACCCTGTTCCTCCACATCTCCTCATCGCGGTCAAGACTGACGTGGTAGATCTCCAGTCCCTTTGCATGGTAGGCCGAGTACAGAGACCTCAGCAGGGGCAGTTCAGCGATGCATTCCGGTGATGTGGTCATCCAGAATGAGACAAGCACATACTTTCCCTTGAGGGATGCCACACTGACCATGTTTCCCTTAGTATCCGGCAGTGCCGGTTTGGTATTGGCTTCGGGCAGCTGTGAAGCGAGGGAGGCCATCCGGTCTATGTACATCCGGTTCAGCTCAGAGGTTACGTTCTCCTTCAGTGCACGGACATGTCGTGACACCGGGTACTTCACCGACAGTGAGTCGGAGACAATCTTGAGATACTGCAGGTCGCGGGGCTGGTACAGCACATAGGTGTTCTCGTCAATACGCTGGTAGAGTGCCTTGATCGCGGCCATGGAGCTGATGTTTTCTATGACGAACTTGATGTTGAAGTTCCGCTGCGAATCAACGATGCCAACATATGCCTCTTCGAGTTCAGCACCCCGGGCGGCGATCTCCTCATCGGTCAGTCCCGAATAGATCTTCCTGATGGAATCGAGCTGCCTGTTGGTCCTGAGCAGCTGCATGTCCAGCATTCTCACCTCCTCTGATCCGGGAGAGCCGGCGACGGTATAATTCATAGCCATCGGCGATTTGCCGAAGCTGAGGTCTATCTTCTCGCCCGGCATTGCCAGCAGTCCGACGAACTCGCCGTTTTCGAAACGCACCTGCAGAAACTCGGGTCCGGTGATCTCAAGCGCAAACTTGAACTGACCGTTCTTTATTACCGCTGAGTCGATAACATTGCTGTGGTCTACTTCTGACTTTTCAAGGAGGGCGATGCCCTCCGTATCGTCACTCAGTGTGCCCCTGATGGTTACTTTGTCATCATTGCTGCAGCCTGCAACCGCCAGTGCAGCCATAAATATCATTATCAGCCTCTTCATTTTCAGTGTCAGTTTCCTCTGCAAAGAAAACAAAAATAGCCATTGGCTACTGCCCGCCCAGCAGTTCCTCAACTTTTTTCCGCAGTGCATCTCCCCTGAGATTTACCGCCACCACTCTTCCCTCGCGGTCGAGGAGGAAGCTTGACGGTATCTCTGACAGTCCGAACCTTGTGACCACTTCAGAGTCGCGGTATTTAAGGTCGCTGACATGATGCCATCTCCCCAGCCTGTCTTTTCTTATTGCCTCTGTCCACTCTTCCTTCCTGATGTCAAGTGACACCTGGTAGATGTCAAATCCACGGCTGTGGTACAGGTCATAGATGGTCACAAGGTTGGGATTTTCCTCGCGGCACGGAGGGCACCATGCAGCCCAGAAGTCGACAAGCACGATGCTGCCGCGTGTTGATGACAGCCTTACTGTGTCACCGTCAGGTCCGGGGAGGGCTATATCCGGCAGCAAGCTGCCGACAGCCGGCCGGGGATCGGCGCTGCTGCTCACTGCGAGCGAGTTTCTGAGTCCTGCGACAAACCTGTGAAGGTCGGCCACAAGGTCGGCTTCAGGATAACGGTCAAAGAGCAGTGAGTCGACACGGTAGAACAGTCCGGGCTCCCTGGCGGCCTCAAACAGCTGCTTCCCGGGTACCACCTGCTGGTTCAGCAGCCATATGGCCACCATCGAGTTGCCGTTCTCCTCAAGAAGTGCGATTCCTTTTTCGCGGAGGCCGGAGACCAGCTCCGCCGCCCGCCTGTCTAGACTGTCCATCAGCAGGGGCAGGCGGGGGCTTCCCAGGCTGTCGTTGTACACCTCCGTGAGCTGTTGCAGCTCCTTTATCACCGCCTGATGATCACTGCGGAATGCCAGCATCAGGGAACTCTCTTCAGATCCGGTGATCCGGACCGGCGACGACAGCGCGTTGCGTCCGGCCTCCACGGTTATCCTGTCACCCGGAGAAGCCAGCAGGGTCAGGAAGTCATCACTGCCCATGCTGAGCATGTAGAATGCAGGCCATGGGGTTGCGTAACGGAAACGGAACTTTCCCTCCTGGTCCGGTATCACTGAATCAACCGGCTCCAGCAGGCCCGGTCTCACCTGTCTCAGCACAATGTACTCACCCTCACCGGCATCCTCCACGGTGCCGCTGACAGTAAAGCTGTCACTGCCGCAGCTGAACAGAGCTGCAAGCAGGGCCACGGTAACCGCCAATATTACAGGCTTCCGGATGCTAAATATTACATAAAACAGTTTTTTTTCTTTTTTGCCGTTGAAATATTTCATCTTGACCGAACTTTTTAGACCCGCACTGGTTGAGTAATCAGACTGCAAAGATATCTTTTTTTGAGAGCCTTCAGGGGTAGAACCGGGGTCTCCTGAGGCTTAATAAATCTGATTTTTTTGCTTTTCTTTGCACTTGATTTTTATTAGTGGTATATTAATAGAGTTATTTTCTGACTTTTTCTGGACTTAAACGGAACTCCTTGAACTATGGGATACATTAAATTTGACAAGGCTCATGTAGTAAATCTTGAGTATTCCCTGAGCCGTGAAATATTGCGAACCAACAGGGCCGGCAGCTATTCATCCACCACCATTGTCGGCTGCAACACAAGAAAATACCATGGTCTGCTGGTCTGTCCCGTTGATGCGCTCGGCGGTGAAAGGTACGTTCTGCTCTCGGGACTTGATTCCACTGTGGTCAGCAACGGCCAGAGCTTCAATACGGGCATCCGCAAGTATCAGGGCGACTATTACAGTCCCAAAGGCCACAAGTATATTGAAGATTTTGATATACAGGATATTCCAGGCATGACCTACAGGGTAGGCAATGTCTTCATGAAGCAGGAGCGTCTGCTGGTGCACTATGAAGAGCAGTTTTTACTCAGGCTCACCATCATTGACACGGATGAGCCTGTGAAGATACAGCTGCGGCCGTTTCTTGCATTCAGGAGCATACATCAGCTGACTCATGCCAACATGTGGGCCAACACCCGTGTGGAGGAGATACCCGGCGGCATAAGGGCACGAATGTATGAGGAATTTCCCTGGCTAAACATGCAGCTATCCTGCAAATCGGAGTTTGTTCCGGTCCCTGACTGGTACCTGGGTGTGGAATATGTGGAGGAGCAGAAGCGGGGTTATGATTTCTCGGAGGACCTCTTTGTTCCGGGTTTCTTTGAATTTACGGCAGGGAAGGGGGACGTAATTGTATTTTCGGCTTCAACTCGTGAGGAGAAACCCTCGGGATTCAAGACCAAATTTACCAGGACAGTATCATCAAAGATACCGCGCAGCGACTTCTGCAACTCTCTCCGCAATGCTGCGCAGCAGTTTATTGAAAAGAGGGGTGAGGACACAACACTTGTTGCAGGGTATCCCTGGTTCGGCTCCTGGGGGCGTGACACCTTCATCTCGTTGCCCGGCATCGCCCTGGCGCGAAAGCAGGAAGATCTGTACGCTGCCGTGCTTGACACCCAGGTGCGTCGCATGAAGGGCGGGCTCTTCCCCAATATGGGCGAGGCAGACAATCCGGCTTTCAACAGCGTTGACGCTCCCCTCTGGTTCTTCCAGGCTCTCTACAGCTACGGGCTGGAGGCCAGGGAGACATGGAAGAGGTATGGTGCCGCCATGAAGGCGGTGCTTGGTGCCTACCGCGACGGCACTTCGTTCGGAATACACATGAGGGATAACGGGCTGATATATGCCGATGCACCCGGCAAGGCCCTGACCTGGATGGATGCAATAGTCGACGGAGTGCCTGTGACCCCGCGCAGCGGCTATGCCGTGGAGATCAATGCCCTGTGGTACAACGCGGTATGCTTTGCCATCGACACTGCACGCGCTGCCAGGGACCGCAGCACATTCATCAGGGAGTGGGAGAAGATGCCTGAACTGATAGCAAGGTCGTTCACGGAACTCTTCTGGGACGAGGAGCTGGGTTACCTGGCTGATTATGTCAGTGACCCTGAGAAGCGGAACATGCAGGTGAGGCCCAACATGGTGATTGCAACATCATTGCCCTACACCATGCTGACAAAGGAACAGATGAAGCGTATCCTGGATATTGCAAACAGGATGCTTGTCACGCCGCGCGGGCTGCGAACACTGTCGCCTTCGGAGGAGGGATACCAGGGGATCTACTGCGGAACACAGGAGAAGAGGGACAGCGCATATCACCAGGGTACGGTATGGCCGTGGCTCGTGGGCCCCTTCTGCGATGGATGGCTCAGGGTCTACGGCGAAGGGGGAGTCTCACGCGTGAGAAAACTGATAATGGGGTTTGAAGAGACACTGACTGAAGCAGGTATCTCCACCATATCGGAGATCTATGACGGTGACCCGCCCCACGAGGCCAGGGGAGCAATATCGCAGGCCTGGAGTGTGGCAGAGGTGCTGCGCATCTATTCTATTCTGGAGACGAAATACAAAGAAAAACCATAATGATATGCGTGTCCTGATGTTTGGTTGGGAGTTCCCCCCTCATATTGCAGGCGGATTGGGGACTGCCAGTTACGGTCTCACCCGCGGTCTTGCATCACAGAAGGATGTGGATGTGATATTCGTGGTTCCGAAGGCCTATGGCGATGAAGATCAGAGCATAGTAAGCCTTATTGGTGCCAACACCGTGCCCGTGGCCTTCAAGAAGGTGAAATACCGCTATTTTATGAAGCCCGTGGAAAAGATAGAGGTCTTCTCCAGGCTGGTGCCGTACACCGATCCGGAAGACTTCTGGAAGATGACGCGGGGGGAGGTTGCCGATACCGACCTTCTTGTGAGTACCAACAAGCAGGGCAAGGTCGACTTTTCAGGTACCTACGGAGCCAACCTGATGGATGAGATTTACAAGTACTCGGTTGTTGCACAGGTAATAGCCTCTGAACAGGAGTTTGACATCATACATGCGCACGACTGGCTTGCGTACCCTGCAGGCATAGCTGCAAAGGCCGTTTCAGGCAAACCCCTGGTGATACACGTCCATGCCACCGATTTTGACCGCAGCGGAGGGAATGTCAACCCTGTCGTCTTCAAGATGGAGAAGGAGGGCATGGATGCTGCCGACAAGATTATCACGGTAAGCAATCTCACCCGTGAGATAGTGATCAACAACTATGACATTGACCCTGACAAGGTGGAGACGGTTTACAATGCCGTTGAGCCTCTGCATGCTTCCGAGCTTGACATCCCCGCCAGGGCTTATGATGACAAGATCGTTACCTTCCTTGGCCGCATCACCCTGCAGAAGGGACCCGAGTATTTCATAGAGGCGGCGAGAATGGTCCTGGCACGAATGCCCAACGTGAGGTTCGTGATGGCCGGCTCCGGAGACATGATGGAGAGGATGATGCGTCACGCTGCCAGCCTCCGTATCACTGACAGGTTTCACTTTACGGGTTTCCTCCGTGGCAATGATGTATTTACCATGCTCAGGATGAGTGATGTGTATGTCATGCCCTCTGTGTCGGAGCCCTTCGGCATATCACCGCTGGAGGCGATGCAGTCGAACGTCCCCGTCATCATAAGCAAGCAGAGCGGTGTGGCCGAGCTGCTCACCCATGCCGTCAAGGTCGATTTCTGGGACATAGAGGCCATGGCTGATGCCATTTACGGAATACTCACCTACCCGGCACTCTCAAGGATGTTCATCATGAACGGCAAGGAGGAGGTTGACAAGCTGAAGTGGGAGAAGGCTGCCACACATGTGAAAGATATTTATACCAGCGTTTTGAAACAGACAAGCCAACAGATATGAGCACATCACAGAAAAAGGCAATCTGCCTATACTTTCAGGTTCATCAGCCCTTCAGGCTCAGGCGCTATCGCTTCTTTGAGATGGGCCATGAACACTATTACTATGACGATTTCATGAATGAATCGATCCTTCGCAGGATCGCCTCCAACTGTTACCTGCCGGCCAACTATCTGCTGCTGGACCTTATCAGGAAGCACAAGGGCAAGTTCAGGGTGACCTTCTCGCTCACAGGAATAGTCATAGACCAGTTCAGGCTCTATGCACCGGAGGTGCTGGCCTCCTTCAGGGAGCTGGCAGAGACCGGGTGTGTAGAGTTTCTTGCCGAGACCAACTCCCATTCGCTGGCCTCCCTGATGAACAGGGAGAGATTCGAGCTGCAGGTGAGGGTCCACAGTGAGAAGATGGCGGAACATATTGGATATCGTCCGACTTCCGTCAGGAACACCGAGCTGATATACTCCGATGAGATCGGAAACTGGATGGCCGATATGGGCTACAAGGCCGTTGTGACGGAGGGGGCAAAACACATCCTGGGATGGAAGTCGCCCAACTTTGTATACTGCAACGCCATCAACCCGCGGCTCAAGGTGCTGCTTCGCAACTACACCCTCAGCGATGACATCGCCTTCCGCTTCTCCAACAGTGCATGGTCAAGCTACCCGCTGACGGCAGATAAGTACGCCTCGTGGATCAAGGGACTGGCGCCGTCGTCTGAGGTTGTAAATATCTTCATGGACTATGAGACCTTCGGTGAGCACCAGAAGAAGGATACCGGCATCTTCGACTTCCTGAAGCATATGCCGGATGCCATCATCAAAAAGACACCGTTCAAATTCATGACCGTATCAGAGGTGGCCGACAGTTATCAGCCTGTCTCACTGCTCCACGTACCGTCGCCCATCTCCTGGGCCGATGAGGAGCGTGACCTGACGGCATGGATGGGCAATGAGCTGCAGACAGCAGCGGTGACGAAGCTCTACAGCATGGCAGAAAGGGTGGCAGGATGCAGCTCTGAGCAGCTGCAGCGCGACTGGGTCTATCTGCAGTCGAGTGACCACTTTTATTACATGTCAACGAAATTCTTCTCCGACGGAGCGGTGCATGCCTATTTCAATCCCTATGAGAATCCGTACCAGGCATTCATGAACTACATGAACATACTGAGCGATTTCGAGATCAGGCTCAAGACCCTCTGCCCGGTTGATTACCATGACGAAGAGGTGAACCGCCTCTCTGAGACAATTCAGTCGAAGGATCACATCATCAGTGAGCTTCAGGAAAAGCTGACGAAGCTGGAGAAGAGGGCAGGCACGGCGAAAAAAAGGGCTGCCGTCAAAACAAAGGGAAAAGCTGCCGCGGCGCCGGCAGGTAAAAAAGCTGCCACTGCAGGAACTGTTATCCCCAAGGCACCAGGGAAGAGCGGGACAGCCAAAAAAGCTGTTGCACCGGCAGTGAAGAAGAGTTCCGTGGCCACGGAAGCAAAGAAAGCTGCCGCGCCGAAAGCCACCAGGAAAACGTCAGCCGGTAAGAGTGCTGCAGGTAAGAGGGTGTCAAAAAAAGGAGCGGGCAGCAAATAATCGTTGCATCTTATGGCAATGATCAACTGTCATACGCGTTTGCGTATTAACTGTTTTATAATCATATGGAAATGAAAGCTGATTTTTTGTTCGAAACGAGTTGGGAGGTGTGCAACAAGGTTGGAGGCATCTACACGGTCATCTCCACCAAGGCACTGAATGTGGCCAATGAGTTCGGAGACAACTATATATTGATAGGGCCGGATGTGTGGCGTGATGAGAATACAAACCCGGAGTTCACTCCCGATGAGGGAATGTTCCTGCCGTGGAAGGCCGTGGCAGCACAGGAGGGACTGAACGTAAAGACGGGGCGCTGGAACATCAAGGGCAATCCCCGGGTGATGCTTATTGACTTTACTCCCTATTTCGGGCAGCAGAATGAGATATTCGCACGCTTCTGGGAGACCTACAAGCTTGACAGCATATCCGGACAGTGGGATTATATCGAGCCTGCACTCTTCGGTTATGCCGCCGGCAAGGTGATAGAGAGTTTCACCACCTATTACCGGGAATACCCGAAGGTTGTTGCACAGTTTCATGAGTGGATGACGGGGATGGGGGTTCTCTACCTCGAAAAAAATGCACCGTGGATCACCACCTCATTCACAACCCATGCAACGGTCCTGGGACGCAGCATAGCAGGCAACAACCGGAAGCTCTACAGCAGGCTCCGTGAGTTCAGTCCCGAGCAGACAGCCCACGAGTTCAATGTCATCTCCAAGCAGTCGCTGGAGAAGATCAGTGCCCAGCAGGCAGATGTGTTCACCACCGTCAGTGAGATCACCGGGCGTGAGTGCGAGGCCTTCCTCGGCAAGAAGCCTGACATCATCACACCAAACGGGTTTGAGGATTCATTTGTGCCTGCCGCGGAGGAGTTTGATGCGGCCCGCAAGGCAGCCAGAGACAAACTGCTGTCGGTGGCCGGCGCTCTCCTCGGGCAGGAGCTGCCGGATGACACCCTGCTCATCTCCACCAGCGGCAGGTATGAGTACAGGAACAAGGGTATCGACCTTTTCCTCTCGTCGCTCGGGGAGATAAACCGCAAGGCTGACACGGAAAGACAATGCGTGGCCTTCATCCTGGTCCCGGCATATCACAAGGGACCGCGGCAAGATCTTCTTGCGGCGCTGAACAACGGCACAGAGATCACCGACAGCGACAGGTACCTGACCCACGGACTTCATTATGTGCATGATGACCCTGTGATAAAGCAGCTCGGAAGAGAGAACATACACAACAGTCCTGAGGAAAAGGTGAAGGTGATCTTCGTACCCTCCTACCTCAACGGCAATGACGGCATCTTCAACATGCCCTACTATGACCTCCTCATTGGGTTTGACCTGACACTCTATCCTTCATACTATGAGCCCTGGGGCTACACTCCCCTTGAGAGTCTCATGTTCCGGATACCTACAGTGACAACCAACCTGTCGGGGTTCGGCATGTGGATAAACACCTATTTCGAAAAGCCCGGCGACGGCTGCCTGGTACTCAACCGTACCGATGACAATGAGCCTGAGGTTATCAAAGGCATGGAGAAGTTCATCCGCCGGTTCCTGCTTCTGACTCCTGCAGAGACCCTGGAGGCACGCGATAAAGCATGGGAGATATCCAGGATAGCAAACTGGAACACCCTCTTCCGGTATTACACCGATGCCTACAGGATGGCAATGGAAGAGAGCAGCGAGCGCCGCGAACAGCCAAGGGAGTATGCACGTATCCTCGAATCGACGGAACTTCAGGTGAGCAAGCCCAGACAGGCACCTGTCTGGAAGGACATCTATGTTCAGTCAGAGTTGCCGGAGCGTATAGGCTATCTCAAGGAGCTGTCAGGCAATCTCTGGTGGTCATGGAACTGCGACGCCGAGTATCTCTTCCGGCGCATGGATCCGACGCTGTGGGAGGAGGTGGCGCATAACCCAAAGAGGCTGCTTGAGTCAATTGATTACAAGCGTCTTGTTGTGCTTGCCGATGATGAGGTCTTTCTTGCGGATTCTGACAGGATTTACAGGGAGTTTACAGATTACATGGCCAGGCCCGATAACCCCGAGGAGCCTTCGGTAGCTTACTTCAGCATGGAGTACGGCATCCATCCGAGCCTGAAGATCTATTCCGGTGGCCTCGGCGTACTTGCCGGCGACTATCTTAAGGAGGCCAGTGATTCGAATGTGAGAATCACAGGCTTCGGGCTGCTGTACCGTTACGGTTATTTCAGGCAGAAGCTCGGTCCCAGGGGGGAGCAGCAGGCCACCTATGAGGCTGAGGATTTCTCACAGCTGCCCGTAACCCTGGTCAAGGACAATAATGGCAATCCGCTTACCATAAGACTGACCTGGCCCGGACGCATTGTCAAGGTACGCATATGGCTGGCTTCTGTCGGCAAGGTTAAGCTCTATCTTCTTGACACCGACTTCGAGGAGAACACCCATGAAGACAGGGCCATAACGCATTATCTCTACGGCGGCGACTCCGAGAACAGGCTCAAGCAGGAACTCATCCTGGGCATCGGGGGCATGCGCGCCCTGATAGCGCTGGGCATAAAGCCTGACGTCTATCACAGCAATGAGGGCCATTCGGCATTCATAGGCTTTGAAAGAATGCGTCATCTTATTGAGGATGAACATCTCACCTTTAATGAGTCTATGGAGATCATAAGGGCCTCAACCCTCTTCACCACCCATACCCCGGTGCCGGCAGGGCATGATGCCTTTGAAGAGGACCTGCTGCGAAAATACATATCGCACTATCATGCCAGGCTTAACATTACCTGGGAGCAGTTGATGGCGCTGGGACGCTCAAATGACGAATATGACCGCAAGTTCAACATGAGCTACCTGGCAACCCGCCTCTCGCAGGAGATGAACGGCGTCAGCCAGCTGCACGGCCATGTATCGCGCGGCCTCTTCTCAAAACTGTGGCCCGGATATCTCCGTGACGAGCTCTACATCGGCCATGTAACCAACGGTGTCCATCACCCGACATGGATAGCCCCGGAGTGGGAGCATTTATATGAAAAGATAACAGGGCGGAGACATTTTGATCAGTGCGACCGTGAGCAGTGGGCCAAGATCTACAAGGTGGAAGACGAGAAGGTGTTTGAGATAAAAATGAAGCTCAAGAAGCGCCTCTTTGACCACATACGCAAGCGGCTGCAGTCTGACATGATGGAGAGGCATGTGAGCCCGCGTACCCTTATCAACATAAGTTCGCACCTCAACGAGAAGGCTCTTACCATAGGTTTTGCACGGAGGTTCGCCACATACAAGAGAGCCACCCTCCTTTTCCGTGACCTTGACAGGCTTGAGAGAATCGTCAACAATCCCGAGAGGCCGCTGCAGTTTATCTTTGCCGGAAAGGCACACCCCAACGACGGGGGAGGACAGGAGCTCATAAGGCGCATAAACGAAGTGTCGCAGATGCCCCGTTTTGCCGGCAAGGTGCTGTTCCTTGAGAATTATGACATGGAGCTGGCCAGATACCTTGTGCGCGGTGTGGACATCTGGATGAATACGCCCACGCGTCCGCTGGAGGCCTCAGGCACCAGCGGAGAGAAGGCCGTGATGAACGGGACACTGCATTTCAGCGTGCTCGACGGCTGGTGGGTGGAGGGATATCATGCCTTCGCCGGATGGGCACTGCCGAAGAAACGTGTCTACACAAATCAGGATCTGCAGGACGATGTGGATGCGGAGACCATATACAACATGCTTGAGTATGAGATCATACCCGCATACTACTCACGTGATAATGAAGGCGTTCCGCGGGAATGGACAAGCTACATCAAGAACACCATGGTGAAGGTGGCCCCGGAGTTCACCTCGCGCCGGATGCTCAACGACTACCTTGAGAAGTACTACAGAAAGCTTCATGAGAGGAGCAGGCTCATGCTGGCGGACAACTATGCCCTGGCGCGGGAGCTGTCTGACTGGAAGAGTGACATCACAAAAGTCTGGGATGATATCGAGATCGTAAAATATGACTTTAACGATGCATCGAAGAATGTCTACCGTTCGGGCCATCCCTATACTACTGAGCTGGTACTTGACATCAAGGATATCCCGCCGGAAAATGTAGGCGTGGAGATGGTGGTCACCCGGCTGCTGAAGAATGGTGAACATGCTTTCTTCACCAGCATGGAGTTCAAGTATGTCAGCAGCAAGAAGGGAAGAGTGATCTACAGTGTCGAGTTCCAGCCTGAGATGGCGGGGACCTTCTTCTACGGCATACGGATATATGCCAAACATAAGGCGCTGCCGCACCGTCAGGACTTCTGTCTGCTGAGATGGGTTGACTGAGTTACAGGTCGCTGATGCTCCTGACCTTCTCCTGCCGCAGCACTATGGCAGTGCGTGCAGGAAGGTAGAGCCTGAGGTGATGAGGTGCCGTCACCCCGTATTTCCCGGTGTCAGGCAATGAGAAGTAGGTCTGGCTTGTGTCAATGCGTCCCTGCCCTCCGAACAGCGGGTCGTCAGTATCAAGTATGATCCTGAATTTGCCCTTCACGGCTATCCCGTAGTCGGTGAAGGAGACGTTTGGATTGAAGTTCATTACCGTAATGAGCTCTCCCCGTCTGAAGGCTATGATTTTGTCGGCATTGTTAAGCGTCAGGGTCTCCGTAAGCTGTGTTTGAGGCAGTCCGTGCCGGATTCCTGTCTCAATCATTGCCCTGTCAAACTCATCGAGATACCGGTAGCGGAGAAGCTCATTCCCGGCCAGGCTCCACTGCCGGCGGGCATACTTGTAGCTCCATCCGTTGCCCTCCCTGGGGAAATCGATCCATTCCGGGTGCCCGAACTCATTGCCCATAAAGGTGAGATATCCTCCGCCGGCAGCAATGAAGGTGAAGAGCCTTATCATCTTGTGCAGTGCCACGGCACGGTCTATCACCAGGCTGGGCGTAAGGATACTCATCGAGGTGTACATCTCCTTGTCGGCCAGCCTGAATATCAGTGTTTTATCGCCTACCAGGGCCTGGTCGTGCGACTCGCAGTATGAGACAACACGCTCTTCGGGCCTATGTTGGGTGAGCTCATGGAGGAGGTAGCCCAGATCCCAGTTCTCATCCGGGATCTCCTTCACCATTTTAATCCAGATATCGGGGACTCCCATGGCAAGGCGGTAGTCGAATCCCATGCCTCCTGCAGTGAGAGGTGCTGCCAGTCCGGGCATGCCGCTCATCTCCTCGGCTATGGTGGTGGCATCGGGATCAAACTCATGGATGAGCTTGTTGGCAAGGGTGAGGTATACGATGGCGTCGCCGTCCTGGTTGCCGTTGAAATACTGGTTGTAGGATACGAAGTCGGATCCCAGGCCGTGGTCATAGTATAGCATGCTGGTGATGCCGTCGAACCGGAAGCCGTCAAACCGGTACTCTTCCAGCCAGTACTTGCAGTTTGAGAGCAGCAGGTGCGCCACCTTGGGTTTGCCGTAGTCATAGCAGAGTGAGTCCCACGCCACGTGCCTGCGGCGCTCACCGGCATGAAAGTAGAGTCCCGGGTCACCGTCGAGCAGTCCAAGTCCTTCCAGGGTGTTGGCCACGGCATGCGAATGGACAAGGTCCATGACTACCCTTAGTCCCATGCCGTGGGCAGTGTCTATCAGCTCCTTCAGCTCTTCGGGGGTACCGAAGCGGGATGAGGCGGAAAAGAGGCTTGAGACGTGGTAGCCGAACGACCCGTAATAGGGATGCTCCTGTACCGCCATGAGCTGAACGGTATTGTATCCCAGCCGTTTTATCCGCGGCAGCACAGTGAGGGTGAACTCACGGTAGGTGCCGGTTCTCTCCTCCTCGGTGGCCATGCCCACATGTGCCTCGTATACAAGGAGTGATGCCGGAGGAGGGGGCGAGGGGTGCTTCATCCGGTAGAACTCTGCCGGCTGCCACACCTGTGCCGAGAAGATCTTGGTGTTCTCATCCTGGACCGTCCGGGTGGCGTAGGCAGGTATACGCTCGCCGCTGCCTCCCTTCCATCTGACAATCATCTTGTAGAGGTCGCCGTGGGTGAGCATCGACTCCTCAAATGTACCCTGCCAGTCGCCCTCGCCGATCTTTGTGAGGCGGTAACGGTCATCTTCCTTCCAGTCGCTGAAGGTGCCTACAAGCGTTATGCCGGCAGCGTTGGGTGCATGCTCCCTGAAGATCCAGCCTTCGGCGGTGCGGTGAAGCCCGTACCAGTGATGCCCGTTGGCAAAGTCGGTGAGGGTGCTCCCCCCTGTGATGAGAGCCTCGCGGTCATGCAGGTAGGTCAGCCGCGCTTCAATGATACCCCTGAAGGGATCAAGCCAGGGATCAATATCATAATATTTTTTCATTGGCAGATGCCATATTTGTTCCAATGATCGAACGGGACCTGCATGGCACCTTTTGTTTCTTTTTTCTGTGGTCTCCTGCTCATGCAAGCTGAATGGTGCAATATATCTTTACTAAATTACAAAAATTGAGCTATGCTGTGCACTTCTTATTAATTTTGCCTCTTCCCTGGAGTTATGCAGGTACATCACGACTATAAGAATATCAGGTTCAGGAATCCTGTCGTCACCATGGGTGTCTTTGACGGCGTGCACCTGGGTCACCGCATGCTTCTGCACCGCGTGGCGGAGGAGGCTGCAAGGCGGGATGCCGAGGCAGTGGCTGTCACTTTTGATCCCCACCCGCGGATTGTCCTTACAGGTGATCCTTCGCACCTTCGCTTCCTGACGGACATAGAGGAGAGGATTGACCTGCTGGCCGAGACAGGCATAGACCATCTGGTTGTTATCCCTTTTACCCCTGAGCTGAGCCGCATGACCGCCTGCGAGTTTGTCGAGGCAGTACTCTTCAGGCACCTGGGCGTCAGCCACCTTGTTACTGGTTTTGACCATCATTTCGGAAACAGGCAGCAGGGCAACAGCACCACTGTGACCGAGTGTTCCGCCAGGCTGGGGTTCAGTGTCTCAAGAGAAGAGGCCTTAACTGTAGGAGGAGAGGTGGTCAGCTCCACAGGCATAAGAAGAGTCCTGGAGAGGGGAGAGGTCATGAGAGCCTCGGAAATGCTCGGATACAGATATTCGGTAAGAGGCATGGTGGTCTCAGGCAAACGGATAGGCCGGAACCTAGGTTTCCCGACGGCAAATATCTCCCCGCACTTCCGGTACAAGCTGATACCCGCCTCGGGCGTCTATGCCGTGGAGGTATTGGTTGAAGATGATCCCCGGTGGCACATCGCCATGCTTAACATAGGGCTGAGGCCTACAATCAGGGATAGCGACGGGCAGAGAACCATAGAGGCCCATCTGATCGACTACGTATCTGACCTGTACGGGAAGAATGTGACTGTCAGATTTCATGAGAGGCTGCGTGACGAGATGAAGTTCGGGAATATGGATGAGCTTGTGGCCCAGTTGCAGCACGACAGGGAGATGACGCTACGGCTGCTGCTGCCATGAACAAATATCACTCTTTTTAGTTATCTTTGCAGACCTAAAAAAACAGATACATGTCATTCATAAACCATGACCTTCCGTATAAGGTAAAGGATATCGGGCAGGCAAGCTTCGGCCGCAAGGAGATTGAGATTGCGGAGAAGGAGATGCCCGGACTGCTCTCACTAAGGAAAAAGTATTCGGCCGCAAAGCCGCTTAAGGGTGCCAGGATCACCGGATCACTCCACATGACGATACAGACGGCCGTGCTTATAGAGACACTGAAGGAACTTGGTGCCGATGTCCGCTGGGCGAGCTGCAATATATTTTCCACCCAGGACCATGCCGCGGCAGCCATTGCTGCGGAGGGCATTCCGGTCTTTGCCTGGAAGGGAGAGACGCTCGAGGAGTACTGGTGGTGTACTGCACAGGCTCTATCATTCCCGGACGGGAAGGGTCCGCACCTTATCGTGGACGACGGTGGTGATGCTTCGCTGCTGGTGCACGTGGGTTACAAGGCTGAGAATGACCCTTCCATACTTGATGCCACCCCCTCAAGCAGGGAGGAGTCTATAATATTCAACACCCTGAAGAGCATCCTGGCCGAAGATCAGACCAAATGGCAGAGGACAGTGAGTGAGATGAAGGGTATCTCTGAGGAGACCACCACAGGTGTGCACAGGCTCTACCAGATGCTTGAGGC
>CAYPKP010000030.1:18051-38176 GCA_964411345.1 uncultured Rikenella sp. | reverse complement strand
TCCGGCACCCTCACCATAGTTTGCTTCTCCGGCCGTTCTGTAAACGCCGCCGGCAGAAGCACCGGCGCCGGAACTCTGGTACCGCAGCGGGTCAATGGTGGGCAGTCCGGTCTCATCCGATCCTTCAGGCACGATCTCATAGAGGGCCGTCACGGTATGCCCCGCTCCCATCTCACCGGCATCCTTCGTGTCATCGTTGAAATCGCGGTCGGCCAGCAGCCTGTTTTCATATCCCACCAGGCGGTAGGCCTTCACATAGGCCGGGTTGAACTCTACCTGGAACTTGACATCCTTCGCGATGGTGAAGAGCGTGCCACCGAACTCCTGAACCAGCACGCGCCGTGCCTCCTGGATGTTATCGATATAGGCATAGTTGCCGTTCCCCTTGTCGGCGATGATCTCCATCTTGTCGTCCTTGATGTTTTCCATCCCGAAACCCAGCACCGTCATATAGACGCCCAGTCCGCGTTTCTCCTCCACCAGCTTCTCCATCGAGACGTTGTCTGACACACCCACGTTGAAGTCGCCGTCGGTGGCGAGGATGATGCGGTTGTTTCCCCCCTTGATGAAGTTCTTCTCGGCGATCTTGTATGCCAGCATCAGTCCTGCCCCGCCTGCGGTGGATCCGCCTGCCTGCAGCTTGTCGAGAGCCTGCATGATCGCTTCTTTGTTATTTCCGGGTGTCGACTCGAGAACCACTCCTGCGGCACCAGCATAGACTACTATTGCCACACGGTCCTGTTCCCGGAGCTCACTGACGAGGAGTCCGAACGCCGACTTCAGCAGCGGCAGCTTGTTGGGCGAATTCATGGACCCGGAGACGTCGAGCAGGAAGACCAGGTTTGACGGGGGCATTTCGGTTTTGTCGATATCCTTTCCACGGAGTCCAATGTGAAGGAGGTAGTGGTTTTTGTTCCACGGGCAGATGCCGGCCTCGGTATAGACCGAGAAGGGATGTTCACCGGTGGCCTTTGGGTAGTCGTATTTGAAGTAGTTGATCATCTCCTCGATGCGCACGGCGTCCTTCGGCACCTCCTGACCGAGGTTGATGAAGCGGCGCACATTGGAGTAAGAGGCGTTGTCCACATCGATGGAGAATGTGGAGTATGGTTCCCTGAGCGGATCGCGGTAGCCGCTCTCGCTGATGCCGGCGTATGACTCGGTGTTCTGCGGGACGGCGTGAGGATTCAGGTAGTATGCCGACTTATGGTGTGCAGCATAGGCATAATCTGCTCTCCTGTCGCGCGAGGTGCCTGCCGCTACCGCATAGTCGGCCTGCTCAGTCAGTACGGCCTCCTCCTGGGCGACGACCACTTCTGGAGAGACCGGATCCCCGGTGAGGGATGTCGAGGTATTGCCAGCCGGCATCGTGTTATGACCTCCGGGCTTCGCAGTGTCAGGCGATGCAGTTGTCTCAGGCACCATCTGTATGTTGATGAGAGTGCGGCCTGCTATCGGCTCCTCGAGCCTCTTCATACCCCGGAGGGAGAAGAGCAGGACTCTGGCATCGGGACCGGCAGTGATGAAGTACTTACCGTCGGCATCGGTGAGGGTGCTGACGTTGCTTCCCTTTATCATAACAACAACCCCGCTGAGGGGAACGTCGTTGAGAGTGGTAACCCTGCCCTTGATGACTATCTGCCCGGCAGGTTGCGGGGCGGTCAGAAGCAGGAAGGTCAGGATTGACAGTAGTGTTTTCATTTGTTTTGATTTTAATTGTTTAACTGATTGCATGGAACCTGCATGGAGGATATTCTCAAGGCTGTATGTGATTTCATGCTCATGCAGGTTTCACTACTTTTCTGATTACGTTTCTGTGGTAAGGATGCAACGGCGGGGGGAATTCCATAAATAAATCGGGCAATTCTGTAAGTATATGCCTCCCCGCCTGTTCTCAAAAATCTGAGTCACCTGTTTCATCCATGGGCCGCCTCCCCGCCTGTACCATCCCTGAGCTGCCCGCCCGCTTCAGACCAGTCTGAAGAGCGGGGTCAGGAGCAGATACTTCATAAGATCAGGAAATAGTATCTTTATGATTGAATTGACAACTGTTGAACCGGAATTTGCATGCCGCCTTTATTTATTAGGAAAAGATCGACTGAAGAGAATGACGGGGAGCTCCTGAGGAAGTTTGGCGAGGATGGCGACATCGCGGTGCTGGGGCAGCTGTACGAGCGGTACATGCACCTGGTGTACGGGGTATGCCTGAAGTACCTGGAGGAGCGGGAGGCGGCGAAGGACGAGGTGATGAATATCTTCGAGAAGCTGGTGACAGCGGTGCCTCAGCAGAGTGAGGAGATAGTCAATTTCAGGACATGGCTCTATGTGGTGACAAAGAACCACTGCCTGATGCTGTTGAGAAGCCGGAAGAGCGAGACGGCGCATACGGAGGCGATGCTTGCAGATCCGACCTTTTTTATGGAAAGCTCCTCTGAAATGCATCCTTTGGAAGAGGAGGGGGAGAGTGATGCGGAACGGCTGCGTGAGTGTATTGAGCGGCTGAAGGAGGAGCAGAGAGAGTGTATAAGGCTCTTTTACTACGAAGGGTTCGGCTACAGGCAGATAGCAGAAAAGCTGACGATGGAGGAGAAGAAGGTGAAGTCGTATATACAGAACGGGAAGAGGAACCTGAGGATATGTCTGGATAGTCTGAAGTCCCGACACCCTTCAGGCATCGGGATTTCGTCTCCTTCGGAGCCTCAATCTGAAGGTCCAAAGTCTAAAGTCAGGAGTCAATATTAACCGGGTGATGCAAGACAGTCATAAAATGAAAGACAAGGAGAGGGATAAGAGGTTGCTGATACCGAAGGATGAGTTCGGGGAGGAGGCTGCGGAGGGTCTCGGAAGGTTAAGCCGGGAGGAGGCCGCGGAGGATCTCCGTGAGCTTTCGGGCAGGCTTGAACGGAGACTGGAGCACAGGGCACGGAGGCCGCGGCGTATCTGGCTGCCGGCAGCGGCGGCGGTGGTGACGGTGCTGGTGGCGTCGGCACTCTATGTGTCGTTGTTCCGGTCCAGCGGTGACAGGGAGCCGGCGGTGGCGATGGCCGATAAGAAAATGGCAGACAGCCTGTCCGCTGCCGTGGCTGCAGAGGCAGAGACTGACACAGCCCTTTTAGCAGCGGCCGGCCAGGGGGGGAGTGACACCTTCCTGATAGCCATGGCTGCCCCGATAGAAAAGGGTGATGCGGCAGAGGGCAGTGTCAGCCGGGAATCGATGTCAAGGGCAGACAAGGCATCTGATGAGGCAGTTACCCCGCCCCCGCCGGAGGAGACGGCGGTGGAACGTGCTCCGCTTGTCGCAGCCTCAGATGATGAGGTGCTGGAGGTTGTGGTGCAGGCTCAACATGAGGAGGCTGCGGCCGAAGAGGTAATTGTTGAGGCGCTGCCGATGATGCAGAAGGCTGCCCTGAGAGCGGAGGATGCAGAAAAAGACAAAGCGGCAAAGAAGACTGAGGTTGCCAGCACGGCCGCCGCAACAGGCACTTTGAAACCAGACAGATCTGGCGGACCGGTTGGGGGATGGGAGGCGTTCAACGACTGGACCAGGCCCAACATCAGCCACGCAGGAGAAATAATGACTACGGATAACCCGCTGGTGGTGGTGGCCTTCAGGGTAAGAGCTGACAGCACACTCTATGATCTTAAGGTGGTGAGAAGCGGCAGAGAGAGCTACTCCCGCGAGGCCCTCCGGCTGCTGCGCGAGGGACCGAAGTGGATCCCGGCAGTGCGTGACGGCCAGGTGGTTGAGGAGGAGGTGAAAGTATCCATCGTTTTCAAGTAGACAGGACTGAAGGTTTCAGGTTCTGATCATTACCGATTTCGTCGATACAGGTCTGCGTTCCGGGTTGAGTATGTGCCTGACGGCAGAACCTAAGTCTGAAGGATTTTCACTGCCGCTATCATCAGAAATCAGGCAGTGCTGCAATGTCAACTCTGTTTTTGAGCCCTGATCAGGGTTTTGCGGAAATAAGGCGGTGTCAGGTTATTGTGGACATAGAGCATATAACCGTTTGTGAATGACCAGGTAAAGCCCAGTGCGGCCAGCGTTCTCACAGTCGTTTCAGCGTCCTTTTTCCTGTGATAGGTGCAGATGGCCAGCCTGACGGCACTGTTGTCCCTGAGGATCCTTTCGGCGCTTATTATGATCCGTTCTTCTGCTCCGCCCACATCCATCTTGATGAAATTTACCGGATTGTTGCCGAGCAGGCCGGCAAGTGAAATACAGTTCTCGCTGTCAGTGTCAGAGGCAAATTTGTTTATGATGTGTACTTTGTCCTTCCATGGCCTGAACGTGGCCTTCAGGGCTTCTATCCAGTCTTTGTCGGGCTCGATAATATATACCATACCCGCCCGCTCTACTACATCGAGGGCAAAGTTACCCTCGGCAGCCCCTATATCAAGGACAGTTTCGTTTTCCCCGACAAAGAATTTTTCATTGGTATAACGGTGAGGGGATTTATCATCCTGCTCTATGGATATGCCGTTGTATGCATGTTGTACGGCCGTTTCCGTCAGAAAGCTCCTGCTGTAGTAGAGTCTCCTGCCATTATGCATTACGTAAAAGAGCCCGTTATCATTGTCCCTATTCACCCTGACCGATTTATGGTCGTACTTAAAAACAAAGGAATAGGGAAAGAGAAACGTCCAGTGCTCGGACAGAAGTGCGTTTGAATTAAGAAAGGATATCTCATTTGCAAAGTTTTTACGATTAGAAGGGGAAAGCCTGATCCACAGGTTGATCTTTCTTCTCAGGGCGGCAAGGTCGTTGCCATATGAATACCATACCGGGAGGGGTGACCGGTTAACGGTCTTTTTCAGAAGTTGCTTAAGTTTTCGCGTGATCCCCATATTTACTAACCTTTGTTTCATGTTCAATGATCGTAGCCTTACCGCTCCAGAAAAACCACAGTCAAATATAATCGACTTTTCCGCATCAGGCTCCACTAAGGTGATGATGATATCCTCAGGAACCGGAACCCTATGATGTTTTTTGCAATTTGGGAAATTCCGGAGAGGAAACGCCGTTACATTATTTTGTAGATTTGTGAAATTTCACTTGAATGAACCTGATATCTGGAAAGAAAGTACTGGTAACCGGCGGAGCGGGCTTCATAGGGTCATCGCTGTGTCACGACCTGCTGGAGCGCGACAATGAGGTGGTCTGTCTTGACAACTTCGCAACGGGAAAAAGGGAGAACATCAGTGACCTTAAGAGCAATCCCCGCTTCAAGCTAATTGAAGGCGACATCCGGGAGCCGGAGGTATGCATAAAAGCGGTGAAGGGTATGGATCTTGTTCTGCACCAGGCGGCGCTGGGCAGTGTCCCGCGCAGCATTGCCGATCCTGCCACCACCAATGCGGTCAACATCACCGGTTTCCTGAACATGATAATTGCCACGCGCGATGCAGGCATAAAGCGATTCGTCTTTGCCTCCAGCTCATCGGTTTACGGTGACTCCGCCGAGCTTCCCAAGGTGGAGGAACGTACCGGCAGGGTACTCTCGCCATACGCCATCACCAAGATGGTGAACGAGGAGTATGCCCGCATTTTCGGCAGCCTGTACGGAATGGAGACCATAGGTTTGCGGTACTTCAATGTCTTCGGCAGGAGGCAGGATCCCGAGGGTCCCTATGCGGCGGTGATACCCAAATTCACACAGTCGTTCATGAAGCATGAGTCGCCCGTCATCAACGGCGACGGCAGCAACTCGCGTGATTTCACATACATCGACAATGTCATCCTGGCCAACAACCTGGCGGCCACCGTTGAGAATCCCGCCGCCCTGAACCAGGTATACAATGTGGCCTGCGGCGATGCGGTGAACCTCAACGACATGACGCTGATGCTCAGAAGCTACCTGTCAGCGTATGACATCTCAATATCGAAGGTCGACCCTGATCACGGTCCCAACCGACCGGGCGACATACCCCACAGCATGGCCAGTGTGGGCAAGGCGGTAAGGCTGCTGGGATACCAGCCGCAGGTGCTTTTCCCTGAAGGGTTGAAGCGTGCCGTGGAGTGGTATGTTGATAACCTGTAACGCTGTTAACAGGCAAGTGAGATGTTCTTTTCTATCTTTGTGCATATTGGACCGTATCTTTCAGCAATTGTCTGCTGAATAATCAGATATACAACACGTTAGGCACTGACACAGTGTGACTGACCAACCGTAGGATTAGACAGGACGCATGTATGTCTGAGGGGATTGGTATATAATTTACCCGTAAAACAAATCAAGAGGGACTATGAGAATACTTGTTACAGGTGGGGCCGGATACAAGGGAACGGTACTCACCAGGAAGCTTCTGGAGCACGGATACAAGGTCACGCTGCTTGACAATTTCATGTACGGTTATGAGCCGGTGATGCACCTGGCAACCAACAGGAACCTGGATATTGTACGGCATGACATCCGCAACGGAATACCGGGAATGAAGGATTACGATGTCATCTTTCACCTGGCCGGTATCAGCGGATTCCCGGCATGTGCCTCCAACCCGCACTCCGCACAGCTTATCAATGTGGAGGCAACGCGGCAGATCGCTGCTGACCTTGCACCGGGACAGATGCTGATCAATGCTTCAACTACCTCCATGTACGGCAAGTCGGGCGAACCGTGCAACGAGGAGACGAAGGTGGATCCGGTAAGCACCTACGCCATGACCAAGTTTGCCGCCGAGCAGATACTCCATGAAAAGCCCAATGTCATTTCGCTGCGCTTTGCCACTGTCTTCGGCTTCAGCACACGCATGCGCATGGACCTTATGATCAATGATTTCGTCTACAAGGCGGTGAAGGAGAAGGTGATAGTCCTCTTTGACAGCTTTGCCAAGCGCACGTTCATCCACGTGGAGGATGCAGCTGACTGTTACATGTTCGCCATGGATAACTTCGGCACCATGAAGGGAGGCATCTTTAATGCCGGTGGCAACAGCCTGAACTTTTCCAAGGATGAGATAGCGGCGAAGATTAAAGAGAAGATCGATTTTTCAGTGGTGAACTCAGAGCTGAGGGATAAGGACCTGCGTCATTTCATAGTTAACTTTGACAAGATTGAGAGGCTGGGATTCAGGCCTGCCAGAAGCGTAGAGCAGGGTATTGACGAGCTGATCAGGGTATACGGTTTTTATGAATATTTCTCACATTACAGGACAATCTGAAACTGCATGCTGAACAAGACGAACGGGGCCCTTGCAATCAACGGCGGCATGCCGGTGAGCAAGGTGCCGGTGCTGATCCACAAGCCATACCTTGACGAGGAGGACTTTGCCGCGGTTGACCGTGCCATACGGTCGACTTTCGTCTCGGGCGACGGTCCCGAGTGCCGCCGGTTTGAAGAGATGTTGGCGGAGTACCTTGGTGCAAAGCACGTGCTCTTCGTTAACTCTGCCACGGCAGCCCTGGAGCTGGCCTTCAGGGCGAAGGACTTCCCTGCCGGATCAGAGGTGTTAGTGCCAGATTTTACCTATACCTCAACTGCCCTTGGCGCACTGTACAACAATCTGAAGATTGTGCTTGCAGATGTGTATGCCGACAACGGCAGCATCGATGTCTCGAAGCTTGAAGGTCTCATCACTCCGAAGACGGTGGCCATCGCCCCTGTGGATTACGCAGGCATCCCGGCGGAGATGGATGCAGTCAATGAGATTGCACGAAAGCACGGACTCTATGTTGTGCACGACACGGCGCAGTCGCTGGGATCACTCTATAAGGGCAGTAAAACAGGTACACTTGCAGATATCTCGACCTTCAGCTTTCACGGCACGAAGAATATGACCACCGGTGAGGGAGGAGCCGTGGTCACCGATGATGATGCCATTGCTGCACGTATCAAAATACTTCGCGAGAAGGGTACCGACAAACACTCGTTCCTGACCGACAACCGCACGCGCGGCTTCTACGAATACATAGACACCGGCAACTCATACGTGCAGTCGAATATCCTCGGAGCACTGGGTGTGTCGCAGCTGATGAAGGTTGACCGTATGAATGCCAGGCGGAGGGAGACAGCTTACTATTACCTGGAGCAGCTAAAAGGAATAGGAGATATTGAATTCCTGCGTGTGACAGAAGGGGCAGAGACCAACTGGCATCTCTTCGGTATACTTGTTCCGCCGGAGGAGAGGTACTGGATCATGGATGCCCTGCGGGCCGAAGGAGTTATGGCCAACGTTCACTATTCGCCGCTGCACCTCAACAGGTTCTACAGTAACCTGGCCACAGACGAGGCCATGCCTGGCTCGGTGATGTTTTTCAGGCGGCTGCTGCGGCTGCCTCTTCACCCCTGTCTTACAGAGGAAGAGAAGGATCATGTTATTGAAGCGGTGAAAAAGGTCTTCGGGCATGCATAGTAAACTCCGGGAGGTCTCTCTTATCAAGACGTTGAGATTTAATTTTCATTATCTCAGATTCCGGGAGGCTGTAAGGCTGCCTGTGCTGATCTCAAGGCATGTTCTGATCAACGGTATGAAAGGCAGTCTGATCATCAGGGGTCCTCTACAGATGGGACTTGTAAAGATAGGATTCGGCAGTGTACCGGTCTTTGACAGGTACAAAAGCAGGTCTGTATGGAACGTTGGAGGAGGAACTGTAATTTTTGAGGGCAAGGCGACACTGGGTCAGGGATGCCGGATCGGGTCAGGAGGAGTGCTTACCATGGGAGAAAATTTCCAGGTCACAGCAGAGACAACAATAATCTGCGAGGAAAGAATAACATTCGGCAGTGATGTTCTGTGTTCATGGCAGTGCCAGATTATGGATACCGATTTTCATCAGATAATAGTAGAGGGTAAAGAGCCAAAAAAGAGTTCCCCTGTCACCATTGGAAATCATGTATGGATAGGGAGCAGGGTAATCATCAATAAGGGTGTTGAAATAGCGGATAATTGCGTTGTGGCTGCCGGTTCTGCGGTCACCGGCAAATTCAGTGAATCAAATGTTTTGCTTGCAGGGATACCTGCGGTCATAAGAAAAAACAATATTGACTGGAAGGTATAGGATGTCAGTGAAGCCGGGAATATTGATTTTTGGAGCCGGCATCAACCAGCTCGAACTGATCAGGGAGGCCCGGGCCCTGGGAATCACCGCTGTTGTCATTGATCCACTGGAAGACTCTCCGGGGCGGTATGAGGCAGATCATTTTCACCTTATTGACGGTAATGATTATGCATCAACCAGGGAAGCAGCCATCAGGCATAAGGTGGGAGGGATAGTAACGGGACAGATGGAAAAGCCTCTCCGGATGATGGCAAGGCTGGCGCAAGATCTTGGCTTCGTGTTCAACTCACCTGAGGTAACCGAGCGTTGCCTTGACAAGTGGCTTATGAAGGAGGTACTGACATTAAGTGGGGTTCCGTGTGCAAGGGGTGTTCTGCTCAGGCCGGGTGAAAGGATAAAGCTGCCACATGGAGTAACATATCCTGTTATCATCAAGCCGAGAGATGCATTTTCAAGCAGAGGTGTATACAAATGCGGGAGTCTGGCTGACATCAAGAGATACATAAACGAGACCAGGTCATTCTCATCTGCGGGTGATGTCATCATCGAGGAGTTTCTTCCAGGAAAGGAGTATAGTGTTGAGGCTTTAACCTTTAACGGCGAGACAACAATCGTACAGTTCACAGAAAAATTCATTACTCCATACCCTGAGACAGTTGAACTGGGGCATTTGCAGCCTGCTAACCTTGATGATGAAAAAGTTAAGGAGGTCTCAGCCGTTGTCAGGAAAGCCCTTGCTGCCCTGGGGATAATGAACTCTGCCTCCCATACTGAGGTGATGGTAACAGGAACGGGTCCTTTTGTCATTGAGACAGGCGCGAGGCTCGGGGGTGATTTTATAGGCTCTTACCTGACACGTTCATCTACAGGCATGAGCATGGACCGGGCGGCGATTGAAATCGCAATGGGATTGCCTCCGTCAGGTAAGCCTATTGCCAGGGCATGTTCAATGATCAAATATCTTGAGCTCCCTCCAGGAAGGATGGTTGACAGGGTGCTGCCTTTTGAAGAGATCAACGGCCTGCCGGGAGTTGTGTTTGCTGCCCTCTTTGTCAGACCCGGAGACATTATAAGACCTTTGACACACAGCGCCCTGAGACCGGGCTGCATCATAACCGAAGCAGATACAGTCAGCATGGTAAAGGAGAGGGCTGGCAGATATGCCGCCTTGCTGGCACAGAAGATAATTTTTAAATAATAAACCGGATACTATGCTTACAGGAGAAAAAATCATTCTCAGGCCTATCAGGATTGAAGACCGGGAATACACCCTCAGATGGAGGAATGACCTCTTTATCAAGTCGAGCACCATGTCTCATCCCTTTCCCGTTACTGAAGAGTTGGAGCGGGAGTGGTATGAGGTGAATGCCAGGAGCAAGGACAACAGTTATTTGACGTTTACCGTTGTCACAAAGGATTCCGGAAAAGTCATCGGATTCTTTTCGCTAAACAATATCAACTGGGTTTCAAGGATTGCCTTTATCAGCGGCGTAATAGGAGAGAAGGTGGATATGGGTAAGGGCATGGGGAGGGAGTCTCTGGAGCTTCTCATCCGGTATGCTTTTGACTACCTGAATCTTAATAAGATCTGTGCTTATGTACGCACTGATCATCCGGCCATGAAGACATGGATGGAGACCGGCGCCGTGCTGGAGGGTACACTGGTGAACCATTTTTATGCTGACGGCAGGTATTATGATGTTGCATTTATCTCGTGGTTCAGTGGTAAGAGTGAACCGGGCGACGGCACTGATCGCTAAGGTCCTTAAAAGGGCATCATGGACCGTGGAAGCGGTGACATGGCCAATGCTGGCGCCATTTTACCGTGCCGCTCTTTCCAGATCAGAGCCCCTGGGAATAACCATTGGCATTACAACCTACATGGATCGTTTTGACAGTTGCCTGAAACCCCTGTTGCCGAAGATAGCCACGCTCTTCGCGCAGGAACAGGTAATAGTGATTGCAAACGGCCACTACCTGAAAGAAGAGCAGGGCCGTTATATTGACCGATTTAACGGGTTTTGCAGTCGGTACGGAAGAGTTATGACAGTGACTTATTCTGATCCTGCAGGCCTAAGCCGTCTGTGGAACAGTATTATTGACCAGGCACAGAATTCAAAGATTCTGATACTGAACGACGATATCATGATCAGGCCCGGTTTCAGGCGACTGGTGAAGGGGTTGATGATCCGCAATGAGCCGGTTGTCACAGTGAACGGTTCATGGAGTCATTTCCTGATAACGGCAGAGGCGGTGGAGCGTGTCGGGGTGTTTGATGAAGGTCTACAGGAGATCGGAGGGGAGGATGATGACTACCTTGCACGGATGGCGTTTGCCGGGGTCATGCCTGGAAATGTGACAACATCATCTGTCTCGGGAAGGAGCAAAAGGCGCATGAAGAGTGGCGGCCTGAATTCCTACGGTCGTGACATGTCGGTGCAGGCTGGCGGCTACAGCACTCTGAATACGGAATACCTTTTAAGTAAGTGGGAAACATCTGACACTTACTTTGAAGGTGCGGCTGAAGTGTCAGGAAGAAAAGCAAGATTCTGGAAGCCAAGGGTGATGCAGGACAACACGGAAAAATAATCTGCTCCGAGATTTCATGGAGGGTCTGAAAGCAAAAACAACAAGGGGTCTTTTCTGGAGCCTGCTGGACTCATTCGGGGTCTATATAGTCAAGTTCGGGTTCAGCATCGTCATAGCCCGGACACTGTCGCCCGATGATTACGGGCTGATGGGGATGATACTTATCTTCATCGCCATGGGACAGGTGCTGACACAGAGCGGCTTTCCAGCAGCGCTTGTGCAGAAGAAGGATGTCACTGCTAATGACTATTATACCACTTTCTGGTTTACTCTTCTTGCCGGAGTCACGGTATGGATTATTCTCTTCTTCTCTGCCGGTGCCATAGCCAGATTCTTTGACCGCCCGCTGCTTATTGCGGTCACCCGGGTTGCTGCCCTGGGTATAGTGATTAACGCCCTGGGATCAGTTCATGTCGCTATTCTGACCAGGGACCTGAATTTCAGGCGGCAGACCTGGCTGAACCTCATTGGGACTTTAGTATCAGGAATAACCGGAGTGACAATGGCCCTCAGGGGATATGCCGTGTGGGCGCTTGTTTTTCAGACTCTTGCGGGAAACATAATTTACATTGCCGGACTCTGGATCACCGTCAGATGGAGGCCTCTTTTCATTTTTGATAAGGGTTCCTTCAGGTCGATCTTCAGATTCAGCTACAAGATCCTGCTGCAGGGGATAATGGATGTAATTTTTACGAAGGCATATTTCCCGATTATCGGGAAGTTGTATGCGGCTCTTCAGCTTGGTTATTACACCAATGCCAGCCGGTTTCACGAGTTGTTCATAAAGCAGAGCTCCGTCTCGGTTACCAGGGTGATTTTCCCGGCTTTCTCATCATTACAGGATGACAGGGAGCGTTTCAACAAGAACTATCTGAGATCGTTCAACATGCTGGCGATGATCATGTTTGCCGGAACAGTTCTGCTGATAATATGCAGCAGACCATTCATCTCGCTGGCTTTAACTGATAAATGGCTTCCGGCGGTGCCATACCTGCAGCTGTTCTTCACAGAGGGTTTCTTCTTCCCTCTGCTGATATTCAACCAGAACATAATTCTCTCTGCCGGCAGGAGCGGGCTTTCACTGAAGATAGATCTCATCAGGAAGGCAGTTATTCTTGTGAGTATTATCCTTGTGTGGCGTGTGGGCATAGAGGCCCTCATTGCAGGCCAGGTAACGGCGACGGCAATCGCTCTTGTGATATCATCCCTTGCGTTGATAAGATACCAGGGACTGAAGCTGGATGATATCGGGAGGGAGCTGATAAAAATTGCCTTAATAGCGGCAGCTTGTTTGGGCATCAATTATGGGATAATTGAATTGTTCAGGATGAATGACATTTGGGAGCTGGTGGTGAAGTGCACACTGATACCTCTCTTCTTCGTACTCTTTGCGGTATTGTTCCGGCTCAGGGCGCTGACTGATATCCAGAAGCTTGCCGCAGAGAATATTACCGGCCACAGGAAATGAATTCCGTAAGAAAAAATACCCGATACGAGGCAGTGCATGGGGTGCCACCTCCAGGCAGCAAAACCATCCGAAATGGAAGTGTCACCGGGATGATTCAGTCCGGCACCATAAATACCCGGAGCGGATCAGTCCCGGGGATGATACCGCCCGGCAGCCGGTCATTTTATAGGGTATTTGCAGGAGACCTTACAAGGCCTGTTTTTGACAGGGGAATTGTCTGGTTCCTTATTCTGACGGCGGGCACCATTATTGCAACCTATTTTACCAATTCCATAATTTCCTCCTTCTGGTCACTTCTGCTCCTTGTGCTCTATTACAGGTCTGATGATGAACCTCTGTGGCTAGCTTTTTTCCTTGTTACGGTTGACGGCTTCCTTGGTTTCATGGGGCTCTATTCGGTGACGCTGACACTCTTTCCGGGCCTGCCGGCTATTGAGTTATCACAGTTTTATGTCATGCTTGCCTTCATCAAGGCCTTTTCGGGAAGATCAAGACATCCGGTCTTCTACAGAAAGTATATGCAGATACTGGGCATCTACCTGATATTTTTGATTTTATGGGGCCTGGTAATGGGTCTTTCCAGTGAGTTGAACATGTACATGAGAGTGCTCAAGACCTCCATTCCGTTTTTTCTGATATTTTCTCTCCCCCGTCTGATGCCCGACCTGCATGCTTATAAAAGGTTTTTCGGAATAGTTTTCATCATTGTCCTTTCGGCATTTGCGCTGCAGATATTTTCTCTAATAACGGGTATTTACCCGGCTGAAGCGTTTGTTTCAGCCGGTGAGGAAATTGAAAATGATGAGGCGTTCAGAACCTTTTACAATGCCATCAGCACCCTGATAGGGTTGTTTGGAGCATTGCTGTTTCTTAGCATAAAGGGGAAAACCGGCTTCAGCAGCTGGATGCTTTTGCTGGTGGTTTTTGCCTCTTTCCTGATGGCGGTACTCTCTGCCACAAGGGGGTGGATAATTGCCTTCGGGTTCATTATCTTAATGTTTGCCCTGTTTATCCAGACCCGGGATAGAAGGAACCTGATAAGGCTGGCTGTTGTGGTAGCCATACTGATCTTCGCAGGAAGCCGTTCCGGGAGGATTAGGGACCAGATTGAATTTTCACGGGAGAGACTAGTAACAATAGAGTCAATCAGGACCGGAGATCCGACAGCTGAGGGCACCCTGCACAGGCTTGACGTGAGGGGCCCTGAGGTTATGAGGGTTTGGAGGGAGAGCCCGCTCTTCGGGTGGGGATTCTCCGATACGGGATTCAGAAGCAGTGACGGTCATGTGGGAAACCAGACGCTTCTGATGTTTTCAGGACTGGCAGGTTTTGTTTTGCTTAACGGCTTCCTTCTCTACTTCATTTATATGATCTATATTGCCTACCGAAGGTCCCCGAAGGCAGCGCCATTCCGGAACGGCTACCTGGTTTTTATCATTTTCCTTACCGGCTGGTTTCTAATTCATTCCACAAGCAGCCAGCAGTTCTATTTCAATACGGTGCCGCTGAGAGTAATCCCCCAGGCTGTTTTTCTGGGGATGAGTGTGATTTGGTACAATCTTTCACTGCTAACCAGAAAAAAAGGCAATGTTTGAAAAAACCCTGATACTTTGTCCGGCAAGAATATCCCTGAACAGGATTTTTACTTCGGTATTGGCTAACCTGTCAGATGAGGTGAAGACTTATGATGTAAGCTCTGAAATTGGCCGGAGGAGGCTGACAGTCAACACCAGGATGAGACGATTTCCTTACGGAATCAGGAACAGGTGGGACTCCTATTTTTTCAGGCTGGCAAATGAGCTTATTATCAATGAAATATCCATCCAGAGGCCTGACCTGGTTCTGGTGTACAATTCAGAATTCCTGTTGCCGGAGACATGCATTAAGATACGTAAGACCGCGAAGCTGGTATTTTTCCTGGGAGACAGCCCTTTCTATACTCCTCAGAATGATTACTATATCGCCTGTCTGAACCATGCTGATCTGGTGCTGGTTCCTGACTCTTTCTGGATGTCACAGCTTAACACCATGGGTATTGACAGGACCATTTACTTCATCCCCGGAATTGATGAGACTGAATACCACAGGCTTGAGGCTGATGAGGCTGCCAAAGAGGAGGGAACTGATATATTGTATGCCGGTACCTCCTACAAAAATTCCTGGGGTTACAGGAAGGCTGCCCTGATGAGCAGGTTCAGCGAATTTAATACCAGGATCTATGGTAATGATGCATGGGAAAGATGGTTCCCTTTCTTCCCGGAGCTGAAGCCTCTGTTCCGCAGGTCAGGATATATTCCCTCTGAAAGGCTTAACCGGATGTTCAACAGGACAAAGATTATTCCAGTGGATGGAAATCCTTCAATAATCAACGGAGCCCATCTGCGGCTCCTGGAGGCGCTTGCAGCCGGGGCGCTGCCACTCATTGAGTACCGCAGGGATGTGAATGACGAGATATTCTCAGGGTCGGGAATAACTCTTCCTGTAATAAAAAACTACAATGAAGCTTCTTCAACAGCATCTTACTGGCTGGAACATGAAGAGGAGCGGCTGAAGACCGTTGTGGCAATGAGTTCCTTCTTTAAGGAAAAATACAATGCGGAGAAAAATGCAGTCCGGATAAGAGAGGGATTAGGCATATAGAAAAGTGAAAACACCGTCTGCTGTTCATCTGGTTCATTTCTATTCAGCCCCGGGAGGGATTGAAGCTATCTGTTCCAGGATTCTGCCTTCATTCAGCGGGAACACATTCAGGGTTTTTGTCGTCAGGCCGCCTGCAGAAGAGACGATCAATGTGTACGAAGGGTCTGATGTGCAGGTAACCTACGGATCACGGAGTAACCCGGTTGCACTGTTCATATTGTGGAAGTATGCACGCCGCAACAGGAATGATATATTCCACCTTTTTAACCTCGGGCCGTTCTTTCTGCTTGCGGCAAGAATAGCCGGAGCCAGAAGGATAGTTTATAGTATCCATGGGACCAGGTATTGGAAAAACTTCCGGCAGAGAGCCATAAGAAAAAATGCCTGGCGGCTCGCCCTGGGGAGAAACGTAATAGTCACATCCAACTCTGAATACAGCAGGAGGGTCTTTATTGACAATGTATGCAGAAGCCACCCTGTAAAGGTTGTTTACAATCCCATCGGAAGTAACCGTTTTGTGCCCGCACCTTCGCCCGTGATGAGCAATAGACCCGGAGAATTGAAAATCATATATGCAGGAAGGCTAGAACATGGGAAAAACCTTGATAAATGGATTGACATTGCCCTTTACCTTCACGGCAGGAATGAGCGACTGATATTTGAGATCTATGGTACAGGGCCTCTGGGCATCACTCTCGGTGAGAGAATAAAGAAAGCGGGGGCAGAAAACTTTATCACTCTGAAAGGATACAGGAGTGATATTGAGAATGTTTTCCGTGATGCTGACCTTCTTCTTTTTTTATCGGAATACGAATCGTTTGGTAATGTTGTGGTGGAATGCATTCTCTGCGGCACGCCCGTGATTGCATCTGATATTCCATCAATGAGGGAGATTTTCAGTGACTACCCGGTTTTCCTTGTTGACCCGGACAGTGATCCGGGGAGCCGGATTGCAGTGCTGCTTCAGAATTATGAGGCACTGTCTGACGCAGCAACAAGTGCAGGAAAAAGCTTCCGTGAAAGATTTTCCGACCATTCATATATTGAAAGCATGAACAACATCTACAGCACCTGGAATGGCTGATCTGAACAGGCTTACGGTTATTTATTACCACAGTGTTGGTCCGGTCAAGAAGGACTGGGAAAACAGCTTCCTTACAACAGGCCAGGATATATTTGAAGAGCACCTGGCATGGCTTAACCGCCGTTACAAGACTATCAGCCTCATGGAATACTGGCAGATCAGGAACGGACATATGCCTCCGGTGAAGAATCCCCTGGTCATCACCTTTGACGACGGTTACCTTGACAACTGGGTGTGGGCCTTTCCGCTTCTCATGAAATACGGGATGAAGGCAACCATTTTTGTCAGTCCTGAATTTGTTGATGAAAAAGCCGGTTGCCGTCCCGTTTCTGATGATAGCCACAGCCGGGGGGATGACAGCAGTGAAGTTGATTCATGGGGTTTCCTGTCATGGGAGGAGATGAGGATGATGGAGCGCTCCGGTCTGATTGACATTCAGTCACATGCCATGACCCACACCAGGCATTTTGTATCTGAAAGGATGACCGGGATTCATCACCCGGGAGGCAGTATTCTCTACCCTGTAATAAATGCCTTCCCCGACATAAAACCCTATTACATGGGGATGAACAACCTGGAGAACCTGTTGCCGTACGGATTTCCCCTCTTTGAAGACCGTCCTGCACTGGTGGCCAGGAAGGTTGAAATCAATCCTGACTTTATCAATGAGTGTGTCAGCCTTTTCAAAGAGTATGACTTTACCCGTTATAACCAGGCAGAAGCGTTAAGGATTGCACAGCCGCTTCTTTCCTCTTACCTCAGCGCTGAGAAGCTGATTGTCAGAAGGGAAACGGATGACGAGTATGAAGCAAGGGTTGACAGTGAGTTACGCCTGTCGAGGAAGATTATCGGGGAGAAACTTGACAAGGAGGTGCTTTTTCTATGCTGGCCTCATGGAGGCAATGACGTGTTTGTTCACGGGAAGGCTCTTGCAGCAGGTTATCTCATGACCACCACCGGCAAGGCCAGAGGGGTGAGAAGAGATGATATTTCCCGTATACCTGACCGGGCCGTGGTTGATCTGACAACCACCCGCAAAAAGCTGAGGACCATCTTCAGGATGAAGGCTTTCTCAGGGCAGGCGCCATGGTATCAGGTTCTAAATTTATCGAGGATGCTGCGCAGAATATAACAGCTGACCGGCAATGACTAACATGATAGATTTCATCTTTCAGATACCGTCGGAGATTCCCGCATCCGGACTGCCGGAGCTGTTTGTCAAAAAGCCGGCCGGGATGATCCACCACATCGGTCCCGACCATGAGCTCATCCTATGGGGTGATCCGGTCAATGGAAGTGAGTTCGTAAACAACATCCATGGTGACCTGACGCCGGAACAGATACTCACAGAAATTTACGGTCATTACTATTTCGTGATGCTCAACAGGAATGAGAGGGAGATCATTGCCGGCAACTCGCTCTTCAGCATATTGCCAATGTATTATCATGACAGCAGCAGTGCCGTTGTTTTTTCAAACAGTGCAATAGATCTTGGGAAATGGGCAGGTGCCGGAGTGGTTTCAAGAAGGTTCCTGCTTGAAACCGTATTATTCAATTACCCCCTTTTCAATAAAAGTATCGTTGAAAAGGTCAGGCTGCTTCCGTCAAATACTTACATCAAGATCAAGGGGGGCTCTTTCAGCCTGATTAAGCATACCTTTTTTGAAACCTATTTTTCTCCTCACCCTGTTCCCTGGAGGAAAGCTGCCGGCAGTTTAAGTGAATCATTCATTGAAACTGTAAAGAGATATCTCCCTTCCGGGCGATATGTTAATGCCCTTACCGGCGGGTTTGACAGCAGGACACTTCTCTCTGCAGGGCTTGCATCGGGTGGAAAGATGATCTGCTACAGCTTCGGCGCTCCGGGTTCAAAGGATGTTGAGATCCCTGACAGGGTCACCACAATTGCCGGTTTACCCTATGTGAAGATGCTGCTTGATGATGATTATGCAGAGAGGGAGAGTCTTGAAAACGGCCTGGAGTTTATAACCAGCGCCTCGGGATCTGCCTCATTTGCAAGGGGCCATTATCTTTATGCTGTCAGGGCAATGGCAGAACATTCCGGGTATATGATAACAGGTAACTTCGGAAGCGAACTGTTCAGAGCTGCCAATGTGAGAGGAGTGGTGTTTTCCCCTAACCTGACAGCACTTTTCGGCAGTAACAACCCTGGTAAGGCTTTTAAGATCATTGAGAACAGCAGGCAGTTTAACTCAATCAATAAGGAGAACTTTAAGGCAGAGTGGGATCAGCTTAAAGGTGACCTACTGACTCTTCCCTGCTATAATGAAAAATACAGGCCTCTTACACAAAACCAGAGATTCTACCTGTTTGTGTTCGAGGAAGTATTCAGGAAATATTTCGGGGCGGAGATGACCGGCCAGTTCAGGTATCTCAGGAATCGCACACCTTATATCGATCCCCGTTTTTTCAGGACCATACTTGGGACAGGGTTCGCAGGGGTCTATTCCGACTTCTTTGAGCGTAACCCTTTTAGAAGGTACAAGGGGCAGGTTTTGTATGCTCACATCCTCAGGAACTCCAGTCCTGACCTTGGGCGGATTGTCACCGACAAGGGATACTGTCCCGATGATCTGCTTACACTTACTGGCAGGGCGAAGGTTATCAGAGGCTGGGTTAACAAGAAAATCAATAAGTCACGGGCACAGCCTGATCCCTACAGTGTGGACCGGGCATTCATGCATAACGCAGGTTTTTACAGGAAGGTGCCGGTGGACTTTTCGCTCCTTAAACGGGATTTTTTTACTGATGAGGCGTATGCCAGGCCTGACGGCAACTTTATCATGCTGCTCAGTCTCTCTTTGGCCGGGGCGTTAGTTGAAGGAAGAGAGATTCCAGGATGGCCCGGAGAGTGATAATTGTAACGGGTGAGAAAGACAACTTGCCGGAGATAATAAATACCTGACGAATTACCAGTTTCAATAGTTCAGATCTCATAAGCTAATGACCAGGCTCAGTATTCTCATATCGGATATCCTGAAAGGGCAGAAAACCCTGCAATACCTGAGGCATTTTGAGAGCTTCATAGATGCCCCGAGGGAGAAGACAGAAGCCTATCAGCTTAAGAGGATGAAGGAGCTTCTGGTTCACTGTGAGCAGAATGTGCCTTTTTACAGGAAGAGATTCAGCGAGTGCGGCTTTTCTTCCGCGGACTTTTCATCGTTGGAGCAGATGAAGCAGATCCCACCTCTCACAAGACGGGATCTTCAGGATAGCTGGCATGATATCATAGCTGACAATTACAGGGGGAAGAAGCTCTATGCCGGGTCATCAGGCGGTTCAACTGGTCAACCGGTCTCTTACAGGAAAGACAGTCATGCCACCA
>CAYPKP010000030.1:6030-18041 GCA_964411345.1 uncultured Rikenella sp. | reverse complement strand
GCACTGGTGGCTTGACGGTCTTTCCTGTAAGAGACAGGCTGACCTGTTGAGCCACCAGTGCTGGACAGGCAGCCCATCTCCTGGGGTGGTCTCTCTCAGGATGGAAGATGTCAATGAAAGGCCTGCATATCTGGGGCAACCCGGCGACGGTTAACGAAGAATGGGGTCGGCTCTCATCGAAACTAAAAGCCAGGGTTTTCAGGCACCATAAATTCCCTGCATACCGACTTCATGACAGCAACAGGCTTAATGAGCTTTATCAGATCATAAAAAAAGAGAGGTATGATTACCTTGACGGGTACACAAATGCGATATATCATTTTGCTGATTTCCTTAAGTCTGGCGGACTGAGATTTGATCATATGATAAAATATGTCCTGACTACGGCCGAGAATCTGCATGATTATCAGAGGAAAACAATTGAGGAGGCCATTGCACCTGTATATGATACCTACGGTTGCAGCGAGATAAACAGTATCGCCTATGAGTGTGCCAGTTGCAGGAGGTATCATATTATTGATCCGCATGTACGTGTCGAATTCGGGGAGCCCCTTGACAGTCTCGGCATTTCCCCGCTGATGATTACCGATCTTGACAATTTTGCTTTCCCCCTGGTGCGTTATCTGAACGGCGACCTGGGTATTCCTGGTGCAGCGGACGGCGGAGGGTGTGACCTTAATTTTTCTGTTATGGCAGCGGTGTCAGGCAGGAAGACAGACCTGATAAAACTGAAGGATGGCGGGGTACTGTCAGTGCCAAGCTTCTTTGGCAGCATGCTTCTCAGGAAAGTCGGCGGACTCATTCAGTACCAGGTGGAAAAGGTGAGTGAAGATATGCTGCACATCAACCTGGTAACCGGAGAAAAGTTCACACCTGATGACCTGAAGACCATTGAGTCGGCACTGGATGAATATATCAGGGGCCGGATAGGTTACATAATCAGGTTTGTTGACGCAATTGACGTGTCGGGCAGCGGGAAGTTCAAGCTCGTTGTTGACAGAAGCGGAGAGTAAAGAGAAAGCGAATATTCATTACGGACAAATGCGGTGAGCATTGGATAGTATTGGATCATTGCTCACAGAAGTACACAATAATCCGGTAGTGAAGAGGAGGATTTCCAGGTGAGGGTTCTTTTTGTATCAAGCGGCAAGAATAAGCAACCGGGGGTGATAGTCTTCAGCCAGGGAGAGTCGCTCAAGAGGGAAGGTATTGCCTTGGACTATCTGTTGGCAGGTCCCGGTCCAGCGGGCTACCTTTCCTCTGCAGTGAGGATCAGAAGAGCCTGGAAAAGAGGTGATTATGATCTGGTGCATGCTCATTACAGCCTGAGTGCCTTTGCGGCTTCAATGGCAGGACGCTTCCCGCTGGTTGTCTCACTGATGGGATCTGATCTGCATATGTCGGGGGTGATGCGCATGATAATCCGGACCCTTTACCGCCACAGGTGGGCTACCACCATTGTCAAGTCGTTACAGATGCAAGAGCTGATGAAGCTGTCAGAGGCAGAACTAGTGCCAAACGGTGTTGACGCAGAGCTTTTCAGGCCTCTTTCAAAGGCGGAAGCGAGGGAGTTTCTCGGTTACGCTGCAGCAGGCAAGATTGTCCTCTTCGGGTCATCGCCCCTCCGTCCCGAAAAGAATGCTGCCCTGGCCCGTGAGGCAGTTGCCCTTCTGCATGACAATGATGTTGAGTTGAAGTATCTTTCGGGTGTACCTCACGTGCACGTTCCCTATTGGCTGAATGCGGCTGATGTGCTGCTGCTGACATCCGGGCGGGAGGGCAGTCCCAATGTTGTCAAGGAGGCGATGGCATGCAACTGCCCTGTTGTTGCAACGGATGTCGGGGATGTCAGGTGGCTGTTCAAAGAGACGGCAGGTTGCTATATAGCTTTGCCTGACGCAGAGGATGTTGCGGCAAAACTCAGGGCTGCACTTGATCCGGGGGTCAGGAGTGGCGGCAGGGAAAGGATTATGAAGCTGGGACTGGATTCAGGATCGGTTGCGGTGCGTATTAAATCAATATATGAAAGAGTCATCTCCTGACAGCGGGTGCGGAGCTATTGTCCTGGGCGGACATGTGCAGGCCCTGGGTATAGTGAGGATCCTCGGCAGGAGGGGCATCCCGTCGGTAGTGATAGACACAACCTCACGCTGCATTGCTCGGAGGTCAAAGTATTGCACGGCTTTTTACAGGGTTAGTAACGAAGGGCTGGTGGAGTTCCTGAAAGGGCAGAAGTGCATTTCACAGTACAGTGGATGGGTGATCTTTCCGACGAACGACTTTCATGTCAGGATACTGTCGGTCAACAGGGAGGAGCTGTGTATGCATTATCTCGTAAGCACTGACAGGCAGGAGGTAGTTGATATTTTTTACAATAAGATAAATACATACCGGCTGGCGGGCCGGATCGGCATTCCCATACCTCAGACATTCTTCCCTGCAAGCAGGGATGATATTGACAATCCTGAAATACCCTTTCCCTGCATTGTCAAACCGGCGGTGATGTTTGATTTTTACAGCAAGGCAGGAAGGAAGGTTTTCCTGTGCAGGAACCATGAAGAGCTCAGGGATGCCTACGATAAAGCGCTTGGAATTATTCCCGCATCAGAAATAATCATCCAGGAGGTGATACCCGGTGACGGTCGTGACCAGTTTTCGGCCTGTTTTCTCTTCGCAGGAGGCCGCACAATAGTACAGTTATCGGCCTGCCGGATGCGGCAGCATCCTGTTGATTTCGGTAATGCGACCACATATGCCGAGGTCACCGATCAGCCGGAGCCGGCTGAATATGGTGAGCGGCTGCTGAGTGCTGCAGGATACAACGGTCTTTGCGAGGTGGAGTTCAAGAGAGATGCGAGGGATGGTACCTTCAGGCTGCTGGAGGTCAATCCGCGTACCTGGAAATGGCACCTCATTGCAGAGAAGGCAGGTACCCCTTTCATTCCTGTCTGGTTTGACCTCCTGCGAGGGCGGGAGCCGGAACCGGTGACCGGATACAGGCGGGCATCGTTCTGTCATGCAGCGACAGACATACCGATAAGGATGGTATTGTTATTCAGGAGAGCAGGTTACTGGAACAGGAAGAAACGGCCTGTGCAGAATGCCGTATGGTCATCAGATGATCCGGCTCCGTGGTTTTATGAAAAACTCTATCTTCCGGATCTCTTAGTAAACCGATAGATGAACCAGGTTCTCATTTTTATTTTATTTCTGGCTGTCTCGCTCGTTTGCAGTACTCTGCTGTATACATGGCTGCGCCATAAGACAAAGATCGCGATAAGGTACCTTTACCTTGACAATCCTGTTGCAGCTGCACTCTCGGCAGTTATTGCATACGGAGTTTACAGGCTGCAGAGCAGCCCTGGATACCTGTTACCCGGAGTGCTGTTGATAGCCTGTGTCGGTGGCATTGCCTTCCTGATCACCATGATCCGGTTCTGGAGGACACCGCGAAGGAAGGTAACTGCCGGGCCCGGCCAGGTGGTATCTCCTGCTGACGGAAATATTATCTATATCAAAGAACTTATCTACGACGAGTGCCCCGTGGCCCTTAAACAGCACAGGTTCTCAAAACTCGAGGAGCTTGTCAAAACCCCATTACTCAACGGGCATGGTTTGCATATAGGCATAAACATGACACCATTTGATGTGCATAAAAACTGTGCTCCGATATCCGGTAAGATAATACTCAACCGGCATTTCAGCGGGAAATTCTTCTCCCTGAAGAATTTCAGGTCACAGACCGAAAATGAAAGGAACACATACATAATCAGGAATGAGGAGATGGAGGTGGGAGTAGTGCAGATAGCCTCCAGGCTGGTAAGGAGGATTGATTCCTATGTCAAAACAGGAGATGAGGTAAGTCAGGGTGAGTGGATCGGCATGATCCGTTTCGGAAGTCAGGTTGACATCATTCTGCCAGCCGGTTACAGGCCTTCGGTAAGGATCGGAGAGCAGGTATATGCAGCAAAAACCATTTTAGCCGAAAAGGATGAGGATACTGATTGACATAGGCCATCCTGCGCATGTTCATCTCTTTCGTCATTTCTATCATGAGATGAAGCAGAGAGGGCATGATATGACCGTGACCGTGAAGGAGATTGCCTCTGCCCGTCAGTTGCTGGACCTTTACGATATACCCTACATATCACTGGGCTTGAAGTCCGACAGTCTGCTCAGGAAAGCCTTCCACCAGCTCTTTTATGACCTGCGAATGCTCCGTCTGGTCAGGAGGAACAAAACAGAGATCGGGATAGGCTCTTCGCTGACGATAGCGCATGCGTCGATGATGTCTCGCATGAAGTCAGTGATGCTTGATGATGATGATGATGCCGTGGAGCCGCTGATGACAACATTCGGGCACCCGTTCACCGACCTGGTGGTCTCGCCCGACTCCCTAAGGGGAAGGAGGAGAAAGACAGGTTCCGTTTTTTATCCGGGGTACCATGAGCTTGCCTACCTTCATCCACGCCGGTTTACCCCTGATCCCTCCGTTCTGGGTGAGGCCGGCTTGTTGGAGGGTGAGCCTTATTTTGTGCTCAGGTTCAACGCCTTCAGGGCACACCATGACAGGGGAGTCAGGGGCCTGAGTGATGACCAGAAGATGCAGCTTGTAACATTGCTGAAAGGCTATGGCAAGGTGATCATCACAACCGAGAAGGAGATACCCCCGGAATTTGCAGGATACCGGATCTCCGTTTCCCCTGATAAAATACACTCGCTGCTCTGGTATTCGACAATGTATATTGGCGACAGCCAGACGATGGCATCGGAGGCTGCCGTTCTCGGCGTGCCGTCGCTGCGTTGCAACAGTTTTGCCGGTCTGCTCTCATCCCTTGAGGAGGAGGAGAAGAGGTACGGTCTTACCTATGCTTTCATGCCGGATGATTTTGAGAGCTTGCTGGAGAAAGTTAAAGAGCTTCTAGCCATGCCTGACCTGAGGGCTGAGTGGCAGAGCAGGCGCCAGACCATGCTTACAGACAAGATAGATGTCACTGCCTTCCTGGTATGGCTGCTGGAGGGTTACCCGGAGAGTGTGCAGGTGATCAGGACCGAAAAAGGGTACCTGGAGAGATTTGGCGGTGCCACAGCCAAAATTTGAGTCTGTGGTAACAAAGCAACCTTTTTAACGTAAAAGTTGTTATAGACAAACAGAAACCGTCATCATTATGAAAAAGGTTATACTGCTGCAAGTGATTGCAGTGATTATTCTTGTCGCGAAAGCTGAGATTACTGCAGCGCAGGACAATGCGTATCTGAATTTTGTGAAGATCGATTCAGCGTATGTGTACAGATGGGATATTACAGATTCGGACTGGCGGCTAAACCAGATTCAGTATTACGGATACACTGACGGCAGGATTACATCCTTGCTTACCAGAAACTATGAGACTGCTGCGGATGTTGCCCTTTCAGAGTATGTATACGATAGTTCCGGCAGGCGTGAGAGCTCTACAAACTATACCTGGACCGGTGACTGGGTGCCGGCAACCCGATACCTGAACGAATATGACCCTCTGGGCAGAGCAAGTTCCGTCAGACTGCAAAAGTGGGTAAATGGTGAGTGGGCGGAGGAGAGGCTGCAGCAAAATTACCTGTATGATTCCGGGAACCTTCTCCTCGGTTATGAGACAATATTCTGGAGGAACAACTCCTGGACCCCGCCTACTGTAAGTGAACTTTCATATAATTCAGACGGGAGGCTTGAATATCATCTTGCAACGAGGCCCGGTGGAAACATTGATTACCGTATCATCTATGAGTATGATGATATGGGTTTGATGACTCAGTTTTACACTCAGTATCCTGCGGGGGAAGGGTGGAGCAACTGGAATCTTCGGACTGTTCAGTATGATGGCTGCGGCAGGAAAGTCGGTCAGACCAATTATTCAGGTGAGGGTCCTGACTGGTATCCCTCAACGAGGCTCGTGCTTTACTCAAGCTTTGATATGTCCGCATATCCAGGCAGAAAAGTTCCGGTATGTCATAACGGACATACAATCAGGGTATCAGTAGCTGCAGTTCCGGCTCATCTGCGCCATGGGGATTGTCTGGGTGTATGCCTTCACGAGAGGCAAAAGCCCTCTTCCATTGCCGGGGAGCCACCCTTTACTGTTTTCCCGAATCCGGCAACTGACAGGATCACCGTAAGGTTCAACGCGGAAGCTGACTTCGGGCAGAAGAGGGTCGAGCTGACCGATTTCTCAGGAAAACTGATCAGGAGCTACCCTGTCACGGATAATACCGACCTCTTAATTGAAAGAGGAAGACTGAAGTCCGGTTATTACAATGTCAGGCTAATAACCGGCAGTGAGACCTTCAGCCAGACTGTCATCTTCGAATAGCAAGACTGTTCAGCAGGCCTTTTCCTGTATTCTTCACATTCTGTAACAGCAGTTCCTTGAGCCAGGGAAGCATTTTATCATCCCAACGCTGCGGGTGAAGGGTTATCATGATTTTTGACGGCAGTTTTCCCGTGTCAGATGCCCTGATAATATCAAATGTTGAGCAGAATCCCGGGTGTTTAACTGCGGAGGATGTACCGCCATTGCCAGGTTCAATACCTGCCGGCGTCACCCGGTCACGGATGCTATATCTCTCTCCATCCCACCTTCTTCCGGTGTCAGTCAGATAGAGAACCTCCCTGAAGTCGATGTCGAGGTATGGCTCTCCCCTGATACCAAACTCCCTGTAATCATACTTCTCCCACAGCGTCCTGTTGTCATACCTTGACAGCGGGCTGCCATGCATGCATATCGTTTCTATGGGAACGAGCCGGCGGAGCATTGCCAGGTTTTGCTCAAAGAGTTTGATTGCCAGATCATAATCACCGCGTGCAACGGCCAGGTCTTCATAATGATAGCCAACCTCATGACCGAGACGGGCGACCTCTCTTATTATATCCTCGTCGTAGCTTCCCTGTACTGTACGGAAATAATACGTACCCCGAATACCCGACCGGCTTTCCATATCAGCGCAATGCAGGGAATTTTTATTACGCGCATCGACATCGTGTCTGATAATCAGGTAATTACCCTCAGGATTCGGGAGAGCCTCTGCAACAGGTATGAAGTTATAGCCTGAATTCTTCAGGGAAGAAAAGAGCCGGTTCAGGGTATCAAAGGTAAAGTCGCGCATAGCATAGTACCGGTATTAAAAGTATAAAATTAACCATTCAGGCTTTCTTATCGGCAGTGCCGGAATTGCTTCATGAGCCAAATTAATGCATTAAACTGCTTAAAATGTATCCATTTACTAAATAAATCGTTAAACAATTAGTTTATAGTATATGGTATTTGACAACATGCAACCATTTGACCTGTATCATGGTCATAGGAACAGGATGCAAGGTAATTTTTTTAGGGTGTAAATAACAGAACCTGATATGAAGAGCTTCACATATTTGAAATCCGTCAGCAGGCGGCACGGATTTGCAATCAGAGCACTGGTGCTGCTGTTTTTTACGGTTATTCCATTTGCTGTCGTTCAGTCGCAGCCGGTATGGGTCCCAACCACTCCATCTCTTGGAGCTCCGGGGCCCACAACCATACCCATCAATTATGGCATTGACAGGGCCGGGACGGTGTATATCATTGTGCTGAATTATAATAACCCCAATCAGCAGGCTCCGTCGTCGGTAAGATCACAGGCCATTAATCCAACCCTCCCATCTGTTGTGTTCAATGCCGTCATACCTGTAGCAGGAGCTAATATCAATGCAGTTCTGCAGAGTATTGCAGGTTCACTGGCTACCAGTACATATCATACCATTTATCTTGTCGCTGCCGACGGCGGCGGCGTTCTTCAGGCTACTTCCGTCAGGTTGAATGCCACCACCCTGCCATGCCCCAAGATACAGCTCTTCAACTTTTTCGGGAACCTGGGTGAGTGCGTTAACCTCGGTGCACAGGGTATGTTCCAGGTGGCACCTTTGGGAGCCCTACCCACGGGGATCCTTGCAGGAAGTACCTGGACGGTTGACTGGGGTGACGGATCACCCATCTGGACTTACACATCTGTTGCCGATAATGATCTCCCGCCGGTTCAGATACATAACTTTGCCACAACCACCAACTGTGCATACGTAGGAACATGGACGGTAAAGAACCCCTGCAACGAATTTTACGCCGCACAGGGCGTTTTTGTCGTTCACGGAAGAGATATACCCACCGACGGTGACGGTCTCCTCCAGATGCAGGAGACAACCACAGGAGACGTTGATATCGTCTATGTGTGCGAAGGCAGCGAGCACAATATTTTCCTCAGGGACATCAGCATCTGGAACTGCCAGAATCCAATTGTGCCACCGCCTCTGAACCCAAGCGATTACGATAATGAGTCGCCCAGGACCATACAGTTTGTCTACGGTGAGACACCGGCAGGCGCCGTGATGAATACAATTTCCGGTGATGTGCTTATAGGCGGGGCAAACATTGCCAACAGTGCGAACGGATATGTCGGGCCGGTGATCGGGCCAATCGCGCCGCCCAACCCCAACACCCTCACCGATGTCATCACCATTCCTGCCACATGCCAGGCCGGAGAGAGGTTCTACGTCTATCTCAAGGACTGGAACAAGTGTAATCCCTTTGTTGACGAGAACACCGATTATGTTTATGAACAGTTTATAATTGAGGTCATTGATGCGCCGCCGGCGCCGGCGGTGATCACCCCACAGGTCTATTGTTTCGGAGCCGTTGCTCCCACCCTTACCGCCACCATCAGCCTGGCAGGCAACACCCTGAACTGGTATGATGATGCAGCCCTGACCACGCTCCTCTATTCGGGCAACCCGTTTACCCACGGCATGACGGCACCGGGCGTCTACGACTTCTACGTTACTGAGACCAGCGGTGTCAACGGATGCGAGGGTCCTCCTTCGCAGATTGACCTCTACATCAGGGAGGAGCTCTCAAGACCGGGACCGATAACGGGACCGTCAGAGGTGTGTATCAATGCCAGCGGCCAGGTCTTCTCTGTAGCAGCTAACCCGCCGACATATCCGATAGGCGGTACCACAGAATACATCTGGACCGTTCCCGGAGGATGGACCATCACCTCAGGGCAGGGCACCAGGGAGATAACCGTCGATATCGGCGGCTCAGCCGGATCAAGGACCGTAAGTGTTGTAAACCAGTATACAACTGATCCCCGCTGTCCGTCACCGGCAAGGACATTCGATGTCACCGTCAGTCCGCTCTCTGTCGGTGGTACCGTATCAGGTACCTCCCCGATATGTTTCGGATCGAGCGTCACGCTGACCCTTTCAGGGCATACCGGTACCGTACAACGGTGGGAGAGAAGGCTTCTGCCATCAGCCACCTGGACCAACGTAGCCAATACGACAACATCATACACATACACTCCGCCCACGGCAGGCACATGGGAGTTCCGCGCGCTTGTTCAGAGCGGGTCATGCTCATCAACCTATTCCTCCGTCAGAACCATACAGGTAGACCCCACATCGGTCGGGGGCACCATATCCGGAGGTACAACGCCCATATGTCTTGGCTCGAGCACCGGAGTGATGACACTCTCAGGTTATACAGGCTCGATTGTGAGATGGGAATACAGGCGCAACGGCGGAGGCTGGAACAGCATAGCCAACACAACACCCACGCTGAATCATACGCCGGCACAGTCCGGTACATATGACTACCGCGTCAGGGTACAGAGCGGAGTCTGCTCTGCGGTATATTCAAGCCTGCAGACCATTGTGGTAAATCCTCTTTCAGTGGGAGGATCTGTTACCGGTGGAACAACCCCTATATGTATCGGTTCCTCAACAGGGGTCATGACACTCACCGGCTATACCGGCACCGTTGTTCGCTGGCAGAGAAGGCTTAACGCGGGGGCATGGGCAAACATCGCCAACACCAATGCGACCTATTCAGAGGTGCCGTCATCAGCAGGCACCTGGGAGTACCGTGCAGAGGTTCAGAGCGGAGTCTGCTCCTCGGTATACTCAGCCGCGCGGACCATTATTGTAATGCCTCCTTCAGTAGGAGGTACCATAACAGGAGGGAGCACGCCAATCTGTCCGGGGGTATCAACGGGGGTAATGACCCTGTCAGGTCATACCGGGGCCATCATTAGATGGGAAAAGAGAGTTAACGGAGGTGCCTGGTCGAATATAGCAAATACCAATGCCACATATTCAGAAATACCGTCATCGTCAGGCACCTGGGACTACCGAGCCTATGTTGAGAACAGCCCTTGCACCGGCACATACTCTTCGGTACGGACGATCATCGTCAGGCCGGCATACAATGCCCAGCTGCATGATAACATAAGCATATGCAACAATTCGGCAGCCGATTTCAATATCGTCCTGTCCGCGGGCACACCACCATATACCATTAATTATACCCGTAACGGTACCGCACAGCCGCAGCTGAACGGCTATACAAGCGGCACCAATTTATCAACAGGGATTCTTACCACAGGCACCTATGTCTACACTCTTACCTCGGTGGTTGATGCTGACGGCTGTAATGCGCAGTCGCTTGGCACTCCCATAACCGTTACCGTGGGTGCAGCCCTTGTTGACGCCACCATCTCCGGCAGCGGAGATGCCTGTGACGGCTCAGCAAGCTGGTTCTCACTGAATGTGAACGGCGGTGCTCCGCCGTACGAGATTACCTATACTTATGACGGCGGAGGCAATACTGTGGTTCCGGGTTACGTCAACGGTGATCATATTGGTCTCGGTACTCCGGGTGTCGGTCCTCATAACGTCCATATAGTATCCATAAGGGATGCATGCCTGGATCTTGTTCCGTCGTTGCCGGCAGATTATTCGTTTGCGATCTATGCGATTCCGAATGCAGGGGGTACGACGAACAACACCCCAGAGATATGCAACGGAGGTACGACGGACATTGTTCTTCAGTCAACAGTGCCCAACACCGGTTTCACATGGACGGTTTCCAATATGCCGGCCGTCACATGGGTCAATGCGCCCGCCGGAGGTACCATTGCCAACGGCAACGGTGTTTCGATTGCGCAGTTGCTTTCACATACTGCCACCTCTCCGACTACCGTCACTTACACCATCACCCCGACAGGGCCTCTGCCTACCTCCTGTCCCGGTCCTCAGATCACCAGGAGTGTGATTGTCAATCCTTCCGGCCAGGTCAATGATCCGTCCGACCAGGAGCTTTGTGCAGGCAGCGCCACCACGGCTGTTAACTTCGCCACCAACCGTACCGGCGGCACCACCACCTATTCATGGACCAACAATAATACAAGCATCGGTCTCGGCGCCAGCGGCACCGGTAATATAGCGTCGTTCACTGCCCTCAACGGAGGCGCTTCCCCGGTGACGGCCACCATCACCGTCACTCCTTCATTTGAAGGATGTCCCGGCACACCTCAGAGCTTCACCATCACCGTCAATCCTGCCGGCCAGGTCAATGATCCTGCTGACCAGTTAAGATGCAACGGCGCGGCCACGGCAGCGGTTAACTTCACAACCACCAACGGCGGCGGCACCACCACCTATGCATGGTCGAACAGCAACACCAGCATCGGTCTGGGCGCCAACGGCACAGGTAACATACCGTCGTTCACCGCCACAAACGGCGGAACATCCCCTGTGACGGCAACCATCACCGTCACCCCGTCGTTTGAGGGATGTGCCGGCACGCCACAGACATTTACCATCACCGTCAATCCGAGTGGCCAGGTCAATGATCCGGCCGACCAGGTGAGGTGCAACGGCGCAGCCACGGCAGCGGTTAACTTCACCACCAACCGCACCGGGGGCACCACTACCTATTCATGGACCAACAGCAACACCAGCATCGGTCTCGGCGCCAGCGGAACCGGTAACATACCGTCGTTCACCGCCACCAATGGGGGCACTGCCCCCGTGACGGCAACCGTCACCGTAACACCGTCGTTTGAGGGTTGTGCCGGCACGCCACAGACATTTACCATCACCGTCAATCCGAGTGGCCAGGTCAATGATCCGGCCGACCAGGTGAGGTGCAACGGCGCAGCCACGGCAG
>CAYPKP010000030.1:0-5930 GCA_964411345.1 uncultured Rikenella sp. | reverse complement strand
GGCCAGGTCAATGATCCGGCCGACCAGGTGAGGTGCAACGGCGCAGCCACGGCAGCGGTTAACTTCACCACCAACCGCACCGGGGGCACCACTACCTATTCATGGACCAACAGCAACACCAGCATCGGTCTCGGCGCCAGCGGAACCGGTAACATACCGTCGTTCACCGCCACCAACGGAGGCACCTCCCCGGTGACGGCAACCGTCACCGTAACACCGTCGTTTGAAGGTTGTGCCGGCACGCCGCAGACCTTCACCATCACCGTGAACCCGAGCGGCCAGGTCAATGACCCGGCAGACCAGGTGAGGTGTAACGGAGCCGCCACGGCAGCTGTTACTTTCACTACCAACCGCACAGGCGGTACCACCACCTATTCTTGGACCAACAGCAATACCACCATTGGTCTCGGTGCCAGCGGCACAGGTGACATACCGTCGTTCACCGCCACCAACAGCGGCACGGCGCCTGTTACCTCCACCGTCACCGTCACACCGTCGTTTGAAGGCTGTGCCGGCACCCCGCAGACCTTCACCATCACTGTTAATCCCACTCCGGTGCTTACCAGCAACCTGACACCACCGGCTCTCTGCAGCAACAGTGCATTCACCTATACCCCGACGTCGCTGACGGCAGGTACGACTTTCAGCTGGACCAGGCTGGCAGCGGCCGGCATCACTCCTGCCGGACCGGTGTCAGGTGTCAACGGTGTCAGTGAGACGCTCAGGAACTTCACCTCGGCAACAATACCTGTCACCTATGAATATACGCTGACAGCCAACGGCTGCACCAACATACAGAATGTCGTCGTAAACATCAAGCCCGAGCCTGTCATCTCCAATCAGTCAACAGGAGTATGTTCGGGAGAGACGCTGACATGGCGTATTTTGCTCGACAATTTTGTGAACCCGGGCGATAATGTAACCTTCACATGGCCTGCCCCCGTACTTTCCGGCGGACTTACCGGCGGCACGGCGCGCAGTGTGCCGTCGTCAGCGGATATGACAGACACTTTTGTCAATACCTCCGGACTGGCTGAGACAGCCACCTACACCGTCACCCCGGTATACAACGGATGTGTCGGGGAACCGAGGGATATTATTGTCACTGTAGGTTCGCAGCCTGTTCTGGGCAACCTTGACATGTTTGCATGCAGCGCAGTCCCCACGGGGCTTGTACTGGCAGTGGCGCCCACCTCATCACCCGCTGACTTCTATGACATAGACCTGATAACTGTCCAGGCGGGTCTTGTTGCTGCTGGAGGCAACGCCGTCGCTGCTACCGGTATAGCAGATCCCAGCTACCTCGCCAATGACATCTTCACCAATGAGACCGGTGTCAACCGCACGGTGACCTACCGTGTCAGGCCGGTCTTCGGTGCCACATGCATCGGCGACTGGGTCAATGTTGTTGTAACCATCAGGCCTCAGCCGGTGATAGTGCCGGGGCAGACGCAGACCGTCTGTTCCAATACGGCAGCCTCACGCGAGATATTGCTGGTGCCGGCCAACACCCCGGCAGGGAGCACCTTCAGCTGGCCGCTGCCCGTGATGTCAGACGGATCGGCACAGGGAACAACGGGCACCAATGTGCCTGCTGATCCGGCCGGCACACCACATATCACAGACACATTTGAAAACTACGGTGCCGCACCGATCACCGCCACATACACCGTCACGCCGTACAGCTCATTCGGCTGTGCAGGTACGCCCAGGGATGTGGTCATTACGGTCAATCCCGAGCCTGCCGCTCCCGTGATAACGGGTGACAACCTGCTCTGCACCAATGAGACCAACGTAATATATACGGTGCCTCTCACTCCTGGCTCTTCATATACCTGGACCGTCCCGGCATCCGTGGGCACCAAGATCTTTGATGCCAACTCCAATGCCATAATCATAACTGCTGCATCATCCGCCGGCAGCGGTGCAATAACGGTCACGGAAACCAACAGCTACGGATGTACCGGTCTTGCCGGTTCCTTCAATGTTGATGTGCTGGCACCCTCGCCGGTATCAACTGTTACCGGTGATGATGTTGTCTGTGCACTTGAAACCGCAGGTTATTCCGTTCCGAACAATGTCGGGTCCGTATACACCTGGACCCTCCCGACAGGGGCTGCCCTCATAGGTGATCCCTCGGCTGCCTCAATAACCGTTACCTTCGGAACGATCAGCGGAAACATCTCGGTGCGCGAGGTCAACGCTGCAGGGTGTATCACCAATCACACACCGCTGCCGGTGACCGTCAGGCCGCTGCCTACTGCCATAATAAGCAACAGCGGGACCGTCTGCGTTGAGGACACGCATCCCATAAACATTTCACTTACCGGAACGGCACCGTGGGTTGTCGTCTATGCCATCAACGGCGTTGCCCAACCCGCTCTCAACATAGCAGCCAGTCCGTATACCCTCAATGCCAGCGTTGCCGGCAACTACACCATAAACAGTGTCACCGATGCCAACAACTGTACCAACGTCGGTATCGGTAATGCCACGGTATCTCATTTCCCGGTGCCCACGGCCACCATCAGCGGCACCACGGCAGTATGTGCAGGAAAGAGTGCAGTCATCACCGTCACCCTGACAGGGGCTGCGCCGTACGATTTCATCTATACCGACGGCGTAACTCCGGTAACGGTTACAGATCATCCGGTGAATATTTTCACTTTCACCGTCACTCCTGCCGTGGCCACCACTTACACGCTGGTCTCGATGGAGGACAACAACGGATGTACGGGTACTCTCTCAGGGGCAGCCACTGTGACCATCAATGCGCAGCCGGTTCTGTCGTTCAGTGTCACTGACCTGCAGTGTTACGGCGACAACAGCGGTGCCATCGATCTTACGGTGGCAGGTTCGGCTTCCAACAGCTTTGCCTGGATGGGTCCCGACGGCTTCACCGCCGGCACCGAGGACATCTCAGGGTTGAAAGCCGGGCTCTACAACGTCACCGTCACCAGCGGCGACGGATGTGTCGCCACCGGCCAGACAACGGTCTTTGAGCCCAGCCTGCTCACTCTTGCCTCTACGGGCAACATCACGATACTGTGCAACGGTGATCCCACCGGTGCCGGCAGCTTCACCGCCGCCGGAGGCACAGCACCCTACACCTTTACCACCCTGGTGAACACTGCCGGGGCCACGCTGACGACGTCGCCAGCGTCCGTGGCTGTCACCGGTGCCGGTGGAGGCACCATCACCGTCCAGGTCACCGACGCGCATATGTGCACGGCCCAGGCCACCATCACCGTCACCGAGCCGCCGGCGCTCAGCCTGAGTGCCACCACGGCCAACATACTCTGTTTCGGAGGCAACAACGGAACCATCATCACCTCTGGCACGGGCGGTACGCCACCTTATATATATGCATGGACAGCCTCCGGCGGCGGCAGCGGCCTCACCGCCGGTGCCCCGAACCAGGGAGGACTGACAGCCGGCACATATGATGTCACCGTCACCGATGCCAACGGATGCCAGATCACCGGCAGCTGGACACTCACGCAGCCCGATGCTCTTGCTGTCACAGCAACGACAGACGACAATCTCATAGGCACCTGCTCCAGCGCACAGCTCAACACAACCGTCACTGGAGGAGTGGAGCCTGCCGGCGGTTACATCTATAGCTGGTCGCCAGCTGCAGGACTCAGCGCAACAAACATAGCCAATCCTGTCGCCGCCCCGGCCTCGACCACAACCTATACGGTTACTGTCACCGACGCCAACGGATGTATCAAGACCGCATCGGTGGTCGTTAATGTTGCTCCGGTATTAACAGCTGTGGCTTTTGCCGATGACAACCTCATCGGCACCTGCCCGTCGTCACAGACGCAGCTGCATGTCAACGTCAACGGCGGAGAGGCTCCCTACAGCTACAGCTGGCTGCCCGTTGCAGGGCTTACGCCTGCCAACATAGAAGATCCCGTTGCCAAGCCGGTTGCCACGACCACCTATACTGTCACCGTAACCGACGCCAACGGATGTACGGCCACGGCAAACGTCACGGTAAATGTAGCTCCCGAGCTTGACGTCACCGTCACCGTCGATGACAATCTCATCGGCACCTGTCCGGGCTCCCTGGCGCATCTTAGCGCCACAGCCACGGGAGGCGAGGGCGGTTATACCTACCTCTGGGACAATGCGCCCACGCTAAGCGACGCCACCAGTGCCACGCCGACGGCCAAGCCGGCGGTGACCACCACCTACACCGTCACCGTCACTGACGCCAACGGCTGTACCGACCAGGCCAGCATCGTTGTCAACGTAGCCCCCGACCTGAGCGTCGTTGCTTCGGCCGATGACCTTGCTATAGGTACCTGCCCGACCTCCGTCTCGCATCTCAATGCGACCGTTACCGGCGGGGAAGCAGGCTTTACCTATAAATGGAGTCCGACGACCGGGCTTGACGACAGCAACATACAAACACCGAAGGCCAAGCCGGCGGTGACCACGACCTATACCGTCACCGTCACCGATGCCAACGGATGCCAGGCTACGGACAATATCACCATCACCGTTCAGCCGGCCCTCACGCTCACGCTGGCTGTTGATGACAGCTCCATCGGCACCTGCCCGGGTTCTGAGGCTCATATCACCTCCACCGTCGGCGGAGGCGAACCGGGGTACACCTATCTCTGGACTCCGGCTGCCGGCCTGAGCAGCGATATAGATCCCAATCCGACAGCCAAGCCTGTTGCCACCACCACCTACACACTTACGGTGACAGACCAGAACGGCTGTACCGTCTCCCGCGACATCACAATCACCGTTGTGCCGGTTCTGACAGTCACTGCTTCTGCTGCTGATCCGCTGATAGGCAGCTGTCCCACTTCGAACACCACTCTCAATGCCGTTGCTCTCGGAGGGGAGCCCGGCTACACCTACAGCTGGCTGCCTGTGGCAGGACTGGACAACCCGTCGATACAGACGCCGCTGGCCAAGCCGCTGGTGACCACCACCTATACTGTCACCGTCACTGACAACAACGGCTGTACGGCCACCGCCGACGTCACAGTCACGGTAGCTCCCGATCTCACTGCCGTGGCCACGGCTGATGATCTGACGATAGGCACCTGTCCGACTTCGGTGTCGCATCTCGATGTCACTGCCAGCGGCGGGGAGCCGGGATACAGCTATCTGTGGTCTCCTGTCGCAGGGCTTAGTGACCCGAACAGCAAGACGCCGACGGCCAAGCCTGCTAATACCACCACTTATACCGTCACCGTCACCGATGCCAATGGCTGTCAGACCACGGCTGATGTTACGATTACAGTAGCTCCGCTGCTGACGGTTACCGCCACGGCCGATGACTATAATATTGGTACCTGTCCGCTGTCTGACGCACAGCTCACCGCTGTTGCCAACGGCGGGGAGCCGGGATATACTTATCTCTGGTCGCCTGCCGCAGGACTCAGCGCCACGGATATAGCAGATCCTGTTGCCAAGCCGGCGGTCACCACGACCTACACCGTGCTGGTCACCGATATGAACGGCTGTACTGCCAGCACCACCGTCACCATCACCGTCGCGCCGGTACTTTCGGCCACGGCCACGGCGAGCGACCCGAACATTGGTACCTGCCCCGGCTCCGTCAGCAATCTTGACGTCACTGTTACAGGCGGTGAGGCACCGTATGTCTCTTACAGCTGGTTACCGACTGACGGCCTCAGTGATCCTAACATCGAGAATCCTGTCGCCAAGCCGCTGGTGACCACCACCTATACGGTGACCGTCACTGACAGCAACGGATGCACCACCACGGCCAATGTTACGGTGAATGTCCTTCCCGACCTTGTAGTCACGGCTTCTGCCGATGACCTCTTCATCGGCACCTGTCCGACCTCCAGGTCGAACCTCGATGCCACCGTCACGGGCGGTGAGCCGGGATACAGCTACAGCTGGGCGCCCGTTCTCGGGCTCAACAACCCGAATGT
>CAYPKP010000029.1:15428-38215 GCA_964411345.1 uncultured Rikenella sp. | reverse complement strand
CCACAGTCTTCAGTCCACAGTCTTCAGTCCACAGATAATCAATTAGTTACAGGCTTCCGACTGTCGACTGCCGATTGGTACTGCCGACTGCCGACTGGTACTGCCGACTGCCGACTGGTACTGCCGACTGCCGACTGATTCAGATATAATCAATGCTTACCAGCTTCAGCCACTTGTCCTCAAGCAGGCGTGCAATACGTTTTACCACTGTGCGGCGTATCTCGAGGTCTACGGGAAGGGTGGGATCCTGGTGTGCGACGTTTATGCGGGTTCCTACCAGGAAGTTGATCTCATCGCTCTCCATGATCATCCTGACGATCTTGTCTGCCGGTCCCTTTCCCAGTTTGACACTGTTTTTGTATCCCTTGAGGAGCTCATTCACCTTCTGGAGGGTGAGTATGCCCTCTGTCACCAGGTCAATGCCCTGCATGAAACTCTCGGGTGGCAGGTCGGGGTCCTCAAAGATCAGCTCGTCAACGATCTTGCGGTTCAGTTCCCTGGCCACAATGTCGGCGGTGGTCCCTCCGCACAGTATTACCCTGCCGTTATAACCGCTGACCCTGGCGGCCAGGTCACTGTCCTTCTCCTGATCATATGGCGGGCCGGAGCAGATGAGCAGCTTGCGTGGCTCCCTGAAATAGAGTATGGCGCACGAGATGTCATCCTTGGCCTCATAACTGTCATGTTTGTATGCCATTGAGACAATCTTGCCTGCCAGGACGGAGGCGGAGATGGAGGCTTCGCCGGAGACCAGCGAGGCAGCATACTGCTGAACGTTGTCGCGCTCCCAGCCCAGGGGCCAGGCGTCACTGCCCATGCCGCTCTGGGCGACACCGTCGGAAAGAAGGATGATCCTGTCCTCCTTGGCAGGGTAGAAGGTGCACTTGTGCAGCTTCTTGCCGGCATTGATGCCCTTTTCAAGCACCACCTCCCTCCATTCGGGTTCAAGGGGCTGGTTGCCGCGCAGGATAATGCAGGCGGGATTGTCATACTCGAGTATGTTGGCGCGGCCGTCACTCTCGATGTCCACTATGGAGAAGGTGGCATAGCTGATCTTCCTCTCGGAACAGACCGGCAGAGTATTCATGATAATCTCCGCTATACGGTCGGGCTCCTTGTGCTCGCGGGTGAAGTTGAGGGCCATGGTGGATGTCAGGGTGGCCAGTATGTTGGCCTTGACGCCGTGACCCATGCCGTCGGAGAGAACGGTGATGATGCGGTTCTCCTCGCGCACGTTCTCCGAAAGGAAGACATCGCCGCAGATACGCTCACCGTGATGGTTGCGCTGCTGGCTGTTTACCTCTATGAAAAATTCCCTTTCCATCACCTGCTGGGTGCTACCTGTTGTCACCCGACTTCTTCTGGCGGAACGATTCCACGATGGAGTTGAGCATCTTCTCCGTATCCGAGGCTCCCTCACCAAGCAGGAAGCCAATCTTCTGCACCATCTCCAGGTTCTTGTCAATGACGTCGGACACCCGGGTTATCACCTCCTCACGCTGTACCTCCGGCGAGAACAGGTCACGGATCACCGCCCCGGCAATCCTGTTCTGCCTGATGGGGAAAATGGAGATGTTGAACATACGCTCCTCGAGCTGCACATCGCGGCTGATGACCGACTCATTCTCCCTGAGAACAAATGAAAAGATGTTGTAGACATTGAAGGGCAGCAGCGTCTTGAGATCGGCACCACGGAGTCCGGGTATTATGTCAGCTATCGCCCTGGCATCCTCACCTATGATGTCGAGGAAGCTATCGTTGGAGTGAAGTATCTTCAGCTCATTGTCAACAATCACCACTCCGTTGGGCAGTTTGTTCAGCATGCTGTTCATCATCTCCGAGGCATCCTGTGCAGCATCCTTTTCACGCATGGCCTGCTCCTCCGAATCCTTGAGCGCCTTTTTGGTCTCAGAGAGCTTTTTATTGGTCTGCCGCAGAGATTCAATGTACTCCTGCTTGTTGCGAAGGTTATAGGTGTGGCACATTTCGGGGACAGCCAGACCCTTGGCCACCGTGGAAGCAAACTCACGGCAGGAGCCGTAGCCGCAGGCATTGCAGTTGAGCTCGTCGGAGCGGTTCTCCTTGCCGATGATCTTCATCACCTCATTGACGGCCTCGGCCGACGGCTCCGGTATGCGCTGGTCGTTGGGAACAAAGGTGCGCGACAGGTCGAGTGCCGACCAACGCTTCATATTCTTCTCCCACTCTTTCTTGTCGAGCGTCTCAACCCGTTTCTCGGCGTACTGTTTCACCAGCGAACGTCTTCTGAACCGCTCGTCATGCCTGACCATCCCCGGTCCGAGCATGCAGCCGTTGCAGAAGAACAGGTTGAAGTGATGCCTGATAGTGTCAATATGATGGTCGAAGTCGTTGATGGCTTCCCTGATATCCTCAGCACCTGAGGCTGTTATGACATGGCTAGACACCAGGTCGCGCTTGATGCCTGCTGCCTGAAGTATGCCCGCAGGGTAGGGGTAAAGGGCACCCCAGTTGCCGTAGGGCGGATCAAACTCAGCCATCTTGACACCCTTCTCCTGAATGTTGTCCTCGCTGAACATCTTCCTGATCTCGATGAAGGTAAGCACTCCCTCAATCAGCTTCTTGCTGCTGTAGAGAGCTGCTTCCGCCTTGGAATCGATGCAGGGACCGATGAAGACGTTGGCCACCTCCCCGCCGTAGAGATCACGGGTGACCATCGCGGTGGCTACCATGGGCGACACCAGCGGCGCAAGGTTGGAGACCAGGTGCGGACGGTATTTTTCAATCATCTCGACAATGGATGGACAGTTGGAGGTGATGTAATACTTGCCGCTCGACTCTTCAAAGAGTTTCCTGTAAGCATAGGCCACCAGGTCAACCCCGAAGGAGACCTCGTGAACATAGGTGAAACCAAGCTTCCGGATCATTCCCACGAACTTGCGGTAGTCGGTGATGTCATCAAACTCCGAGGCGATGCTCGGAGCCACCAGCGCTGCTGTCCTGCGGCCGGACTTCAGCAGCGCCCTGACGCCGTCAACGGAGTTACGGTACTCTATTGCAGAAGGCGTACATGAGAGAAAACAGAGGCCGCAGCCGATGCACCTGTCGGCAATGATCACCGGATGAGCCCTCTCAGGCCTGACCTCTATGGCATTCACGGGGCATGCCCTGACGCATGAATAGGAGTTGCGGCACCTGTCGTCATTTATGTAAATAACCTGATCGGGAATCTCCATAGTCAATCTGTTAGGGCTTGCTGCCCGTTCATATAAGCTCCTTCTCCAGGATCTTCTCAATATCCTGCACTGTGGTCTCCGTATAGCTCCTGCCGTTGATTATGATGAAGGGACCTTCACTGCAACGGTTCATACAGCGCGCCCCCCTTAAAATAACCTTGTCGTCAAGATGGTTCCTCCTGAGATAATTCCTGATAACCTGCACCATCTCCCTGTTACCCCTTGAGAAACAAGAACTTCCAAGACATATCTCTATTTCATGCGTTGTACCCAACTGCTCCGCTCTTTTTTATGCTTTCTCAAAAGTACAATAAATTTCCATTCGACATAGCAATGGAACAGATGGTCAGGTTATTATTTGTTAATAAAATAACAATGTTTTTGTATTAACAATAAAATTATTTAGCTTTGCGATTAGCCTTAAAGTCAGAGTTTTTTAACAATGAGCAAAATAGAGGAGGTTCTGAGTCATTACATGGAAGGGCATCATGAGAGCCTGATACCTATCCTTCAGGATATACAGCTGGCCGAGGGTTATCTCTCCGAGGAGGCAATAGTCAGGATAGGCAGTTTTCTGCGGATGTCAACCACCAAGATTTACGGCCTGGCAACCTTTTATGACAGGTTCAGGTTCTATCCGTGCGGCAAGGTGCACCTGCGCATCTGTCATGGCACCACCTGCTTCATCAACGGATCCTCGTCGGTGATAACTGCCGTAAGGGAAGCCCTGGGTATTGAGCCTGGCCAGACCACCCGCGACGGGAGGTTCAGCTATGAGCTCACCTCCTGCATGGGAGGCTGCAATGATGGCCCGCTGGTAATGGTGGGTGACGAATTCCGCACTCATGTCAGGGCTGAGGACATACCTGAGATGATCTCAAAACTAAAAGCAGTGGCAGACCTGAAATGAGAGCCGCCAGTGATAACGAAACCAGGGATTTTCTCCTGCGGGAGGTGCTGATGCACCGGTCAGACACCCTGTCAGAGGCCACCGAAAAACGACTGGCGGAGATCCGGCGTGACAAGCCTTCCCAGCCGGTGATATATATATCATCAGGATCAGCCGCCGTCATCGCCGGCAGCACAAGATCTGCCGGGGCTGTCAGCCAGTACCTGGAAGAGACCGGAACCGGCGGCAGCGTGATAATGACCGGCTGCCACGGACCGACAGCCTTTGAACCCATGGTATGCATCCATCTGCCCGGTAAAAACAGGCTCATCTTTCGCAATATCACTGAAGAGAAGGTGGAGCCCCTGCTCAACGGTGTCTTCCACAATGACATGCCCGAGGAGGATCTAGTGGCACAGTCGGGCTCCAGAGGCTTCGAGGCATGGCAGGAGATACCCTTCCAGGAGGAGTTGCCGTTCTATAAGCTTCAGAAGCGGGTTGTGCTGGGCAACTGCGGCTGTTATGACCCGGAGAGCATCGAGGAGTTCATTGCACGCGGCGGATACAGGTCGTTCCTCAAAACAATACGCAGTTATACTCCGGCCGAAGTGTGCGACATTGTTGAACGCAGCGGCCTGCGCGGACGCAGCGGCGGTGGCTTTGTCACCGGACTCAAGTGGAAGTATGCCCTCAACTCCCCTTCCGATAACCGGTACCTGATATGCAATGCCAAGGAGAGTGACCCCGGTTCCTATACCGACAGGTCGGTGCTGGAAGGCGATCCGCACAGGCTGGTGGAAGGAATATGCATTGCATCGTATGCCATCGGTGCCTCACTGGCCACTGTGTACTTCAAGGCTGACTCGCCCTGGCCGCTGTCGCGACTGCGAAAGGCTGTCGAAGCGGCCCGCGGTTACGGTATCATAGGTTACAACATACTCGGCAGCGGTTACAACCTCGACATAGTGATCAGGGAGGAGGCCGGTGCCTTTGTCTGCGGCGAGGAGACAGCCCTGATAGGCAGCCTGGAAGGCAAGCGAGGCATGCCGGAGCTCAAGCCGCCCTATCCCACCACAAGCGGTCTTTACGGTAAGCCGACGGTCATAAACAATGTGGAAACGCTGATGAACGTTCCGCTCATAATGTCACACGGCCCTGAATGGTTCCGCGGCCTGGGATCGGCTGAGAGCAAGGGCACAAAGCTCTTCTCCCTGTCGGGACGGGGCAGGTATACCGGACTGATAGAGGTGGAGATGGGTACAACCTTCAGAACCATAGTGGAGGGCATCGCCGACGGCATCAGGGATGGGCGCGAGTTCAAGGCACTGCAGATAGGCGGACCTTCCGGCACCTTCATCACCTCTGAGATGCTGGACTTGCCCGTTGACTATGAGGCTCTCAGGGAAAAAGGCATTGCCATGGGCTCCGGAGGACTCGTAGTCATTGATGAGACTACCTGTCTGGTGGACTTCGTAAGATATTACATGGAGTTCATCCACAGGGAGAGCTGCGGCAAGTGCATCCCGTGCCGCGAAGGCACCGGGCGGATGCTGGGGATACTAGAAAACATAATTCGCAAGCCGCACAGTGAAGACTCCAACGCCACACTGGAAAGGTTCAAGGGAGTGATGCAGCTCGAGACCATCGCTGCCGTAATGAAGGACACCTCACTCTGCGGCCTCGGACAGACGGCACCCAATCCGTTCATCAGCGCCCTGGCCAACTTCCGCGAAGAGTTCGAGGAGCACATCTTTGACCGCCGCTGCCGTGCCAACGTATGCCGGGGCCTCAGAACCTTCAGCATAGATGTAGACAAGTGCACCGGATGCACGGTATGTGCCGCACGGTGCCCCGTTAATGCCATATACGGTACGAGGCTGCAGCCTTTCTTTATCGTGGAAGACAAGTGCATAGGCTGCGGAATATGCTATGATGTATGTAAGTTCAGCGCAGTGACAGTAAAATAGAAAATGCAGTTCACAATTGAAGTAAACAACAGGAGCATCAGGGCCGAGAAGGGCGAGACCATCCTCTCTGCCCTCAACCGCAACGGCATCATGATACCGACGCTCTGTCGCATGGCGGAGTTCACTCCAACAGGTGCCTGCCGTATGTGCGTGGTGGAGGTGGAGGGCCGTGACCGGCTTGTCACCGCCTGCTCGGCACCCGTTGAAGAGTGGATGAAGATCCGCACCCACTCGCCGCGCGTGATCAGGGCCCGGAAGACCATTGTGGAACTGCTGCTGGCCAACCACCCTGACGACTGCCTCTACTGTGAACGTAACCTCGACTGTGAGTTGCAGAGGCTGGCCGATCAGCTGCAAGTGCGTGAGCGGCGTATCCGGGGAAGCAAGATCAAGCAACGCCGCGACCAGTCGAGCCCGGCCATCGTCCGCGAGTTGTCGAAGTGCATCCTCTGCGGCAGATGCATCAGAGTGTGCGAGGAGGTCATAACTGCAACATCAATTGATTTCATAGGCAGGGGAAGCGCCACGCACGTAGGACCGGCAATGGACCGCGACTTCAACTTCTCAAGCTGCATCCACTGCGGCCAGTGTGTGCTTGTGTGCCCCACGGGAGCACTCCATGAGAAGCATTACCTCTCTGAGGTGCAGGAGCAGCTGAACAGCGACAATGTTATCCGTGTCATTCAGTATTCACCGCTGGTGCCTTGGGCCCTGGCAGGGGAGCTGGGGGTGAAGTACAGCCGCGATTTTGACAGGGTGCTGAATGCCGTGCTCAGGAAGATAGGATTCAACAAGGTCTTTCTCTCCGGTACGGGAACCGACATACTCATTACCGAGCTGGCAGACGAAATCGTACGGCGTCAGGAGAGCGGTGAGAAGAGAAACCTGATAGTCTCATCCTGCCCGGCGTGGGTAAAATACTGCGAACAGTTTTACCCGGAGCTCCTGCCAATGCTCTCCACCCTGAAGACACCGCAACAGATCTCGGGAGCTATCATCAAATCCGCAGTCCTGCCCGAGGATGACCGCCAGAGGGTTTACACCGTCTCTGTCACCCCCTGTACTGCAATGAAGTTCGAAGCACGCCGTGACAGCATGACAAGAAAGGGAATAAGTGACATAGATACTGTCCTTACCGTCAGGGAGCTGACGCGTCTTATAGTGCTTTACGGCATCGATGTCTCCGGCATCTCTCCTGAAGCAGCCGATGAACCCATGGGGCTCCGCAGCGCCGCCTCACTGATGGCGGAGACAGCAGGAGGAATAACGGAGGCGGTAATACGTTCACTCTTCCTGAAGGCGGGCAGCAGGGAGGCAGACAAGCTGGCAGCCAAAAAGCTGCGTGCAGCCGGCTCATTCAGGGAGGCTACCGTGACAGCCGGGGGCGTAACCTGCTCCGTGGCCGTGGTTGACGGCATGAAGGGGTTTGAGAAGTTGAGGCAGATGCTTGAGGACGGTACTGTCTATGACCTGATTGAGGTGATGGTATGTCCCGGCGGCTGCGTCAACGGGGGAGGGATGCTGCCTGCGGGTACACGCGAGGCAGTGAGGCAGCGCGCCAGGTTCGTCTGGCAGACCAATGACCAGGAGGCAGTGCGCGGTCCTGAACAGTCTGCATCGGTGGCAGCGCTCTATGGCAAGGTCTTTGAAGAGTGTCCGGAGCTCGCAGGCAAGGCACTGTTTCATACCCGTTTTGACAGGAGGGAGGTTTTACTTTAACAGGGGGCCGGATTATGCTTGTATATACCATAAAGGAGTTGTGCCGTACATGTTACACCTGCGTCAGGGAGTGCCCCGCAAGAGCCATACGTATTGTTGGAGGTCAGGCAGAGGTCATCACTGAGAGGTGTGTCGCCTGCGGTAACTGCACCAAGGTATGCAGCCAGGGCGCAAAGGTGTTCGTCAACACCGTTGACCTGGTGAACAAGGTACTTGAAAGGCCGGAGAAGAAGGCAGCCCTGCTGGCTCCCAGCTTCCCTGCCGAGTTTGGTGATGTCAGTGACTACCGCAAGGTTGTTGGCATGATCAGGGCTCTCGGGTTTGACTATGTGGTGGAGGTCTCCTTTGGTGCCGATCTCGTGGCTCACCGTTACCGCAGCCTCATCAGCGAAGCCGGAGACAAGAACTATGTCTCCTCCGACTGCCCGGCCATAGTATCCTTCATAAGGTTCTACCATCCCGACCTGACGCCAAACCTCATCAGGGTTGTCTCCCCGATGGTAGCCATGACCAGGGTGATGCGCAAAAAACACGGTGACGACCTGCCGGTGGTATTCATCGGTCCCTGCGTGGCAAAAAAGGCAGAGAGCGCCGAGGTCAGCGCAGCAATAACATTCCTCGAACTGAGAGAGATGTTCGCCGCTCACGGTATTACCCCGGAAAGTGTGGCGCCTTCCGAATTTGATCCGCCCCTGGGAGGCCGGGGCGCCATCTTCCCTGTTACCAGGGGGCTCCTGCAGACAGCAGGTGTCAATGATGATGCCATCACCGGCAACATCATAGCCGCGGAGGGGAGGATTGACTTCCAGGAGGCCATCAGGGAGTTTGAGGAGGGAATGATCGGCGGCCAGCATCTTGAACTGCTCTGCTGTGAAGGCTGCATCATGGGACCCGGAATGAGCAGGGGCGGCAAGCAGTATAACCGCCGGGCCCTGGTGAGCAGCTATGCACAGGAGAAGATGACCACCCTTGACACCAGGGAGTGGCAGGGCAACATCGATGAATATATTAAACTGGACCTATCCGCCCGCTTCCGTCCCGATGACAAGCGACAGCTCTCAGCAGAAGAGGAAGAGGTGCAGGAGGTGCTGGTCTCCATGGGCAAGGTAACTGAAAAGGACCATCTTAACTGCGGAGCCTGCGGCTATGACACCTGCTATGACCACGCACTGGCAATCGTCAAGGGACTGGCCGAGGAGGAGATGTGCCTGCCCTATACCATCGAAAAACTGCACAAATCAGTACAGGATCTGGCTCTCTCAAATGCCAAGCTCACAACCATGCAGAATGCCCTCAAACAGTCAGAAAAGCTCGCTCACATGGGACAGCTCTCGGCCGGCATAGCCCATGAGCTGAATAACCCGCTGGGAGTGGTCATCATGTACAGCAATATCCTGCTCGAGGAGTGCAAGCCCGATGACCCGGTGAGTGCGGATCTCAGACTGATAGTGGAACAGGCGGCGCGTTGCAAGAAGATAGTGGGGGGATTGCTCAACTTTGCCAGGAAAAACCAGTTGAACCATGAGTATATTGACATCAGAAAACTGACTGAGAACAGTGTGGCAGGAGTGGTCTTCCCGGATAATGTCAGTGCAGTGGTTACGGACCGCACGACACACCCGGAGGCGGCGATAGATGCCGAGCAGATGACACAGGTGCTGACCAACCTGTTCAAGAATGCCATTGATGCCATGCCTGGCGGCGGGACACTGGAGATAAAGCTTGAGGACAGCGTCAGCGATGTCACCTTTACCGTCTCCGATACTGGCAGCGGCATAGCTGAGGAGGACAAGCCAAAGATCTTCGAACCCTTCTTCACCACCAAGGGACTCGGACAGGGAACAGGACTTGGCCTGGCAACCACCTACGGAATTGTAAAGATGCATAAAGGCCAGATTACCGTCGAATCAAACAATGACCCTTCAAAGGGCCCGACGGGTACGACCTTCAGGATAATACTCCCCAGAAGACCCGAATAGATGATGGCTGCCTCTGCATATAACCGGAAAGAAATCAAGAAAACAAAAATGATATGGTAAAGAACAGTTACACGGTCCTGATTGCCGATGATGATCCCGATTACCTTTTCCAGGTGGCCTTTTACCTTCGCAAGGCCGGGTACGGGGTTGTGGCAGTGGAGAGCCAGGCGGAGGCCGAACAGGTAATACTCAAAATGAAACCTGACATAGCTGTCTTTGACCTTATGATGGAGAGCGACGACAGCGGGTTCATCCTCTGTTACAAACTGAAGCGAAAATACCCGGAGGTGCCTGTGATACTTGCCACGGCGGTGGCACGGGAGACAGGAGTCTCATTTGGCCTGAACAGCGAACAGGAGCGTGATTGGATAAGGGCTGACCTCTACCTTGAAAAGGGAGTGAGACCTGAACAGCTTGACCAGGAAATCAGAAAACTTCTTAAATTGTAGCCATGGCACAGCTGAAGGTTCTTGTTGTTGATGATGAATCCGGTATCAGGTCGGGGGTAGCCAGGATTCTCGGTAATTTCCATGTCACCTACCCCTTCATGGATGAAGACTATACCTTCTCAATACTTGAGGCAGCAACAGGAGAGGAGGGCATCGGGATCATCGACCGCGACATGCCTGACATTATGCTCCTCGACAATAAGCTGCCGGGAATTCAGGGAGTGGAGGTGCTCGAATATGTGAGGAAGAAAAACCTCGACATAGTGGTTGCAATGATAACCTCATACGCTTCAATAGATGTGGCAGTCAGAGCCCATAATGACGGGGCCATAGACTTCATCCCCAAACCGTTTACCCCGCAGGAGCTGAAGACATCCATCGAACAGATAACCAAACAGCTGTATCTGAGGAGGATAACAAATACTCTCAAGGTTGAGGGCAGGAAGGTCAGGTTCCAGTTTCTTTCAGTACTCTCTCACGAGCTGAAGGCTCCGCTGAATGCGATAGAAGGTTATCTCAGGATGATGCAGGAGAGACAGCTCGGCAGCTCCCTTGACGACTATGCTTCCGCCGTGGAGAGATCATTGCAGCGGATTGAGAGCATGCGCAACCTCATAATGGATCTTCTTGATTTTACCAAGGTCAGCTTCGAAAGGCACCTTGAAAACATGCAGGAAATAAGTCTGAGCGACCTGGTCTCCATGGCAATCGTCACTGTGAGTCCCTACGCCATTCACAAGGATATCAGGTTCAATACCGACATACGACACTGCGATAAGATATGGGCTGACCCGAACGACTTCGAGATTATTCTCAATAACCTGATATCCAATGCAGTAAAGTATAACCGTACCGGAGGCACGGTGACTGTCACTGTTGATTGCAGCGAGGATGACTTCACCATCTCTGTTGCCGATACCGGCATCGGGATGAACAAAGACGAGCGGGAAATGCTGTTTGAGGAGTTCTCACGCATCAAGAATGAAAAGACGCGCAACATCAGCGGCAGCGGACTCGGACTCTCAATTGTCAAAAAGGTGGTTGAGCTTTACCACGGCGTTATAGAGGTGACAAGCGAACCTGAGAGCGGATCGGTATTCACGGTGATTATTCCAAAGATGCAGGTAACGAATTTACAATCCCAGAATGAAAACACTACCGGGGAAAACAGTTGAACGGCTGAGCCAGTACAGGCGTGTGCTGACGGCCACACTTCAGGGTAACCGCAGCTATGTCTTTTCGCATGAGCTGGCGGCTATGCTTCACATTACGGCAGTGCAGGTCAGACGTGACCTTATGCTGATAGGTTATGGCAGCGTCATGCGCAAGGGATATGACATCAGGGAACTTATAAAAGCCATTGGAATCATTATTGACCCTCCTGACGGGCTCAATGTGGCCATTATCGGTATGGGAAACCTGGGCCGGGCAATAACAGGGTATTTCATGGGCAAGAGAACCAACATGAACGTTGTTGCAGCATTCGATGTAGATCAGCAGAAGGTTGACAAGGTTATTGCCGGAGTGCGTTGCTGGCATATTGATCAGTTCAGGAGGCTCAAGCCTGAGCTCGACATTGCCATAGCCGTTCTTGCGGTACCGACTGAACAGGCAGTAACAGTGACGGAGATGCTGGTAAGCAACGGCATCAGGGGAATAATGAACTTCACCACCATGCCGCTGAATGTGCCTGATAATGTGTATCTTGAGGAGTATGACATGATCACGTCCATAGAGAAGGTGGCCTATTTCGTAAAACAGAACCAATAGGCTGAGGTTAATGCGGATATTCAGAAGTTTTGAGGAGGCTGCCGTTATAAGGTCGCCGGTAGTTACCACCGGTACCTTTGACGGGGTGCACATAGGACACAAGACCATCATCAGGAGGCTGAAGAAGCTGGCAGCCGAGCATGACGGCGAGAGTGTCCTCATCACTTTTCATCCCCATCCGAGGGTAGTGCTCTACCCCGAGACGGCAGGGAGGGGACTCAGGCTTATCTGTTCACAGGAGGAGAAGACGGAGATGCTCCGTAAGGCAGGACTGGACAATGTTATAATCATTGAGTTTACACGTGACTTTTCGCGCATTACCGGCGAAGAGTTTGTCAGGGAGATACTCTGCGGTATTCTCAGGGCCAAGGTGATAGTCGTTGGCCATAACCACCATTTCGGATTCAACCAGGAGGGCGATTACAGCCAGCTCTGGCAATGGAGGCAGAAATACGGTTTTGAGGCTGAAGAGATACCGATGCAGGAGGTGCAGAATGAAACGGTCAGCTCCACCCGTATACGGCAGGCACTCTCAGAGGGCTATATACAGCGTGCCAATGCCTATCTTGATCATTATTACATTATAATAGGGACGGCGGTGAAGGATGATCCGGGCACAGGGGCAGATGAGGGAGTGCCGCTCATATCCGTCCCCGTTACTGACCCTAACAAGCTTGTGCCTCCGCCGGGACTCTATGCCGTATCATGTGCGGCAGATGCATACTACTCCAGGGGGATGGTATACATAGCCGGCAACGGATCCATCAGCTCCCGGGTCTGCCTTCACCTTGAGAATTTTGAGGATGACATCCCGGGAAAACGGCTGACTCTCTTTTTTCATAAAAGACTCACAGCCTCAGGAGCCGGAAATGATGCCGGGCAGGCTCTCGCGGAAGGTGTCAGGGAGATGAAGGAGCTCATTTTCTGACCGTGACAGAGCCGGACAGGCCCCGATTTTCCGTATCTTTGCATGATTACTCTTTGTGATATTCAATTTGACAAAAAATGAAATTCAATCCGGAAAAGCTTAGCATACCAGACCGACGCATGGAGCCTTTTATTGACCCTGGTGAGATCTGGTCCATTCTTGAGAACACAAAAGCAGATAAGGTAAGGGTCAGGGAGCTGATAGCCAAGTCGCTCGCCAAGGAACGTCTTACCATGGCCGAGACCGCTGCCCTTCTCAACGCAGAGGGTGATCTCGTGGAGGAGATTAAGGCGGGCGCACGTGAGCTCAAGAAAAAGGTCTACGGCAACCGGATTGTCCTCTTCGCTCCGCTGTACATAGGCAACAAGTGCACCAACAACTGCCAGTACTGCGGATTCAGGGTCACCAACAAGGAGGCCAGGCGCAAGACACTGAGTGATGAGGAGATCAGGGGCGAGGTTGAGGCACTCGAGGATAACGGACAGAAGAGGCTCATCCTTGTCTATGGGGAGCATCCTGAGTACGGCCCTGAATATATTGCCCATACCGTCAGGCTGGTCTACGGCATCAAGAAGGACAGGGGAGAGATACGCAGGGTCAATATCAATGCCGCACCCCTTGACATAGACGGCTTCCGTACCGTGGGCAGGGCAGGAATAGGCACCTACCAGATATTCCAGGAGACATATCATCCGGAAGCATACTCGTGGTATCATCTGGGCGGAAAGAAAAAGGACTACAGCTGGCGGCTGACAGCCCTTGACAGGGCACAGGAGGCCGGTATCGACGACGTTGGCATCGGAGCACTCTTCGGTCTCTACGACTGGAGGTATGAGGTGTTGGGACTGGTAAGGCATACCAATCACCTGGAGGCCTGCTATAACGTAGGGCCGCATACCATCTCCTTTCCCAGGATCAAGGATGCCTCGGCTCTCAACATCGACCCGAAATATTATGTCACTGACGATAACTTCAAGAAGCTGATAGCCATTCTTCGTCTGGCGGTGCCTTACACGGGGCTGATCCTCACGGCCCGCGAGACACCCGATGTAAGGCATGAGGCAATGGCTTTCGGGGTATCACAGATAGACGGCGGAACGAAGCTGGAGCTCGGAGGTTACTCTGCCTCAAAGAATGCCGAGCAGAACCTCAACCGCGAGCAGTTCAAGATCAATGATGAGAGATCACTCGCCGATGTGATAGACGAGCTTATAGAGAATGATTACATCCCCTCTTTCTGCACTGCCTGCTACCGCCTCGGACGCACCGGCGAGCACTTCATGGAGTTCTCGGTGCCGGGGTTCATCAAGCGCTACTGCACCCCCAACGCGATACTGACACTCTCAGAGTACATAGTTGACTATGCCTCACCTGAACTTGCAGCGAAGGGATGGAAGGCCATTGAAAAGAACATGGCTGACCTCGATGAGGGTATGAAGCAAAGCATAAGGAAGAAGATTGAGCGCATCAGAAACGGAGAGAGAGACCTCTACTACTAAAATCATACATCATGGTCAGAGTAACAGGAATTAAGATTACAGACAGGATCAAGGAGGCTGGGCTGGTACAGAAGGCCCTTTCGGATTATGGCAGGATCATAAGCACAAGGCTCGGCTTTCATGAGCTCAGTGAAGAGCTGTGCAGCCGCGAAGGCTTTATGGTCATACATCTGGCAGGATCGCAGGACGACTGTGACGAGCTGTCAGCCCGGCTTAGAAAGACAGAGGGTATCTTTGTGCAGGATATGGCATTCTCCCAGGGAGTGTCAGATGAACCTGCCGTCTGCAAGGGCACTACCCTGCTGGGAATACTGGTGCCTCGCCGTGATGAACTCGGCATACGGGTCCAGGAGATCCTGACCGCCTTCGGCTGTGTCATCCGTACCAGGCTTGGCGTGAATGAGGTCTATTTCGGCGAGCCGGCAGGCCTTATCCTCCTGGAACTGTCAGGAGATGCCGGCCAGTTCATCTCACTGGAGAAGGCTCTCAGGGAGATAGATGATATAGCTATTGGCCGTATCTGCTTTCCTGCCTGAGTGTCTGACCAAAGAAGACGGCATTGGCAAATATTTTTGCCGTGCCGAACCATATTGCCCTGAAATTGGTGTCATCATAGATCGAGATCACCCTGCCGGGACCGGAATGGACGGCAGCAAAGAGGGTGTTGCCTATCCTCTGATTATTCTCTTTGGTGCAGTAGCCGCTTAACAGCGGTGACTCAATGTATCTTACGGGGTTGTTGGATGCGGCTCCCGTCTCCCTGACTGCCGCGGAGCTTCTCTTGAATACAGGCAGCAGCTCTTTCCGGTACCCGTAACAGAGGGGGTGTGTCAGGTCAAGCTTAGTCAGGAATATTGATCCGGGAATCATATTCACCGCCCGCGACAGGGAGCGGTCGGCATATCTTGTCCCTACCCCTTCGGGAATCTCGGCATTATCAACGTAACTGATCTCTGCGAAACCGTTGGCTGCCATCCACCTGTTTCCGTTCTTGTAGGCTATGAGAGTACCGCCGGCGCGGTTCCACTCCTTCAGCCTCTCAACGGCTGCCTGTGATACCGCAGGGTTGCCGGCAACAATGATCACGTTATACCTTGACAGTGATGCGGTTGCCAGTCTTGCAGATGGCATGAGGGTAACCTGCATTCCGTAACGGACATCAAGCAGGTGCCATATCTCCCCGGCATCGCCTGACGATATTCCCTCATCGGTGAGCAGCATCACGGAAGGCATCTCAAGTGCGACGAACTCATTGCTCCCCAGGTCAATGCCCGATGAGGTCAGTCCTGTTGCCGCACCGTGAACGGTCAGGCCGCACTCACGGGCAACCCTGCGCATGACCTCTGCAGTCTCACCAGCTGTAGCGTTCTTCTGTACCGAGTGTACCATAATGGTGCCAAATCCGAACTGCAGGCTGCTGTCCTCTTCCGACAGGGTGAAGGGACTGGCTGCGACACGTGCCGTGAGACCTGCTCTCTGGATCATGTAGAGAGCCCTGGGCGCAAAAAAGTCATTCCATTCAAAAAGCCATGCATAGGGATTGTCACTCCCGGTGAGCCTTCCTTCCCTTTCGGGAGGTGCTGACACCTTCTCTCCGGCCATGCCGGATGCCTCGCTGCCGGTCAGGATAGTGTAACTGATATTGAAGGCCAGAGGCATAACCCATGTGGAAATGTCATAAAAAACCGTATCGGTGAACTTCATGACAGGGTCAAAAAGACTCCTGACAAACCGGTAATCCTTCTGCTTAAGGGGCACAAAGTAACTGTCGGCAGCACTGTAGGTGACACCGTTCTTTGTCAGGGTGCGTGCGCAACTGTAGAGCTCAATATGATGTCTCAGCAGGTTCTCGATGAACTTGCCGCCTGCACCCCTGTCGCCGGCAATGCTGAAGAGGTATCCCTTCACCGGTGACGACTCGGCCTCACGCAGGGCAGAGAGATAGAAGTCGCGCTGCATGTTGAGCAGCTTCTCCCTCATCTCAATGCCTGCCTCAATGGTTGAAAGCGAAACGGTGAACTGGTTTCTTATGGCAAAGGGAAATGAGAGCAGGCCAGCAGGCACCTCACGCAGATGTCCTTTTACTCCCGCCTGCTCGAACAGTATGCCTATTGACCCGTGAATATCGGGATAGGATGAACCCTTGCCGAGATAGAAGTCGTCAAAGCTCTCTTCCGTATAATAGAGACTACCTAGTTCATCAAGGAACCTGGAGTGATATTTGCCTATCCCGGCGGTGAGCTCCTGGTTTTCGGCAGGAACCAGGGGATTGTTCCTCGACTGTACCCCGGGCTGAAAGAAGAAGGTCGAATTGGCGCCCATCTCATGATGGTCAGTATTGATGTTGGGCATCCAGCGGAAGAAGGCTTCCACCCTCCCCACCGTCTCGGGGTGCTGAAGCATGATATAGTCGCGGTTGAGGTCAAACCAGTAGTGGTTGGTCCTGCCGCCGGGCCATATCTCGTTGAACTCACGTCCTGCAGGATCGGTGGTCAGGTTCATGCCGCGGTTCATGTTGACCCAGGTGGAATGACGCTGCAGCCCGTCAGGATTAAGGCAGGGGTCAATGAGAATGACTGCGTTCCTGAGTACATTATCTATGTCAGGACCCTCACCGGCAACAAGGTAATAGGCTGTCAGCAGCGAGGCATTCTGGGCACTCGACTCGTTGCCATGCACACCGTAACCCAGCTTAATGACAACGGGCATGGTGCTCACATCAACGGATCTGGACGCTGACGGGTCGGAGAGCCTTAGATGCTCCGTCCTGATCTGCTCAAGCCGGCTCATGTTCTCCTCGGAGGTTACGATCAGCTGACCCAGCTCTCTTCCTTCCCAGCTGTTGCCGTACTTTTCCCATACTGCCCTTTCAGAGAGGCCGTCAAGGAGTTTCATGTATGCCAGCAGCCTGTCGTGTGTCACGTGCCACTCACCCGGATTATGACCGATTATCGTTGCAGGCTCAGGGATTGATGCACTGTAGCTTACAGCTGAGGGAAGAAAATAGGAGAGGTCCGTCTGGCCGCTTACAGAAAGTGATGTCAGAAGGACCAGTAATGAGAGCAGGTTTCTTTTCATCTGATCAGGTTTAGAACGAGAGAGCAATTTCGCAAAAATAGGGTTTCGTTGTTACAGCCGGAATTTGTTGTGCAGCATATCAGGCTTTGGCTACTCTCTTGCTGTAATGGGGAGTGTCGCCCCAGACGCCCAGGCATACTGTGGTTCCGGGGATACTTCCCAGGTCAAGGCCGCTGATGTTGTCGCCGTTTATCTCACGGTATCCCGGTTTGCCTTCATAGATGAGGTATCCCTCCCTGTACTTCGCAGGAGTAAGATTGGGCATGACCACGTTTGCGCCGCAGGCTATCGCCTTCTCGCGTCCTTCCCTGTCAACGGCCTGCATGGCGGTGGAAGCAACGATGTTGATATCCTTCATGATGATGCGCAATACTGCTATCATCCTGAGGGTCATATTGAAACGCTCCCTGAGGAACAGGTTTTCAGTTCCCCTGCTGCCCAACGGAGTGGCAGAGTGCTCAATGAACGGTCCCATACCGCACATGTCTATATCAAAATCGCGCATGAAGATGACATCATCAGCCAGATGGCTCATTGTCTGATGGGGCAGGCCCACCATCACCCCAGTGCCTGTCTGGTAACCCTCTTCCTGTATGATTTTCAGGCATTCGAGTCGCCGCTGGTACCTGTGCATCTGATCGTCAGGATGAATCTTGCGGTAGAGCGCCTCACTGGAGGCTTCTATGCGGAGCAGGTAGCGATGGGCTCCTGCCTCAAACCAGCGGCGGTATGTCTCCCTGCTCTGCTCACCCAGGGAGAGGGTAATGCCCAGTCTTCCGCCGGTGAGACTGACGATCTCCCTGACCATCTCTTCAACATTATTAATGAATGCCGTCGAGGTGTTCTCTCCCGACTGGATGGCTATGGAACCCAGGTTGAGATGGTAGGCGGTCATCGCTGCCTCCAGTACCTCATCCCTTGTCATTGTGTACCTGGCAACAGTGTGGTTGTCACGCCTGACACCGCAGTAAAGACAGTTCTTGCCACACATGTTGGAATACTCGATAAGGCCTCTCAGATAGACGTTGTTGCCGAGATAGTTGTCTCTCACCGCGGCCGCCTTGCGGAATAGCAGCGGAGCTTCTTCCTCACTGCACTGCAACATTGCGAGAATGTCAGACCGGTCATGGTCTCTCTTTTCGAGTATGTTTGCTATTCCGGAGGTCACGGGTAGAGTATGCCTTGCAACATTAACAATTTTTTACGGGCAAGGTTCATCATCCTGCCGGCTTTTTTTTCATATGCAAATATCGTCAGAATCCTCTGCCGAACATCTGCCAGAGTTCTCTCTTCAGCTCCTGCCATCTGCTCATGGCACCGTGAGCGAAGGCGTTGGTGTACTCGGTAACGGCCTTCCCTGCTTCTTCATTGCGGCCTTCGCTGACGAGGGTCTTCACTCTCTCTTCCAGCGCCGGCAGCTCGGCGAGAGCCTTCTGCTCCATGGCGGCAACGGCCGGCTCAATTAGCTTACGGCCTCTCTCCCAGTTCACCGTGGAGAGCCTGTTGGCTTCACGGAAAGCCCAGATGGCGGCATCTTCCCGGTAGCGGTGCTGACCGCATATGCTGAAGCTCTTCGGCAGCGCCACAGTGCCTGAGAAGATGGGTATGCGCGGGCTTTGACCGGGGTTGTCAAACGAGAACCATGCCACGGCACCAACCTCGTCGGGCAGCCATCCGCGGCACTGTATCACGTGCGAGTATGAACAGCCTGCAATTGCAATGGTACGCTGTCTCTCGATGGTGCCTGGCCTGAGCTCATTGACCAGGTTCCGCATGTCAGCGCTCATCCAGTTGGAGACTATTGGCGACTTTACGGTGTCGGTAACCTGGTTGCCAGATTCGTCCCTTCGGGTGACACTGACCATGAGGTTTTTTGTCATGTCCCAGGGCGTTCCCTCGTAGGTCTCGCGGAAGAGAGCCATGACGTCACTGACGGAAAGCTTATTGTCAGGCTTTACGGAGAAGGGAAGTTCCTCCATCTCCATCGTCAGCTTCAGTCCGGGGGCGAGTTTATTCAGCACGTAGAATTCACGGATTGCATAGGGTTTTCCTGTGCCTATTACCTTATAGAACCTGAACGGTTCCTTGCCGTCCCAGTAGCCAAGCTCCTTTGCCTTTTTGCGCAGGTCAGTTGAGGTCATGAAGTGATCTGTGTCCTTGAAATTGACATCCGATATTCTCGGGATATTTGCGGCAATGCCCACATGGTCATCGGGAATCCGCTGCGCCACCCACAGTGAGGAGGGTTTACCCGGGCCTGAGCCGGCTATCTCGAGCTGCCACACCTCTTTCGGGTCGGCTATGGTGATGCATTCGGCCAGGTCACCGTATCCGTACTGCTCTGCCAGTGAGCCGATAAGAGCTATAGCCTGGCGTGCCGTGGTGCAGCGCTGCAGGGCTATCTTCTCCAGCTCCTCTATCAGGAACAATCCGTCTGTATTGATCAGTTCCTTCCGGCCGTAAATGGTTGTCTCACCTATGGCCAGCTGCTTCTCATTAAGGCAGGGATATGCAGTGCTCAGAAAAGCGTAGGTGGATTTCACCTCCGGGATCTCCCCCTTGCGTGTCACGTTGGTCATGTCCCATGCCTCCTCGGTGAACAGTGTCCCCCAGTATACCGGATGTACCGTGTCGCGGTCAAACTTCATTGCCGGAACCACCTCCAGCCAGGTACGGTATCTTCCGTCACATGTGTGTGACGTCATTACAGATCCGTCATCTGAGGCCAGCCGCCCTACCATGATGCTGGTACAGTTCTCGGCGTAGCCGGGACCGTCGGGATCGATATCCTTTTCGGTTTGTGAAATGGCGGCATAAGGCATGGAGAGGAGCAGCACAGCCGCCGCAAAAGAGATGAATCGGAATGGTAGTTTCATAATTGGAGGTTTTTCAGTTTAACAACAAAAATAGTCGGGCCAGCCGAAAAGGTGACCTCAAATATAATATTCTGCAACATATCGGAAGCGGGGTATGATTTTCGCAACATGTTTAACTTATCATTTGGTAAATATTAAAATGTTTCTACCTTTCGAAAAGAACTCAAGTCCGGATTATGATCAATGCTAAATTATTGAATCCCAAAAATATAGTCGTTGTCGGCGGATCAGACGACGTAACCAAGGCTGGCGGCAAGGTGCTGAAGAATCTGCTGAATTGCGGGTTCTCCGGCGATATTTACGTCGTCAACCCTAAAGCACCGGTTGTTCAGGGCCTGAATGCCTTCGCCGATGTGTCGCTGCTTCCACGGACCGATCTTGCGGTGATTGCCGTAGCTGCCCGCCACTGTCCCGGCATAGTGCACACACTGGCAACGGAGAAGGGCACCGGTGGATTCATTATTCTCTCTGCCGGCTTCGGGGAGGAGAATGAAGAGGGGGCTGCCCTGGAGAATGAGATTGTTGATACCGTCAACAGTACGGGCGGAACGCTAATAGGCCCCAATTGTATAGGTTTCCTCAACAATAACTATCACGGTGTCTTCACCGAACCGATTCCGCGGCTTTCAACCAGGGGAATCGACTTCATCTCCGGCTCGGGCGCCACGGCGGTTTTTATCCTTGAGACAGCCATCACCGGGGGGCTGCCGTTCTCCACCGTCTGGTCGGTTGGCAACAGTGCCCAGACCGGTGTGGAGGATGTGCTCGAGCACCTGGATACCACTTTCAATCCCCTCACAAGTTCGCGTATCAAACTTCTCTACATAGAGAACATCGCCGACCCGCAGCGGTTCCTGGCTCACTCCTCTTCCCTTATCAGGAAAGGGTGCAGGATTGCTGCGATCAAGGCAGGCTCGTCAGATGCGGGGTCGCGGGCCGCATCATCACACACAGGTGCAATGGCTTCGCCGGATACGGCTGTGGATGCCCTTTTGCGAAAGGCAGGTATTGTAAGGTGCTACAGCCGTGCTGACCTGGCTGCGGTGGCTGCCCTTTTTACGTATAAACCGCTTAAAGGCAAAAGAATAGCTATCGTTACCCATGCCGGAGGCCCGGCGGTGATGCTTACCGATGCCCTCAGCGAGGGTGGCATGGAGATTCCCCGCCTGTCAGGACCGTCGGCAGAGCGACTCCTGGAAAAGCTTTTCCCGGGATCATCGGTGTCAAACCCCGTTGATTTTCTGGCTACCGGCACTGCTGAGCAGCTGGGGCATATTATTGATGCTTGTGAGAACGACTTTGAAGAGGTAGATGCCATAGCGGTCATTTTCGGCAGCCCGGGTCTCTTCCCGGTGGATGATGTCTATGAGCTGCTGCATGAGAAGATTCGCAGCTGCAAAAAGCCAATATACCCTATCCTGCCGTCAGTCATCAATGTGAAGAGAGAGATGGCCGACTTCATCGCCAGGGGTAATGCCATCTTCACTGACGAGGTGCTCTTCGGGAGGGCTCTCTGCAGGGTAAATGCAACCCCGGCTCCGGCAGTGCCGGAGAAGGGAGACGAAGTAACCGGCGGACCGTCTGATCCTGGTGGCAGATCACCGCGACCCGACATCAGGGTGATCAGGGAGCTCATTGACGGAGCCGGAGAGGGATACCTCTCACCCGAAAAGGTGAGCATGCTGCTGAGAGCAACCGGCATTGAGACAGTGCCCGAGAGTGTTGTCACCTCTTCGGAAGCGGCTGTCAGGAGTGCTGCTACAATGGGTTACCCGGTGGTGATGAAGGTGGTGGGTCCGGTTCATAAGTCGGACATCGGAGGTGTGACGCTGAATATCGGCAACGATGAGATGGTCAGAAAGGAGTATGCCCGGATGATGGCCCTTCCAGAGGTTACAGGTATACTGATACAGAAGATGATAAGCGGCAGCGAGCTCTTCTGCGGCGCCACCCGTGAGGGCCGCTTCGGCCACCTGGTGATGGCCGGCATGGGAGGTGTCTTCATTGAGGTATTCAGGGATGTGGCCACGGCACTGGTGCCTGTCTCTGACCAGGAGGCAAGATCAATGATCAGGTCACTGAAATCATACAGGATTATTAAAGGTGTCCGCGGAGCCGCCGGCGTCAGCGAGGAGGCGTTTGCCAGGGTCATAACTTCACTGTCTGATCTGCTTGTTGCTGCCCCGGAGATAGAGGAGATGGACATTAATCCGCTATTGGGCACTCCTGATAAGATAGTTGCGGTGGACGCCAGGATAAGAGTCGGCAGTCAGCAGTCGGCAGTCAGCAGTCGGCAGCCGGCAGTCAGCAGCCGGCAGTCAGCAGCCGGCAGTCAGCAGCCGGCAGTCAGCAGCCGGCAGCCGGCAGTCAAACAAGGCAATAGGCAGTAGAGGGCCGAGCGTAAGAAAATGACCCGGT
>CAYPKP010000029.1:0-15328 GCA_964411345.1 uncultured Rikenella sp. | reverse complement strand
GCAGTCAAACAAGGCAATAGGCAGTAGAGGGCCGAGCGTAAGAAAATGACCCGGTTGGTCATTTTAGCGAAGGAGCCAGATTGCAGGGAAGGATGCAGTTGGCAGCAGGCCACCTTCGCCAGGGCTTCGGCGGCAAAAGAAGTCAATACGTAGAAATCGCACATCCCAAATCGAAAATCCCCATGAAGCGTTCTGACATCCTGTTCATAGTTGTTTTTATCGGATTATTTGTTCCGTTTTTTCTGTCTGACAAACTGTACGAATTTTTTGTCTGGTTCAGCACCGACTGGGCTTTCACTGCGAGCTTCATCAAGTTTGCCATTCTTGCCAGCATGGGAGAGATGCTCGGCAGCAGGATACGCAGCGGCATCTACCTGCCGAAGGGCTTTGCCCTTCTTTACCGGGCTGTCGTCTGGGGATTCCTGGGGATGACCGTCAAGGCTGCCTTCATTATCTTTGGCGGTGGAACCCCGCTGATAATGGAGCACCTGGGCATGGATAATGCCACTGCAGTCATGGCCGGACCGGTGACAGGCTCCAGGGTGCTGCTTGCCTTTGCCATAAGTGCTTTTCTGAATATCTTCTACGCACCTCTGCTGATGGTGACACACAGGGTCAGCGACATGCATATTGCGTCTGCAGCGGGCAGCTGGCGAAAGCTGCTGACACCCCCCGATGTGAAAAAACTGCTTGCATCACTGGACTGGAACAGCATGTGGGGGATGGTGCTTAAAAAGAGCATTCCCCTCTTCTGGATTCCGGCACAGACGGTCAACTTCCTTCTGCCGGAAGAGTTCAGGATACTTGTCGCCGCCCTCTACAGCACCGTGCTCGGAGTCATACTCGCAGTGGCAGCGGGAGCAGGGAAGAGGTTTGAAGGCCCCGACACTTCATGTACGGGGTTTCAGCTTCCGTAAGAAGCCTCAGTCTGAAGGTCTGGAGCTTAGCTCAGCCATGCGGTCCTGCTGCCTGAAGTCAGAGGCCATGGGCTCCGACCTGACCGTCACGACGTACTTCGTGGTCGCGATTGAGTCTCCTCCTGCTGCGTTGGAGCCTCAAACTGCATGGCTGTACCACTGCACGATCATATGACAGAACAAAGCCCCGGGCCTTTGGAACTTCTGACCCATACAAATATGACAAATGACAGCAATCGTTTTCTTATAAATCTTTATCTTAGGAGGCACAGATGAGGGCATAAAATGGAAAATTTATGAAAAACACCCCCATAAGTCGCGAAACAGTAAGCAGACTGATAACCACAAGCGGCATCACCGATCTGGGTTATGCAAGTATCAGGGAGATTGTCAAGCTGGTCAACATGTTGATCAGGGAGACGGGAACGGAATTCATCAGGATGGAGATGGGGGTGCCCGGACTGCCCTCGGCGGCGGTAGGCATCAAGGCCGAGATAGAGGCCCTGAATAACGGTGCGGCATCAATATATCCTGACATAGAAGGTCTGCCTGAGATGAAGAGCGAGGCAGCCCTGTTCGTGAAGAATTTTCTTGACATAGATGTAAGCCCGGAGTGCTGCGTGCCCACCGGCGGCGCAATGATGGGCGGGATGGCCAGCTTTATGGTCGCAAACCGCAATGACCGCACCAAAGAGGGAACACTCTTCATTGATCCCGGCTTCCCGGTACAGAAGACCCAGACAAGGATACTGGGACAGGACCACAGGTCGTTCGACGTATACAACTACCGTGGAGATAAGCTGGGGCCGAAGCTGGAATCAATACTGGAGTGCGGCAAGGTTTCAACCATCCTTTACTCCAACCCCAACAACCCGTCGTGGATCTGCTTTACCGATGATGAACTGCGTACTATTGGCGCCCTGGCAAGAAAATATGATGCCATAGTAATCGAGGACCTTGCCTATTTCGGGATGGATTTCCGCGAGGATTACTCCGTTCCGGGTGTGCCGCCGTTCCAGCCTACGGTGGCCAAATACTGTGAGGACTACATTCTTCTGATTTCCAGTTCAAAGATATTCAGCTATGCCGGTCAGAGGATAGGGTTACTGGTGATGTCAGATCATCTCTATAACCGCAGATACCCCGACCTGCTAAGGTATTACCGTACTGAAATATTCGGGAGGGCGATGATCTTCGGAGCACTGTACGCTCTCTCATCAGGGGTAGCCCACTCGGCACAGTATGGCTTCACGGCCATCCTGAAGGCAGTGAACGAGGGCCGGTACAACTTTGTCGAGAATACCAGGCTGTACGGTGAGAAGGCGGCGAGGATGAAGGAGATGTTCGTCAGCAACGGTTTCTCCATCGTCTATGACCGGGACATCGACAAACCCCTGGCTGACGGATTTTATTTCACCATCTCCTATCCGGGCATGAGTGGCGGAGAGCTGCTCCAGGAGCTTCTGGCATACGGCATCGCCGCCATCACCCTTAACATCTGCGGCAGCGAGAGGCACGAGGGACTGAGGGCCTGCGTCTCCCAGGTGAGGAAGAAACAGCTGCCCCTGCTTGAGGAGCGACTGAAACTTTTCAGGGAAAACAATCCAGTTAACTAAGTAAACACTATATTTAATTCAGAAATAATCCAATCCAAGATGGCAAAGATTAAAGGTGCAGTTGTTATAGACACAGAGAGGTGCAAGGGTTGCGAAGTGTGCGTTGTCGCATGTCCCACGGACACCCTGGCGCTGGCTGTGGAGGTCAACGCCAAGGGATACCATTACTGTTATGCTGCCAATCCCGAGACATGCATTGGCTGCGCAAACTGTGCAGTGGTGTGTCCTGACGGAGTGATCACGGTATACAAGATTAAGGTGGGATAAGACAAAGAAAAAGAAGAGATAAATGGAAAAGGAACTGAGACTGATGAAGGGCAACGAGGCTATCGCCGAGGCGGCGATACGCGCCGGTGCCGACGGTTATTTCGGGTATCCCATCACTCCGCAGAGCGAGATACTTGAATATCTTATGGAGGCCAACCCTCAGGCCACCACCGGCATGGTGGTGCTGCAGGCTGAGAGCGAGGTTGCGGCCATCAACATGGTTTACGGCGGTGCCGCCTGCGGCAAGAAGGTGATGACCTCGTCATCATCACCCGGCATAAGCCTGAAACAGGAGGGTATCACATACATAGCAGGCGCCGAGCTGCCCTGCCTTATCGTCAACGTGGTGCGGGGCGGCCCCGGCCTTGGAACAATACAGCCCGCGCAGAGCGACTACTTCCAGGCTACCAAGGGAGGAGGCCACGGCGACTATCACCTGATAGTCCTGGCTCCTTCATCGGTGCAGGAGATGGCTGATTTCGTCGAACTGGCGTTTGATCTCGCCTTCAAATACAGGAACCCCGCCATGATACTCTCCGACGGCGCCATTGGCCAGATGATGGAGAAAGTGTGGCTCAAGCCGCAGAAAAAGAGATCGGAGGAGATACTGCCGTGGGCCACAACCGGCAAGCCGGCAACACGTGAGCGTAACATCATCACCTCGCTCGACCTTGACCCGGCACGACAGGAGAAGTTCAACCAGAAGCTGATAGCCAAGTACCGTGAGATTGAAGAGAATGAGGTCAGGTACGAAGAGTTCATGACCGAAGATGCAGAGTACCTCTTCGTAGCCTACGGCACCAGCGCAAGGATATGCCAGAAGGCACTGCAACTGGCAAGGGCTGAAGGCATCAAGGCAGGCCTGCTGCGCCCGATAACCCTCTTCCCCTACCCGAAGAAGAGGCTGAACGAGCTGGCTGATAAGGTTAAAGGCATGCTCTCCGTGGAGATGAGCGCCGGACAGATGGTAGAAGATGTAATGCTTTCGGTCTGCGGAAAGACCAGGGTGAGCCACTACGGAAGGATGGGAGGGATGATCCCCACACCCGAGGAGGTGGTTGAAAGCCTTAAAAAATTCATTAAAGGATAAACGCAATGGCAGAAATAACATTCAATGATATTATCAAGCCGGAAAACCTGGCTTACACCAAATCGAAGCTTCTTACAGACAACATAATGCACTACTGCCCGGGCTGCGGTCATTCAACCGCGCACCGCGTTCTGGCTGAGGTGATTGAGGAGGAAGATCTGCAGAGCAGAACCGTGGGTATTACCCCGGTGGGCTGTTCTGTGCTGATGTACAATTATATAGATGTCGACTTCCAGGAGGCGGCACACGGGCGGGCACCGGCACTGGCTACCGCCGTCAAGAGGCTGATGCCGGATAAGTTCGTGTTCACCTACCAGGGCGACGGCGACCTTGCCGCCATCGGTACTGCTGAGACCATACACACATGCAACAGGGGTGAGAATATACTCATCCTCTTCATCAACAACGGCATCTACGGGATGACGGGAGGTCAGATGGCTCCGACAACACTCGAGGGAATGAAATCATCAACATCGCCCTACGGCCGCGATATTTCAACAATGGGATCACCGGTAAAGATGGCCGACATAGTGGCGTTGCTGCCCGGAACATGCTTCGTCACACGCCATAGCGTCAATACAGCAGGGGGCGTGCGCAAACTGAAGAGAGCCATTAAGAAGGCAGTGCAGTATCAGAATGAAAAGCGGGGAACATGCTTCATCGAGGTGGTCTCAAACTGCCCCTCGGGATGGAAGATGACACCCGTGGAGTCAAACAGATGGATGGAGGAGAATATGTTCCCGTTCTATCCCCTCGGCGACATAAAGGTTCCGGCCGAATAAAAACCGCCAATAGGGAGACAGCACGCTGACTCCCGTGAAATTGACTTTAATCGTTACGAATTAATTTTTCAGATCATGACAGAAGAAATAATAATAGCAGGTTTCGGCGGACAGGGAGTGCTCTCTATGGGTAAGATCATGGCCTACTCGGGAATGATGCAGGATATGGAGGTGAGCTGGATGCCTTCATACGGTCCTGAGATGAGGGGAGGCACGGCCAACGTGAATGTTATTCTGAGCGATGAAAGGATCAGCTCACCCATTCTCAGGAGCTTCGACACCGCCATTATCCTCAACCAGCAGAGCATGGACAAGTTTGAGCATTCGGTCAAGCCCGGAGGCACCCTTATATATGACGGCAACGGCATCACACGTCACCCGGAGCGCAAAGACATTACCGTGTACCGGATTGATGCGGCAGAAGAGGCTTCCAAACTGAAGATGATGAAGATGTTCAATATGTTCGTCATGGGCGGCTTCATGAAGGTGAAACCCATACTCAGGACTGAATATGTCATCAAGGGACTTAAAAAATCACTCCCCGAGAGATATCATCATATGATTCCCATGAATGAGGATGCCATCAGGAGGGGGATGGAACTCATCAAAAAGGTCTGAATATTTCGGCAGGCAATAGGCAAAAGGCAGCAGGCAATAGTGTTATGTCTCTGGCAATTAATACTATAGACTGCTGGCGGCTGCTCCCTGATCCCTTCTCCCTACACTCTACACTCTACCCTCTACACTAGGCTCACTACTGCCTACTGCCTACTCCCTACTGCCTATTCAAAAAAGTGCATCTCGCGAATATACTTCCATGCGGCTGACGGGACAAACCATGACACATCCCTTCCCTCGCTGATGGCAGTGCGGATGAAGGTTCCCGAAATCTCCATCACCGGCGCATCAATTCTTGTGACCTTCGCGCCGTCAAGGAGCTCCTGCAGTTTCCTGCCGGCGGCCGGGGCCTTGTAGAGGCGGGGATAGACTATTATCGGATACTCTTTTACCAGCAGCTCGGCGTTCTTCCACTTATGCAGGGTGGCCAGGTTATCCTCTCCCATGATCAGGGTGAAGCTGCGCGACGGATACTTGTCGGTCAGGTAGGCGAGGGTATCCACGGTATAGGATGGCTGTGTCAGCTTAAACTCCACATCTGAAACCCTGAAACGGGGATCGTCACCAATGGCCAGCTCCGTAAGATAAAGCCTGTCGCGGTCAGCGAGCAGCGTCTCTTTCTTCTTCAGAGGATTGTGAGGACTGACGATAAACCATACCTCACTGACATCAGAGTATTCGGCAATATAGTTGGCAATGGCCATGTGCCCTATATGCACCGGGTTGAATGATCCGAAAAAGAGTCCTGTCTCCATTACCGTAATCCCAGAAATTCCTTCACTGCTGCTGTTATCTCTTTGCAAGACTTCTCCAGGTCATCGTTGATTATGACCCTGTCGAAGCTGCATGCCAGAAGAATCTCCGAGGCAGCCTTCTGCACCCGCACCTCTATATCCTCCTCGGAGTCCGTGCCCCTCTTTGTGAGCCGTGACCGCAGCTCCTCAACGGAGGGGGGCATGATGAATATTGCCAGCGCCCTCCCGGCAAAAATCTTCTTGAGATTGATGCCACCCTTGACGTCGACATCAAACAGAGGTGTCTTGCCCTCTGCTGCTATCCGCTCCAGCTCACTCCTGAGGGTGCCGTAGTAGCGATTCCTGTAAACCTCCTGCCACTCAACGAACTCATTCCGGCGGATCCTCCCTCTGAACTCAGCTGCGGAAAGAAAGTAATACTCCCTGCCGTCAGTCTCGCTGCCCCTGGGCTTCCTGCTTGTTGCCGAGACTGAGAAGGCCAGCGGCAGGCCTGATGCAAGCAGGTGGTTTACAAGGGTCGATTTTCCGGCTCCTGACGGAGCGGAGATTATGAGAACCCTGCTCTGGTCTTTTTCTTCCACGGGTCAGAGGATATTGAGTGTCAGCTCCTTGATCTTCTCCAGCTCATCCTTCATCATCACTACCAGCTTCTGCATCCGGGCATCATTGGCCTTGGAACCTATGGTGTTGATCTCACGTCCCATCTCCTGGGAGATGAAATTGAGCATCTTCCCGTTGGCACCCTCACCCTTCATGGTCTCCGTAAAGTAGTCGCAGTGTTTCCTGAGCCTCACCTTCTCCTCGTTGATATCCATCTTCTCAAGGTAGAATATCAGCTCCTGTTCGAAGCGGTTGTTGTCAATATTCTCCGTGGCGAAGTTGTCGCGGAGCGATACCTGCAGCTTCTCCCGCATGCGCGTCAGCCTGTCGCCTTCCACGGCACTGAGTTCCCCGAGGTATTGCAGTATGGCCGCGAGCGATTTCGACAGGTCTGTCTCCATGGCCCTGCCCTCCTCCAGGCGGTAGGTATCAGTCATCGAGAGAGCATCCTCTATAAGGGTGACAACCCTGTTCCACTCCTCCTCCGTCAGCTCCGGCCTCTCTGTTTTGAGGGTTTCGGGAAGGCGCATCACTATGCTCAACAGATCACTGTCACCGGTTATGCCAAGCTCATGGCTCAGCTCCCTCATCTGACTGTAATATCCCCGTACCACTTTTGTGTTGATTACCGGTGCCTGCTCCTCATCCATGGTGTCAAATGAGATCATGATATCGATCTTCCCTCTCTGGAGCTTCCTGATAATCATATTCCGTATCTCCAGCTCCTTCTCCTTGAAGAGCCACGGCACCTTTGTATTCACGTCAGCCTGTTTGCTGTTCAGCGATTTGACCTCAACGGTGATCTTGCGTTGCGGTGTCTCAAGCATGGCTTTGCCATAGCCGGTCATGGATCTTATCATCGTGGTTTTGTTAAGCTTATGGCAAACTTACATAAAATAGCCCGATTTCTCACAGGAGTTGCAAATCTGTTGCTGCCTGCGGTTTTCATCCGGGGAGCCATCTTCCCGCGTCCTAAGAGAGCAGCTCAAGCTCCACGGTGAAGTGCCTCATGATGGGTGCCTCCCACCTGATGGCCAGTCCTCTGGTTATCTGGTCTCTTCTCTCATACACGTTGCTGACGGCTGCAGCCACGTAATCCATGTGGTTGTCGGTATAGACCCTCCTTGGTACTGCCAGCCTCACCAGCTCCAGCTCCGGGTACCTGTTCTCACGTGTCACCGGGTCACGGTCAGCCATCAGGGTGCCTATCTCGGCGGAACGTATGCCTCCTTCGAGGTAAAACTCCACTGCCAGCCTCTGTGCAGGATACTCGCCGGCAGGAATATGGGGCAGGAACCTGCCTGCGTCAATGAAGATGGCATGGCCGCCGAAAGGCTGCTGTACGGGAACGCCTGCGGAGGCGATCTTTTCTCCCAGCCTGGCCACCTGCCGTATACGCGACTCAAGGTATTCACAGTCAGTGCCTTCGTAGAGTCCTGTTGCCAGGGCGTTCATGTCGCGCCCGGCCATGCCTCCGTAGGTGATGAAGCCCTCAAACATTATGTTGTAGGTCGAGGCACGGCGGAAGAGCTCCTTGTCCCTGAAGCCTATGAAGCCGCCGATGTTGACTATGGCATCCTTCTTGGAGCTCATCGTCATGCCGTCAGCACAGGAGAACATCTCACGTGCTATTTCCCTGATGCTCTTTTCAGAGTATCCCTCTTCACGGGTTTTGATGAACCAGGCGTTCTCTGCAAAACGGGCCGAGTCCATTATTACTGTGGCACCGTACCTGTCGGCAAGCTCCCTCACGCCCCGCAGGTTGGCCATGCTCACCGGCTGTCCGCCAGCAGTGTTGTTGGTGACTGTCATCACGATGCAACCCAGCTTCTCCCGCGGCGTCTCCTTCAGCACCTGCTCAAGCCGCCCGAGATCGACGTTTCCCTTGAAGGGATCATCAGCTGATATGTTCCTCGCAACCTCCACGGTACAGTCCACGGCCACAGCCCTGCGAAACTCGATATGCCCCTTGGTGGTATCAAAGTGGGCGTTCCCGGGAACAATATCACCCTCCTTTACCAGCACCGAGAAGAGGACATTCTCTGCTGCCCGTCCCTGGTGGGTGGGTAGGAAGTATTCAAAGCCGGTAATGTCGAGGATGGCCTCTTTGAGCCTGTAGTACGACGATGCTCCTGCGTAGCTCTCATCACCGGTCATGATGGCGGCCCACTGCCGGTCACTCATGGCCCCGGTGCCGGAGTCGGTGAGGAGATCAATAAATACCTGTTCGGAGCGAAGGTTGAAGAGATTGTATGAGGCCTCTCTTATCCACTCACGGCGCTCACTTACGGTGCTTCGCCTCAGCGGCTCCACCGTCTTTATCTTATGGGGTTCACAATAGGGGAGATTCATGGTGATTTGCGATTTGCGATTGTCGATTGACGATTTGCGATTTGCGATTGACGATTGACGATTTGCGATGCCTGAAGGCCTGCGGCCTGTTGTGAACCTTGTTTTTATTAGCCGTAATGTAAGGCTTGCGGCCTGTCAATGACCAACAAATTAAGATTATTTAACAGACACAGGGCGGGGTGGGGTGGTTTGAGGGTGGAAACGTGCAACCCCCGGGCATCAGAATGCGTCCCTCTTTTTGATATTGCGGAAGATCTGTTTCCTGTTTGCGGTCGCCTTAAAAAGGAAAATCATCGAAATAGGCTATTTTTGCAAATATAGTTTTTTTGCCTTCGGGGACCAATCAGGAAATGTTAAAAGAATTGATTATGAAACCGGGATTGCTTAAGTTCCTTACGATACTGTTTTTTCTCTCCGGCAGCATGCTCCTTGCCGGCCAGGTTATTGATGTGCCTGACGAAGAACTCAGCCTGCCGCCGGATACGGTTAAGCCGGTTCTGCCCCTGCCGAAGCAGAAGATAAAGGGTGAGCCTGCATCTGACAGTGCCGGTCAGTGCCCCATAGTGCTCGACCGCGGCAACGCCCTGCAATTCCTCAGGAGAATAGGCTCTTCGAACTACATCTGGAAGCAGAGTGATGACCCCCTCCGGGAGGCGATCCGCAATCTCGTGCATTTTGCTTCCACACCGCGCGAAGATTCAGTTGTGAGTTACCTGTCGGAATACGAGTACGATAAGATCAGGATACCTCTTGACAGCTACTTCGTGTATGACTCACTGAGGATTATCCTTCCGGTTATGGAGCAGGATTCTGTAACGGCCGACAGTGCAGCCGTGAAAAGGGAGGCAGGAGAGATGTTCATAGAGGCGGGCAAAAGGATGAACAAGGTGAAGCTCTCTGCCGATGCTTCCCCGATGGTTGCCAACGACACCCTGCTGCTTAACGACACGGTATTTGTGCTTGTGAAGGATCTTGTTCCGGCTTTGATGCCCCGCAGAACCAATGATACCATCATCCTGGTGATCACTGACACCTTGCCCGAGGTGACGCTTTACCGCGACGATTTTCCCTTCAGGCGCATCAAAAATCCTTATGTAAGTGACTCCATCATAGCGGCTGTCAGTTCTCTCATCGGATACATTGAGGCACGTGATTCAACCCGCGTGAGGTTTGTCAGCGACAAGGGCAGGGGTGCAGATATGTGGCTCAACAGCCGGGCAGACAACCTGGTAAGGTTCTGGCTTCCCGACGGGGAAAACGACTCTGTATCCGTCTGGCTTGGCACTCCTGAACGCAATACCGTATCGCTCAAGGCGGAAGAGGGAGTGCTCTTCAAGAAACAGACCTGGCATGACAGGTATGTTGACACACGTGTGAATGTGATCTCGGCAGCAGAGGAGAATCTCAGAAGAGTGGCACTGAGCAGGATCAAACCCAATTACTGGAAGTTCAAGACAGATATTTCATACCTCCTTTCCCAGGGGGCCATCTCCAACTGGGCCAAGGGTGGTGAGAACAACATCTCTTCGGTGCTCGATGTCGAGTCAGCCCTCAACTACAACAACAAGGAGACAAAGGTAAACTCCTCGACCACGGCACGGCTTGCACTGGGACTGCAGGCATCCGGGAAATATGACGGAATCAGGAAGAACCTGGATATCCTTGAGATAAATTCCAAAATCAACCACAAGGCATTCGGGAAATTTGACCTCTCCGGGCTGTTCCAGTTCAAGTCCCAGTTTCTTCCGGGGTACAATTACCCAAACGATTCGGTGAAGGTCTCCAGATTTTTCAATCCGGCCACCTTCATCTTCGGCTATGGTCTGGAGTACAAGCCTGACAAGAACACCTCCATAAGTTTCTCTCCCATATCCTACAAGGGGACCTTTGTCCCTGACACCTCCATCAACCAGACAAAGTTCGGTATTCCGGAGGACAAGCGGTCAAAGAATGAGCTGGGGGCATACCTCACCGTAAGGAGCAAGCTGATGCTTTTTGACAAGGTTGACATGACCAACAAGATACAGCTCTTCAGCAACTTCATCTCCAAACCGCAGAATGTTGATGTCGACTGGGAGATGATAGCCACTACCAGCCTCAACTGGTTTACTGACCTCAGGCTCAATGTGCACCTGATATATGATGACAACACGCTGCTGCCCGTCTTTGAGGACGGGGAGCCGGTGCTGGGCAGTGACGGCAAGCAGAAGAAGGCCCCCATGGTTCAGTTCAAGGAGCTGCTGGGGGTGTCATTCATCTTTAAGTTCTAGCGGGGGAAGCTTTTTCGGAGCAGTCATCCGGAACGTCCGGGCATATTTTGCCGGAGCGGTCTGGTCCGTCTGTACATCCCTTCTCCATCTTCAGGTCTGCGCGTCTGCCTTTTAAATGTGCAGTCGCGGCAAGGCATGTGGGTATCTGATTCCTATAGCAGCAGGTCAGCCACCACTGCCAGGCCGTAGATGATACCTGCAATGCCGTTCGTAGTACCGAATGCCAGGTTGACCCTGCTCAGGTCATCAGGGGTTACTATCAGATGCTGGTATGTCAGCATGGCCGCAAATATCAGTGCTCCGGTCCAGTAGATGACTCCTCCGTGGCCTGTTATCCCGGCTGCCACTGCCATCAGCATAGTCATTGCATGAAGGGCAACTGAAATACCCAGGGCCCTGCTGCGTGACATCACCGCGGGTATGGAGTAGAGTCCGGTTTTACGGTCAAACTGATCATCCTGAAGAGAGTAGATGACATCAAATCCGCTGACCCAGGTCAGAACCAGGAGGGAGTAGATCAGCGGCAGCAGTGCAAATGAGCCGGTGACTGCAATATAGGCGCCTATGGGTGCCAGACTCAGTCCTAACCCCAGCACCAGGTGGCAGAGCCAGGTAAATCTTTTTGTGTAGCTGTAGCCGAGGACTACCAGCAGGGCAACCGGCGACAGCAGCAGAGTCAGGCTGTTGAGCATGGCTGTGGCCGCAATGAAGAGCAGCGAGCTGACAACCACGAAGATCAGTGCATGACGCCGACTTATCCTGCCTGACGGTATCTCCCTGCCTGCGGTTCTTGGATTCAGAATGTCATACCTGAGATCTGCCCAGCGGTTGAAAGCCATGGCGGCACTGCGGGCAAAAACCATGCAGGCCAGCATCAGCAGAAAGGTCCTCAGGCTGAAGCCGTAACCGGGCTGTGCGGCGCCGAGAAAATATCCCACCAGTGCAAAGGGCATCGCAAAGACGGTATGACTGAACTTTACGAGCGAGAGATAGTCACCGGTGCGGCCCAGCATCTTCTTCATCTCAGTGCGGCGCCAAATTCGCGCTCAAAGGCTTTGAAAAGTCCGCTCATAACCTTCTCTATACTCTTCTCGGTGAGAGTCTGCCTGTCATCCCGCAGGATGAAACTGACGGCATATGATTTCTTGTCCCTGCCTATGGCATCACTCTCATAGACATCAAACAGGTCCACGTCCTGCAGGATGTTGCGTTCAGTCTTGTAGGCGAGGTCGCGTATCTGGTTGAATCTCACTGATTTGTCAATAACGAGTGCCAGATCGCGCCGTACCCACGGATACTTTGGCAGTTCGCTGAAGCGGATGCTTTTCCTTGCAATCATCCTGATGATGTTTTCATGATTGAGCTCGGCAAACCAGACATCCTGCCTGATGTCAAACATGGAGAGATACTTTTTCGAGATCTTGCCGAACGAAGCCAGTTCAGCTCCTCCGCTGCCGTATTTCATTCCTTCAGAGAACCATCCCGAGGTATCCTCTTCTTCATTCATCTCCCGGCGTTCCATGCCAAAGCGGGAAAGGACCATTTCCACGTATCCCTTGATGTGGAAGAAGCCCGTTGCCGTTGCGGGTGCGTTCCAGCGCTGTGGGTTGAGGTCACCCGTAATGGCCATGGCCAGCAGCTGTCGCTCGCTGTACGCCCCGGTGATGCCGGCATCCTCTTTCCCCGGCCTGCTGTTGTAGACATATCCCAGCTCATAGAGCTTCAGGTCGGGGTTCTGCCTGTTGATATTATGTGAGATAGTGTTGAGAATCCCCGGCAACAGCGACATACGCATGACGTTGAGGTCAATGCTCAGAGGGTTTGCCAGCTTCACCATCATGGCGGTGTCAAAGTCGCCGCTCCTGTCAAACCATGCAGCGGGGGTGAGAGAGTTGCACATTATCTCGGCAAAACCGTTTGCAGAGAGAAGATCTGAAACGTTTGAAGCAATCTTCTCACGGTCAGGCTTGACGGTGTGGGATAGCATTGATCGCATCTCGCCGCTGATGCCTATGTTGTTGTAACCGTATATCCTCAGCACCTCCTCCGTGACATCTGCCTCGCGTGTCACGTCCACACGGTAGGACGGGATCTCCAGGAGGAGCCTGTCCTGCGTCTCATCCGTTATGTGAATGTCGAGGCTGTTGAGAATAGTTTTGACGGTGGCAGTTGGGATCTCCTTGCCAATAAGTTTAGCCATCCGCTCCAGTGAGTAACTGACGACGGCTTTTCTTACCGGTCTGGGATAGACGTCAACCAGATCGCCTGTGATTGTGCCACCGGCCAGTTCCTGTACGAGCAGGGCGGCCCTTTTAAGTGCATAGATTGTCATCCCGGGGTCAGTCCCTCTCTCAAAACGGTAAGAGGCATCGGTGTGCAGATCGTGTCTGCGCGATGTGCGTCGCACCGACACTGTGCTGAAGGTGGCGCTCTCAAGGAAAAGATCGGTGGTAGCCGCAGTGACTCCTGATTTCTCTCCCCCGAAGACGCCGGCAATGCACATGCCTTCGGTGGCGTTGCATATCATCAGGTCGGTAGCTGCCAGTTCCCGCTCAACGCCGTCAAGGGTTGTGAATTTTGTCTTCTCAGGCAGTGTCCTGACAATCACCCTGTCGCCGGCGATGGCGGCAGCATCGAAGGCATGCAGGGGCTGTCCCGTCTCATGCAGGACGAAGTTGGTTATGTCAACAACGTTGTTGATGGGGTGGAGTCCTATTGACCTCAGCCTGTTTTGCAGCCACGCCGGGGAGGGTCCGACAGTGATGCCCCTGATGGTCAGTCCTGAATATCTTATACAGGCCTCATGGTCTTCCACCACAACCTCAATGGCCCTCTCCCTTGCACCTCCGGGCTGGAAGGCACTCACCCCGGGCAGCCTGGCCATGACCGGATTCCTGAGGTTGAAGAAGGCCGCCAGGTCGCGTGCCACACCGAAGTGAGAACTGCAGTCTATCCTGTTCGGGGTCAGTCCTATCTCAAATACCGTATCGCGTACAACACCAAAGTAATCTGCTGCAGCTGTTCCCGGCCTGGCGGAGGAGTCAAGCACCATGATGCCTTCATGGTCAGTTCCCATGCCAAGCTCATCCTCGGCACAGATCATACCCTCGGAGAGCTGGCCGCGGATCTTCGAACGCTTTATCTCAAACCGTTCATCGCCGTGAAACACCGAGGCTCCTGGCAGTGCCACGGCAACAACCTGTCCTGCAGCCACATTGGGTGCACCGCAGACTATCTGCAGAGGCTCGGGACCGCCGGCATCAACGGTGGTGACACTGAGCCTGTCGGCATCAGGGTGCCTCTCACAGGTGAGCACCCTGCCGATAACAACACCCTGCATGCCTCCGCTGATTGATTCCCACTCTTCAATACCCTCGACTTCAAGCCCCAGGCCTGTAAGAATGGCTGAGAGCTCTTCCGTTCCGGCGTCGAAGTCGAGATATTCCCTGAGCCAGTTGTAAGAAATCTTCATTGTATCTGATACTTTTCAGTAAGATGCAAAAGTAAGGAAAAAAGGTTACAGCCATAATGGCGGTATTATTTATGGATGATCATTATCGTTATATTTGCAGGTCAACAGAAGGCAATATGGTATTAACGGAGAATGACAAACTTATACTGATTACGAATGATGACGGGCTCTATGCCGCCGGTCTGCAGAGGCTCATCGGCATCATGTCTGATTTTGGCAAGCTGGTGGTCATCTCGGCCACGGAGAGCCGCAGTGCCATGTCACAGGCACTGACGGTCAAGCATCCCCTGCGTGTGAAACTGCTGGAGGAAGACGACGGCAGGCGCGTCTATGCCTGCAGCGGCACACCTACTGACGGTGTCAAGCTGGCAGTCAACCAGCTCCTTGAACGCAAGCCAGACCTTATTGTCTCTGGCATCAACCACGGATCAAACGCCTCTGCCAGTGTTCTCTACTCGGGAACCATGGCTGCCGCACTTGAGGGCTGTCTTTACAAAATAACCTCGGTGGGATTCTCTCTCAACAGCTATTCTCCCAGGGCTGACTTTTCAGCCTGTGACAGATATATCAGGCAGATATGCACCCTCCT
>CAYPKP010000028.1:36294-38454 GCA_964411345.1 uncultured Rikenella sp. | reverse complement strand
GAAGCCGAGAAGGCCGGCGGAGTGCTTACCCCCGAGATCCTCTGGAAGTACGGACGCGTGGGTTCAATAGCACTCTCACCCGACGGATCGACAGTACTTTACACTGTTACAAACTATGATCTTGCCACCGAAGCACGGTCCACCAACATCTGGTCGGTGCCGTCAGGCGGGGGTCCTGCCGTTCAGCTGACCACCGACGGAGGGTCAGGTCCGCAGTGGATAGACAACGGTGCCAGAATTGCCTACCTGGAAGGAGGCAAAATCATGGCAATTAATCCTGACGGCAGCGGTAAAAAAGAGATCACCGGATTGCAGGATTTTGAGATACTCTCTTTCTCACCTGCAGGCGATATGGTCTTCTTCACCCGCCGCGTGAAGCTCGACCAGACGGCAAATGAGAAGTATGATCTCCCCAAGGCAAAGGTCAGGATAATTGATGACCTGATGTACAGGCACTGGGACTACTGGCATGACTACTCCTACAGTCACATCTTCACTGCCTCATTCGACGGTTCCTCCATCAGCAACGAGAAGGACATAATGGAGGGAGAGCGTTTTGATGCACCTGACGCCCCCTGGTTCGACGAAGCGGACATCGCCTGGAGTCCTGACGGGAAATTCATCGCCTATGCCTGCAAGAAGCTGACGGGCAAGGCATACACGCTCAGCACGAACACTGACATCTACCTCTACGAAGTGGCCACCGGTGTGGAGAAAAATATCACTGAAGGCAATATGGGTTATGACAAGACACCTGTCTTCTCCCCCGACGGAGCCATGATAGCCTATTCGAGCATGGAGGAGGATGGTTATGAGTCAGACCTCGAAAGACTGTTCGTTTACAATATTGCTTCCGGCGAGCGCAAATGGGTCTCAGAGGGCTGGGACTACAACGTCGGAAACATACAGTGGAACGGCACCGGAGAGATTTGGTTCACCAGCCCTTACCTCGGCAGGCAGCCCATTTTCAATATCTCCCTAGCTGACGGACAGATCACCAGGGTGACGACAGGCGACCATGACATGGGCTCGCTGCAGCTGGAGAACGGCATGCTGGTGGCCGGGATACAGTCGATGGCACGCCCCACTGAAGTGGCTAAGGTGGACATGGCCTCAGGACAGTTCTCTATGATCACCGATGTCAACGGCCATATCTATGAAAACATTAAGATGGGCGAGAGCGAAGAGAGGTATATCAGGACCTCCGACGGTAAGGATCTGCAGAGCTGGATCATCTATCCGCCCGACTTTGACCCGTCAAAAAAATACCCGGCGCTGCTCTACTGCAAGGGAGGACCGCAGGGTCCGCTTGGGCAGAGCTGGAGCTACCGGTGGAACTATCAGATGATGGCTGCCAACGGCTATATTGTTGTGGCAGTCAACAGGCGCGGCAACTCCGGCTTCGGCAGCTACTGGCGCGAGCAGATATCAGGCGACTACGGCGGCAGGAACATGCTCGATTACCTTGAGGCCATCGATGACATGGCCAAAGAGCCGTACGTTGACGCGGATCGTCTCGGTGCCGTTGGCGCCAGCTACGGCGGCTACTCGGTATTCTACCTTGCCGGCATCCATAACAAACGGTTCAAGGCATTCGTCTCGCACTGCGGTGTCTACAACACCATTGCAGAGTATGGTTCCACGGAAGAGTACTGGTATCCGAACAAGGACTACCAGGGAGCACCGTGGGACAAGCCTCAGCCTCCCGGGTACAACAGGTTCTCACCCCATACGATGGTCGACAGGTGGGATACCCCCATCCTGATCATCACCGGTGCCAACGACTTCCGGATACCCTACAGCCAGAGCCTCGAGGCGTTCAACTCGGCACAGCTGCTCGGGGTCCCCAGCAGGCTGCTCTTCTTCGAGAATGAGAGCCACTGGGTCACCAAACCGCAGAACGCCGTCATATGGCAGAAGGAGTTCTTCGGATTCCTCGATACCTATTTGAAAGAGGGAGTAGGCAGTAGGGAGTAGGCAGTAGCAGTCGGCAGTCGGCAGTAGCAGTCGGCAGTCGGCAGTACCAGTCGGCAGTCGGCAGTGACAGTCGGCAGTGACAGTCGGCAGTAGCAGTAGGCAGTAGCAGTCGGCAGTCGGCAGTGACAGTCGGCAGTACCAGTCGGCAGTACCAGTCGGCAGTCGGCAGTAGCAGTCGGCAAT
>CAYPKP010000028.1:22424-36194 GCA_964411345.1 uncultured Rikenella sp. | reverse complement strand
TCGGCAATCGGCAATCGGCAGTCAATCAATAACTTATGACTGTAGACTGCCGACTGTGGACTGTAGACTTCACCTGGTCCTCATCTTCCTGTCTATGATCTCTGCCGCCTTGATGAGGGGATAGGCTGCAGGTGAGGCCGTCAGCAACGGGTGCGTGCCTATCTGTGTGATAAGCAATGAATTGACTGTCATGCGATTCTGAATGATCATCCCGATGACATTTGTGAGCTCACCGGCGCTGAGGCCGCCTATAACCTCACCACCGATTATTACGCCCGAGTTGCGCGCTGCAATAAGCTTAACTACTTGCTTTTGCGTTTTCGGCAGGGTTCCCGGATGACGGTCTATACCTTCAAACAGTCCGGTCAGCACATCGATGTTCTCTTTTCTGGCTGCTGCTTCCGTAAGACCCGCCGTTCCGAAGCCTGTCTTGCCAACTGCGGTGGCATAGATGGCTATGGTACCGGAAAATGTCTTGACAGTCTCAAGCTGGAACAGGTTCATACCGGCTATGCGTGCTTCAGCACAGGCAGTTGATGCCAGCATGGTTGGCACTCGGCGGCGTGTGACAAAATCACGCTTCTGGGCACAGTCGCCCACCGCAAAAACATCTGACACATGGGTACGCATATATTCATCCACGGCAATAAAGCCGCTCTCATCAACGTAAATACCGGACTCTCCCGCCAGCTTACTGTTGGGTTTGTACCCTATTGACAGTATTACTGCATCTACCTCCAGTATTTCACCGTTGTCAAGCCTGACACCTTCCACCCTGTCTGCTCCCGTAATCTCAGTAACTCCCGCACCTGTCCTGATGTTGACACCTCTCTCATTGAGGATCTGGACAATCCTGTCAGAGAGTTCGACATCAAATGCCAGGGCGAGAATATGAGGCAGCTTTTCAATAAGCACCACCTCATGTCCGGTCTTGGCCAGTTCGTCAGAGAACTCCACTCCGATGAAGCCTGCCCCGATGACTGCAACTCGCTTGCAGCCAGCAAGCCGGGACTTCATCTCATCAAGGTAGATCTTGTCCTTCGGTATTGTAAAAACATTTTTCTTGTCACCTCCCTTGAGCCATTTAGGCATTACCGGAACAGATCCCGTGGCCATGACAAGCTTTTCATAGCTGATTGTCTCTCCGTCGGCCAGTTTGACACTCCTGCCTTCAGTATCTATTGAGACCACCTCGCCTATGAGAGATTCGACCCCGCTCTTTTCCATCATCATGTCCACCGGCATGATATTCTGCTGCGAACTCTCAAGGGTCCCGAAGATATATGGAATGCCGCACGGCACCATCACATCCCTCTGCTTCTTGATCATTATGAACTTCTTGTCGGGATAAGCCGACTTGCCTGTAAGAGAAACCACCATTCCGGCAGCGCTGCCACCGATCACCAAAACATCCGTATTTTTCATTATAATAAAAGTTTAAAATTCGTTTTCAATTTTTCTGTTGCCTCAAGGATCCGGCCGGCGAGGATTTCAAAGGCTTCAACGGCTGCCTTGTCCTTCTGCTGAAAGACATTCCGGCCTGCTTCGGCAGCTTCGCCCACCTCCATCACCAGCGGTATCCGGCAGAGCAGGCTAGTGTCAAACTCCTTTGCCAGCTTCTCTCCGCCGCCCTTGCCGAAGAGATAGTACTGCTCCTCCGGGTGAGCTGCAGGCGTGAACCATGACATATTCTCCACAACCCCCAGGATGGGCACCTTAAGATCGGGATTCATGAACATCGAGGATGCCTTGCGTGCGTCATTCAAAGCTATCTCCTGGGGAGTCGTTACAATGATGGCGCCGGCAAGGTTAAGCTTCTGGACTGTCGTCAGCTGTATGTCACTTGTCCCCGGGGGGAAATCGATTATCATATAGTCCACCTCTCCCCACCGGGTGTCCTCAAAGAGCTGCTTTACTGCATTGGCAGCCATCGGGCCGCGCCAGATCAGCGATTGGCTCCGGTCGATGAAGAACCCGATGGAGATGATCTTTATCCCGAACTTCTCAATCGGGAAAATCATCTCCTTGCCTTCGATGGATTCGACCCTGGGTCGGGCATCCTCCAGCCCGAACATTGTCGGTATTGAGGGGCCAAAAATATCGGCATCTACCAGCGCCGTGTTCAGGCCGTTGCGCGCCAGGGCAATGGCCAGGTTGGCAGCGACAGTTGATTTTCCCACACCGCCCTTGCCTGAGGCAACAACGATGATATTCTTCACACCCGTCATGGGTATCTTTTCAAACAGACTATTCTTTTCCATTAGCCGTCAATTTATTCCATATTTCATTTATTGTTCTGCTGATCCCTGTATCAGGATACATCTCGGTCACACTCCTGCCGGCTACCATAGCTTCCGTAACCCTCCTGTCAAAGGGCAGCCTGCCCAGCACGGCACTACCCTGTGCTGCACACCATCCCTCTATCCTGTCTGCCATGGCATCGTTAAGGTCATACTTGTTGATTATGACCCCCACCTCGGACGTGAATTTACAGGCCACCTCGTGAACTCTCTTCAGGTCAGCCAGGCCTGACATGGTGGGCTCAGTGACTATTACTATCCTGTCAATCCCTGTCACCGTTGAGATAACGGGACACCCGATGCCCGGAGGGCCGTCAAGAAGAATGGTCTTCATGCCATTCTCCGCTGCAACCCTCTTCGCCTCTTCCCTTACCATGCTCACAAGCTTGCCGGAGTTCTCCTCCCCCGGTGCCAGACGGCCGTATACCATCCTCCCGTTCCTGAAACTGCCCGAATACATCCTGCTCCTGTCGCTGCGCACCATCTCTATGGCATCTACGGGACATATCCGGGAGCAGAAAAAGCAACCGTCGCAGGAGGTTTCTGAGATTATTATCTTTCCTTCCACCTCCCTGATGGCATCAAAGCGGCAATAACTTTCGCATATGCCGCATACGGTGCACAGTGTGTGATCTACGACTGCCTTATGGCCACCGATATAGACCTGTTCCGCTTCATGTTCAGGATTAAAGAGAAGGTACAGGTTTGCGGCATCGACATCGCAGTCCGCGACCACAAGTTTTTCACCCACAGTGGCAAATGCTGCCGTCACGCTTGACTTTCCGGTGCCTCCCTTACCGCTTATTACTGCCAGTTCCATGTTCAGTGATGATTTTGTCCGCAAGGCCGGCAAACAGACCGGCTCTCCTGTCGTCTTCCGCAGTTATGAGCCTGCCCTCGGAATAGCTTCGTGCGATGGCAGTGTCATAATCAATTGATGCCAGCAGCGGTATCCGCTCTTCATCAAGGTAGCTCCTCACTCCGTTGTCTCCGATATCGGCGCGGTTGATGATCACCCCGCACCTTTTATTCATGGTCTTCAGGGTCTCAACGCTCTGCCGAAGGTCACTCAGTCCAAAGGGAGTGGGCTCTGTCACAAGCACCACATAATCTGCGGTGTCAACAGTCTGCACAAAGGGGCAAGAGGTGCCCGGAGGAGCATCAAGGAGTATTGTGCCCTCAGTTCCGGCCTCCTTAATGGCAGCCTTTATCACTCTTACCGGGGACATCTCGTTAACCCGCATGCGCGACTCAATGAGGGGAGACCCGCCAGAGGTGGTGTATGATGTCACCGTGCCAAGCACCACTGGCTTTTCCGTTATTGCTCCCGAGTTGCATGCGAAGCTGCATGCACCGCATCCGTGGCAGAGGTTCTCTATCACCTCAATAACCCTGGCCGTGGGCACGTAGAAGATCGCGTTGTAGTTGCACCAGCTGCTGCAACGTCCGCACCAGGTGCAGGCATCCTTGCTGATGACCGGCACCTGGTGAGTTACCTCGGACTCATCTCTCTTTTCAGCGTCAAAGAAGAGCAGGTCATCAGGCGCTTCAGCATCACAGTCGACCAGGGTGACCTTATCACCGCGGCCTGACAGTACATTAAAAAGATTGGTGGCGACAAAGGTTTTTCCTGTTCCCCCCTTGCCGCTCGCAACAGCTATCTTCATGAGTGCAGTTACTAGTCGTAGGCCAGCCTCATCTTCTCGTCGGCCAGCGTTGGTTTGATGAACCGCTGCATGGCAGCCCCCTTCCAGGTGCCGAGGTTCATGTGTGTGGTATAATATTTCTGGGGTATGGGATGCGTTCCGACAACCACCTCAATGCCGTACTTCTCTGGTATGAACCTGGTGAAGTGATCCAGCCTGGGACATGGCGGGTAGCCCACTACCAGCCCGGTGGCCAGGTGAATAACGCTGACCCCGTTTTTGATCATCTCCTCAGGCGTATACTCAACGTTTCCGCCCGGACAGCCTCCGCAGGTCGTAAAAGCTGCTATCTCAACATCCTCGCCCCTGTACCTGTCAAAGGCACCCTCGCGGTTGCGGAATGAACGAAAGCACTTGCCTCCGGCACAGGTATGATACCTGTCGCATATGATGATTCCGATCCTCTTCTTTTCCATCGCCTGAAGCCTAATGGTCGCAGTAATTTGCTCCTGCCCGGAGCCTGTCATTGAGAAGGTCTGCAGCAAGTTCATCCGGACTTTTTACCGGTGCCCCTACAAACACATTTATTGAATGCTGGTTAAAGAGGCCTATTGCTCTCTGTCCCATTCCACCTGCAATCACGTCTGTGATGCCCTTCTCTGCCAGCCAGCCCGGAAGCAGCCCCGGTTCGTGCGGCGGCGGTGTGACCAGGGTCTCACCTGTTATTGTCCTGTCATCGGCATCGACTATTGCAAACTGTTCGCAATGACCGAAATGTGAACAGAGGATCCCTCCTTCAAGTGGAATTGCTATGCGTTTCTTCATGTTTTAATATTTTTCTTTAATGGTGTACGAATGATAATATATATAATGTCGCCCGGCAGGGGAATTCATCCCTTCGCCGGCATGTCACCGGCTCTGTCGCCCGCCTCGGGCACCTTTGCCTCTTCCTGCTCCGGCACCTGAACTTCCTCTTCCCGATCCGGAACCTGAACTGCCTCTTCCTGCTCCGGCACCTGAACTTCCTCTTCCCGATCCGGAACCTGAACTGCCTCTTCCGCCCTGGCCCTCTCCTTTACCCTGACCACGACCCCGGCCGCCATTCTGCCTGCCGCCCTTGCCTTTTCCGCCACCCTGACCACGACCCCGGCCGTTTGCCTCTCCTTCGCCCTGACCCTGACCCTTGCCTTGTCTGCGGCCCTGGCCTTGTCCACGGCCTTGTCCTTCGCCCTGCCCACGGCCTTCGCCATGTACAGAGCCCTGTCTCATGCCAGCGCTTTTACCCCGGCCCGTGGCCTTCTCCTCGCCATTTGCTTCACGGCCAGCATCTTCACTTGCAGGCTTTTTGTCATCCTTCTTTGCCTTCCCGGCACCAAAGTTGGTGCATCGTCCGGCTTTCCTGCCGGTCATGGCTCCGTCTCCATCGGGCCCTGTCTGATCCAATTGTGGCATAGCTTCTGGTTTTTGAACTATTTTTTCAACATATCTATTACTGACTGAACCGTCTTTTCCGGCTCCTTGTAAACCACCATCTGTATCCTGAGGCTGTCAAGAAGCGACTTTATCTTCACTCCGAATTCCCCCGAGACGATCTTCTGAACATCCCTGGAAGCCACCAGCTGCACTGATGCCGGTCCTGCTCCCTCCCGGGCATCCCTGTTCGGGTTGGGAAGTATCTCCACACCACCTGTCTCCGTATCATAGATCACAAAAAATGCACACCGGCCGAATCGCTGATCGATGGTGCTTTCCAGGCTGTTGCCTGTGCTTGTTATTGCTACTTTCATACTGTTTGTCTGTTAAATGTCTCTTGTAAGAAGGTTATTCTTTCTCATCAGATGAGTTCCGCATACCGGGCACAACTGCTCCTTGCACGGATTTGCCGGCTCATGTGGTCTTTCGTACCCGCATTCCGGACAGGCGCACAGATCAGCACACTGACGGTGCGACTCGGCCATATCAACATTCATGGCCTCGCAGTTCTCAATCCTGTCACTCCCGCAAAGAGGGCATTCCGCTACACGGCTGCTCTTGTCAGGCTGGTTGAAGTAACAGCCACAACCGTTGCAGATGTACCAGTCACTGTCGAAATAGATCTTCCCGCCTTCAATGATGATCTGCTTGCCGGTAACCATCGCCTCGGCAATCTTGGCCCTGGCCTTGGCATAAATGCGGGTTAGTGTCGGCCTTGAAACATCCATGATCTTTGAAGCATCATGATGACTCATGTTCTCGAAATCACACAACCTGATCACTTCATACTCCTCAAAGTGAAGAAAAACAGAACCTTTAGGCTGATCCCTGACCTCGCCGCCATACGGTTTGAATCCTGATATTATAGGAGGATTGCTTACTCTCCTGAGTCTCTTTGGCCTTGGTGACACTTTTCAATCATTTGTTCGATACAAAGATAATGAACATATGATCAATATGCAAAATCTATCTTACGAATTTCACGCAGGCAGGGGTATTAAATGCCAGGGATGGGGTCTCGTCTTCATTATCGGCCTGGGCAGCTATCACAGAGATCTCGTTGGATCTCTGGTTGGCCACCAGGAATAATCCGCCGGATCCCGCAGCTGCGAAGTTGCGAGGCCAGTTTCCGCCGCAGCTGATGTGAGAAGGCTCCGACAGCATCCCGTCAGCACCCACCCTGAAGGTCACGATACTGTTATGTCCGCGGTTTGACCCGAAGAGCCTCTTCCCATTGGGTGAAAGGTGTAGGTCGGCACAGTAGCTTTTTTCCGTATAGCCGTCAGGCAGGGTGCTTACAGTCTGCCTGGCAGTCACGGTATCAGAGAGGATATTGTATACTGTGATTGTGGAGTTGAGCTCATTTATGACATGCAGGTTTGCAGAGGATTTGTCAATTGTCATGTGACGTGGTCCGCTGCCCGGCTCACAGGTGAACCAGGGAATCTCTGCATTCATCAGCAGGCCCATCGCTGTATCGAGCTTAAGCTGGTAAACCCTGCCGAGACCGAGGTCAGAGACATAATAAGTATGCAGCCGCGGGTTATGGAGGGTCATGTGCGGATGCGACCTCTCCCCGTATTTTATCACATCTGTGACCTTTTCGGGGATACCTTCACTGCTGAGCCTGACAACAGATACGGACCCGCTTCCGTAGTTGGCCGTAATCAGGTATTTGCCGTCATTGGAGAGGGTGATGTGACACGGCCCTCCCCCGCCCTGGTTAATGGAACTGATCTTCTCCAGGCTCATGTTCTTCTTGTCATACCGCACAGTGGTGATGCCTCCCCCGGATTTCAGGTCAAAGGAGTCAACCTCATTGACAAAATAGATCAGTCCTTCACGGCCGAAGGTGAAAAACGAAGGATTATCCCCGATGGTGATCTCCGACAGCTTCTCTATGCTGCCGTTGCCGTTCAGCCGGCACAGCAGCACATCGGCAGTGCCATCGCCTGAATAGCCGGATGCTATGAACATATTATCACCCATTCTGCACGAAGAGAGAAACGCGGTGAGCAGCACCATCAAAATCAGTATTGGATTCTTCATCGGATTGCCTGTATATCATTGTTTTCCTACTTATTCTCTTACATTCCCTGGATGTCTTACAGTCCCCGCATATCTTACAGTCCGTGCATGACTTACAGTCCACGCATGCTTCACAGTCCCCGCATGTCGGACAGTCCCCGGATAGCCGGACAGAAGACAAATATGAGGCAATTTATTGAAATCCCCGGCTAATCACCCTGAAATATGAAATTACTCCGAGGCCGGGAGATGAAATTATTCCGAAGCCGGGAGATATATTTCTAAGAAGCAGCCAGTGAGGCCGGGGCTAGCAGGTTGATTTTCGCACACCTCGAACAGTTTATTTCATATTGACCTTCCGTTTCCACTGGATAAAGCCGTAGATTGCCATTGCGAGTAAAATGATGTACTGCACTGAAACGAGCATGATGCCGCGCATGGCGTACATTGCAATACTCATTATGTTCACGAGGATCCAGAGCACCCAGTTCTCAAGTTTCAGTCGTGCACAGAGGATTGAAGCCGAGATACTCATAACCGCTATCATGGCATCGGTATAGACAAATGTGGCCCTTACGGGAAAAAAGTCAGGAAGCCAGAGATGGACTCTGCCCATCACCGTGCCCATGGCCAGCGCAAAGGCAATAATACCCGCAATCCAGAAAACCCTTCCCTTATGACTTAACAGCGTCACTGGTTCATCACCGTTGCTGCTCTGTCTTCTCCAGTTGAACCAGCCATAGATGGCATTGCAGAAGAAGAATATCTGCAGCACCATCGCCGAGTAGAGATTCACCTGGTAGTAGAGCATGAAGAAGAGCACGGCATTGATGAGCGCAAAGATCCATGTGATGATGTTTGCCCTGGCTGCGTACCAGACGGCTGCCAGACCGGTGAGTACAGCCAGCAGCTCCAGCAGGCTCATGCGGTAGCCCAGGAGGTCGAAGAGGATGGTGTCGATGTTGAACATGTCGGAAAGTCTGAAGTCGGAAAGTCTGAAGACTGAAAGTCCAAAGCTCCGATGAGATTATTGTATAGTGGAAGTAAAGGTAGTGAAAGCGGCGGGAAGATGAGTTCGATTTTTGCTGAGGGATGGTGAAACAGGTCTATCTTGCATTGGCACGCAAAAAAATCAATCTGATTTGTGCAGGTAACGCATTCAAATGTCTGCTGCTTTTCAATTTCGGCTCAGTTTGATTAGCTTTAAACCTCTATTTAACCATAATGTCACCACGGGAAGTATATCAATCCAGGGAGGCCGGGTTCAGCGCCTCTGCCGAACGGCTGCGAAAACTGACGGACCGTCTGTCGGTATACCGATTGACAGCATTTGCAGGAGCATTGGTGTTATTCGGCGCACTATTATCGTTCTCATCAACTGCAGCCGTGGCTACCCTGGCTGTGGCACTCATCCTGTTCGCCTGGCTTGTCATCAAATACGAAACCACTGAGAAGAGAAGAAGGAGATACCTGCACCTGGCGGAGATAAACAGGCTGGAACGCCAGTCTCTTGATGGAGATTTTTCAGGCTTCAGGCCCGGCGAAGAATACACTGAAAGAGACCACCCATATTCATATGATCTTGATATATTCGGGAAGGCATCACTCTTCCAGTACATATGCCGCACCACCAGCAGGCCGGCCTCAGACCTGCTTGCCGGGTACCTGAGGCAGCCTGCGGCACCGGAAGAGATCCTGTTACGCCAGGAGGCCGTAGCGGAACTACGGCCCCTGACCGACTGGCGCCAGGAGCTGAATACCCTGGGATACCTGAATGCCGGCGCCGGCAATGACCCTGCTCCGTTGATGCAATGGCTCGGCAGTGATGATCTGTTCAGGAAGAGAGGCCGCGAGAGAATTATCACCGTATGCCTCAGCCTGATTGCACTGGCCGCTGTCGTTTCAGTTGTAACAGGAGTACCCGCAGGTATACTTGCCCCCGTTTTCGGAGTAAACTTCATCTTCTACTTTACCCGGTTCAAAAGGATCTCAAAACTGCAGGAACAGGTGAGCCGGTCATCAGACCTCCTGAAGGCATACTCCGCCATCATAAGACTGGTCGAGGGCCGACAATTCACCTCACCCCTGCTGCAGAAGCTGCAATCCGTCTTCAGGGATGAGATCGCGGCATCAGACCATATCAGAAAGCTTTCAAAGCTGGTCGGCAGGCTCGACTGGAGGCTGAACATGCTCATATCAGCCCCTCTCAACCTGCTTTTTTTTACAGATATACATTTCTGCCTGGCGTTGGAAAAGTGGAAACGCAGACATGCGGCACAAATACCCGGCTGGTTTGCCTCCATGGCTGAGTTCGAGGTGCTGGCCTCGCTTGGAAATATGGCCTTCAACAATCCTGAGTGGGCTTTTCCAAAGGTGAGTGAGGACTATTTTGTTTTCAGGGCTGAGGATATGGGTCATCCGCTCATCCCTGCCGGAAGGCGTATAAGCAACGGATTCAACGCTCAGGGAGCCGGGAAAGCCATCATTGTTACCGGTTCGAATATGTCGGGCAAGAGCACCTTCCTCCGCACCTGCGGGGTTAATGCCGTGCTGGCCTTTGCCGGGGCACCGGTATGTGCATCGGCTTTCACAGTCTCGTTTGTGAGGCTCCACTCCAGCATGCGGATATCAGACTCTCTCGAAGAGAATATCTCCTCATTCTATGCCGAACTGCGGCGCCTGAGAGCGATCATCAGCGGGGCTGAATCCGATCCGAAGGCATTTCTTCTGCTCGATGAGATACTGCGAGGCACCAACTCCGATGACAGGTATACCGGTTCCGTGGCACTGATAAAACAGCTTACCGGTTACGGTGCCGTGGCCATGGTGGCGACGCATGACCTGCGCCTCGCCGGGCTGGATCGGGAGATTCCCCAGGCAATAGAAAACTATCATTTTGACGTAAAGGTCAAGGATGAAGAGTTATTCTTCGACTACCGCCTCACCCCGGGCATATGCTCAAGCTTCAACGCTTCTCTGCTGATGAAGAAGATGGGGATTAAGGTCTGAAGGTCGGAAGGTCTGAAAGTCTGAAGGTCTGAGGTCGGGAAGTCCGAAGTCTGTAAGTCGGAAAGCCTTATGTAAATGAAATAATTACCTCTCCCGTCTTTCCTTTATCCATCTGCTGAAAAACGGATCGTCGAGCTCATACCTGTCTGCTTTTATAACATAACCTCCGGTCATCAATCTCTTAAGGCTGCTATAGACAGTACTTGAGGCATTCAAGTCCCACATGCGCATGAAATCAGCAGTAAGAGGCTGTTGTTCAGATATTGAGAGGCCCAGTAATACTTTACGGTCAGTACTGTTGAAATTCATCCATATCCTCTCATAATCCATGTCATGCATCCTGATCAACTCCCTGACAGCATCATCAACATATATGTTCGACTTTCCGTGTTCTGATACTGCCATTTCCCATACTGTGAATGCCAACTGCTGCGTATAATAAGGGTGACCGCGGGTCACTTCCAGGATTTCTCCTGCAATTCTAACAGGTTCATCATGGATTTCGGTAAAACCCCTTTCAAGGTACTCACTGAATTCTCCAATATCAATTTTTTTGAGATACATAACCATCGCAAAATGATAGAAAGGTGATTTCTTCTTTTGGAAAACCTCACGAATGAGACTCTCTTGCGAACCCAGAAATACATAATTGAGCATTTTGTGATGCTGCATAATAGCCCTTAACTGATTTAACAGGTTTTCATCAAGTCTTCGTGCCTCCTGAAACTCATCGAATACAATGATCAGTTTCTTATTTTCTGTGCTCAACTTTTCAGCCAGATTCAGTACATCCTCCAGGATTGGGAGAGACGAGGCACCTGGCATGAATGATACATCGATACTGCCGGTTGTCGGATTCAGTGAAAGTTGCGGAATGATGCGGAATCTTCTCAGGTGTTGCTTAAGTCTTGTTTGCGGATAGATTCTGTAGATCCGTCTGAGCATCTGGGCTGCAAGGTCAGCCGGACCTGTCATCAGCTGCATATCCAGGGCAATGACTGGCCTCCCCAAAGATGATACTGCCTTGTGTATCAGGCTTGATTTGCCCATGCGGCGTGGCGAGATCAAGACCAGATGATTCTCGCCTGAAAGAAAGGAAGTTACCTTGTCAATCTCTTTCTTACGATCTATAAAGAAAGGATCATCAACAACGGTTCCAAATTTGAACGGGTTTTTCATTTCCTGTTGCGATATTATTCGTTGCGACAATATTCGTTGCGCTTTTTATCGCAAATGTAGTTTATTTATATGTATTTCAAGCTTTCATATACATATTTTTGATATTATATAGTCGGTTTTCTCCTCGTCACTCATACTGCCATCTATCCAATGAATGGCAATGCCGCGGCGCTCCATGCCGCGAAACCAGGTCATCTGGCGCTTGGCGAAACGGTGAATCTCAACTTCCAGCTTTTGAACCATCTCATCATGTGAGAGCCTGTCCATGAGGTAAAGGGTCACATACTTGTATTCAAGTCCGTAATAGATCAGGTCATCGGGGTGGACACCTCCTGCCAGCAGCCGCTGCACCTCTTCTATCATCCCGCCCCCGAGCCTGGCCTGCAGTCGTGAGCTGATCCGCTGCCGCCGGGTCTCACGGTCAAAAAAGAGCGCCGTAACAAGCGGATTCCTGACAGGAAAAGGGGTCTCCTCCATGGGGTGCCGGGTATAGTAATCTGCTATCTCAATTGCCCGTACCGCCCTCTTTGCCGTGTCAACATCGGTTTTGTTATGGAGACTCTTGTAATGCGAGAGTATCTCCGTCAGCTCCTCCAGCGACCGCCCTGCCAGCAGTGCCCGCAACTGCCCGTTCACCGGCACCTGTATCAGTCTGTAGCCGCTGACAATGCTGTCGACATACATGCCTGAGCCGCCACAGACCACCGGGAAAGCACCCCGTCCGGTCATCTCCTCAAAGACCTTCAGGAAATCGCGCTGGTACTCATATACATTGTACCTGTAGCCGGCGTCAACGATATCCACCAGGTGCACCGGCACCCTCCGGCCGTCAACAGAATAGTCTGACAGGTCCTTCCCGGTCCCGATGTCCATCCCCCTGTATACCTGACGCGAGTCGGCACTGATCACCTCTCCTCCGAGCCGGTCTGCCACCAGCGCCGCCAGCCTCGTCTTGCCCGTTGCAGTAGGTCCTGTTATCACCGCAATATCATGCATCGGCTTGTCCATCAGAAATTAAAGATAGCCATAAAGGGTTCACGGTAATACTATTTTGCTTATTTTTGCCGGTCGAAAATGAAAAGAGGCTATGGATTTTCCATTTCTGTATCATAGGACCAAGTATTTTATTATCAGTCCCGTGAAAGCATGGGATGCGGTTCGCCGCGAGAACAGGCCCATGAAGTTCGTCAGAGGCAGCTTCTTCATGCCGCTGATCCTCCTCGTGGCAGCAAGTGCCTTCATCGGTTCGATGTTCTTCATAAACACCACCCTGAAACCGATGTATTCGGTGCTGATAGCCCTGACCACTTTCCTGATACTGTATCTGGGAGTCTACGGATCAGCCATGCTGGTGAAGGAGATACTGAAAGCCCTTGACCTGGGGACCGACTTCCTGGTTGCGTTCAAGCTGGTGGCATACTCAATGTCACCGGTCTTTCTGGTTCTGATAATCAGCCGGATATTTGAATCAATGCTGTTCATCAACGTGCTGGGCCTCTACGGTCTATACCTTCTGTGGACAGGCATGGAGGTCATGCTCACACCCCCGGATCATAAAAAGGTCCCGTTTATTATAGCCACGGTGTTCGTGACAGTCATCGTGTTCCTCCTCCTGCACCTCCTGCTGTCGAAGCTCGCCGAAGCGGCATACTTCTCCATATTTGCCTGACGCCGCCAATGAAGAGCGATACAAGCAATATCGTCATCAAAAACCGGAGGGCCTCCCACGATTATGAATTCATCGAGAAGCTTATCGCCGGCATCAAGCTGAGCGGAACCGAGATCAAGTCGATTCGTGCAGGCAAGGCAACGCTGACTGACTCCTTCTGCGCCTTCCGCAATGGTGAGCTCTTCGTCACGGGAATGCACATCTCGGAGTATTACTGGGGCAATCTCAACAACCATGATCCCCTCGGTGAGAGAAAGCTTCTGTTGACGCGTAAGGAGCTGCGCAGGTGGGAACGAAAGGTGAATGAAACCGGGCTGACGATAATCGTTACCAAAGTGTTCATCAATGAGCGCGGACTGGCCAAGGCGGAGATTGCACTTGCCAGGGGCAAAAAACAGTACGACAAGCGCCAGAGCATGAAGAAGCGCGACCATGACCGCGAAATGGATCACCACACGAAGGAGAG
>CAYPKP010000028.1:17589-22324 GCA_964411345.1 uncultured Rikenella sp. | reverse complement strand
AATCAGAAGTTCGGACTGAGCAGGTACCTGGCATAGAACTGGTCTATGTAGGCCACCGCATCCTCAGCAGTATCGACGATCCGGAAAATATTCATATCCTCGGGGGAGATGTTCTTCTCCTCATTCAGCATCACATCAACAACCCATTCGAAGAGTCCCGACCAGAACTTCTCGCCTACCAGCACTATCGGAAAACGGCCTATCTTCTTTGTCTGTATCAGCGTGATGGCTTCAAAGAGCTCATCAAAAGTGCCGAAACCGCCGGGCAGTACGATAAATCCCTGTGCATACTTCATGAACATTACCTTGCGGACGAAGAAGTAGTCGAAGGTAATCAGCTTGTCACGGTCAATATAGGGGTTGGCCTTCTGTTCAAACGGCAGGTCAATGTTTATGCCTATCGACTTGCCGTTGCCCTTTTTTGCACCCTTGTTTGCTGCCTCCATGATGCCCGGACCGCCTCCGGTGATGACACCGTAACCCTTGTTTACAAGTTGAAAGGCGATCTCCTCGGCAAGCCTGGCGTACTTGTTATTGAAATGGGTGCGGGCAGAGCCGAAGATAGCCACGCTGGGACCGATGCGCGAGAGTTTTTCAAATCCTTCAACCAGCTCGGCAATGATCTTGAAGACCCTCCATGAGTCCATGGTATGGATCTCATGCCAAGTTTTCGGTTCAAATGCATCCTTGATAAGATCCTTGTCTTTTGCTTCGTCCATGGGTTTTTATTTAATCGTTAAATATACTCTTTTCTCTTATTTCAGCAGGGGTGCAAGAAACCTTCCCGTATAATTATCCTTTACCTTTATGATCTTTTCGGGCGTGCCTGAAAACATTATCTCACCGCCGCCGCGACCTCCCTCCCTTCCAAGGTCAACGATGTAGTCGGCCATCTTGATAACATCCATGTTATGCTCTATGACAATGATGGTGTTACCCCTGTCAACCAGCCGGTCGAGCACCTCCAGCAGCACCCTGACATCGTCGAAATGAAGTCCTGTTGTAGGTTCGTCAAGGATGTAGAGTGTCCTGCCTGTGTCTTTCCTCGACAGCTCCGTCGCCAGCTTGACCCTCTGTGACTCTCCCCCGGAGAGGGTGGTCGACGGCTGTCCCAGCCTGACGTAACCGAGTCCCACATCCTGCAGGGTCTTTATCTTATGGTATATCGAAGGTATCCCCTTAAAAAACTCCACTGCGTTATCGACGGTCATCTCCAGTACGTCATTTACGGACCGCCCCTTGTACTTGACCTCCAGTGTCTCCCTGTTGTAGCGCTTGCCGCCGCAGTCAGGGCACATCACATAGACGTCAGGAAGGAAATTCATCTCGATGGTCTTGACGCCTGCTCCCTCGCAGCCCTCACACCTGCCTCCCCTGATGTTGAAGGAGAAGCGCCCCGGGCCGAAACCCCTCACTTTGGCATCCGGGGTCATGGCGAAGAGCTTGCGTATATCGGTAAAGACACCGGTATAGGTTGCGGGGTTTGACCTCGGCGTACGTCCGATGGGTGCCTGGTCAACCTCTATCACCTTGTCGATGTTCTCCAGACCGGCAATCTCACCGTAAGGCAGGGGCACTCTTCCTGCACCGTGCAGTTTCCTTGCCAGCGCCGGGTGGAGGGTATGGTTTATAAGCGACGATTTGCCGCTTCCCGACACGCCGGTAACGCATGTGAAAGTGCCGAGCGGCAGGGTAAGGGCAACCCCCCTCAGGTTGTTGCCCGTGGCACCGGTGATGGTCAGGAAGCTGCCGTTGCCCTTTCTCCTCTCCCCGGGCACGGGTATCTCCCTGCGTCCGCTGAGATAATCGGCCGTGAGGGTATCGGCGGCAAGCATCTCTTCCGGCGATCCCTGGGCAACGATGGTGCCGCCGTGCACGCCGGCACCGGGACCTATATCTATTATATGATCCGCACTGAGGATCATATCGCGGTCATGCTCCACAACAATGACAGAGTTACCCTCATCGCGCAGCCTGCGCAACGCCTCTATCAGCCTCCGGTTGTCACGCTGGTGCAGGCCTATGCTGGGCTCATCGAGAATATAGAGCACATTTACCAGCTTTGATCCTATCTGCGTCGCCAGCCTGATGCGCTGACTCTCTCCCCCGGATAGGGTTCTGGCCCCACGGTTCAGCGAGAGATAATCGAGCCCCACATCAAGCAGGAATCCGAGCCTGGAACGCAACTCCTTGAGAATCTCGGAGGCGATCTTCAGTTGTCTCTCCGACATCTCTCCCGGGAGGCGCTCGATGAGGAGGCTGAGTTCAGCCAGGTCCATGGCCGCCAGCTCACCGATATTTCTGCCCGCTATCCGGAACCAGAGGGCCTCTTTCTTCAGGCGGGTGCCGCCGCACTCCGGGCAGACCTGATACTGAACATACTGTTCCTTGCCCTTTCCGTTGGCCCTGCGTCCGTTGACCGCCTCCTGGTTACCCACATAATTGACAACACCTTCAAAGGTCATGAAGTAGTTGGAGGTAAGACCGAGCGGGGTGTTTGAGAGCTTAAGCACCTCATCAGACCCGAAGAAGAGCTTGTTTAAAGCCTCCTCGCTGATTTCTCCCACCGGCGTGTCAACGGTAAAGCCGTACTTCTCACCAAGGGCCTCTATCATCCAGAAGATCCAAATGTTGCGGTACTTGCCCAGCGGCTCTATACCGCCCCTGCGAATGCTCAGCGAAGGATCCGGCATCATCCTCTTTATATCAACCTCGGAGATCTCTCCCAGCCCGTTACACCTGGGACAGGCGCCCTGCGGGGAGTTGAACGAAAAGGTGTGAGGGGCAGGCTCGTCATACGATATCCCCGTCACCGGGCACATCAGATGCCGACTGAAATAACGGTGACCGGCGTCATCGGCATCAAGCACCATCATCACACCCTCACCGCGGTCAAGAGCCAGAAGCACGGCATCGCGAAGCCTCTTCTCCGTGACATGGCCGACCCGGAACTTATCTATCACCAGCTCAATGAAATGCGACTTATACCTGTCGAGCTTCAATCCGGGCTTTATCTCCTGAAGCTCTCCGTCAATGCGGGCATAGAGGAATCCCTTTCTGCGCAGCTGCTCGAAGAGCTCCTTGTAATGCCCCTTCCTCCCCCTGATAACCGGTGCCAGGATGAACACCCTCTTCTGATCATAATCTGAAGCTATCAGCTCAATAATCTGATCATCAGAGTACTTCACCATCTTTTCGCCTGACTCATGGGAATAAGCATCTGCCGCCCTCGCGTACAGCAGCCTCAGGAAGTCATAGATCTCAGTTATGGTGCCGACTGTTGAGCGGGGATTCTTGTTGGTAGTCTTTTGTTCAATGGAGATCACCGGGCTGAGTCCTGTTATCCGGTCCACGTCAGGCCTCTCCATGCCACCCAGGAACTGACGGGCATAGGCGGAGAGGGTCTCCATATAACGCCGCTGACCCTCGGCATAGATAGTGTCAAAGGCGAGTGACGATTTGCCGCTGCCACTCAGACCGGTGACAACCACAAGCTGATTTCGCGGTATAGTCAGACTGATGTTGCGGAGGTTATGCACCCTCGCGCCAAAGACCCTTATCTCATCCTTCTGCTCCGGCATAGAGCATATTATGAACCGGCGGTAATTCTTGCGTCCTTCTCAGGGACTCTTATGATGTACTCCCTGCCGCTGCTGTTGGTCAGGTAAGGCTTGCGGAGCCATGGGTTGAGAAACTTGAGAATTTTATAGTTAGTCCCGAAATGCCGTGCAAACTGTTCAAAGCTGGTAACGGCACTGTCAACGGCCACCTCCCTGTAAGGCACTGGCTGGTAAAGATCGGTGTCAGCAATATGGTAGCCGTATCTTGCCGGATCGGAAATAACAAGCTTCAGTGCCACGATGCGGAAGACATAACGGGCCGTCTCCTCATTCAGCAACAGGTCATAGTAGTCAGTCTCCTTCTGTATGCCTACCTGCTCACTTAATCCGCTGAAGCCATTGTTGTATGATGCGGCTGCCATGGTCCAGCTGCCGTATCTTTCATAAGCCTTTTTGAAATAACTGCAGGCAAAGCGGGTTGACTTTTCAAGGTTGTACCGGTCGTCTACCTCTTTGTTGATGGTGAGGCCGAATTCTCTTCCGGTGCTCTCCATGATCTGCCAGAAGCCTGTGGCACCGGCAGGTGAGATCACATTTGACAGGTCACTCTCGGCACAGGCCAGGTACTTGAAATCATCGGGAATGCCGTTTTCAGCGAGAATCTTTTCAATCTCAGGGAAATATCTGCCTGCCCTTTTAATGGTGAGCAGCGTGGAGCCGTGCCTGTAGGCAGTGGCATTCAGCTCCCTGTCAAGGCTCTCACGGGTATCGAAGTACTCCAGGGGCATCACCTCTCCGGCAAAGGATACGGTCTCAGGCAGGGCCCATGAAGCAGCAGCAAGCGCACTCTCCTCATAATCAATCGACTCCGCCTGCCGGTCATCCGCTGAAACAAGTAATGTAAATATAAAACCTGCGCTGAGCAGCAGCAGAATGACAAAGGTGGCCTTTCCCGGTGTATATTTCATTTTCCCGACGTTAATTTTGAAACTGCAAAAGTAGCGAAATTATTGCTTACGGGGAAGTAAAAGCATGAGCAAAACCGGTGATTTCAGTAATTGATGTGCACCCATAACAGCAGCCCGGACAATAGCCCGGAGGGAAGAGCAGGAGTGACCTGAACGGGGTGTTTCAGAAGCCGAAAAAGAGCCCTGATCAGGCATCCCGTAATGGCA
>CAYPKP010000028.1:12402-17489 GCA_964411345.1 uncultured Rikenella sp. | reverse complement strand
CAGGCATCCCGTAATGGCACAAGATGAAAAGAGGATCTCAGAACTTAAAGAAGAGGCCCGAATATATACCCAGGGAGTAAGGTTTGTAGAGGGCGCCGGAAATGTCACTGAGGGGTGTCATGTAGTATCTGAGTACCGGTTCAAAGTTGAATGAGATGTTTGTGGAGATGCTGTATTCCATTCCGAGTCCCAGCTGACTGCTTAAGTTATAGGGGTTGACCCCTTCGGTATGGCCTACACGAATGATATCAGAACCCTGTCCGGTGTAGGCTCTGTTGTCAACCAGCAGGCCGTAGGCCACTCCTCCGGAGAGGTTCAGACCCATTCTTCCGTCTATGACCTTATAGCGCAACAGCAGCGGCAGTTCAAGGTATCGGAAGACCTGCCGGATCTCACTGCCCACCTGTGTCAGGTTGTATTTTGACGGATCAGCGCCCTGTACCAGCGAGCCCACCCTGTTACCGGCATCAGTAAGGTAAAGGTCGGTGTTTCCTGCCCTGATCATGCCGGAAGCAGTTTCAACCGAGTACAGATAGTTGCTCTTGACAGCATAGAAATCGGAGAGCCCTGCAAAGACATCGACGTCGCTGATGGTCTGCCCCAGTGAGGCTAGTCCGATACCTGAATGGATTGTCAGGCGGTCGGAGATCCTGTACCCGAATGTCAGTCCTGTGGTGTATGAAGGTCTGGCTTTCTCACTGTTCATAAGTTCAGCCAGCCTGGCATTCTGTCCCTGTGGTGAGAGTCCCACTGACGGAGAGAGTGAAGCACCAACCATAAATCGCTGACCCTCCGCCCTGCTGCTGACCGAAGCCAGTTCCGGCATTGCCGTATTGACGGCTCCGGTAAGCCGGCCTGCTGTTATCACCGTTATCTCATCTGACGAAAAGGTGAGTGATTCTTCAGACTCCCTGCCGGTATCAGTCATACCGGCCAGCAGAGGTTGGGGATCATCTGCCACAGCCGGGGGACCTGTTACAATGCCTTCATTAAGATCACGGACAGCTGTAACTGCAGCATCGGGAGGCAGACCGGGCACAATAGTCTCCTCCACGGCATCCGTGGGGGAGCTGATGATCCTGATGGCCTGCTGGTCACCACTGGGTATGGTCATCGCCGCCATCCGGGTGCCGGTCTCATTGCTGCGCAGGTACCATCCCGCTACCAGTGCAAGTGATACCAGGGCGGCAACACCCGCAGCAATGGAGGTGACAATTCTTAAGAGTGAGCGCCTGACAGGCATGGGAGGGATATTGTCCCAGACGTCAGACGGAGGAAGAACCTCCAGGTCTTTCAGTCCGTTACGGAAAACAATATCTATATTTGGCTCCCTGTTAAACATTTACCATTTTCCTTGTGACACCTGTCAGAAGCACTACTTTTTTCTGAAGTATAAATCTGGCCCTCGAGAGATTCGATTTGCTGGTACCTTCCGAAATACCCAGCATCTCCCCGATCTCCTTATGGGAATATCCTTCAATGGCGTAGAGGTTGAAGACCATCCTGTATTTCGGCGGCAGCTCCATGATCATATTCAGGAGATCATAGGCCTCCAGCCCTGCAAAATCACTGGTGTCGGGTTCGGCTTCCGGCTCCGGCACTTCCTCGATGTCATCAACCCTGCTGAGGTAGTACCTGCTGCGGTATCTCTCCAGCGAGGTGTTGACGATGATCCTCCTCATCCACCCTTCAAAAGAACCTTCATGGTTGTAGCGCGACAGGTTATCAAAGATCTTGATAAAACCTTCCTGCAGGACATCCCTTGCCTCCTCCGTATTGCCCGCATACTGAAGGCATACGGCATACAGTTTCGGCGCGTACCTGCGGTAAAGGAGCTCCTGATCGCGTCTGCTTCCTGACAGACAGCCGTCAATTATGTCCTTTTCCTTTTGCAAACCCGCTTTTTTCTCGAGTTATAAAGATAGGAAATAATATCTGACCCTGTCAACAGATTGATGTTAAAAAGGGGTCAAAGGTTGCGTTGAACACAAAAATCAATAATGTTTTCAGCTGTGCAGTGCTTCGCACGGGACCGATGCTGCCGCTTCTGTTATTGCTTGCTATCCGTGGATGGCCTCTCCGGGGACCGATGCTGCCTCTTCTGTGATTGCTTGCTATCCGTGGATGGCCTCTCCGAGTGCCGCCGCTGCCGCCTCCATGATTCCTTCAGACATTGTCGGGTGGGGGTGTATGCTGCGTACCAGGTCGTGAGCCGTGGCTCCCATCCTGCGTGCCGTCACTATCGAGGAGATCATCTCGGTTACGTTCATGCCTATCATGTGGCCGCCTATGAGCCTGTCGTCGGCCGCATTGAACACCAGCTTGACGAAGCCCTCGCGCGCACCTGCAGCTGAGGCTTTACCAGAGGCCATAAACATGAACTTGCCCGTTCTGGTCTCAATGCCCGCCTCCCTGGCAGCCTCCTCAGTCATGCCGCAGGAGGCAACCTCCGGAGTTGTGTAGGTGCATCCGGGGATGTTTCCGTAGTCAACAGGCTCAGGGTCATGACCCGCAATCTTCTCAACGCACGCTATGGCTTCTGCTGACGCCACATGTGCCAGCGCCGGACCCGGCACCACGTCGCCGATAGCATATATGCCCTCCGCGGAGGTACGGTAGAATTCATCAACAACTATCTTTCCGCGGTCGGTTTTCACGCCCGACTCTTCAAGGCCGATCCCCTCAATGTTGGAGGTGATACCCACTGCCGAGAGAACCACGTCCGTCTCTATCTGCACATCGCCCTTTGGGGTCTTTACGGTGACAAGACAACGATCACCTGAGGTGTCAACCTTCTCCACTGAAGATCCGGTCATGATCTTCATCCTTGCTTTCCTGAATGCCCTTTCCAGGGTACGTGACACTTCCTCATCCTCCAGGGGCAGCAGCCGCGGCATGAACTCCACCAGGGTCACCTCGGTGCCCATCGACCTGTAGAAACCTGCAAACTCGCTGCCTATGGCGCCCGAGCCTACAACCACCATCGAGGCGGGCTGCTGGGGCAGACTCATCGCCTCACGGTAGCCGATTATCTTCCTGCCGTCCTGCTTCAGGTTCGGCAGTTCGCGCGACCGTGCTCCGGTGGCTATGATTATATGCTTTGCCCTGTAGCTCTCCGTCGTGCCGTCAGCTGCCTCCACCTCGACGGTGCCGGCACCCTTCAGTCGGCCGAACCCGTTGATAACAGGTATGTTGTGCTTCTTGAAGAGATACTGTACTCCTTTGCTCATGGCATCGGCCACTCCCCGGCTGCGGGTAATGACCGCGCCGAAATCAGGTGAAGGTGCCTCACCGGCATTGATGCCGTAATCGGATGCGTGTTGCACATAATCAAGCACCTGGGCACTTTTCAGCAAGGCCTTCGTGGGTATGCAGCCCCAGTTCAGGCAGATGCCCCCTGTCTCAGCCTTTTCAATCACCGCGGCCTTCATGCCCAGCTGTGAAGCCCTGACAGCAGCCACATAGCCGCCGGGACCGCTTCCAATGATCAGAATATCAAATTCATTCATGCTAATCTCTTTTTTATTTTACCGGAACTGCGCCTCATGCTGAGAGTGCGTACAGCCCGTGCCGTCAACCAGAACAACACCAGTACCGTCACGATTGTTGCGCCTGTCGGCAGATTTATAAACCACGAAACGACAAACCCGGCACTGATGGCAAGGAAGCTGACGACTGTTGAGAGAACTATTATCCGGAGATATTCCCTTGTAAAAAGCATCACTATATTGGCCGGGATGGTAAGCAGTGCGATTATCATTATCACTCCTGCCATTCGTATGTTCAGCACAATGGCCAGTCCTGTCAGACCTACCGATATGTACTTGAAGAGATCAACGTGTGTCGTGAAGGTACGTGCATAGCTCTCGTCAAAAGATATATAGAGCAGGGTCCTGTAAAACATCGCCGTATAGACTATGAGAACCAATGAGATGACTCCCAGCGCGATCAGGTCACCGTAGGTTACGGTCAGGATGCTGCCGAAAAGATAACTCATCAGGTTGGGTGCATATCCGGGTGTCAGGTAGATGAATATGATACCCACCGCCATCCCCAGCGCCCAGAGAATCCCGATGGCACTGTCCTCCCGCATCCTGCCCCTGGCCGACATATACTCCATGCCGAGAGCAGCGCCAAGTCCGAAAACGGCTGCACCAAGCACCGGGCTGATACCCAGGAAGTAGCCCAGGCCTATCCCCCCGAAGGAGGCATGGGTGATGCCGCCGCTGAGGAAGACCAGCCTCCTGGAGACGATATATGTTCCGGCAATGCCTGCGGTGATGCTGGCAAAAAGGGCACCCAGAAGCGACCTGACGACAAACGAGTATTCAAAAAGGTTCTCCATCATTCATGTTTGTGGAGTACAATGTGGGGCACGTCGCCGTGGGTGACAAGCTGAATGGGACAGCCGTACAGCCTGAGATCCTCCTCCGTGATCTTGCTGTGGGGATGATAGAAGAGCGACCCGTTGACGCAGGCGAACGACTTTACCCAGGAGGAGATCATGCCCACATCGTGGGACACCATCATGATGGTCATGCGCTCGTTGATCAGCCTCAGCCTGTCGTAAAAGTCAGCCTCAAATGAAGTGTCAACATAGGTGGCCGGCTCGTCCAGCAGGAGCAGTCGCGGTGACCCTGCCACCGCCCTGGCCAGGTAGACGCGCTGCAGCTGTCCGCCCGACAGTTCATTGAGGGGCTGGCGTGCGAGAGCAGTAAGTCCAAGCTGCTCCATTATCTCCCCCGCATGCTTTTTTTCCTTGCGCCCCATGGTGCCCCTGGCTCCCTTGCCGTGCATCATTCCGGAGAGAACAACATCCTCAACCGTCACCGGGAAGAGGCTGTCTCCCTGTGCCACCTGCGGCATGTATCCGATCTGATTAAATCTGAGATTGCCCGGAGTGAAGTCGACCCTGCCTGAAAAGGGTTTCAAAAGCCCCAGTATCACCTTCAGGAGAGTTGTCTTGCCACCGCCGTTTGGACCGATGATACCGATGAAGTCATTCTCCTCAACCGGCATGGTGATGTCACGGAGGACAACCTTATCACCGTAGCCGGCTGTCAGGGATTCTATGCTGAAAAGTATAC
>CAYPKP010000028.1:10328-12302 GCA_964411345.1 uncultured Rikenella sp. | reverse complement strand
GCTGCCGGCAGCCGACTGCGGACTGCCGACTGCGGACTGGTCCTGCTGACTGCTTACTTCCGACTGCGGACTGGATAGCGCTTTCATTACTTCAATAACAGCCTCCGGCCAGTTTCTGTTCATCGGGTTGATGACAACAAGCTCTGCCCCCGTCTCCCTGGAGAGCGATTCAGCATTGCGGAGGTCATATTCTGCCTGTATGAAGATACTCTTTATTTTCTTCTCGCGGGCAATGTCAATCAGCTCTTTCATGCGGGCCGGTGACGGGCTCTTCCCTTCATCCTCAAAAGAGAGCTGTTCAAATCCGTAGTCGCGGGCCATGTATGCAAGTGCCGGATGATAGATCATGACTGTGCCGGTGCTCATGGTCCCTACGGCACTCCTGACCATCTCATCAATAGCTGCAATGGTATCGGCAAGGATGGCATAGTTCTGTTCGTACCTGCCGGCTGAGGCAGGATTAAGCCCGGTGAGGAAATCCCTGATATCTTCAGCCATCACCGCCGCAGCAACTGGTGACATCCAGAAATGAGGATCAGCGCCGGTATGGCTGTGGCCCTGGTGATCATCACCGGCTTCCGCCATATGGTGCCCTTCCGGATCAGCACCGGCCTCAGATTCATGGTGTCCCTCCATCTCACCATCGGTCTCGTCTTCATGGCTCCCTTCGTGCTCAATATCACCCTCGTCTTCATGATGCCCTTCAGCTCCGATAAGCTCGATGCTGCGCGACAGATCAAGTATCTGCATCCTGTTGTTGACCTGCCTGAAGCGGTCCATCCATGCATGCTCGAACTCAAGCTGCCCGTTCATAATAAACGCTTCGGAGCCAGACAGGGAATTGATCTGGGCTGGCAGCGGCTCCCAGATATGGTGATCAGCTCCCGGGGGAAGCATTACATTGACTGTGAAATCATCGCCGGCAATGGCCTCAACAAACCAGGCGAGCGGCGGTATGGTGACCGTGATGGTTCTCTCATCACCGGCCCGGCCGGTGCGGTTCCCGCAGGAGGCGAGAGCGAATGCCAGGACCATGAGAGTCAACAATGGTATCTTCTTCATGACTTTGAATTTCCGTTGCACAAATTTAATATAATGGCAACTCAGGGCAAACATGAGCCCTGATAAATGATCTCTCCCACCCGGCAGCCATTGAGCCGGGAGAGTAGAAAACTGTCCTGGAATATAGCTACGAGGGTCTCCTGTGTTTACCGTGCGAATGAAGAGGCACTCGTTCCGGCGTCTTGCCGGGCATCACAACTGTCGGCCTGCAGAGGCACAAAAGGAAGAGGCGCCGCAAGCAGCGCCTCCCCCGATGGCCACAGGGAACCTGTAACCTGAAAGCAGAACCAATACAAGGCCGGAAACCGAAAATCAGTCAGAGTTCAGTGATATGCGCAGGTTACCCGTTGCGTTTCTGGCCTTTATTTTGAAAACCCATTTGCCGTTCTTCCAGCCGTTGCCCTCCTCTGTCTCAAAGCTCTTCCGCCAGTTGAGGCTGCCGTTTGCATCAATGATAACCTCTGAGAGCTGCTTGCCGTCAGGCATGATGATGGCTACCGTCATTGACCCTTCAGCACAGTCGCCTGACACCGAAAGGTTGACATTGGTCTCTTCCCCTGCACTCATGGTAAACTCGTTGGTGAAGGTGGCCTCCATCACCTGGCGCGAATAATTCCATGATGAACCTGGCTTGCCAACCTGACCGTGAGTGCCGTAGATATAAATGTTGCCCTTTTCGGGTGTTACATATTCAAACACCCTGTCCTCAGGCATGATACCTATCCGAAACCTCCTGGACAACTCATCTTTGTCCCGAAGCTGAACTTCAATGTCCCTGGAGATCCTCTCGATATGCCTCTCCCTGTCAGCAGCAGCTGCCTCAATTTCGGCAATCTTCTTCTGCATCTCCTCCTCGGTGATGAGTCTCTTCTTCATCTCAATCTCCACCTGCTTTTTCTTCTGGAGCTGTTC
>CAYPKP010000028.1:0-10228 GCA_964411345.1 uncultured Rikenella sp. | reverse complement strand
ACATTTTGCATCAGATCCTTTTGCCTGTTCCTGCCTGTGCAAGTTTCATGCTGTAAAATTAAACCACAGATTCCTATCTCCGGGTTAACACAAGGTTAATGGCCGGTTAATCCTCTTGCCCGATCCGGACCAATGATTAAATTTGAGGAAAATGAAGGCAGATGAAACGGAACCTTCTTCTTGCGGTTTCTCTTGCAGCCCTGTTGCTGTTTCTTGCCGTACAGCTATATATGATACGCAGTGTCTGGCAGCATAAGGAAGAGATGCTCCTCATGCGATACAGGAACCTTTCGCGCGAGGGCCTTTCCGTGCTGCTCTCAGGGAAGAAGGCCAACGGTTTCGAGAAGGCGATGGAGGTTGCCGACAAGCTGACGGAATTCCTTGTAAGGGAGGAGCTGAGCAAACTGACCGACGCTTCAGACACACTGGAGCTGACAGGGATGGCCCTGAAAAAGACATCTTCTGTTCTTTCTTCAAATGAAATGCTCACTTCGTTTCTTCGAGCCTATATCGGCGACGCCGGATTTGACGGGGATTTCGAAAGTGCCATAGTTATAAGCAAGCTGGAGATTTTTACCCCTGACGGCACTCTGCCTGTCGTGGATTCAGTCTATGGTGCTCCGCCAAAAAATCTTATTTTTATCAATACCTTCAGGGAAGAGCACAATCACTTTCTGATCGAATATCATTACCTGATTGATCTGAAACACAGGAAAAGTATGGTCTTCAAGGAGGCACTGCTCTCCTTTGCCCTGATCATTGCCAGCACCCTGATAGTGTTCCTGGTCTTCTGGCTTACCTGGCGGAACCTGGTGGAGGAGCAGCGCCTTTCAGGACTCAAGAGTGATTTCATAAACAACATGACGCATGAGCTCAAGACACCGTTGTCGACGATCACCGTGGCGGGCAAGACACTGAAAAAGGACCAGATCCTTGATGACCCGGAGAAAGTGCGTGAGACAGCCGACATGATCGGCAAACAGAGCGTTCATCTCAACCAGATGATCAACACCATACTTGAGGTAAGCCTTCTTGAACGAACTGAATTTCATCTCGACAGACACCCTCATGAAGCAGACGACCTGATGCATGAGATAGTATCATCATTCCTCACCTCCTGTGACTGGTGTGCCGTAATTGAAGAAGATTACAGAACCAAAGGTGCTGTAATAGAGGCTGACACCGTGCATTTCACCACCATGATCAGCAACCTGCTCTCCAACGCCGTCAAATACTGCGACGGTGATCCCGTGATAAAGGTTCAGACAGCCGTTGAATGCGGACATCTTGAAATAACCATATCAGACAACGGCATCGGCATCTCGCGTGAACATCTTGACCATATCTTCGAGAAATTCTACAGGGTTCCGCACGGAAATATTCACAAAACCAAGGGTCTCGGGCTTGGTCTCTACTATGTCAGGCGAATAGCTACGGCTCACGGTGGTGATGTCTCCGCCAGCAGCAAGCCGGACCGGGGAACCACATTCAAAATCAAATTGCCTTTGAAAGCAAACGTCTAGGATTCCAATGAAATAATAATTATATAATCTGATGAAAATACTGCTTGCCGAAGACGATATCGATTTCGGGAACATACTTTCACAGTATGTCTCCCTGAGCGGTTACGAAGTGACACTGGCCCGCAACGGACGGGAGGCATGGAATCTGTTCCATGAATCACGGCCCGACATCTGCATCCTCGATGTCATGATGCCGGAGATGGATGGCTTCACCCTGGCTGAAAAACTGAGGGCCGAGGAGCCCGGCATACCATTCATATTCCTCACCGCCAAGAGTCTGAGGGAAGATATGGTCAGGGGACTGAAGCTTGGTGCCGATGATTATATCACCAAGCCCTTTGACCCTGAGATGCTGGTACTGCGCATCAACAACATACTCCGCAGGGTCTATTCAGTGGTTGAGGATGAGTACACGATCTCCGGGACCACTTTAAGGTACAACTCTCTCGAGCTGATCACTCCTTCGGGCAAGGAGAAGCTGACCCTGAGGGAGGCGCAGCTGCTGAGGCATCTGATTATGAACAGGAACAGGTCTCTTACCCGTGAGCAGATCCTTACCGAGATCTGGGGTCATGACGACTATTTTCTCGGGCGCAGCATGGATGTCTTCATCAGCCGCCTGCGAAAGTATCTCGCCTCCGACCGGGGTCTGGCACTACGTACACTCCGGGGTGTAGGGTTTGTGCTGGATGAGGTGAAATAATCACAGTGCCGCACTCTCTTATAGAAAGTGCGGAGAGGCTGAACAGGGTGACACCATGATCAACCTCACCGTACAGATAAGCTGCGTAAGCTCCTCTCAGTATCCGAGCGTAAATTCCTTTTCCGTCGCCGGAACCCCCTCCTTCATCCACACAGGCATCGGCTCGCCCTTCAGGTAATGATGGAAGAACTGCGCCATGCGCTTCTGGAAGTCGATCCTGTTTGGCAGCTTCTGCGCCCAGTGCGGTTCACCGTTGTAGTTGAGCAGCCAGGCCGGCTTGCCGAGACGCCTCATGGCCACAAAGAACTCTATCCCCTGGTACCAGGGTACCGCACCATCCTGGTCATTGGCCATGATCAGTATCGGGGTCTCAATCTTGTCGACGGAGAAGAGCGGTGAGTTTTCCCAGTAAAGGTGCGGTGCCTCCCAGATCGTGGCTCCAATTCTGCTCTGCTGGTGCTCATACTGCATGGAACGGTTAACTCCGGACTCCCACCGTATGCCACCGTAGGCACTGTACATGTTGACCACCGGAGCCCCCGATTCAATGGCAGCAAAAAGAGTCGTGCGCGTGGCCAGGTAAGCCACCTGGTAACCGCCCCAGCTGTGACCCTGGGCACCGATACGCTTCTCGTCCACAAAGCCCTTATCTATGAGAGACATGATGCCTGGCATGACGCAGTTGAAAGCACTCTGGCCGGGATAACCGTCAATATAGTAAACATCAGGGTTGAATATAAGGTAGCCGTTGCTGGTATAGTAATGATAGTCAATGGTAGACCTGCCCGGCTCGGGATTCCTGTGCCTGAACAGTTCCGTCGAACTCTTCTCATAGAAGTTGACGATCATCGGATACTTCTTGCCGGGATCGAAGTCCTCGGGCTTGTAAAGAAGCCCCTCCAGCTCCAGCCCGTCGAGTGAAGTCCAACGCACAAGCTCGGCTGTACCCCATCTGAAATCCTTTTGCTGGGGATTGGCATCTGTAAGCCTCTTCTCACCTCTGAAGGTGAGGTCTGAGAGCAGGTAATCGGGGAAGAGACCGAAGTTCTCCTTCGTGTATATCAACGCGTTGCTATTCTTCGCCTTGATCGGATTACCGTAGTTGTAATCGCCTCCGGTAAGTCTGACAGGAAGTGCCTTCTTCTTCATCTCGAGTGAATATACCGCCTGACTCCTGGTCACCTCGTCGATGCCCAGGAGGTACTGTTTCACGGAAGGATCTATATATTCATTCTCCGGGTCGAAATCGAGAAGCCTGTATCGTATCCTTTCACTCCGTCCGTTGCCCGTAACATTCACCGGGGCACGTCCGGCAGTAGGATCCAGGGACCATATGTCATACCTGTCTGATACCAGGAAAGCCCCGTCATCCTTCAGCCAGCCTGCGGGAGGATATGAGCCGGGGAGATCGGGAACATCATGGAGTTCATCCCAGACAGGCAGTGATTTCGGGTCGGTCAGCCTGTACTCCCTGCCGGCAGCAACATCCCAGGAATACCATGAGCTGTCCGCCTCATGATACCAGTAGAGGTACTTTCCTGCAGGCGAGAAGCGGGCCCTGGCCCTGAGAGCCTGCCTGATCATCTCAGCCACACCGGTGTTGACGTCAACAATCCAGACGTCACTCTTTGAGCGCCCCTCCCACATTGACTCGAGGTCATACGGCAGCGTTGAGAAGGCTACCGCCTTCTCTGCATCACCCTTGTCAACCAGCTGTATATCCGGTCTCTCTTCAGTGGCCAGCTGCACAACCTTCTTCCGGTCAGCATGATATACCGCTGCAAAATATCTTTTCATCTCCCTGGACTTCCTGACCACCTGAGCGGTATGCAGTATGCCTTCCTCCCAGTGCCAGACATCCACGTTGGCACGCTCCTCGTCAAGAACGGTGGTATCCTTCAGCTTATACTCCGGTGAAGTGCCAAAATAAAGCCTCTGCGTTTTCTCGCCGAAAGTCAGGCGTGCATTCTCATTGATGATCCATCCCTCAGGGAGACCCGCCGTACCCTGTGCAGCCGCCACTGAAGCAAGTCCGCTGCCATCCCAGTAACAGAGTGACCAGGTGTTGCCAGCCTTGTCTTTCTCGTCGAACGAGAGTATGAAGGCCGCCCTCTTTCCCTCCTTGTCAATGGACAGCTGCCTGTATTTCGCCTTGCCCTGATAAATTACCGTGCTCTCACCCTTCTTAAGGTCGATGATCACCACTCCCGGCTCCATGCCGCTGTCATCTCCCGTGGTGGCATATATCAGCTTCTCCGACTCCTCCGCAAAAAGGTAGTCGGTAACAAATCTTACAGTGTCAGTCATGCCGCTGCCAAGGTTGCGATAATAGAGCGTATATCCGTTATCAGCAGATTCACTCTTGGGTTTCTTTCCGTTCTCACCGGCTTTTCCCTTGCCGGGTTCCTGCTCCTGCCCGCTCTCCGCGCCTTGACCCTTGCCGGCTTCAGTGCCGGCAGCCGCCTTGCCGGCTGCCTCTCCTGATTCGGTGCCAGCCTCCTGCCTGGTCCCGCTGCCGTTCCCGGCACTGTCCTTCGGTGTTGCCGGCTTCGACTTCAGCGGCTCGGTCTGCCAGGCAATCCATCCGGACCACTTTTCAGGGACCTTGTATGACTTCAGCCTGTCAATGGTGTCACTCTTGCCGGTAGCCACGTTATAAATCCCAAGTTTGTCAAGAGGCATATCATCCTTCCTGGTCTTCTTGAGTTTCAGGGCCTTCTCCTCTTCATAGGGAGTCTTTATGGTAAAGAACAGGAACCTGGAGTCAGGTGAGATCCTTATTCCCGTGGCACAGTTGAACGTGCCCTTCTGTAGGGCTTCACCATCATAAAGGGTCACCACAGGGTCACCCTGACTTGGCTCGGTTTTGAATGCCATCAGCGAACCGTCGTCAGATATCACCCTCTCGGTGATGCGGTTCCACTTTACAAGATCATCTATCGTCAGCGCTTTCTTCTCCTGTGCAAATGCATGAAGTGCAAAGCCAACGAGGAGGCATAGCAAGAAAAGTCTTTTCATAGTATGGTTTGGTTTGTGTTGATCGGGTAAATGTAATATTAAATCGTTATTCAAAATATGTTCTGCAGCCTTCCCCCGCCTTTATCCTGAAACACATTGTCGGGGAATTTTGTTTATTTTGATCCGTAAATCAGAGGCGATGAAAAGAAACTCTTATTTGACGCCGGTGGTGCCGGATTGCTGCTCCCGACCACTGCAGGAGACAGGGAGCAACTGCAATAAAAGGAGATCAGGAGTAATGGGAATGGCGCCGCGGTGCCTTGCAGTAACCCTGCTGACCGCAGTATCACTTGTCGCGGCAGCGCAGGGTACAGTCGTCACGGGAATCATCATGGATAACCGCGACGTTCCTATCGTGGGCGCCACGGCATGCCAGATCAACACCTCAAACTGCACGGCAGCCGACATTAACGGCATCTTTCACCTGCTTATGGCGCCTGACGGGGATATTAGCCTGAAGGTCGAATGCCTGGGATTCAATCCCGTGGAGGTTGTCCTCGATGAGTCAACGGTCTATCCCCTGAAGATCAGCCTGGCACCCATTTATATCCCTGATGAGATGTTCGCCGATGAGAGCTTCAGCGACCCCGGAAACAGAGTCATTATGCGGTCATCGCTCTCCATGGATGCCGTTTTTTCCGATTTTGAAGAGTTTACCCCGTCCCTGGGATCTCACAACACTGACCTGATGAGATACTTCGCCGTGATAGGACCGGAACTCGGGGCTTCATTCTCCGGTGTCTGGTTCGGCCTCGGTATAGGCATGGGCTACAGCTACCAGGATGACCTCGACACCATCTCCGTTGACCTGAACAACACAATGTACAAGCTCAGCATTGGCTATGACCTTGTCAGCTCCCGCAGAATAAGGCTAACACCGCTGATCTCGGCACGTTGGCTGAGATACAGGTTGCTGAACTACCCGGGCGACAGGAAGATTTCCCTAAACCGCTATCTTGATGAAAGAGATATAGACCTGAGGTTCAACCAGACCGTAGCAGTGGCGGGAGTGAACCTGGAATACCTGATGTATTCCGGCATTCAGGGACAGGCAGATTATTGGTCGTTCGGCATTGCGGCAGGATACGCGGTCAGGCTGAACAGAAACCCCTGGATCTGGTCAACGGGGAACAGGATTATGACAGATCACAGCATAGGACTGAATCCCCTGACGTTCAGCCTGTCCGTTTCATGGTACAACATAGCACGATAACATATATATATTGCATGCGAACATAAGAACATATGGATATGAATTACAGGAAACTTGGAAAGAGCGGCCTTGAGGTGTCAGAGATATCACTGGGCACATGGCAGGTGGGAGGAAGATGGGGGTCAAAATTTGACCCGGTTCTTGCCGATTCCATCATCCGCGAGGCCATAGACAACGGAGTCAACTTCATTGACACGGCAGACGTCTATTCCGACGGCGAGAGCGAAAAGGCTGTCGGCAAGGCAGTACGGGCATCAGGCAAGGAGATCGGGATAGCCACCAAGTGCGGGCGGCAGATAAATCCGCACGTTGACAAAGGGTACACCCCGGCTGTGCTCAGGGCATATGTCGAGGACTCACTGAAAAGGATAGCTACGGAACGCATTGACCTGATACAGCTCCACTGTCCTCCGACGGAGGTCTATTACCGGCCGGAGATATTCGGTGAGTTTGAGAGGCTCCGGGAGGAGGGTAAGATACGCAGCCTGGGCGTCAGCGTGGAAAAGGTGGAGGAGGCCATCAAGGCTGTTGAATATGACAATGTCACCACTGTGCAGATAATCTATAACATCTTCCGCCAGCGACCCCACGAGAAGTTCTTTGCCATGGCCCGCGAGAAAGAGGTCGGCCTGATTGTCAGGGTTCCGCTGGCCAGCGGACTGCTGACGGGCAAATTTGCATCTGACACAAGGTTTGCTCCGGGTGATCACCGGTTCTTCAACAGGAACGGCATGATGTTCGACAAAGGAGAGACCTTTGCAGGGGTACCTTATGACAGGGGACTGCAGGCAGTAGCACGGCTCAGGCAGCTCTTCCCGGAAGAGCTGCCCCTGGCACATGTGGCCCTGCGCTGGATACTCATGCGCGATGAGGTGAGCTGCATTATCCCCGGAGCATCATCTCCCGAACAGGTGCGATCCAATATTGAAGCTGCCGAAATACCCCCGCTGACCACGGAACAACTGGCTGCCATACAACAGATCTACACAGAGGATATCAGACCCCTGGTGCATCACCTCTGGTAAACCAGTCAGCAGTCGGCAGTTTGAGACTCCGACACAGGAAAAGTTATGTAGATGAAGTGTCGGGGAGGCTCAATCCCGCATATGAAATGTCGGGACGGCAATGGGCAGTCGGCAGCCGGGACTGAAGACTGTGGACTGTGGGCTGAAGAGTGATTTTCCGCCACTCACCCACGTTAATCCGCCGTTGACCGGGTTTCTCCTCGCATAATAGCAGCATTTCCATGTATATTTGCCTCACGGTTGCCTGTTTAAGGCAATCGAAACGGGGTTCTATTCACTTAATTATGAACAGTCAGTTATGGCAGGTCAGGGATCGGCTCTGATAATCGGGGCCGGAATCGGAGGAATTGCCACATCGCTTTTCCTGGCGCAGAAAGGATACAGGGTGGATGTGTACGAGAAGAACATATCTGCCGGCGGACGTTGCGGAAATATTATCCGTGACGGACATCGCTTTGATGTCGGAGCCACCATGATGCTCATGCCTGAAGTGTACAGGGAGGTCTTCAGCGAGATGGGCCTCGACCTGGAAAGTGAACTGCTGCTGAAGCCCCTCGGTGACATCTACAGACTGCAGTTTGATGACGGCACAGGCCTCTCCTTCACCACCGACAAGACACGGATGGAAGAGCAGCTCGAGAAGATCGAGCCTGGAAGCTATGCCATGGCCGTTAAATATGTAAAGACCGGTTTCAGACTTTACAGGGAGGCCTTCGACAGGCTCCTGGGAAGGAATTTTACCCGCTTCCTTGAGTTCTTCAACCTTGGCAATGCACTTCTGCTGATCAGGCTGAAGACATATCTCAATCACTACCGGTACACCTCACGGTTCTTCCGTTCGGAACATCTGAGGATGGCATTCACCTTTCAGAATATCTACGTGGGACAAAGTCCGTTCAGTGCTCCTGCCCTCTTTTCCATGATACCTGCAGCCGAGCTAAGCGAGGGATCAATGTTCCCCGCAGGAGGCATGTATGCAGTGGCAGAGAAGCTCATGGAGAAAGCTGCCGGGCTTGGAGTCAGATTTCACTTTGCACGGCCGGTCACAAGAATTCTGGTGGAGAAAGGGCGGGCAGCCGGCGCACTTTTCAGTGACGGGAGCGAAGCCAGGGCCGATGTCATCGTTGCCAATGCCGACCTGCCATATGTCTACCGCGAGCTGCTGCCGCGGAAAGGAAAATCACGGCGGATTGACCGGATGAAATACTCGTGCTCGGCACTGGTTCTGCACTGGGCACTCGACAAACAGTACCCTCAGCTCGGACACCACACCACCTTCCTGGCCGACAGTTACAGGAAGGGACTCAATGCCATCTTCAGAGACAGGTCGATGGGTGATGACCCCTGCTTTTATATCCATGCCCCTGTCCGTAGTGACCCCTCGGCTGCGCCCGATGGGTGTGACACACTTTCAGTGGCAGTGGGCGTGGGACACCTTGATGACAGGCATCCGCAGAACTGGGATATCATTACTGACAAGGCACGCAGCGCCGTCTTCAGAAAACTGAAGACCGTAGGCATAGATGATATCGAAGAACATATCAAATTTGAGATAGTTGCCTCTCCCGACACATGGAGGGAGGCACTCAACATAACCAGGGGGTCGGTCTTTGGAAGCCTCGGGCACAACATCCTGCAGATGGGGTGGTTCAGGCCCCACAACCGTGACCGGCGCTACAGGAACCTATATTTTACAGGCGGAAGCACTCACCCGGGCAACGGGATACCTATGGTGCTTCTCTCGGCAAAACTTGTGTCAGAGAGAATAGTTGACGAACAGCAAAAACGACAGGGCAGGTGATGATGAATTACAGGGAACAGTATACGGGTATTTTTGAATCGATCGACTTTGAGAAGATCATTGACCATCCGAATATTCTGATTGCAGCCAGCTTCTGGGATAATGAGCGCTACTGTGCGGCACGCACCTGCTACAGGTTCATGCGCGCCCTTGACGACCTAATCGATGACCATAAGGCAGCCAACAAGGGTATCGCAGAGGCTGACCGGGAACTGTTTTCCGGGAAGGTAAGCGAGTGGCTGGGATTGCTTCGGCCGGGAGCGGAATCGCCCTTCTTCTGCAATGACCTGAAGGATACGGTGGAACGGTTCAGGATACCGATTTGGGCACTCGAGGATTTTGCCGGATCGATGCTGTATGATGTCACCCATGATGGTTTTGCCACCCTCAACGACTTCATGCAATACTCCGCGGGTGCCTCCGTGGCCCCGGCATCTGTCTTTGTGCACCTGGCAGGCCTGCAGGAAAGAGACGGCAAATACCACGACCCTCCCTTTGATGTCCGACGCACGGCTCAACCGTGTGCAATCTTCAGCTACCTCGTGCATATAATGCGCGATTTCAGAAAGGACCAGCTCAATAACCTCAGCTATTTTGCCGATGACATAATGGCCCGGCACGGCCTCACCCGCAAAAGCATGCTGGAGATGGCCCTGGGCGCTCCCCTGACAGAAGGATTTCGCGCTATGATGAGGAAGTACCTGGAGATTGCTGACAGGTACCGTCTTGATACACTGTCAGTAATGGAGGATGTCTGTCCGCAGATGGATCCGCGCTACAGGCTGAGCCTCGAGATCATCTTTGAACTCTATATGATGGTCTTCGAGCGGATTGACCCGGAACACGGCACCTTCTCCGCTGCAGAACTCAATCCTACACCGGCGGAGACCAGGGAGCGGGTAAGGAAGGTCATAATGAGGCAGTAATCAGCCGGCAATACCAGTC
>CAYPKP010000027.1:33095-38818 GCA_964411345.1 uncultured Rikenella sp. | reverse complement strand
ATACTGCCGACTGACCATCCTCCCCGGTCAGAGACAAATTCTCAGTGGCGGGTTCTTATTTAAAATTTGTGTATGTTTGTGCAACAATTTGTTGAACCTTAATTTAATTTCCTGAAATGAAGAGAACATCTGTTGTAAGGAACATCCTGACAATATCGGCTCTGGCAGTCGCAATTATTTTTGTTGCTCCCGGATGTGGCAACACTCCGTCTGAAGCTGCTGAGGGCCAGGCAGTCGCACAGTCCGGCGGCATTGCTTTCGTAGAACTCGACACCGTTATTGCCCGCTTTGATATGGCAAAGGACAAGTCGACTGAACTGGAGGAGAAGACCAGAAGTTCAGAGGCAGAACTGGCATCGAAGTCGCAGGCCTTCGACCGCGACGTCAGGGACTACCAGAACAAGGCACAGAAGGGACTTATCACCAGGGCCACTGCTGCCGAGATGGAGCAGACACTGGCACAGCAGCAGCAGAATCTGCTTGCACTGCGTGACGAGATGGCGCTGAACCTCAATGAAGAGGGTATGGTGGCCCAGAGGCAGGTGCTTGAGTATATCAACCAGTACCTGGCCGAATTCAATGCCGATCACGGTTACCAGTATATCCTTGCCAAACAGTTTCCCGGACCGATCCTCTACAGTGATTCCACAATGGACATCACAGAGGCGGTGGTAGAAGGACTGAACAGGAAATACAGCGCTGAAAAGGAGAAGAAGTAGCCTCAGTTGCGTGACGACTCAGGAGCCCGCCTTGCCGCGGGCTTCTTTATTTTCGGCTCCTTGCCTTCACGTCTTATCCGGCGCTCCTCCACCGGAGTGACGATGATGAAGAGCTCTTCATCGGGTTTCTTCATGCGGTACTGCTCACGCGCATACTTCTCAAGGTTCTCATCACTGGTACGCAGCTCATTCAGCTTCCTCCGGTCTTCCTCAATGCGGCTCATGTAGTACTCTTTCTCCCTCTCCAGGCGGTTGCGGGTGCGTATCTCCCGTACACGCGATATCAGGTTGTTGGGGTCAAGCAGTATTATCCAGACAAGGAAGATGAGCACGGTGAGTACATACCTGTTCCTCATCCATGCCGGCAACATGTCACGCAGGCCTGCCAGTGAAAACCGATGCCAGAAATCCGACTTCAATGAATTATCATATTATTGTTTGCACACCTGATCAACCGCCGCTCATAAGATAGATCACCTTCACATCGTCGCCGTCATGTATCACCTCACTGCCGTAGCTGTCACGGCCGATCAGCCTCCCGTTGATCTTCACCGTCCGCATCCTGAAGGTATACCGTTTCAGCTCCAGCAGCCCCTCTACCGTGATGCTGTCACCCTCCAGGGTCAAAGGCTCATTGTTCAGGGTTATCTTCATCCCTGCAAAGTTATCATTTCATGCCATATCGAAAAATTGCAGGCTGCAAATCAGATCAAAATTTCCCCACCGCCTCCGGCGCCCTGCCTGCCGGCCGCGTACGAGCACTGCCATGTATTAACGGTCGCCGCTCGGTGCAGATGGCGGGCAGTGCCTTAACCGCGGCAGGACCACTGCATCCTGCTCTCATACCGGCCCCAACGCCCTCCGGCGTCCTGCCGGCTGCCTCCGGGAACCCTGCCGAAGTCACACGACTGCAAGCGCTGCGCGCCAGTGTGCAAGTTTCGTCATGCAAACACTTGCATATTGACTATTATCATTAGAATGCGCATATTTATACACTTAATTTGCGGTAACACCGGTGATGCAATCTAAAAATAAGAACAATATGGACATAAGCGAACTCAAGGCACAACACAGGCTCCTGAAAAGATGGGACTACAAATGGACTCCGCTGGATAAGGGATACACTGACAAGACCCTCTATGTCAACGTGGGCACCAACGAGATAAAGGAGAAGGATGTCCCACTCGGGATGAAGGAGAAATTCATCGGGGGCAAGGGCTACGGACTGCGTTATCTCTGGGATGCCACCAGGCCCGACACCAGATGGAACGATCCCGAGAACGAGATTGTTATCTCCTCCGGACCGATAGGGGGCATCACCCAGTATTCCGGCACGGGCAAGTCGCTGGTGGTGACCATCTCACCGCAGACTGACTCTGTGATGGACAGCAACGTGGGAGGCTTTTTCGGTCCCTTCCTGAAGTTTTCGGGCTTCGATGCCATGGAGCTGCAGGGCAAGGCGGAGAGTGACGTGATCATCTTCATTAACGGCGTTGATCACTACGTTGAGATCTTCGAAGCTCCGGCAGAGGCTGTCGACAGCCATGTGCTGGCAGAGCAGCTCACGGATATGTTCGCTGATGGCGATTCTGACAGAAAGAACATCGGCATAGTATCTGCCGGATCAGCAGCAGACCATTCACTTATCGGAATGCTGAACTTCACATTCTACGACAACAAGCGCAAGAAGATCAGGATGAAGCAGGCCGGTCGCGGAGGCACCGGCACCGTCTTCCGCAACAAAAAGATAAAGGCCATTGTATGCAAGATACCCGGCGTGAAGGGCAACCTTAACAATGTGGTTGACCTGGATGCCATTATGGAACGCGGCCGACGCTTCAACCGTGAGATGCGTGAGCTTGACGACAAACAGTGCCGCATGCGCCAGGTGGGTACTGCTCACCTGATGGAGATAATGGATGATCATGACCTTCTCCCGACACATAACTACAAGTTCGGGTCGCACAAGGATGCACCGAAGATTGACTCTGCAGTCTGGACCTCTTTTTTCACCCAGGGAATTCCCGACGGCTGCTGGATAGGCTGCAACATGGCCTGTGCCAAGGCAATAGATGACTATGAGCTGGCCACCGGGCCCTACAAGGGACACAAGGTAATTGTTGACGGGCCGGAGTATGAGACTGCTGCAGGGCTGGGTTCCAACGGCGGGTTCTTTGATCCGAGGTATATCATCGAGACCAATTTCTACTGTGACACCTACGGCATATGCACCATCACCTGGGGCACCAGCCTGGCCTTCATTCAGGACTGTTATACCAGCGGCATCCTCAACAAGGAGCGCACTGGCGGGCTTGATCTCACCTTCGGCAATGTGCCTCCGGCGCTGGAGCTGCTCCATCAGCTGGCCCGCGGTGAGGGCTTTGGCCTTATCGCAGGCCTGGGTGTCCGCGGCATGAAAAAGTACTTCGCCGAACAGGGCTGGGGTGACCCCGCTTACATGCAGGACATAGGCATGGAGAACAAGGGGCTCGAGTACTCGCAGTACATGTCGAAAGAGTCGCTCGCGCAGCAGGGCGGTTATGCCATGACAAACAAGGGCCCGCAGCATGATGAGGCATGGCTCATCTTCATGGATATGGTCAACAACCAGATTCCGACATTCGAAAACAAGGCTGAAGCACTGCATTACTTCCCTATGTTCCGCACATGGTTCGGGCTGGTGGGACTATGCAAGCTGCCGTGGAATGATGTCGAGCCGGAGAACAACGCAGAGACCGACGAGCCCGCCAAGGTGCCGGAGCACGTCGACAACTATGTCACCATCTATAAGGCGGTGACGGGACGAGAGTTCGACAAGCGCAGGCTGGTTGAGGACTCCGAGCGGGTCTACAACTTCCAGAGGGTGTTCAACATCCGCCGCGGCTTCGGCAGGCGCAAGGATGACGACCAGCCGTACCGCGCCTGCGGACCGGTCACGGAGGAGGAATACCTGTCGCGGCAGGAGCGTTATGACAGCCAGCTGAAGGAGAAGATAGGTGTTGACCCGGAGGGACTGACCCTGGCGGAGAAAATGAAGATCACCCGCGAGTACCGTGAGAAGCAGTATGACCTGCTCCGCGATGCCGTTTACAAGCGCCGCGGATGGAACAACAACGGCATACCTACCATTGAGCACCTGAAGAAGATAGGCATGGATCTGCCGGAGGTGATAGAGGTGGTCACCCCGCTGCAATAGTCTGCCGCGGTATAATGCCGTTGTCCCCCGCCCTGTTCCCGGCGGCATTATGATGAAGACAACAGCGCAAAAGCAGGGAGGGCCGGTCAGATGACCGGCCCTCCCTGCTATCTGTCAACATGTTACTTGTTGAACTTTGACTTGCTGAAGGCTGCCTCTATCTCATCCTGGGCGTCAACCGGATTGGTGAGCGGCATCTCTGCATTGAACAGCTCATAGTCGAGTAGCTTCGCCTTCTTGCTCCTCTCAAAGGTTGGCAGCCTGGTGCGGTTGGTGGTCTCAAGATGATTGCCCTTACCGTCAACAATGATAATTTTGGGCAGAAAGACACCTTTTCTGCCGATGAAGCTGTCCATTATCTGCATGGCTTCATTGTACTCCTCCCTGGTAGCCCTTCCCAGGGCTTCATACATCATTATCTTCTTGTGGTCCCAGGTAAAGACATTGGCATAGCTCTCAGAGATCTTTTCGTCAATGGTGCTGTCGAGGTTAAGAGTGTCATGTCCTGATGGCATCAGCACCACCTTGCCCCCTCCACCTTCGATGTTGGCCGCGTAGCGCGGAACGGTTGTGCCACTGATCCATCCCTGGAGGTGCTTCATGTAAATCTTGCCTACCTGGATGGGGGTTATGAAATGAACGATTCCCTTTTCCTTATGGCACTGGAGAAGGTAATAGGGATGCACACCGATCCAGAACATCCGCCTGAAGGTCTCCGCTAGCGTCCGGTAATGGTCGTTGACATGATTGAGCAGCACCGTCTGGTTTCGTATCGTGAAACCGTGCGATGTTATCTTCCTGACTGCTTCTGCCAGATCGGCTGTGACCTCCTGAAAATGATTGATGTGAGTCATGAAATAGACATACTTGCCGATCCCCTTGTTGTACCTGTTTGATGACACCTTTATCATCTCCAGCAGCTCGTCGTTGATGAGCATGGGCAGCACCACCGGAACCCTCGTTGCTATCCTGATGACTCTCAGATGTGGTATGCGGCTCAGCTCCTCGAGGATGTACTTCAGCCTTTTAAAGCTTATCATCAGCGCATCGCCGCCGGTGACAAGCACCTCGTTGATGTTGCGGTTGTAGCTGATGTAGAAGATACCCTTGTCTACCTCGCGGCTGTTAACGTCGGCTGTGGTATCAAGCGACTTGGCTCTCTGGCAGTGCACACAGTAGGAGGCACAGCTGGTGTTCTCGGCAACAAAGAGCGCGAGCCTGTTGGGATAGCGCTGATAGGCGGCACCGTAGCTGCGAGACCCTTCGCTCATGGCTCCCTCCACACCGGCATCGGGAAACATCAGGTTGGCAGGTGTGGGAACACTCTGCCAGAAGACTGGGTCAAGACGCTTCTTCGACACCTCGCCGAAGAATACCGGGTTAAATGGATCTTCCTGCATCAGCGATGCATAGTAGGGCGTGATCCTGAACGGCTCCTTGCCCTCCTGTCTCATGGTGCCAATGGTCCTCCGGATCTCAGCCTCCTGGTGGGGATTTAGTTTGATGACCTTCTTCAGCTGATCAACGGAGCGGATGGAGTTCTTCCTCTGCCACGCCGGATCACGCCACTGCTCCTCAGTCACATCCTTCCACAGCTCAATGGCGTTGTACTTCCGCGGACGGTATAGAAAATCTTCGTTATAAGTCATTTAATCCTCCTCTTTTGCTAATGGTAAATATTGCTATTCCACACGTTTATCAACAAATATAGCAAATTTTCCCCATTTTTCCCGGCAAGGAGGGGGCATGCCGGCCTTCACTCGGCAGTTTGAGCCGCCAACGCAAGTGGGGGCTCAATCCCGTACACG
>CAYPKP010000027.1:30161-32995 GCA_964411345.1 uncultured Rikenella sp. | reverse complement strand
TGGCAGCTACAGTTCAAGTTTGCCCTGCAGTACCTTCAGCTCGTCCAGCCGGCCCTCGTGGAGCAGCCGGGCCTGATGTGGCCAGCTCTCCGGGTTGTGGACACGGAACCGTTCACCGCCGTCACTGGCAAGGATCTCCCTGATGCTGTCAGGAGCGGTCTCCGAAAGTGTTTTCCATGTTGTTATCCCGCGGTTCATCAGCAGCTTTGAGATTTTGGGGCCGATGCCCAGCACAGCTTTAAGATCATCAGCCGCGGCAGGGGGCCTGGATGGATACTCCTGCTTTGGGCCTCTCTCTTCTGCCAGCAGCCTTGCTTCCTTCTCCAGCTTGTCAATGGTGAGTTTCAGGCTGGCGATTTCGTCATCCATTCTTCTCACGTCGCCGTGCAAAGAGTTCTTCTCCGCCTCAGCTGCAAGGAGTTCTGCCTCCAGTTTCCGGAGCTTTTCCTCCAGCGCGGCCTTCTCCTCTTCCAGGGCGGCTATCTTTTTCCTGGCGCGTCCGCGTGCCATGTAGTACCCTATCAGAAAGCCCAGCAGTGCTGCAACCAGCAGCACAATGATTATAAACAGCAGATCTGCTGTAAATCGTTCTGCCATGATGATTAGATTATTACCTTGATTTCAGTTCTTCTGTTTGCAGCCCTCCCTTCGGGTGTGCTGTTTGATGCTGCGGGTTCTGATGAACCCATTGATGATATCACTAACTGTTCCGCATTGATTCCTGCACTGACAAGAAATGCCTTCACAAAGCCTGCCCTCTCAAGGCCCAGCGTACGGTTGAAGGATTCGGGTCCGGTTATGTCGGCATGGCCCGTCACTTCAATTTTTGCCGACGGCGTGTTGTCAAGATACAGTTTCAGTTTTCGGAGGTATTCATCGCTTACCCCGCTCATATCTCCCCGGGCTGATGATGATGCGAAGAAGCCCTTCTGTACTCCTGCACCGCTGATAAAAACCCTGGCATCCTCCACCGCGGCTGTCAGTGCCTGTTCGGCAGTAAGTGCTGCGGTATCAACGGCGGTTGCTGCGGCGGCATCGGAAGATGCCTGCATCCCCTGCACCGTAGTGGCAGAAGGTGCGGCTTTGCAGTCGCACCTTATCCTGCACACATACCAGTATGATGCACCGGTGACCCAGAGTATCAGAAGCACAGACAGTAATAGTACCGGCTGTTTCATCTCTTCAGATTTTATCTGCGGCGGGAAAGTCCTCCCAGAAGTGATCCGAGAATACCCTTGTTCTGCGTACGGGCAGTCCCTCCCTTCATGAGGAATCCGGCCACGTCATCAAGTATGCTTCCGTCGCCGTCAGCGTCGAGAAGAGCACCTACTCCCGAAATACCCTTGCCGCCGGTGTCACGCTTTTTGGTGAGCGCACCCAGGATCAGCGGTGAGAGTGCCGGTATCATCTTCATGATGGTTGAGGCGTCAATGTTCATGTTCCTTGCCAGCGCCTGTGCCGCCTGAAGTCCTCCGGCATCCCCGAGCAGTCCTCCGAGGTTGGGATCTGCATCCTGTGCCTGTGCCTTGCTTGATACCAGATCCTTTATGTTGTCAAGCACAGACGAGTCACCATATTTGTTAAGAATATGGTCAACTCTTTCATCACCTCCACGGGTGTCTTTCTGCTTCTTCAAACCTGCTATGATCAGCGGCGCCAGCTGGGGTATCAGCTTTTGCACCTTGCCCTGGTCAACGTTGAAGTTACTGGACATCTGTTTGGTAACCTCAGGACCGTAGCTCTTTAGAAATTCATCAATAAATCCTGCCATTGCTTTTGTATATTAGATTAGACTTAAATGTTTACCGACCAGCTGAACTTCTAAAGTTAGCAACTAAAACAGACTAATCAAAGGAAAAAACAAAATATCAGTATGCAATCCTCACAACCACGCCGTCCATCGAGGTTACCAGCAGGCCGTTGCGGCCCAGGGGCACAATCCTGTTTATAAGGCATGATGATATCCTGTGGCTCCAGAGCAGTCTGCCGTCCTCTCTTGAAGCAGCATGGATCACCCCCTTGTCTGACGGGATGAGTATTACACCGGCTTGTTCCTCTATCACTGCCGGAGCAATGTCATATCCTATGTCGAAACCTGTTTTCCACATCACGGAGCCTTCTCTCCCGTCGGCATTAACTCCCACTGTAACGCCGTTCATTGTCTTGGCAAGTATCAGCGTGCTGTCGGCTGTAATACCAATCGACTCCCTGACGGCTATTTTGCCCAGGTCTGAATGCCACAGCAGCTTCCCGGTTGAGGCATCAAGGCATGCCATCTTTCTGTCGGGAGCCACCACAAAGATGCGGCCATCGACGGCTACGGGCACGCATGCTGCCGGCGACAGCATCCTGTTGCTGTATCCGTTGTACCAGTCCCATAACAGTGTGCCGCTTTCGGTGTCGAGGGCATAGAGATGGTTGTTCCATGTGCCGAAGATAAGCATGCCCCTGTAGATCAGAGGTATCGTCTCAACAAATCCGTCCGCCATCGCGTTGCTCCAGATGACTGTGCCGTCTCTGACATCCAGGGCGTAGGACTTCCCCGAGGAGCCCGTCAGGTAGACCCGTTTGCCGTCAGTCACCGGCGATGCAACCGAGGGTTGCCTCATGTCAAAGCTCCACAGCAGTTTCCCCGACTTCAGGGCCAATGCGCGGACCATTCCGTCAGAGGATACGGCAATAATCCTCTTCCCGTCAGTTGCCGGTGTGCTGTATATCTTGGCTCCGGCGGAGACCTTCCATCTCTCCCTTCCGTTTCTGATATCGAGTGCTTTGATCTCACCGCCGGTATTTGTAATGACGGCCACCTTTCCCGTTGCAACTGCTCCCGCACC
>CAYPKP010000027.1:0-30061 GCA_964411345.1 uncultured Rikenella sp. | reverse complement strand
TTCATCACCCTGTTGGTGTGTCCGTGACCGCAGAGCGCCAGCCTCGTGTCAAGCTTCCGCAGCCTGTCGGTGAGTTCATACCAGTTGTTGAGCCCCTCGTCGAGCGGATAGTGGTTGACTGATACGATCTTCATCTCCCTGTTCTCAGGCACACTCAGCACCGAGTCAAGCCATACGATATTTTCACGCGGTATCTGGCCAGGACCCATGCGCATGTTGGGTCCGGAATTTGTGCCCAGGAAAAGCCATCCGCCGTGGGTGAAGGCGAAGGCCTCATCACCGAATACCACCCGGAAGCTGTTGGCACCGCTTTCCGACCATTTGGTGTCGTGGTTGCCGGGAATGATATACCACGGCCTCTCAAGGCTGTCGAGGATGGCCTTTGCCAGCAGCAGCTCACTGTCGGATCCGAACTCGGTGACATCGCCCGACACTATCACAAAGGCCAGTGAATCAATGCCGTTTATGTCCCGGACGGTGCGCCTGAGATCCTCTTCGGCAGTTGCGCCTCCGATATGGGTGTCGGTAACCAGTGCAAAACTGAAGCTTTCGTTCTGACCCTGCAGCATGATGGGGCAGAGGATCAGCAACAATGCAAATAATATTCTCCTTTCTTTCATGTGTGCTCTTCTTTTCAGTCAGCAAGATACCATGAATTAGTAAAATAGATTAATTTGTACCCTGAAATGGAGGTGAAATCATGTGTTTTTCAGCAGGAGCAAGCTTTGCCGGCGGCGCCGTAATAACTGCTATCGGGGTTCTGACAGTCAGGAAGAACAGTGAACCGTCACGGAGGCTCTTCGCCTCCATGCCCCTTATCTTCGGGGTGCAACAGATATCGGAAGGTTTTGTATGGGTAGCATTGCAGTCGTCAGGACATGATCTGATGCTCAGCATCTCAGCCTTCATCTTTCTGCTGGCTGCGGTGGTGATCTGGCCCCTCTTCGTACCCCTGTCGGTATACCTGATGGAGAGAGTGAAGAGCATGAAAAGAGTGCTCCTCATCTTTGTCGGCGTGGGCCTGATAACCTCCCTTTACTATGGCAGCAGGTTGTTCTTCTATGAGATAGAACCGCTGATCTCTCATCATCATATAAAGTATGTGGGCGATTTTCCAAGGACATATGCCACTCCCGCCTTCATAGCCTACCTGGTTGCCACCCTCATACCCCTCTTTCTCTCCACAGCAAGACGCATGAAGCTTCTGGGTGTGCTGATGACCCTCTCTTGCCTCGTCACAGGCATCTTTTTCAAGGAGTACCTGACATCTGTATGGTGCTTCTTTGCAGCACTTATCAGTGTGGTCATACTCTGGATAGTGAGTGATGCGAATGGGACATCCAGCGGTGCCACAAGGGCAGATGCACTGTGACCGGCAACTCTCAGGACTCACCGTCAGTATCTATTGACATCCTTCTGTCAATGTCCTAACTTTGAAATATGAAAACACCAAAGCCTCCTGCACTGCTGACGGCATTGCTGTTGATGACTTTCACTCTCTGTGCTCAGGATTACCCCTGTCTCAATGATCCGACATGCCTTGAGGGCGTTACAGCCACCAGCGGCATAACGGAGCCGGTCACTGTCAGTGTGATTTACGATAACTATATCCATACAAAGGGTATGACTGCTGACTGGGGTTATTCGATCCTGATCAAAGGTCCCGAAAAGACCGTCCTCTTTGATACAGGAACCCGACCCGAGATCTTTGAATCCAACTTCAGAAAGATGGGGCTTGATGCCACATCAATTGATGCAGTGGTACTTTCACATGAACACCGCGATCACACCGGAGGAATATCGGTCTTTGCAAAGATGAAAACCGGCATACCTGTTATCATGCCGCACGATTTCCAGGAGTCATTCAAGCAGAGTATAGCCGGGTTGGGGTTCAAACCCCTGATGGTCAGAGAGCCTGCAGCAATATGCGACCATCTGTACACTTCGGGTGTGTTTGAGTTTCCCCTGTCTGAGCAGGCGCTGGTGCTGGACACGAAAAAAGGACTGGTGGTTATGACCGGCTGCTCGCATCCCGGTATCGTCAGTATGCTGAAGGATATCAAATCTTCATTCGGCAAGAACATTTACATGGTCTTTGGCGGGTTCCACCTGATGAACAAAACTGATGAAGAGATGGATGCCATCATTGCTGAGATGAAATCCCTCGGAGTGGTCAGGTGCGGCGCCACCCACTGTACGGGAGAGAGGCAGATAAACCTGATCAGGGAGAAATTCAGCGACGGCTTTGTTGAACTCGGCGTGGGCAATAGCTTAAAAATCAATCCATAATTGCCCGATAACATGAAAGAGCTGATTTCCATAAAAACTGAATGCTACTCCGGGTACAAGGCTGATGAATACCCCAAGTGTTTCATGTGGCAGGGAGTGCGTTATGAGGTTCAGGAGATCCTCGACCGCTGGTACCAGTGGGATGCTGAACAGAAACATCCCGTCTCTGACTACTTCAAGGTGAAAACCGCCTCCGATGATCAGTATATTCTTAAGCATGAACTGCAGCATGACAGGTGGTATCTGTGCCATCCGGAAGATAACGAGCCAAAAGAATAGTTACCTTTAACGGTGATATCCGTTAGCTTAAGACCGTACAGACCGTCAATCCTCATTATCGCACACAGCGTCTGCATGGATTGGAGGTCACAAACATTCATCCGTTATGAAATATATCAACCTGTTCCTCTTTGCCGGCATGATTGTCATGAACTATCTGGCAAATGCTCTCCCTATCAACGGAAAGACCACCGGCGAACTCTCCGATGCGTACCCGAACCTCTTTGTTCCGGCAGGGATCACCTTCTCTATCTGGGGTGTCATATACATCCTGCTGATAGCCTTCTGCGTGGCTCAGTTCACCACATCGCACCAGGCTGTGATAGCCCAGATAGGATGGCTCTTTGCCCTCACATGCATCTTCAACGGTCTCTGGATCGTAGCCTGGCATTACGGCAGGCTGCCAATGTCGCTGATACTGATGGCGGGATTGCTGATAGCACTTATCTGGATCAATGTCTTCATCAGGGATCTTCCTTACGGCCTGATGAAGGCGGCTTTCGGGATCTACCTTGGATGGATCTGCATTGCCACCATTGCCAACATGACAGCACTGCTGGTGAACACTGGCTGGGGCGGTATCGGCATCTCGGAAGAGACATGGACTATCATCATGATCCTCGTCGGTACCATGCTGGTGGCTCTTGCGATATGGCGACTTGACAACCCCTACATAGGGCTCGCAGTGGTGTGGGCGTTCATCGGGATAATGATAAAGCGGTCTGCTGACATCAGGTCAATCTTCATCACGGCGGCAATCGGTATGGTGCTGGTGGCAGCAGTGCTGATCCTTACTTTCTTCCGCAAGCGCATCACCGCGGGTGTGTAAAGTCTTTGAAGTGTGTCAGGTTAATGACGGACTAACATAAAAAACTTATAACCAGCTATTTAATTCTTAATTCCCGATTCCTTTCATAGATGCCTGTTTCCTAAATGAAGGCACCGTCATAATCCATTCCCGGATCAGGGTCGGAGAGATCTATCACCCGGTGATAGCCTGTGTTGCCGTTCTTGTGCGTGGAGCTGCCGGCGTTGTAGCACCTTGGTATGCCCCAGACGGTGTGGTATATCTTTCCGGCGGTGGCCCGGCTCCGGTGGTAATGGCCGAAGAGCAGCATGTCAACCCTGTTCTCAATAACCTCCCTCAGCTCCCCGCTGTCACGCAGCTGCCTCCCGATCTTGAAGTCGAACGGATGATGGTGCATGTATACAACCTTTTTCCTTTCTGCCACCGCCGGTCCTTCAAGCAGCACGGTGAGCCGCTTCAGCTGCTCCGCGCCAAGCTCGCCCTCTGAGAGAATGCGGTCATGCCAGCTCAGCTCCTCAGCCGTCGAATCAAGCCCTATGAATGCCACCTCATCAATGATATCAAGCTTCGGGTAGATCACATCACGATTGCCGTAGAATCTCTCCTTGAACACGGGTACCAGGTCAGGATTGCCCATGGAGCCGGTGCCGTAGTCGTGATTTCCAGGGACGAGCAGCACCCGGAACCCGTGCCGTCTCAGCGCGTCAATGGCCTCAATCGCCTCCCCGGCGTGCGAAGGCTCATTTGCATTCTCCTCCAGGTCGCCGGTGATAACAACAATATAGTTCTCCGCCGGCTGCATCAGGGATGCCAGGTTGTCGACCAGCGCCCTGAATTTCTTCCCGCAGTCCCTGTGCCCGATGTGCAGGTCAGATAGATGTATGATCCTTTTCATCAGATTATTTTTTTATCATTTCAATGGCAAAATGGAACCTGCATTGAGTTTCATCATCGTGGCCGCTTAGGGCTCATGCTCATACAAGTTTCATTGTTAAAATGTTAGTTGCTTACGACGTGCTTAAAGTTAATGAATTCCGGAGCTTAAAGGCAAAACAATTTTTGCCGGAAGCTGTTTCTTTCTTAAATTTATCTTTGAAAACAGCATAAAGGCAACTGTCATGAAAATCAACAACAATTCCGAAATACCTGCAAATGAGGTGCAGATGGAGGGAGCCGACAAGGTCAGGATGAGGATCCTCATAGGTCCGGGTGACGGTTCAGACAACATTATCATGCGTCATTTCATTGTCGCGCCCGGCGGAAACACACCATTCCACAACCACAATTATGAACATGTCATCAAGGTTGAGAAGGGGCTGGGAGTAGCCGTGGACAAGGATGGCGTTGAGCACCAGGTGAAGGAAGGTCAGAGCCTCTTCGTGAAGCCTGGCGACCTGCACCAGTTCAAGAATCCCTATTACCGCGACTTTGAGTTTCTGTGTATCATCCCCAATCCTGAAAAACTGCAGTAAGATGGCATCACACGAGATCGATTACAAAATCTTCGGCGACGATATCCAGTTCGTGGAGGTAACCCTTGACCCCGGCGAAACCGTCATCGCCGAGGCGGGCACCATGGTATACATGGGGCAGGGGATAGCCTATGAGACGAGGATGGGCGACGGCGCCTCACCCGACCGAGGGGTGATGGACAAGCTCTTCCAGGCCGGATCCAGGATTCTTACCGGCGAGTCTCTCTTCCTCACCCACTTCACCAACAGGGGTTCGATGAGAAGCAGTGTGGCCTTCGCGGCACCCTATCCCGGGACTATCATTCCCATTGACCTGAGCAAGCTGCCCAACAATCTCATAGTGCAGAAGGACGGTTTTCTCTGTGCCGCCTACGGCACGAAGCTGTCGGTCACCCTGAACAGGAAGCTGGGAGCAGGGCTTCTGGGCGGTGAGGGATTCATCCTGCAGAAGGTGGAGGGCGACGGCAAGGCGTTTGTTCATGCCGGCGGAACAGTCATCGAGAGAGAACTCAGCAACGAGACACTGCGGATAGATACGGGATGCATCGTGGCCTATGAACCAACACTCGACTTCGACATCGAAACCTCAGGCAGCCTCAAGACAATGGTCTTCGGCGGTGAGGGACTTTTCCTGGCCACAATGCGTGGCACGGGTAAGGTATGGCTGCAGTCGATGCCCATCCGCAAGCTGATCAGGGCACTGTCACCCATGAGCCCCAACCGCGGCAAGGAAGCACAGGGGCTGCTGGGCAACCTGTTTCAATGAAGTCTGAAAGTCGAAAGTCCGTGAAGCCGGGGGTCCGCAAAGTCCGGATTCCGTAAAGTCTGGGGTCCCCAAAGTCGGGATTCCGTAAAGTAGGGGGTCCGCAAAGTCGGGGTCCGTAAAGTCGGGGGTCCGCCAAGTCGAAACTCGCTAAAGTGGGGAGTCCTTAAAGTATTTGAAGCCGGGAGTCCCTGAATCCTTTCAGGTCAGGAGTCCTTAAAGTCACTCAAGCCGGGAGTCTGATGACGTGGTGGTACCTGCTGAGGAGTGAGCGGAGTGCATGTTTTGTTGTGACAGACGCTCTCCGGCGTGCCGTGCCGCTGAAGTGAATTTACCGGAATTGAATCCCAGCGCAGCGGTTCTTCGGTAGTGTAGAGCCAGAAGAGGTCTTCGGTCAGCAAGACATTGATGTTATAGAAATCTGACTGGTAAGGTCTGCGTTGGACCGCCGGAGCCACATCCGTCCCCGTGAGCAGCGCCACCCGGGTCAGGGCTGTCTCAGCCAGGCTCACGGCAGAGGGTACGGGATGGTCAAACCACGAGGCGTAAATCTTCATAAAGTCTTCAGCATCAGACTCAATCCACTTTCCGTCCCCGCGGAATGATCTTACATAATCCGCCATCGTGTTCATCATCCCGCCCCAAGAGGGATCATTCTCATATAGCATGGTTACAGCCAGCAGCATTGCTGCGGCATCGGACAGAAAGCTCTGCCGCTGCAGCACACCGTCAAAGAGGGAGTGTGCAAGTGACGACCCGTCCCAGAAGGTCCCGAGCAGCCGCCATACCAGGGTGACACCCTCTGCCTCCAGTTCCGGACGCCCGAGGTGCCTGCCGGCCTGTATCAGAGCCACGGCCGTCAGCGCGTTGAGGCCGCTGAGGATCTTGTCATCGCGTGTGGGCTGGCTGCGCTTTAGCCTCGCTGCCAGCAGCTTCTCCTCAATATCGTCAATCCGGTCATTATTCTTCCTGGTGAGGTGATTGAGCCCTTCAAAATTGCCGCTGCTGCTTATCTCATATACTTCACGGAACCTGACAAGTTCATCTGCCGTCAGCAGGGTGGCCAGCTCATCTTCGCTCCACAGGTAGGTGGCTCCCTCCTGATGGTCAGTGTCAGCGTTGAAGGCAGAGGCATACATCCCCTCATGGAGGAAGGTCTCGTTGAGGCTCTTTGCTGTCTTTTCGGCCATGGTCCTGTAGTGCACGCCGCCCGTCACCCGGTGCGCCAGGGAATACGTCCACAGAGACATCGCCTGGTCATAGAGCATCTTCTCGAAATGTGGTATGGTCCATTCGCGGTCTACGCAATATCTGAAGATGCCTCCCTGCAGGTGATCGTTCAGTCCCCGCATCATCATGGCGTCAAGCGTTTTGGTGACCATCCCGCTGATACTGACGGCCTCGCTGTCAGACTCGCCTTTCCTGTCACCGTCAGGATTCAGTTTTGCCTTACGCTCTTCGCTGTCGACTGCCAGGTGATACAGCATGAACAGGAGGGTGGAGTGCGGCGGAAACTTCTGGCCTGTGCCGAAGCCTCCGTTTTCGCTGTCGAAAAACTCCCCGAGGTCCCGGATCAGTCGCCCGGCCTCAACAGGAGGTGCTTCCTGTTCCGAAGGAGTGAAAGGCATGATGTTTTCACCCCTCTGTTCCATGAATTCTATCACTGCCTCTGCGATATAGAGGAAGGAATACCTGTTTCCCGATGTGCGCGGCGGGGCATAGGTGAGTGCATGCACCGGCTTCAGGTCAGGGGTGAGAAAGACGTTCAGCGGCCACCCGCCGCTGCCGGTCTGGGCCTGGATGAAGTTCATCATGAACTGGTCAATGTCTGGACGCTGCTCACGGTCTATCTTGATGCTCACAAAATGGTCGTTGAGGTAGCGTGCCGTCTCCGGGTCAGAGAAGGCTTCGGCAGCCATCACATGACACCAGTGGCATGTGGCATAGCCCACAGACACAAGCAGTGGCCTATTCAGCTCAGCGGCCCGGGCCAGGGTCTCAATGGTCCATTCCTGCCACCAGATCGGGTTTCCGGCATGCTGCCTCAGGTATGGCGACGACGAGCTGTCGAGGTTATTTCTCTCCCATTTGTTTATATCACTCACAATATAAGTCAGTTAAATAGAGAATTACAAGTTCCGGATCTTAGTCTCCGACTCAGAAGCAGGATCAGTCCTGCACCTGTACCTCTCCCCGTGAAGCGTGGAGTGTCGGAGCACAAACCGCAAATCCGTTCATTCCTTCCATTGGACATTCACAATGATCTCATTTCTCCGGCCGAAAGGCTGGAAAGGGGGATTGTATCCGAGATACCTGAAGCTGCCGTACCATTTGATATCCCTCTCTTCAAGGAGTGACTTAAGCTTCTCGGAATAGTTCCTTATGTCCTTGTCAGAAGCAAATCCGCCAAACCGGATGGCCGCAACGTACACATCGTCAGTGCGCTCAATCTTAACCGACGGGTCGTCGGGTGCCGGGAGCGACTCCTCACTGTATGCCGAGGGCATCACGAAGCTCATTGATGCACTGTTCATATCCATATGCACGGGTGATGTCATTGAGATCTTCGTCTCCGACTCATTACCGCCGAAAATATAGCCGGCCAGCTTCCTGAACCCGGGATAGGCCAGCTCCCTGTAGGTATTGGCATCTGAGTATACCGTTGCAAGAAGGGCGGAGGGGTAGAACCTGATCTCAAATTCCTTCTCCGAATGAACCACCCTGTATTTCTGTTTTTCTGTCTCTGCAAAAGCCATGGCTGTAAAAGATTGAATTATGAACAGCGCAGTTGCTGCAATCAAAAATTCCTTCCGCATTTTCATTTCAGGCACTGTTTTGTTTTCTGAAGATTAAACAACTGTCCCTGTAAATTGTTGACCGTCCCGCACCGCTGAAGCACAACTGGGATCCTCGTTCCCGCCTGGTATATGAGGATCACGACTTGCTTAAGAATGAGCAGGGTACAGATACTGTGGCCAAGGCCATTACGGAATCGTAATGTTGTTTCTGCAACCAGGAAGCATGATCAATCCCGAATAATAACCTCTCTATGTGAAGTAGGGAGTGTCGGGACTCAATTCGCACATCAGAAGTACTTCATGCGGATGGTGATATTCAACTTCTCACCCTGCACTACGGTGAATTTGAAGTCGTCAAACACCGGTTTGGCGAAGCCGGTGAGGTAGAAGTTCGAAAAACCAAATCCCTCTTTGGGTATGCCCAGCTTGCGGTACTCCATCAGCCCGTCGCTGTTCTCGTCGTCGAGGACCGACAGGCCGTACACGCCCGGTACGAGTGTAAGGCTGAATGTCAGGGTGCCGTCAGTGACCTGATCCTTGGAGAATCTCGGCTCGAGCAACGGCTTTTCCTGGCGATAGCTCTCATTGTCAGTGAAGACCCCAACCGCTATCTGGCCTTTGTCTGACCTTATGCCGGTGACGGTTACCTCCACATTCTGCGCCTGAATACCGGTTGCCACGGCTGACATGAGAAGCACGGCCGTGTAAAGGGCTCTGGATTTGCCAGGTGATCGTCTCTCTCTCTTCATTACTATGTCTTTCGAACTATGGGGGACAAAACCTGTGCCACAAAAGGGATCTCAACATGCCTCCGGGCCTCCGCCGCTCTTCCTGCGCCTCGCCGCAGGGTGCCAGCCGATGGGGTATCAACGGATTCAGCTTTCCAGGTACCTGGAATACTCTTCTATTTTGTTTTCCAGTCTCTTCTCAAGAAACTCGTTGCCTCCCCGCAGAGCCTCGAGCACCTGCTTTGAGTCGTAATAGAATTCGGTAATATGTGCTTTGCTCCACCTTTTTGGCGGCGACTGCAGGTTGGTGATCCTGTCGGCCAGCTTGACAGCCCATACCTCCTTCCTGCACTGCCTGATCTTCGCCAGGCTGTCGGTGAGCCTGTAATCCTTGAGCAGCTTGGGATCCTTGGTCAGCGCCCACACTGCCTCGGCCACATCACTGCCAAAACGCTTGTCAAGCTCTGCCCTGGTTGTGGCAGTGTCCTCCAGGGTATCATGCAGCAGTGCCGTCTGGATGGCAAATTCCAGGTCAAAACCCGGAGTGTGGGATGCTGCAGCGAAAAGCTCCATTGCCACATTGCTGAGATGTACCACATACGGATTTTTGGTTCCCTTAACCTTCTGCAGTCCGTGCTTCTCGGCAGCAAATTTAATTGCTTCCTGGTAGAGTGTCTGAATATCAGTCATATAGTAATCATCCGTTTGATCCGATGAAGATAATGAAAATTTCTGATGTCAAAAGAGTGAAAGCCGAAAGTCTGTAAAGTCGACAGTCTGTCAATTCCTCAAAGTCGATAGTTGAAGCCTCCATGCACCTCAAACCCGTATGATGTGCCAGGGTGCCTTAACCTGCTCCTTCTGATTTCCAGGAACAAAATTTAGCGGCGTTTGTTTAAACAGTGTGAGCGGTACGGTTCTATATGACGGTGAATGTGCACTCTGCAACAGCCAGGTGAGGTTCATCAGCAGGCGTGACAGGCGGAAAAGCTTCCGGTTTGTGCCATTGCAGTCGGAGGAGGGGAGGGCCATGCTCCGTGATGCCGGTCTGCCTTCGGATGAGCTTGACACTGTGGTCTATGCAAAGGGCGGAGAGCATCTTGTGCGATCATCGGCGGTGCTGGAAATAGCCGGTGATCTCGGCGGCACATGGCGATTACTTCGGGCAGCAAAAATCATACCTGTCACCCTCCGCGATTTCTTCTACCGGCTCGTTGCCCGCAACCGGCACCGGCTGGCACGCCACGAAAGAGGCTGACATTTTCATGCAACCGTCACCGCCTGGCACGCCACGGCAGAAGCTGATACCTCTCCCGCAACCGTCAACGGCTGGCGCGCCACGGCAAAAGGTGACATTTTCCGGCAACGGGCAACGGCCGAATGCCAGTTAGGCTCACACAATACTCCTGCAGATAAGCCGAAGCAACATGGATTATCAGTATCTTGCATCAAAATAACGGAGCCATGATACTGAGTACCTGCGGACTCAAATGTGATGAATGCGAGTTCTTCAATAAAACATGTGCCGGATGCCGTAGCGTCAAAGGCGCCACCTTCTGGGCCGTTGATATGATACCGACGAAGGTTTGTCCTCTCTATGACTGTGCCGTGAACCAGCGGGGTTATCACGACTGTGGTGACTGTTCAGAACTGCCCTGCGCCACCTTCCTCGGGATGAAGGACCCCTCCATCACCGATGAAGAACACCAGCGGATGCTGGGAGTGAGGATTAATATTCTAAGGGCCGGAAAGAACTGACCTTTACAGGAGGCACAACCGTGGGGAGAGCCTTTCATTCCATTACCGTATCGGTGTCACTGCTGGCAGTTAATTGCGCTGTGGCCTTCTCCCAGCCATACTATGTTGCAACCACCGGCTCTGACTCCAACACCGGCACACTGAGCAGTCCCTTCAGGACCATCGCAAAGGCTGTATCAGTGGTTAGCGCAGGCGAAACCGTCTATGTCCGCGGTGGCACGTACAGTCTGACTGCCACCGTCACCCTCAGTAAAAACGGCACGGAAAACGCTCTCATATCGCTATTTGCCTATCCCGGCGAGATTCCGGTGCTTGACTTCTCGGAACAGTCGCTCAGCAGCGGCAACAGGGGAGTGGCACTGACAGGCAGTTACTGGCACGTCAGAGGGATCAGCATTACCGGTGCCGGCGACAACGGCATGATCATCAGCGGAGGAAGCCACAACCTTATCGAGATGTGCAACTTCTACCGCAACCGTGACACAGGACTGCAGCTTGACAATGGGGCATCGGACAACACGGTGCGCAACTGTGACTCGTACTGTAATGCCGATCCGCCGGATTACGGTGATGCTGACGGCTTCGCGCCGAAGCTCACCGTGGGGAGCGGCAACCACTTCTTCGGATGCAGGGCCTGGCTCAACTGCGACGACGGGTGGGACGGCTATCTGCGGGGCACCGATGATGTCACCAACTCAATTGAAAATTGCTGGTCGTTCCGCAACGGCTACCGGGAGGATGGCACCGATGCCGGTGAGAACGCAAACGGCAACGGGTTCAAGATGGGAGGCAGCGACGACAGGTCCCTGATGCACAACCTCACCCTGAAAAACTGCCTTGCCTTCGCCAACAAGGCAAAAGGATTTGACCAGAACAACAACACGGGCTCCATGACACTGTATAACTGTACGGGCCAGGGCAACGGGGTGGCAAACTACCGCATAAAGAGCGAGCTGGCGGCGGGGAAGGTGCTTACCCTGAAGAACTGCGCCGAATATGGCGGTAAGGTAGAACTTGGCGCATTTGCCGTGCAGGAGAAAAACAGCTGGCTGTCGCCCTTCGTGGTCACGGCAGACGACTTCAGGAGTCTTGACACCACCGGCGCCTGCGGGCCGCGGAAAGCCGACGGCAGTCTCCCGCATATTGAATACATGCACCTGGCACCGGGGAGCGATCTGATAGACGCCGGCGTGGACGTCGGCATGCCCTACATGGGACGGGCCCCCGACCTGGGATGTTTCGAGACAGGATGGACAGGAGTGAGCCTCCACGGCACCCGTGATGCAGTAACCTTCTATCCCAACCCGGCGGACATCAGGGGATACATTCGTTTCGAGGCAGCAGAGGCGGGCCATTGCATGGTGCATCTCCATGATATCACCGGCAAATTCGTGAAGAGAGTCGCCGGGAGAGACGTCGAACCTGGTGAGACCATCCTGACCGCAGACCTCTCCGGCCTGCATGACGGGGTATACATATGCAGGGTCCTGCTGAACGGAAAACTGCTCTTTACACTCAGGATACTGAAAGTTGGCACTGCCGGATAAACTCCTGACACTCAAAGCTCCGCAATTAATTTGCATCCGGACACAAAATCAGGACGAAAAGAGGTCTGTTTGGCCCATTTTTTGAGGCATTATTGCGATTCTAAACCGTTCCCTGACCAACCTTGCTCCCGGAGAATGAAAAGAGTGACCCTTATTTTGATTGTTTTTTTTCTGGCTGCCTTGACAGCATTGCCGCAGAAGAGATCCTGGAAGAGTGTCTTCGGTGCCGGTGCCGGAGTATCAATACCATATAAAGAGTTCGCATACAACACCTTCACGTATGATGCCGGATTCGCCTGTCCAGGACCAAACCTGGAGGCAGAATACCTCTTTTATGGAAAAATATTCGGCTTATCCGCCACCATCGGGTACTCAAATTTCTTCTTCAATGAGAAGGGTTATCGCGCCGAATATGACCGCACCCTTGGCGGCTACGGCATCAATGAGGTGTCAGCGGGGAACTACCAGGTGCTGAAGATTCTGGCCGGATTCACACTGAAACTTCCGGAGATAGCGCACACTGAGGTCATGTTTCTCTTTCACCTCGGGTACGCCCACGCCCTGCATCCGGATCTCCAGGTCACCAACTCGGAGCTTGGTGTAATAAACAGCATCGAAAAAGTGAGCGGCGCAGGCCCTGCTGCAAACGCCGGTATTAAAATCAACTACTGGCTGAATGAGAGTTACGGCGTATCACTGAATGGCAGCGTGAGCACTACCACCCCGTCATTCACTGACTATACTGCACCGGACAGTTACTTCGACCTGCCCATTTACTGTGCAGGCATCAATGTCGGCTTTGTCATGAACCTCAGAAGCCCCTCGCTATGAAAAGAAAAGCATACCTGCTTATTATACCTCTCCTCCTCGCTTCATGCTCAGGCCAGAGGGTGAATTATGACAGGGGGATCATTCCTCCCGTGCCAGTCAATTTTTCATCGGTAAACTCGATATATGACGATTACAATTCATATCTGAGGATCACGTGGGCAGAGAAGTGGTTTACGCTTATCTTCTCCACCAACAGGCAGTCGTCAGGCAATGACTTTGATTTCATCACTTACGTGGGGAGCATTCACTTCGACCTGATCGATGGCACCTTTTCCATGGATGCCGGGCCCCGCGATAACGCCCTCCTTGAAGCAGTCAATAGTGACAGCAATGAGTTTGGTCCTTTCTTCACCCGTGATCTGCCATACCATCACAACTGGAAAAGCGGAGGCGACGGACGCTTTTTCTACAGCAGCGACATTAACGGCAGCCTCGATATCTTTTGCTGCGACTATGATTTTGGCGAGGCGATCTTTCAGCCTGCAGGCGATCCGTTCCCGCTGGAACAGCTCAACACCGAACATGATGAAGGTTATCTGACCATTTACAGCACGAGCGAGACGAACCTTGAGACGGCCCTGTTCATGTCAGACCACGACGGCTCATACGATATCTACCGTGCCGTAGGCGAGGAGGGTAAGATGCTCACCGAATCATCAGGCGTTACCGTCAGCAGGGTGACACAGCTGAGCAGCGGTGCCGATGACAAATGCCCGTATGTCAGCGGGAACATGTTGGTTTTCGCCTCTGACAGGGCGGGCGGTTTCGGCGGGTTCGACCTCTGGTACTCCCTCTATGAGGGCCAGGAGTGGTTGGCACCGGTAAACCTTGGCAGCGATATCAATACCGAATTCGATGAATACCGTCCTGTTGTGGTGTCAGCAGAAGAGGAGGGATTCCTCAATGACCTGATGGTATTCTCCTCCAACCGGCCCGGTGGCAAGGGAGGGTTCGACCTGTACTATGTTGGTGTGCCGAGGAGGTAGAAGGGTAGTTACAATTCTTTATCGTGGACGACGATTATTGTATGGTTGGCCTGCGTTCCAGAATCCTTAATGCTCTGTGAGCTATCATTGTCAGGACGACTGCCTGCTGGCTACTGCCGACTGCCTGAACACAGTTCAGCTTACAAACAAACTCTTACTCGAATACTCCGGGTCACAGGTCACATTCACACTGAGCTTGCGTAGCCCTGCCTCATCACCGGGAGTGGGTATGTGTGTCAGGTGCACCTCGCAGTTGCGCAGCTGCTTGAGCTGCTCAAGGGCGGCCTCGGCGGCGGGGTTGGTGAGTGCGCTGATGCCCAGCAGTATCAGTGTCTCCTCCACGTCGAGGCTCACCTCCTTGCCGTTGAGTATATCTTTTTTAAGATAGGTGACAGAGTCAATGAGATTCTTCGGCATCAGCAGCAGGCTGTCGGGCAGTCCTGCCAGATGCTTGGTGGCATTGAGTACCAGGCTTGAGGCGGCATGCAGCAGCGGCGAGTTCTTGCCGGTGATGATCGTGCCGTCAGCCAGCTCCAGCGCGGCACCGCAGAAGAACCCGGCGTTGCCCTTGCCGCTCTTCTCCGCCTCCGCGGCCGCCTTCCTGGCAGGAAGCACCACCCTGCGATCCTCGGCATGCGCCTTCACCTTGGCCATGACATGCACAGCCTGATCGAGCGTCTCCCTGTCAACAAGCCCCAGGGCATACTCCACGGCACACCGGAAATAACGGCGGATGATCTCCTGGTGAGATGCCTCCTGGATGACGGCATCATCAACGATGCCGGAGCTTGCACGGTTGACACCCATATCGGTGGGCGACTGGTACATCGACTCCCCGCCGGTGATTTTTTCCAGAATCCTCTTGAGAAGGTGGAACGCCTCAATATCACGGTTGTAGTTGACAACCTCCATGCCGTAGGCATTCATGTGGTATGGATCAGCGAGCACCTCATCCTTCAGGTCAACGGTGGCAGCCTCGTAGGCGATGTTCACCTTGTGGTCTATGGGCAGGTCCCATATGGGGAAGGTCTCGAACTTGGCATATCCCGCCTTGACACCCCGGCGGTACTCATGGTATAGGTTGCAGAGACAGGTGGCCAGCTTGCCGCTGCCGGGACCGGGACCGGTGACGATGACGATGGGATGGGTGGTTTTGATGTACTCGTTGGCACCGTACCCTGCATCGCTGACTATAAGGTCAACATCTGTGGGATAACCTTTGGTGGGATAATGCAGATATACCTTTATTCCCCTGTGCTCCAGCTTGTTTTTGAATGCCCTGGCGGGAGACTGGTTCCGGTAGCGGGTGATAACCACAGCCGTCACCTCAATGCCCCACTCCCTGAAGTCGTCAATGGTCTTCAGAGCATCAACATCATAGGTGATGCCGAAGTCGGCCCTCACCTTCTTCCTCTCAATGTCGCCGGCATGGATGCAGAGAATCACATCGGTCTTCTCCCTGAGCATCTGCAGAAGGCGCATCTTGACATTCGGATCGAACCCTGGCAACACCCGGGCAGCATGGTAGTCGTACAGCAGCTTGCCGCCAAACTCCAGGTACAGCTTGTTGTTGAAACGGTCAACCCTCTCAAGGATGGCAGCAGTCTGCTCCCTGAGGTATCTCTCATTGTCAAACCCCGTACGCTTTGTATCTGTCATTTAAATCCCCCTGGATATTTCCGCCAAGAACTTCGATCAGTTTCCAATATTAAAGAAATTTTCATAGCAGGGGAATTTGCGAGGATAAAATAATTTCTTCATAAGAAAATAATGAATTAGCTTTGGCTTTGACAATCACGCAGTTGGCTTGTTTAAATCTTAATGGTAAAATCCTTGTGTCATGGACAGAAAGAAAACCCTGGTACTGTTGCATATCCCGGTCTGGGTCATAGCCATTTTTATTGCATGGTTCTTCAGTGCTGACGATTTTCCTGGCGGACGACCGTCATATGTTCTGCTCTCCACTCTGGTTACCTCGGCCTGGATGCTGGGGAGTTTCTACCTGTTTTACTGTTACCTGGTGCCGCGGTTCATGGCCGGGGGCAACAGGAGGCCTCTCTGGCTGTACGGGCTCATCTTCATTCTGATAATCATTCCTGTCGCAGTACTGATCCTTTTTCTGTTGACAGGAACCAGCGCTCTGACCCTGTCGGAGACGCTCTCTGCGCAGGGGCTTTTACCATACATCGGGAGCGTTATTGTTACCATGATATGCGGTGTCCTTGGCTCACTGTACCGGCTGCTGCTCAGGCGTCTTCACACCGTGTGAGACCGGAGCGTATCCAATCTTGCCTTGAAATCTCTCTCTTCAGAGCCTGTTCTTCTTCAGGCCCTATAACCAGGTTCCCGATCTCCTTCCTTCCGGAAGGCACCTCCTGGCTTATGATGCCGATACCTGCAGGATTATATCTCCAGAACAACGGGTTTGTTCACAATCTCTCCAGAGCTGTTTGATAATGAGACATTTACAAAAACTGAACCATTGTGTGTCTCAGTGCCGTATGATTCATGAATATGGCCAAAGATATGATACCGGGGCCTGACAGACAAAACCCTGTCCCTCAGTACCTGGCAGCCGGCATTTTTATTGAATGTTCTGGAAAAGTCCCTGAAGCCCTTCGGAGGGGCATGGGTAACAAGGATATTCACATTTTCCGGTATTAAATTCCAGACCTCTTCCGCCTCCGGGATATCAAAATAGGTAAAGGCACCCAGCCCCCCGTAATTCAGGGAATAGGGTGAACCAAAAATTGAATATCCGTTGATCCGGATCAGGCTGTTTTCGAGGTAATCTATCTTATGGTCGCAGATCAGGTCAAGGAATTCGGCTTTCCTTTTCCGGATAAACCTGTCATGATTTCCGGCAACGAGTATTTTATGCTGAAAATTCAGGCCTGCAAACCACTCTATGAAATCCGTGACCTCAGCCAGATTGCTTTTGAGTGTGATATCCCCGCAGTGAATGATAATATCACCCGGAGGAACATCAACCGAATGATGATTGCCATGTGTATCGGACAATGCCACAATTATCATGCGGCAAAACTAGCAGTTTGTGCTGATTGAAGGATACCGTAAAATTAAAAGTATGAACAGGACGGACCTTAATATTCACAATGACCGGTCATGAATGCCAGTCTCAGTCAGCTATGTTCGGGTCATCACCTGCGGCAGCATGCTGCGGGACAGTCAATATTTGAGCTTGAGTCTCTCTGCAAGGTTCTCGATGTCCTTTCTTCTGGCCAGAGCCTCCAGCCATTGCTCCGGGATGGTGTCACAGCCGTACAGCACTCCTGCCAGTCCGCCCGTCACTGCCGCCGTGGTGTCGGTGTCGCGGCCGAGGTTGACTGCCTTCAGGACTGCTCTCTGGTAACTGCCGGTCCTCATGATGCACCAGAGTGCAGCCTCAAGGGTGTGGATCACATACCCGTCGCTGGCTATCTGTTCATGCGGCAGGTTAAAGATATTCCTCCTGAGTATCCTGTCGAAGTGCCTTATCTCTTCTGGGCTGATGCCGAACGACTCCAGCATGGCCGGCATCTCATTGCGCAGCGATGCGTATGCTTCGGCCTTATCCATGCCCGATATGATGTAGCCGGCAAACTCGAGGCAGAGGAAGCAGGCGATGACCGACCGCACATGCCTGTGTGTGAGTCCTGACACCTGCTGCGTGAGACGGAACCTCTCTTCGGCAGGCTTGCCTGCCGTGATGAACAGCAGCGGCATGATCCTCATCAGTGAGCCGTTGCCGTTCGACCAGTCGCCGTCGTCACCCGCCATCTCCGGCGCCACGCCGTTGCCTATCCGCGAGAGCGCCCGCCAGGTGATGCCCCCGATGTCGAATATCTTGCCGTGGGCGCTCCAGTAGCCCTTGCGGTGCCACCTGACGAAGTTCTGACCGATGATGTTGAGGTCAAATCCTTCCGTCAGCGCCTCGGCGAGGCAGAAGGTGAGCGAGCTGTCGTCAGACCATGTTCCGGGAGGCTGCTGGTGAGTCCCGTAGCCTCGCATGCCGGTGACAGGGTTTTTCTGCAGCTCCTCCCGCGAGCGGAACACCACGGGCACTCCCAGTGCATCGCCGACGGCAACGCCGTAAAGCACATCCCTGTAAATATTTTTTTCGCTCATCAGTCCGAGACCAATCTTACTCCGGAGAGGTATCGTCGTCTAAAGATATTAAAATTCCTGCTAACAGTGAACTGTTGCTGCCTTTGCCGATAAACTCATTTGCAGGGTTGTCAGATGCCTCTTCCGGCCGCGCCGGAGCCTGAACCGTATTTATTCTAACTTTGCATGACACCACCAGATGTCCCCTCAATGAAGAGCGTCACGGCAAAAGAGTTAAGCGAGGAGTTAACGTATCGGACACCAAAGGAGCTGCGTGATCTGTGCCTCCGCCTGGCAAGGTTCAAGAAGGAGAACAAGGAGCTCCTCACATACCTGCTGTTCGAATCATCCGATGAACTTTCATTCATCAGGGATATTAAGAGGGAGATGGATGAGGAGTATGATCAGATAAACCGTACGAGCTATTATTTCATCCGGAAGAGTGTCAGAAAGATACTGAAGAATACGCGGAAGTACATCAGGTATTCGCAGAAGAAGCAGACGGAGGTTGAACTGTTGCTTCATTTCTGTGCCAGGCTCAGGAGCCTCTCCCCGCCGATAGAAGGGAACAACGCTCTGTTGAATCTCTACAACAGGCAGATTGACATGATCATAAAGAAGGTGGCACTGCTGCACGAGGACCTGCAGCACGACTATGGCATCGAACTGCGGGAGTTGAAAGCTGACCTGTACCGGTGAAAACCCGCACCAGGATTATCCGTAGGTCCGGATGCAATGAGCTGATACCGGTCAGATAAAGGTTTGGCCGGGATAGCACTTCATAAAACCAGTAATCAGGTCAGGATACAGTCGATGATTGGATGTCAATTGAGAAGACCAACCGGCTATGTGGTCTCATTGGAGGACTCCCTTACCGTTTAGTTGGTCCTTTCATCTTGTTTATCTGCTCAATGACCTGCCTGAGTATCTCCTTCGCCCTCTCCGGGTCAACACCGGCTTTCGTGGCAATCGACCTGTAGTCCGGTTCCTTGCCTGCATTGATATCCGGCATGGCCAGATTCAGGAGCATGTTGAGATTATCCAGATCTTTTTGCTTTTCAGGGGAGATGTCTTTTTGGAAAAGGTGGCTGTAGTCGGGCAGATCGATCTCCCTGCCGAGAATATCAGAGGCAACCTTTAACATGGTCTGGTGTACACGGACATCCGGTTCAACGTCAAGCTCCAGTCCACATTCGGCGAATGCCTTTGTCAATTCGGCGAAGCCCCTGTCAGTCATCGCCGTGAGCAGCAGCCTGTCTATATTTTCGTCATACCAGGCTTCTGCAAAATGCGGATGCGTGCCCCATCTCTTGAGGGTCAGACGATATACGCCGTTACTGTACGCCGATTTAAACTGCCCGGCAAGAATACGGGTATCAAGGTTCGGGATGATATGTTCTGCCATTACACGAAGCATCCGGTATTTATTGCTTGTTAGCATCGGCAAGCTTGATCCGGTTATAAGATGCATGAAAGGTACAGGATTGGTCTCCACCTCCGCAATGAGGTCGAGATCGCTTTCAATGTCACCGTTTACCTCGGTGGCGAAGAAGTAAATGTCATCAGGCTCAAATCCGCTGAAGGGGTTGACCGGCCCGTAGGTCTGCCAGCAGGAGCCGTTGAACAACACTAGCGAGAGCCAGAGGGCTACCCTCTGTGTCTTCAGTGTTTCAGTAACAGATGGTGAATAGAGAAGAAAATTTTCTCCGCGGAAGACATCCTCCATCAGGTAAAAATCTTCTGCAGGATTCGCGGTGATTGTGCTGAAGCTGAATCTCCAGGGATTGTCTGCCTGAAATTCCAGATATTTCATTTCATCGCTGGTCAGCTTTTTCAAGGCACTATGGTACAGGAATTTTCGGATCAGACCGTCCTCCCGGAAGACCCTGTGGGCCAGGTACTGTGCTTTGGCCCTGGAGTCCCAGTCGGCCGGAAGCATGGCGGCGGCACGACTGTAACGTGAAAAGTCACGTTGCATAACCTTCTCCAGGTTATCATGTGCTGCAGCATGATAGATGAGGAATTTGTCGACCAACCTTGCCATCAGTCTGCTGTTCCCATCACATGCTTTCTTGATCCTGTCATACTTTTCCATAATATGGTCCAAAGGTGTTCAGATATAAAAATAGGTAATTCAAGTCATTTCCTGTACCCGTGAATTTACAGAAGAAAAATGTAGGTTTTGCACAACATAATCAGGGGCGGTAATTTCTATTGTCTTTCATTAATTACGGGACTTCCTGCCGGAGGATCTGGGCCTTTTACCGTTTTTTAGCTAATTTCCTTGCCGGAGCAACCCAGAAGAGACCCTGACGCAGCAACCGGACAATGAGATTGTCCGGATTTACTGTTGGCATTTCCCGTTTGTCGACATACTCCTGCCAGTAACGTCAACCGCCAAACCCGTATCTCTGAGTGCAATATTTTTTTTTATATTGCAGAAGGGTAGTTCATAGCTTTTCCTCTATCATAAAAAACCATGGAACATAACGTCACGCGTACTTTCGACCTGCTCGACAGGTACAGGGAACTCTTTGACAAGGATGATGCCCTGTGCTTCAAGCAGAACGGTGCCTGGAGAAAATTCAGCACCGCAGAATACATTGAATATTCATACAGCTTCTGCTATGGCCTCCGGGAATCGGGCTTCCGGAGGGGCGATAAGATTATTACCGTCTCTTCCAACCGTCCGGAGTGGAACTTTGCCGATATGGGCATGTCGATGATCGGCGTGGTCCATGTGCCCGTCTTCACCTCACTCTCCGCCTCAGAGTATGAGTATATCATCAGGGACTCCGGTGCCAGGATGATAATCATCTCCGACAAAAAGCTCTACCGGACACTGGAACCTGTTCTTGCAGAGACAGGGATCTCATGCCCGGCCTTCACCTTTGATGAGATTGAGGGAGCGGCAAGCTGGCTTGAGATAGTCGAAAAGGGAAGGCACTGTCAGGCAAAGACAAAAGAGGAGGTCGCGGAGGTGAAAAAGCTTATCGGTCCCGGCGACTTTGCCACCCTGATCTATACCTCAGGCACAACAGGCAAGCCCAAGGGAGTGATGCTGTCACACAGGAACATGGTCAGCAACTTCATCTCGGCAGCCGCGGTCTTCAACCTTAAGCCGGAAGACAGGTATCTGAGCATTTTGCCCCTCTGCCATGTAGGCGGACGCATGGGCAACTACCAGACCCAGTACAGCGGAGCCAGTATCTACTATGCCGAGAACATGGGAACAATAGCCCTGAACATGAAGGAGATTCGCCCTGACGGCTTCGATGCCGTGCCCCGCGTGCTGGAGAAGTTCTATGATGTGATAATCTCCAGGGGCAAAAACCTTACCGGGATAAAGAAGTCGCTCTTCTTCTGGGCGGTGAACCTGGGACTGAGATATCAGCCCTTCGGGGAAAACGGCTGGTTCTACGAAAGAAAGCTCCGTCTGGCTGACAGGCTCATCTTCAGTAAATGGAGGGAGGCACTGGGCGGCAACGTTCGAATAGTGGGCTGCGGGGGAGCCTCCCTGCAACCCAGGCTCGAAAGGGTCTTCTGGGCGGCAGGAATAAAGATCATTAACATGTACGGCCTGACTGAGACCTCTCCGATAATCACCATCAACAGAACGGAAAAGGGAGAGGTGAAGCTGGGATCGGTAGGCATGACCATCGAGGGCGTTGAGGTAAAAATATCCGATGACGGTGAGATACTGTGCAAGGGCCCCAACGTCATGCTGGGCTATTACAATGACCCCGAACAGACAAAATCGGTGTTTGACGATGAGGGATGGTTCCGCACAGGCGACATAGGCCATATGGAAGAGGGCAAGTTCCTGATGGTGACCGACAGGAAGAAGGAGATATTCAAGCTCTCCAACGGGAAGTTTATAGCACCCCAGATAGTGGAGAACATCTTCAAGGAATCACCGATCATTGACCAGATAATGGTCATCGGCGAGCATGAGAAATTCGCCAGCGCCCTCATCTCTCCCAACTTCAAATATTTTGAAGACTGGAAGAGCGCCAGGAAGGTCTCCTGGTCAACCAATGATGAGCTGATCACCCTGCCTGAGGTGCTCTCTTTCTTCTCTGAAGAGGTCAGCAAGCTGAACAAGCGCCTCAGTCCGCCGGAGAGGATAAACAGGTTCAGGCTCGTGAAGGAGGAATGGAGCCCCGCCACGGGCGAGCTGTCGCCCACCCTCAAGCTTCGCAGGAAGTTCATCAGTGAAAAATACAGCTCCGTGGTTGAACAGGTTTACAACAGATAGTCTATCCGGCACCTAAAAGGCTTTTTTATGAAATTGATCGAGGTCACCGACAGGAAATCGAAGAAGATGTTTCTGGATACCGCCAGGGTCATATACAGGAATGATGATACCTGGGTATGTCCTCTCGATAACCATATCAGCAACATCTTCGACCCGGGAAAAAATCCCTACTATAAGCACGGTACGGCAACACGGTGGGTGCTCACCGGCGATGATGGCAGCCTCATCGGACGCATCGCGGCATTCATCGACTTTAAACTTGCCAGTACCTATGACCAGCCTACCGGGGGTATGGGGTTCTTCGAATGCATCGATGACGACAGTGCGGCGGAGACGCTTTTCAATGCTGCCAGGGAGTGGCTCAGGGAGAGAGGTATGGAGGCCATGGACGGTCCCATAAACTTCGGCGAGACAGACAAATACTGGGGACTGCTGGTTGACGGATTCACACATCCCTCCTTCGAGATAGCCTATAACCCGCCCTATTACCAGGGCCTCTTTGAGAGATACGGTTTCCGGACCTGGTTTAAGCAGGAGGGGTTTCACTATGACCTCACAAAGCCGCTTGACGACAGGTTCCGCAAGATTGCGGAGTGGGTGGCCAATAAACCGGGATATGAGTTCAGGCACTTCACCTGGAAGGAGCAGGACAAGTACGTCGCCGACTTCGCCGAGGTCTTCAACGAGGCCTGGGCCTCCTTCAAGGCCAACTTCGAGCCCCTCGAGCCGGATTATATAAAAAGTACATTGAAAAAAGCCAGGGCAATCCTTGATGAGGAGTTTATCTGGCTGGCATATTTCGAAGGTAAACCAATAGCCATATACCTTCAGTTCCCTGACCTGAACCAGATACTCAAGCACCTTAACGGCAAGCTCGATCCGTGGTCAATGATCAGGTTCCTCTGGCTGAAGAGACGGAATACCATGACCAGGGCACGGGGCATGCTCATGGGTGTCATACCCAGATTCCAGAAACTGGGAATTGAGTCGGCCTTTATACTCAAGGTAAGAGAGGCAATTGAGCATAAGCCTCATTATAAGGAGGTTGAGTTCTCGTGGGTCGGCGACTTCAACCCGAAGATGCGGAAGATATTCATATCGGTGGGATCCGTTTCGGTAAAACACTATATTACCTACAGGTACCTGTTTGACCGGACGAAAGAGTTTAAGCGTTATCCAATACCTGACATAAAATGAACATTCATGGTAAGCATGTTTGCCGGGCACTCGCATGATCATCCATGGATGTTCCGGCAGACATAAAAAAATCAAGTGCAGAAGATGAAATATGATGTCATAGTAATAGGCGCCGGACTCGGCGGCCTGACAGCAGGAGCGAAGCTGGCCCGCGAGGGCATGAAGGTGCTGGTCATCGAACAGCATGTCCGTCCCGGCGGATGCGCCACCACCTTCAGGCGCGGTCCGTTCACACTCGAAGTGGGACTCCATGAGATGGACGGCCCCGGCGGCCGCGACATGAAGAACAGGATCTTCAGTGAGCTTGATGTAACAGGCAATGTTGAGTTTGTACCCGTGCCCGAATTCTACAGGTTCATCAGGGGAGACCTGGCGGTGACAATACCTCATGACCCGCAGCTGGCAGCCGCAAGGCTCACTGAAATATTTCCTGACGAGAAGGAGGGAATAGCCAGGTACTTTGAGCAGCTGCTCAGCCCGAGAAGGAAGACGGCAGGAGAGAGCGAACCGGATATCAGCGTGGGGAGCTTCCTTGACTCAATAATTCACAGTGATGACCTGAAGCTTATCCTGTTGGGCAACCTCGGCTATTTTCATGACGATCCCTACTCACTCTCGCTGGCCTACTATTCCGTCGCCGAGGGCAGCTACTATACCAACGGCGCCAGCTTCATCAGGGGAGGCTCGCAGAGGCTCTCTGACCACCTGGCAGCATACATCATCTCACATGGCGGACAGGTGCTGCTGAATCACCTTGTTACCGGGGTGACGTTTAAGGATGGCCGTGCAACAGGGGTGACCTGCCGGAAAAGGAATGAACCTGCACAGAGCCCCATTGAGGTAATGGCTGACGAGATAGTGGCCAACAATGCCATCCCGGCCCTGGCAGATCTCCTGCCGCCGGAACCGGGGGCGCAGCTCAAGGGTGAGTGCAGCGGGCTGAATACCGGCGCCTCGCTGCTGACCGTCTATTTCGGGTATGACAGGCCGCTGAAAGAGCTGGGTCACAGCTACTATTCCACATTCATATATGACAGCTCGGTGAGGTCGCAGGCAGACATCGCCCCGAACAACAGGGATGACTTCGCAAGGCGAAGCTTCACGTTTGTCGATTACTCCCGGATTGATTCCGGCCTCGCGCGGGAGGGCAAGGGTGTGGGTGCGGTGTGCTGCATCGACTACCTGGAAGATTGGGAAAACCTTGGCAGGGAGGAGTATGATGAAAAGAAGGAGTATGTTGCCAGGAGCTTCATCAGAAGGCTCGGCGAGCTGATACCGGGGTTTGAGGATGCCCTGGCCTATTATGAGGTAGGCACTCCGGTGACGGTGAAGAGGTATACCCTTAATCCCGGCGGTGCGGTATACGGTTTTGCGCAGAACCCGGGAAGGAAGTATATAGATTCATTTCCGCCCGTTGAGAACCTGCATTTTGCCTCGGCCTGGGGCAGGACCGGCGGCGGCTTCTCCGGTGCCATCGCCGGCGGATATCTCTGTGCATTCAACCTGCTGAGGAAGAGGGCCCGCAGGTGACAGGTGTCATTGACCGTACTCATGATCTGCCTATTTCAGATGGATGTTATGCTTTCTGCATCTCTCAATCATCTCGTCAGGCCATACCGAAGCCTGCACTTCCCCTATATGAGCGGCGCGCAGAAAGAACATGCAGAGGCGCGACTGTCCGATGCCTCCACCGATTGAAAGCGGAATCGTCCCTTCCAGCAGGGATCTGTGAAAGTCGAGCTTGACGCGCTCTTCACACTCCCTGATTCTCAGCTGGCTCAGCAGCGTCTCACTGTCGACGCGAATACCCATGGAAGAGATTTCAATAGCAGAATTGATGACAGGGTTCCAGAAAATGATATCTCCGTTCAAGCCTTTGTGACCGTCAGTGGTGGGAGTGGTCCAGTCATCATAATCCGGAGCCCGTCCGTCGTGAATGGTTCCGTCAGGCAGGGTGCCTCCTATCCCGATAAGAAAGATGGCCTTATGTTTTTTCGCGGCCATGACCTCCCTTTCTGCCGGAGTAAGACAGGGATACTCATTTTGCAAGTCTTCCGTGTGAAGAAAGGTTATCTCTTCCGGCAAAAGAGGAGTGATATGCGGGTAATTCGCAGATACAATCTGCTCCGTCCTCTTTATCGCCTCGTATATCTTGCTGACCGTCGCCTTCAGAAACCCAAGATTACGGTCTGCTGCGGCGATGGTTTGCTCCCAGTCCCACTGATCCACATACAGCGAATGAAGATTATCCACCTCTTCATCGCTTCGGATCGCATTCATATCGGTATAGATTCCGTAACTGGCCGGAATACCATATGCTCCGAGTTTCATCCTCTTCCATTTTGCCAGTGAGTGTATCACCTCTGCTTTGCGGTCTCCCATGCATCTTACAGGAAAAGAGACAGGACGCTCAACACCGTTAAGGTCATCATTGATACCTGTTCCGGCCATAACAAACAGGGGGGCCGTCACTCGCCTGAGATTCAATTGCCTTGACAGTTCCGACTGAAAGACAGCTTTCAGCATCTTTATAGCCTGCTCCATTTCTTCCGGTGCCAGCCGTGGCGAGTACCCCTCGGGAATAAAATAGGTCATGATTTAATAAAATAAAGAAATTAAATGAAAAATATTATAAAGCACAAAATAAAAAAGCCAAAAATAATATTTATTTCAATATAAAACTCAAATAGTTTGATAAATGAAACCGGGGAGTTGGTCCGGCGACAGGCATGATATCTTTGCATGGACCTCTTTGCTCCTTATGTTCTTTTCAGGACAATTTTATTCGTAGATTTATCACTGATATTTGTCCGGAACAAGATGAAAACAGCAGTCATAACGGGTGGTACCAGGGGCATCGGTGCCGCACTTGTCAGGGCCTTCCTTAAGGAGGGCTGGAATGTAGCCTGGTCGGGAACCTCACCCTCTACGGTGGAAAAGTCACTGGGTCTCCTCAGCGACAGCTTTCCGGCTGAGAGACAGGCAGCCTTCCTGTGCGATGTGACTGCTGAGGCAGATCTTGCAGGGCTGTGGGAGGGGGCAGTGAAGGCCTTCGGCAGAGTCGACATCTGGGTCAACAATGCCGGCATCTCCAGCGACCAGACGCCGTTCAATGAGCTTGAGACGGCAGTCTTCACCCGCATCATCGACACCAACGTCAAAGGGCTGATGCTCGCCACCCATTTGGCCTATAACCGTATGCTGAAGCAGGGCTTCGGAGCCATATACAATATGGAAGGACTGGGCAGCGACGGGCGGAGGATCACCGGCCTCACACCCTACGGAACCTCCAAGAGGGCAGTAAGATACTTCACCGATGCCTTTGCCGCCGAGGTAAAAAAACACCCGGTTATCGTCGGGACCATCAGCCCCGGCATGGTGATGACTGATCTGACAGTAGGCCCCCTGAAAAGGAACCCGGCCAACAGCGCACAGGTCATCAGGATCTACAATATACTGGCCAACGAGCCCGACACTGTGGCTCCCTTCCTTGTGAGAAAGATGATTGAGAACCGTAAGAACGGTGCGAAGATATCATGGCTCACGGGCTGGAAAGTCGCCAGACGGTTTCTCCTCGCCCCCTTCTCCCGCCGGGATATCGTCAGCAAATACATGTGACAAAGCCGTCAATGAGCTCTATGCATTGCTCTGTTGTGCTGATGGATACTGAAACTCAGCAAGCCTCTCTTCGAAGCCGATGCTTTAAGAGAATTGTCAGGGTCATTCAGCCCTGAATGAAGATGCTGTCAGCCTATAATCTGTCGGCCAGGTGAAGGCCGCTACTTACCGTTGCGAGGAACTGGTTCATGAACCTTGCTGCCGGGGCTCCGTCAACTATATCATGATCAAAGGAACCGGTAAGACAGAGGAACTCTCTCTCTTCATGGCCGGAACCGGTGTAAACCATCCTTTTCTCTATGCTTCCGACCGTTATCAGGACCGTCCCGCTGCCGTGAGGTATGAACCATACCGGTTCGCGGCTGAACATGCCCACCGCTGTCACGGCCACCTTGCCGTAGCGCCTGGCAAGGTTTATGTTCCTCTCTCCGAGACGCACGAAAGCTTTCAGCATGAATCCCGGGATAAAGCGTATCCACGCCATCCCTCCAAATCCACCCAGTGTATCACCGGTGCGCGCCTTCGCAGACCTTATCTTTTCATTGATCTCACGGAACGTCAGGTTCTGTGCTGCCTCTACCGCCAGTGGTTCAGGTACCTTTTCGCCTGAGAACTCCCGCTCAACAAGAACGCTGACGGTGACATCGTCAAGGGTGATGAGCCTGTTGCCTTTTCTGAATGCATTGAGATGAGGATGTTCCTTTATCACCCGGGCAAGGCAGTAGACAATATATGCCGTGAACGACAGCTTTTCACCTGTACGCTCAAAGTGCTCCCGGAGCATCCTCCGGGGCACTGTGATGTCTGTCTCTGCCAGAGAGTGTATCGTGCTTTTACGCGCGGTGACGGCAGCAGAAGCAGCCACCATCTTCCGGTTGAAGCTGAGCCTCTCTGAAGTGAATCCCTTTTTCCCGGACATGGGGTCACTTTCCCCGGTGAACCCTCTCTCCCCCGGAGGCCTTTCTCTTTTATCGTGACTATTGACCTGCTCCATTGGTTACTCCTTTGATCTTACCCATGCATCAAAATCCGTTGCCGGCCTTGCAAGCATGGCAAGTTCAGCCTCAGGTACCTCCGGCTCCTTTACCTTTTCGAAATAGCTGAAGAGCGAGGCGGCAAACTTCAGCTGCCTGTTACGGGTCAGGAAGGCGATGATCTTCAGGGGCAGGAGGGGAGTCTCACCAACGGTCTTTATCTCCGGGTGTAGTGCCCTGCAGTACTTCTCAAGCATCTCCTTCATCGTATATCTCTCCGGACCGTAGACAAAGTAGACCTTGTTTTCAGTCCCGGGAGTGGAATAAGCCTCCGCAACCATCTGACCCATATCATCAGCTGCCACCCAGTGATAGCGGTCTGTCAGCCTGCCCAGGACGGAAGCCTTGCCGTTCCTGACGAACATTCCCAGCGACTCGAAGAACCATGTGGGCCGGAAGATATACCATGATAAACCGCTCTGCATGATCATCTGTTCTGTCCGGAACTTGTCGTCTGTGAATTTGAACCATCGGTTCTCCTCAGCCACGGTACATCCTGAGACCAGGCTGATCCGACTGACTCCCATCTTCTTTGACACTTCGATAATGTTCGAGACGGCTTTGACATCATCCGCCGAGGCGAGTGATATATGCACCGCATCGCATCCGTTCACTGCCTTCTCGAGATCTGCCGGGTTGAATACATCACCCTGCATAATGTCATAATCGTTGATGAACATCGACGGCTTCACCGAGCGCGAGAACAGTCGCAGGTCATACCCTTTTTCGTCCAGTTTTCTGATCACCGGACCGGCAAGCAGTCCGCTTGCACCGATTACAAGTACTTTCATCTTTTTCATAGTCATAATTTATTTGTTGTGTTTGTAAGCATGAACCAGGCGAGGATGGAGTAAGAGACCAGGAACACACCGGTACAGATACGGTGAATGACCAGCATCGTCTCCTGAAGTTTGTCAAGGCTCATCATTCCGCCCGAAATGAGCAGGCCGGCAAGCGCCAGGCCCGCACCTCCAACGAGCAGGTAAAGCAGTGAGCTGACATCTGTCGCACCGAGGTAATTCTTTACCGTGATAAACATTATGATGATCATTGCCACGGTGAACAACTTGTGGACAGTAAACACAAAGGTGTTATAGGGTTTGCCGGTCCGGTGGATATATATTCCGGCCACGACCAGTAATATCAGCAATACACTGCTTGTGATTATCCTGCCTGTATAAATTGATGTCATGATGATGTTTTTTATTAGGTGTGGTTTTTTGTGATTTAGATCAATTGCCGGCAGCCATCCTGCGTGCTGTGATGTCAAAAAGCCATCCGATGGTCCTTTTTACCGGGTTCAGCTTAACAGGGTAGTAATAATCGTTGTCAAACCATCCCTGGTCACGGAAGTGCCGGTAATCCTTGAAGTCTTCTGTCAGCACGGCTTTCAGGCTTGTCCGGCTCATCCTGAAGATCATCAGTTTCAGCAATGAGGGGCTGGGGTATTCATGCCTTACGAGCTGCCTGTAGTACAGGGTGCTCTGCTTTTCAATCGCCTTTTCAGTCTTTATCTGCTCTGATTCCGGTACCGGCTCCCTGGTATTGATCACGAAGCCCTTCACCACGCTGAAGCCCATCCCGCTGC